>CAVQWS010000001.1:0-14760 GCA_963717725.1 uncultured Actinomycetes bacterium
TGTTCGCCTCGACGCCTGGTACGTCGACAACTGGTCGCTCTGGCTCGACGCGCGGATCGTGCTGATGACCTTCACGCAGCTGGGCCGTCCCGAGCCGGCGCCGGTCGAGGACACGCTCAACATCGAGCGCGCCAAGCGGAGCGGCGAGTGAGGGAGGTCGCGCCCGCCGAGTGGGACGGGCTCGAGCTCGACGCGTACTACCGGCGGCCCTACGTCGAAAGCGCGGCGCTGCTGGACGGCGGGCGGCCGTTCCTGCTCGAGCACGACGGCGCCTTCTTCGCCGGGATCGAGCGTGACGGCCCGCGTGACGTGGTCAGTCCCTACGGCTACGGCGGGCCGACCGGGCCGGGCTTCTGGGAGCCGTACGAGGAGTGGGCGCGCGAACGCGGCGTGGTCTCGACCTTCGTCCGCTTTCACCCGCTGCTGGAGAACCAGCAGGGCGCCCCGATCCACGTCGAACAGCTCGCGCCCACCGTTGCCTGGCGCGTCGAGCCCGAGCGCGACCTGCTCGCGGGCCTGCACTTCAAGCACCGCAACAAGGTGCGCAAGGCCGAGAACGCCGGCGCGACGCGTGGAACAGCACGGCGGCCTGGGCGAGTTCGTGCCGCTCTACGAGGACACGATGCGGCGGATCGACGCCGACCCCTTCTACCTGTTCGAGCCCGCCTACTGGGAGCGCCTCGGCGAGCTGCCGCTCGTCCGCTTCGACGCCGCTATCGACGGCGAGGTGGTCGCCAGCGCGCTCTGCCTGCCGAGCCAGCCGTGGCTGCACTACCACCTCAGCGGCACGACCGACAAGGGACGCGAGACCGGCTCCTCGACGCTCGTCCTGCTCGAGGCCGCCCGCTGGGCGCAGGCGAACGGCTACGAGCGCTTCCACCTCGGCGGCGGCCTCGGCGGCAAGGCCGACTCGCTGCATCACTTCAAGGCGCGCTTCGACCCAGAGGGCCTGGTCGAGGCGGCCGTCGGCAAGGCGATTCACGACCAGGACGCCTACCGTGAGCTGAGCGGCGGCGAGAGCGGCTACGAGGGCTTCTTCCCTGCTTATCGCCGCTCCAACGGGTAGCTTCGTGGCGGTGATCTTGAAGGCGATCTTCTGGGCAAGCGCGGCCGGACTGGCCTGGACGCACGTCGGCTATCCCGTCGCCGCGGCGGCGCTGCGGCGCGTGCGCGAGCGGCCCGTGCGCAAGGAGGAGATCGAGCCGACTGTCACGCTGATCGTCCCCGCGCACGACGAGGAGGACGTGATCGGCCGCCGCGTCGAGAACCTGCTCGAGCTCGACTACCCGGCCGACAAGCTCCAGCTCGTCGTCGCCTCCGACGGCTCGACCGACCGCACGCACGAGATCGTCAGCGGCTACGACGGCGTGCGCCTGCTCGAAGCCGAGCGGAGCGGGAAGCTGCCGACGATGAACCGCGCGGTCCGCGAGACCGAGAGCGAGATCCTCGCCTTCGGCGACGCGAACGCGACCTGGTCGCCGGACGCGCTGCGCAAGCTCGTGCGCAACTTCGCCGACCCGGACGTCGCCTACGTCTGCGGCCAGGTCCGCTTCCAGCGCGACGACGGCACGAACCAGGAGGGCCTCTACTGGCGCTACGAGATGTGGCTGCGCGAGAGCGAGTCCGCGCTCGGCTCGATCACCGGGGGCAACGGCGCCATCTACGCGGTGCGGCGCTCCGACTACGTCGAATGGCCGTTCGGGCACGACCAGGGCTTCCCGAACCTGATGGTGCAGAAGGGCCGCCGCGCGGTCTACGAGCCCGAGGCGCTGGCGTTCGAGAAGCCCTCCCGCCACAACGAGGACGAGTTCCGGCGCAAGGTGCGGATGCTGCCGTGGTCGTGGCGGTACCTGTTCGAGGCGGGCCCGCTGCGCGGCGTCCCGCCGATGTACCTCTTCGAGCTGCTCTCGCACCGGGTGCTGCGCTACGCGAGCGGTTTCCTGCACGTCGGCCTGCTGGCGACGAGCATCGCGCTCGTCGGCGAGGGCTGGATCTACCAGGCCGCGCTGGCCGCGCAGGCGCTCTGGCTGCTGCTCGCGGCCGCGGGCAAGCTCCGGATCCGCGTGCCGGGCGCCGGGATCGCCTGGTACTACCTGTTGATGACGGCCGCCACGATGGCCGCGCTCGTGCGCTATCTGCGCGAGGGCGCGCCGCTGATGTGGGAGAAGGCGGAGGGCACCCGCTAGAGCTCGCATGGCAACCGTAGGGGTCTCTAGCCTGAGGCGGGTGCGCGTGCTCGCCGTGTCTGTTCGCATTCGCGCTGCTCGCCGCCGGTTGTTCGTCGGAGCAGCAGTCGGCGCCGACGACCACGCATGCCGTTCCCGCGGACGCTGAATCCGCCGCCGGCACCGCCACAGAAGCGCTCGAAGGTGCACGTGATCGTCTTCGACGGCGACACCGGCAAGCCGGTGGCCAAGGCCCGCGTCCAGGTCGGGCGCTTCGCCGGCCGCACGGACAGCGCGGGCGTGGCCAAGATCCGGATCGCGCGCCATTCGCGCCTGCAGGTCAAGGTCGCCAAGCGCGGCTACGACGGCTTCAAACAGCGCCTCCAGTTCCGCAACCGGCCCAAGGTCGGCGTGCGCGTCTACCAGGCGAAGCTGCAGTGGCCGCTCTACGGCGCCAACCCGGGCCGGACGCAGTCGCATGACGAGATCCGCGTGCGGCCGCCCTTCCGGGTCGTCTGGAGCACGGCCGTCGGCGGGCTGATGGAGTTCCCGGCCGTGGTCGACGCTGACGTCGCCTTCGTCGCCAACTACCACGCGAGCGTCCGCGCCTACTCGATGCGCAACGGCAAGCGCGCCTGGCGCCGCGACTTCGGCGGGATCATGGCCTCCTCGCCCGCGGTGCACGGCGAGGACGTGATCGTCCACGCGATGAACGGCCACGTCTACGTGCTCGACCGGCACAACGGCAAGGTGCGCTGGAGCTACACGACCGGCGCGCCGATCGAGTCGTCGCCGCTCGTGCTGAACGGCGTCGACTACTTCGGCACCTGGGCCGGGACGGTCTACGCGCTCGACCTGAAGACGCATCGCGCCCGCTGGACCTACAACGCCGGCACGAAGATCACGTCGAGCGCCTCCTACGCGGGCGGGACGGTCTTCATCGGCGACTACGGCGGCCGCCTGCTCGCGCTCTCGGCCCGCAACGGCGGCCTGCGCTGGTCGGGCTCGGTCAACGGCCGCGTTTACGGCACCCCGGCGACGGCGAACGGGCGCGTCTTCGTCCCGAGCTCGACGGGCGGCTCGCTGACCGCGTTCTCGACGAATGGCTCGCGGCTCTGGTCGCTCGGCACCGGCTCGTACGTCTACTCCTCGCCCGCGGTCTGGAACGGGCGCGTCTACATCGGCTCCTACAACGGCACGCTCTACTGCCTCTCCGCCGCGACCGGCTCGACGCTCTGGCGCTTCGACACCGGCGGCTCGATCGGCGGCGCGGCGACGGTCGTGGACGGGGTCGTCTACTTCGCCAACCGGCAGCACCGGATCTACGCGCTGAACGCGCGCACCGGCAGGCAGGTCACCCGCTGGCCCGACGGCGCCTTCGTGCCGGTCGCGGGCAACGGGCGCCTCCTGCTCCTGCACGGCTTCTCGCGGCTCTACGCGATGGCGCCGAAGAGCCGGCAGCGATGAAGAAGCTGCTGCTCGGCGCCGCCGGCGTCGTGCTCCTGGTCGTCGCCGGCCTGGTCGCGTTCGGCCTCTACCGCAAGCACCAGGGCCACGACGTCCGCGGCTCTTCGACCGAGGAGTTCGTGACCACGCAGGCCGCGCCGAAGCCGCCGCCGCCGACGGCGAAGATCCGCTGGCCGATGTACCGCTTCGACCCGACGCGCCAGGGCAACGCGGAGAAGATGCTCGTCCAGCCGCCGTACAAGCCGCTCTGGTTCTTCCGGGCCGGCTCGCTGCTCGAGTTCCCGCCGGCGGTCGCCTACGGGCGCCTCTACTTCGCCAACGCGAAGGGAGTGCTGTTCGCCGTCGAGACGAAGCGCGTGCGGACGGTCTGGGCCTACCGCGCCCACCGCTGCACGGCCGCCTCGCCGGCGGTGGACAACCACACCGTCTACATGACCTTCCTGAACAAGCCGCCCTGCAACGCGACCCGCTCCGGGCTCGACGGCGAGGTCGTGGCGCTCAACGCCGACACCGGCAAGCTGCGCTGGCGCCTGAAGATCGGCCCGACCGAGTCCTCGCCGCTCGTGCTCGACGGGGTCGTCTACGTCGGCGACTGGAACGGCCGCGTCTACGCGCTCAGCGCGGCCTCGGGCGCGACCCGCTGGACCTTCCAGACCGGCGACAAGGTCAAGGACGCGATCGCCTACTCGGGCGGCCGCGTCTACTTCGGCTCCTACGACCACCACGTCTACGCGCTGAACGCGCGCACCGGGAAGCTCGTCTGGAAAACAGCGGCCCAGCAGCGCCTGGGCAGCCGCGGCACCTTCTACTCGACGCCCGCGGTCGCCTACAACCGCGTCTACATCGGCTCGACCGACGGCAAGGTCTACTCCTTCGGCGCCACGAGCGGCAAGCTGCGCTGGTCGCACGGGACCGGCGGCTACGTCTACTCCTCGCCGGCCGTCTTCGAGCAGCGCGTCTACGCCGGCTCGTTCACCGGCGACCTCTACTGCTTCGACGCGGCCACGGGCGACGTGCGCTGGAAGTACCGCACGAACGGGCCGATCTCGGGCTCGCCGATCGTGATCAACGGCGTCGTCTACGTCTCCTCGCTGAAGGGCCGCACCTACGGCCTCGACCCGCGTACGGGCAAGCTGCTCTGGTCGTTCCGGCGCGGCTCCTACGCGGCCGTCGTCTCCGACCGCAGGCGGCTCTACCTCGTCGGCTACGCGCGGATCTTCGCCCTCGCTCCGAGGCTGCGCTAGTAGGCTCACCCGCCGATGCCGACCGACGCACCCGATCTCGACGCCGAGCAGGACGTCGACCTGCGCCGCCACTGGGACACGATCACGCGCCACTGGTGGATCGTGCTCGGCGGCCTCGCAGCCGGGATCATCGTCGGCTACCTGATCTCGCTCGGCGCGGCGCAGGTCTACAAGGCGAAGGCGGTCGTCTACCTCGGCCAGCCGCTCTCGCAGGGCGGCGTGCAGGTGCAGAGCCAGGCGACGAACCCTTCGACCGTGAAGGAGATCGTGACCGCCGAGTCGACGATCGGGAGAGTTGCCCGCGACGCCGGCCTGCGGCCAGGCCAGCTGCGCGGGCACATCTCGACACAGGCGGTCTCCGGGAACATCTCGCGCCTCGGCCAGAACCCGCTCGTCGCGATCACGGTCACCGGGCACGCCCGCCGGCCGGTTGCGCGCGCCGCGAACGACCTGGCGCGCACGGTCGTCTTCTCGGACGCGCTGGCGAACTATTCGAAGACGAAGATCGCCAACCTGCAGCAGCAGGTCGACCAGGAGAAGGTGACGCTGAGCACGCTGAACGCCAACCTGAAGGCGCAACAGGCAGCGCTCAAGGACAGTTCCGGTCTCTCGACGAGCGAGCGGCTGATCGCGCTCGGCCAGCTCAACGGCTTGCAGGCTCAGCTCTTGACGACGACCGACCAGCTCACCACCAACCAGCAGCAGCTCGCGCTGGCCAAGGACGTCGAGGCGCCGGAGATCACGACCCTGGCCGCGGCGACCAAGACCACCGCGCGCAGCCGTCGCAACACGGTGCTGGTCGCGGGGCTGATCGGCCTGATCCTCGGCATCGTCGCGGCGCTCCTGTACGAGCCGGCCGCGCGGGCCGTCCGCTCGCGCTCGTAGCCTCCAAGCGTGCTCGACGGAAAGCGGGTGTCGGTCGTCGTCCCCGCGCACAACGAGGAGAAGCTGATCGCGGAGACGATCCGCGGGATCCCGCAGTTCGTCGACCGCATCTACGTCGTCGACGACCGCTCGACCGACGGCACCGTCGAGGCGGTGCGCACGCTGGCCGACCCGCGCGTCGAGCTGATCGAGCACGAGCGCAACCTCGGCGTCGGCGGCGCGATCATCACGGGCTACAAGCAGGCGCGCGACGACAAGATCGACGTCACCGCCGTGATGGCGGCCGACGCGCAGATGGATCCCGACGACCTCGAGATGCTGACGGGCGCGGTCGCGCGCGGCGACGTCGACTACGCCAAGGCGAACCGGCTCTTCACCGGCCAGGCGTGGGAGGTGATCCCGCGCTACCGCTACCTCGGCAACGCGGTGCTCTCGCTGCTGACGAAGATCGCCTCCGGCTACTGGCACGTGGCCGACTCGCAGTCCGGCTACACCGCGATCTCGCTGCCGTACCTGCAGTTGCTCGACCTCGACCGGATCTACCAGCGCTACGGCTTCCCGAACGACCTGCTCGTGCACCTGAACGTCTGGAACGCGCGGGTGCGCGACTACCCGTCACGGCCGATCTACGGCGTCGGCGAGCGCTCCGGGATCCGGCTGCGGAAGGTCGTGCCGACGATCTCGTGGCTGCTGGTGAAGGGCTTCTTCTGGCGGATGCGCGAGAAGTACGTGATCCGCGACTTCCACCCGCTGGTCTTCTTCTACGCGCTCGGCTTCCTGGCGACGCTGATCGGCCTGGCCCTCGGGATCGCCGAGCTCGTCCTGCGGATCATGGGCAATGCGATCACGCCGGCGACGATCGTGCTCGTCGCGCTGCTCCTGATCTCGGGCTCGCAGTTCACGCTCTTCGCGATGTGGTTCGACATGGAGTCGAACAAGGACCTCGGCGGCCGCGGCCGCCGCAGCACCGACCGCTAGACCCAGGGGCCGACGCCGCCGACCCGTTCGACCGCGATGCGCATCACGAATCCCGGCGGGGGGTCGTCCATCGGCGGGAACTTCACGTCCGGGCCGAGGTAGACCTGCGCGAGCCGCTGCAGCAGCTCGGGCGCGCCGCCCTCCACGAGCCGGGCACGTCCGTAGACGACGAGGTACTCCTTCAATCCAGGCGGGTGGACTCGCGTGCCCTCGAACGTGAGCGCAACGCGGGGATCCCGGCGAACATTGCGCAGCTTCCGCTGACCGGCGGCGAGGTGCCCGGAGACGAGCTCGTCGCCATCGATCCCGGTCCAGACGCACGTCACGTGGGGCGAACCGTCCTGGTCGAGCGTGACCAGGTGCGCGAGCGCGCCGGACTCGACGAGCTCGCGGGCGCTCTGGGGCAGCATGTCGCCCAGTCTCGCACGAGAGGCGTAAACACTTCGTAAGGCACGCCCGGAACGCCCGGATCCGGCCAGAGTCGCCGCTAGCATCCTCTGGATGTCCACCGCTGTAGTGACCGGCGGAGCCGGGTTTCTCGGCTCCCACCTGTGCGAGTACCTGCTCGGCAAGAAGTACCGGGTGCTCTGCGTCGACAACCTCGAGAGCAGCACGCTGGAGAACCTCGAGCACCTGCGCGACGACGACTTCGTCTTCGTCAACCACGACATGGTCGACCACCTCGAGGTCGACGAGCCGGTCGACGTCGTCTACCACCTCGCCGCGCTCGCCAGCCCGATCGACTACCTGCGGCAGCCGCTGCACTCGCTCAAGGTCGGCTCGTACGGGACGCACCACGCGCTCGGGCTCGCGAAGTGGAAGCGCGCGCGCTTCCTGCTCTTCTCGACCAGCGAGGTCTACGGCGACCCGCTGGTGCACCCGCAGCCCGAGAGCTACTGGGGCAACGTCAACCCGATCGGCCCGCGCGGGGTCTACGACGAGGCGAAGCGCTACGCGGAGGCCGCTGACGATGGCCTACCACACCCAGCAGGGCGTGGACACGGCGATCGTCCGGATCTTCAACACCTACGGGCCGCGCATGCGCTCGCACGACGGGCGCGCGATCCCGACCTTCATGCGCCAGGCGCTCGAGAACGCGCCGATCACCGTCTTCGGGCAGGGCGAGCAGACGCGGAGCTTCTGTTACGTGGACGACCTGATCCGCGGCCTGCACCTGCTGGCCGAGAGCGACGAGCACCTGCCGGTCAACCTCGGCAACCCGAACGAGTTTTCGATTCTCGAACTTGCGCAAACAGTTATCCGAGTCACATCGTCAAAGAGCGAGATCGTCTACGAGGCCTTGCCCGTGGACGATCCCCAGGTTCGCCAGCCAGACATCACCCGAGCCAGGCAGGTGTTGGGCTGGGAGCCTGAAATCGAGCTCGAAGAGGGGCTCAGGCGGATGTTGCCGAGCCTCGGAAGGGAGCCACTTGGGGTCTAAACGAATCTGCATCGCCCTGATCACGATCGTTCTCTGCGGCGTCGCCGCGACGACGAAGCCGAACCCGGCGAAGGCCGCCGGCGGGATGCTCGTCGGAATCTACGACCCGGTTCAGCCGCTGGCCGCGCCGGACGCCACGTTCAAGACGCTGGTCAGCCTGCGTGCCCAGATCATCCGGCTGAACCTGGACTGGAACCTGATCGCCACGAAGCAACCGGCCGCGCCGACCGATCCGGCCGACCCGGCCTACGACTGGTCGACCTACGACCGCGCCGTGGTGAACGCGGCGAAGAACAAGATCCAGGTGCTGTTCACGATCTACGGCACCCCGCGCTGGGCGCAGACCGGCAAGAAGGGCGTCAACCGCGCGCCGACGAAGATGAAGAGCCTGCAGTACTTCGCGCTGGCCGCGGCGAAGCGCTACAGCGGCTCGTTCAAGCGTGAGGACGGCACGAAGCTGCCGCCCGTCCGGAAGTGGCTCGCCTGGAACGAGCCGAACAACCCGATCTTTCTGCAGCCGCAGTGGCAGAAGCTCGGCAAGCGCTACATCCCGATCGCGGCGCGCAACTACGTCGGCATCTGCACCGCGGTCTTCACCGGCGTCCACTCCTCGCACCTGAGCAAGGAGGTCGTCGGCTGCGGCGCCACCGACCCGCGCGGCAACAACGCTCCCCGGAGCAACCGGCCGTCGATCTCGCCGATCGCGTTCCTGAACGCCCTGCATCGGTACGGGCTCAAGCGCCGTGGCTTCGACGTCTACGCGCACCACCCGTACTACGGGCGCCCGAACGAGTCGCCGAGCACCATGCCGAAGGACAAGCAGACGGTCACGCTGGCCAACATCTCGGTGCTCACCAAGCTCCTGAGCAAGTGGTACGGCAACAAGAAGCTCTGGATCACCGAGTACGGCTACCAGACGCGTCCGCCTGACAGGTCGTTCGGCGTCACCTGGGTCAAGCAGGCGCAGTACCTGACCCAGGCGTACAAGCTCGCCCGCAAGAACCCGCACATCACGATGATGCTCTGGTTCCTGCTCCGCGACGAGGGCCGGCTGAGCGGCTGGCAGTCGGGTCTCTTCACCGTCGGCGGGAAGAAGAAGCCCGCTTACGACGCGTTCCGCCGCCTGCCACACTAGGACTCGTGGCGACACCGACATCGCAACGGGGACGGGGACGAATCCCCGCCCCGGTTGCCGAGGACGACGCGCCGGTCCGGATCGTCAGCGACATCCGGGCCGGCGCGCCGTTTCTGCTCACGCGGGCGCAGCTGCTCGTCGCCGCCCGCCGCCTGGCCAGCATCACTGCGCTCGTCTGCCTCGACCTCGGCGGCCTCGTGCTCGGGCTCTACGCGGCGCTCGTGGCGCGGGAGCTCTACTACGGGCGCGAGCCGGTGCTCTGGGGCGTGCTCTGGCGGATCGAGACCGACTGGCTGCCGTTCCTGACGCTCGTCACCGTGCTCGTCTTCTCGCAGGCGCACCTGTACGAGGAGCGCGAGCGGCGACCGGGCTTCGCGCGTGTGCTCTCCTCGTTGATCCTGGTCGCGCTGATCACGCTCGCCTTCGCGATCGGCACCGGCCACCAGTTCTCGACCTACGGCCTCGCGCCGACCGCCGTCGATCCTCTGCGCAGCGACGATCACGCTGCTACGGGCGAGCTACGAGTTCGTCACGGGCGAGGTGCTTCGCCAGCTCGGCGTGCGGCGCTATGCGCTGCTGGCGGGCTCCGGTGAGAACGTCGCCCACCTGCGCGCGGCGCTCGGCTCGGGCCGCAGCGGGATCGACTACGAGTTCGTCGGCGCCGTCGCGCCGTCACCCGAGGGCGTCGGCCTGCCGGTGCTCGGTGACGTGCACGACCTGCCCGCGCTGCTCGACCGCGAGCGCGTGGACGAGCTGATCGTGACTGACTCCGACTTCGGCGAGCGCGAGCTGCTGGAGATCGTCGACCACGCCCATCGACGCGGCGTCGACGTGCGGATCGCGCCGAAGGCCACCGAGCTGCTGACCCAGCGCGTCGAGTTCGTCCCCGGCCAGGGGATCCCGTTGTTCGAGCTGCGGCCGCCCGCCTTCGTCGGGATGGACTGGGTCGTCAAGCGCGTCGTTCGACCTGGTCGTCTCCGGGCTGGTGCTGATCGTCGGCCTGCCGGTCTGGCTCACGATCGCCGCGGCGGTCAAGCTCAACTCGCGCGGCCCGGTGCTCTACCGCGACCGGCGCGTCGGCCTCGGCGAGCGGGAGTTCGGGATGCTGAAGTTCCGCACCATGCACGCCGACGCGGCCGGTCGGCAGGCCGAGCTCGAGGCCTCGAACGAGGCGGACGGGCCGCTCTTCAAGATCCGCGAGGACCCGCGCGTGACGAACGTCGGCGCCTTCCTGCGGCGGTTCTCGCTCGACGAGATCCCGCAGCTCTGGAACGTCCTGCGCGGCGAGATGAGCCTCGTCGGCCCGCGCCCGCTGCCGCTGCGCGACTACGAGCGGCTCGAAGGCTGGCACCGCAAGCGCTACCTCGTGCTCCCGGGCGTGACCGGCCTCTGGCAGATCTCCGGCCGCTCCAACCTCGGCTTCGACGACCTCGTGCGGCTCGACTTCTACTACCTCGAGAACTGGTCGCTGATGCTCGACGTCTCGATCCTGGCGAAGACCGTGCCCGCTGTGCTCGCCGGGCGCGGCGCGTACTGACGTGCAGCCCGTGCTGGTGACCGGGCCTGGCGGCTTCGTCGGCGGTCACCTCCGGGCCGAGCTCGGCCGGAGCGGTTCCTGCCCTTCGACGGCGACGTGCTCGACCGTGGCGCCCTGCGCGAGGCCGTTCGCAACGCCCGCCCCGACGCGGTCGTCCACCTGGCGGCCGAGTCCTCGGTGGCGGCGTCCTGGCAGGACGGCCTGGGCACGTTCCGCGTGAACGTCGAGGGCACGGTCAACGTGCTCGAAGCCGTTGCGGCGGAGGCGTCCGCGGCGCGCGTGCTGTTCGCGTCGACGGCCGAGGTGTACGGCAACGCCACGCGCAACCCGACTCCCGAGGACGAGCCGCCCCGGCCGCTCTCGCCGTACGCGGCGAGCAAGGCCGCCGCCGAGCTCGCCTGCACCGCTTCGGGACTCGACGTGGTCGTCGTGCGCGCCCCCAACCAGGAGGGCCCGGGCCGCGACGAGCGCTTCGCGGTCGGGTCGTGGACGCGACAGCTGGCTCGCCTGGAGGCCGAGGGCGGTGGCACCTTGCTCGTGGGCGACCTCTCGGCCGAGCGCGATCTCGTCGACGTGCGTGACGCCTGCCGCGCCTACCGGCTGCTACTCGACCGCTCCGTTTCGGCCGGCACCTACAACGTCGGCTCGGGCCGCACGGTCACGATGGCGCACGTCGTCGAGCTCCTCGTCGGGCTCGTGCGCGTGCCGGTGCAAGTCGAGCGCGACGAGGCACGCGTGCGCCCCGCCGAGATCCCGCGGCTCGCCGTCGACCCGTCGAAGCTGCAGGCCGCGACCGGCTGGGAGCCTGAGATCCCGCTCGATCAGACGTTCGCGGACGCGCTCGAAGCGGCCCGCGCGAGCTCGCTGGCAGAGACAATCCCAGGCGCATGAGCGAGCGCAGGGCGCTGATCACCGGCATCACCGGCCAGGACGGCTCGTACCTGGCGGAGCTGCTGCTGGAGAAGGGCTACGACGTCTACGGCATGACGCGCCGGGCCTCGACCGAGAACCTCGAGCGAATCGCGCACCTGACCGAGCGGCTGACCCTGATCCAGGGCGATCTGCTCGACCCGCCCTCGCTCGAGGCGGCCCTGCGCCAGGCGCAGCCGCACGAGGTCTACAACCTCGCCGCGCAGAGCTTCGTCCCGACCTCGTGGAACCAGCCGGTGCTGACCGCGGAGTTCACGGCGGTCGGCGTCACCCGGGTGCTCGAGGCGATCCGCTCGGTCGACCCGGAGATCCGCTTTTACCAGGCCTCCTCGTCGGAGATGTTCGGCAAGGTGCGCGAGATCCCGCAGACCGAGCTGACGCCGTTCCACCCGCGCTCGCCCTACGGCGTGGCCAAGGTCTACGGGCACCACATCACGGTCAACTACCGCGAGTCGTACGACCTGTTCGCGGTCTCCGGGATCCTCTTCAACCACGAGTCGCCGCGGCGCGGGCTCGAGTTCGTGACGCGCAAGATCAGTGACGGGGTGGCGCGGATCAAGCTCGGGCTGACGACGGAGCTGCGGCTTGGCAACACCGACGCGAAGCGTGACTGGGGCTTCGCCGGCGACTACGTCGAGGCGATGTGGCTGATGCTCCAGCAGGACGAGCCGTCGGACTACGTGATCGCGACCGGCGAGGAGCACTCGGTTCAGGAGTGCGTCGACGTTGCCTTCGCGCACGCGGGCCTCGATCCCGCGAAGCACGTCGTCGAGGACTCGCGCTTCATGCGGCCGGCCGAGGTCGACCACCTCGTCGGCGACGCGTCGAAGGCGCGCGCCGAGCTCGGCTGGGAGCCGCGCGTCTCTTTCCGCGAGCTGGTCGAGCTGATGGTCGACGCCGACCTGGAGCGGCTTGCGGCGGAGCCCGTTAGAGGCCGACCCGAGCCCGCAGCCTCATGACCGCGGGGTGCCGGAAGATGCCAAAGCGCTGCTCGACGCGCTGAAGCCCACCCTTGCCCTTGGCCAGAGCGGCGTTGGCGATCCGCATCGCGGGGCCGACCGGCGGCAGCCCGGCGAGCGACCGCTTGATGTGACCCGCGCGCGCCAGGCGCTCCACCTCGGCCGGGTGGACGACCTGCGCGGCGAGTGCCTCTGAGAAGTCGCGCTCCCAGAGCTCGCGGTTGGGGTTCTGGTCGTTCTTCCACGGCTGGGTCGGCACGACCGTGTAGTGGATCAACTTGGTCTCGCCCGGCTCGTAGTGCTCGAGGTGGTTCCAGACGGGCGGCAGGTCGTCGGTGATCCCGCTCGGGTCGAGGATGCAGAGCTCGAACATCAGCTCCTCGTAGGTGTACTTGCCCTCGTCGAGCCCTTCGACGATCGTGGTCACGTCCCAGTCGAGGTTCTCGCAGTCGAGCATCATCACGCTCAGCTGCCGGCCGGGATGGAAGTAGTCCTTGTCCCGCCAGAGCTCCGGGATGTAGTCCTGCCGGGTGCACATCACCTTCGCCTCGCCGAACGGGATCGCCCAGAGCTCGGCCAGGTCGCCGAAGACCTGCATGTCCGAGTCGACGTAGAGCGCGCGGCCCTTGTAGCCGGCCAGCTTCGGGATGTGGAAGCGCGCGAACGAGAAGCCGGTGCGGGCGCGGTTGGCCGGGTCCTTCGGGACCGGCGCCGGGACGCTAGACATCGGGTAGAAGCGCACCGGCCGGGTCGCGTGCTTGCGGATCGTGTACTCGAGCGTCCGCGCAGCGACCACCTGGCTCTCGTCGACGCCGCAGAAGACGCGCATCGGCTCGAGCAGCGGGTCGTAGTCCATCCCCCAGTGCTCGGCGATGTCCTCGAGCTCGCGGAACTGCGCGTCGAAGCTCGGCAGGCTGTTCTGCAGGGCCGGCGTCCCCTCGAACTCCTTGCTGTACCGGGTGCCGCCGTCGATCCCCAGCGTCCGCACCCGCTTGACGCCCAGCTCGCCGAGGATGTTCAGCGCCGCCTCGGAGCTGAAGTACGTGACGCCGATCGTGCGCGAGTTGCCGACCGGCGGCGAGGTGGCGGCGTTGTACCAGACGAGCTTGCCGGCCTTGTCGAGCTCCTCGAGCACCGGGTGCTCCGAGAAGTAGTCCTCCAGCAGGCGCTCGGACGGCTTGAAGTCCACGTGCGGCCGGCGCGCGATCACCAGGTAGCGGCAGTTCTCGCGCAGCGCGTCGGCGCACTTGGCTGACGACGTCGATGTCGATGATGTGCGCGACGTCGACCTGCTGCTCGGCGACGACGTCGTTCAGCCCGAGCAGGTTGAAGTCGCCGAGCGGGAACTCGTCACGGCGCGAGAAGCTGGGACCCTTGCCGAGCATCAGCCACGGCTTCGGGTCGAACGTGCTCGAGGTGATCCAGTCGCGGAGTTCGATCATCTGGCGGCGCCTGCGCTAGGCCGCCGGGACGATAGCGGAATCATTCTTCGACCACGCCGGTCCCACGGAGGGCCTCGCGGACGGCCAGCACCTCGGTCAGCAGGCGGTCGAACGCGTCGGGCGTGACCTGGTTCGGGCCGTCGCTCGGAGCAGAGTCGGGGTCCGGATGGACCTCGACGAAGAGGCCGTCGATCCCGACCGCGGCCGCGGCCCGGGCCAGGTGGGCGACGTACTCGCGCTGGCCGCCCGAGGCGCCGCCGAGGCCGCCGGGCAGCTGGACGCTGTGGGTCGCGTCGAAGACGACCGGATAGCCGAACGCCGCGAGCTGGGGCAGGCCGCGGAAGTCGACGACCAGGTTGTTGTAGCCGAAGGTCGTCCCGCGCTCGGTCAGCAGGATGCGGTCGGATCCGGCGCCCTCGAGCTTGGCGACGACGTTGCCCATCTCCGGCGGCGAGAGGAACTGGCCCTTCTTCACGTTCACGACGCGTCCCGTCTGCGCCGCCGCGACGAGCAGGTCGGTCTGGCGGGAGAGGAACGCCGGGATCTGGAGCACGTCCACCACCTCGGCCGTCGGCGC
>CAVQWS010000002.1:0-47590 GCA_963717725.1 uncultured Actinomycetes bacterium
GCCGCCCGGGGGCTGCTGGTGCTCGCCTCGCCGCTGATCGCGCGGCGCGGGATCACGCTCGTCGGCGTCTCGGTCGGGAACCTCGGCGAAGGGCGCTCGTTCCAGCCGATGCTGCCGTTCGAGCACGACACGGACGCGCTCGACGCCGCGCTCGACGAGGTGCGGCTGCGCTTCGGCTCGGCGGCGGTCACGCGCGCGGTGCTGCTCGGCCGTGAGCGGCAAGCGATGCCCTTGCTACCCGACTGACTTGCAAATCGAACATATGTTCGCTTTGCTTTGACGGGTGCAGCTTGCGCTCGACTCGCTCGACCGGCTGGTCGACACGCTCGAGGAACGCGGCCCGCTGACGGCCGTCGAGGCCGCCCGGTCGCTCTTCGCCACGCCGGCGATCTCGGAGGGGCTGGCGTGCTCGCTGCTCGACGAGCTGACTGCGGGCGACAGCCGGGTCGCCTGCGTCGGCGGCAGCGTCGCGCTCGCGGGAGGGCAAGCGGATCCGTCCCTCGAGGAGGCGGAGTTCGTCGTCTTCGACCTGGAGACCACCGGCCTCTCGCCGGCGCGCGACCGGATCTGCGAGCTCGGCGCGGTGCGCGTGCGCGGGCTCGAGCTGGTCGACTCGTTCCAGTCGCTCGTGAACCCGGGGATCGCGCTGCCCGAGCCGGTCGCGCGGCTGACCGGCCTGCGGCAGCAGGAGCTGGCGTCGGCGCCGCGCGCGGCGGCGGTCGTGCGGCGCTTCCTGGACTTCGCCGGCGACGCGCTGCTCGTCGCGCACAACGCGCAGTTCGACCAGCGCTTCCTCGAGCAGCATCTGCTCGCGCTCTACGGGCGGCGGCTGTCGGAGCCGCCGCTCTGCACCGCTGCGCTCGCGCGCCGGCTGCTCGAGGGGCGGCTGCGCAGGGTCGGCCTCGCCTCGCTCGCGAACTTCTTCGGCGTGCCGACCGCGCCGTGCCACCGCGCGCTGCCCGACGCGGAGGCGACGGCGCAGGTGCTCGTGCGCCTGATCGGGCTGAGCCAGGAGCTCGGCGCGCGGCGGCTCTCCGAGCTCCGCGCGCTCGCGGCGCCGCGCAAGCGACGGGTCTACGACAAGCGGGCACTGGCGAAGGGCGCGCCCACGCGTCCCGGCGTCTACCTCTTCTACGACCGGCACGGACAGGTGCTCTACGTCGGCCGCTCGCGCGACCTGCGGGCGCGGCTGCGGAGCTACTTCCGCAGCGAGCGCCAGCGTCCGTCGGTCGAGGCGGCGCTGCTGGCGCTCGACCGGATCGAGTGGCGCGTGCTCGGCTCCGAGCTCGAGGCCGCCCTCGAGGAGCTGCGGCTGATCCGGGAGCTCGAGCCGCCGGCCAACTCCCGCAGCCGCCGGCGCGAGCGGGGCGTCTACCTGCGGCGGCGCGGCGACGACTTCGTGGTCTCCAAGCAGCCGGGGCCGCTGGGGCCGATCGGCAGCCGCCGGCGGGCAGCGCTGGCCGCCCGCGCGCTCGCCGCGGCGACGGAGGAGGAGCTCGCCGCTCTGCTCGATGGCGGGCCGCTGCCGCGCCTGCGCGCGAGGCTCGCGCACCTCGCCGAGAGCCTCCGCTACGAGGAGGCGGCGCGGCTGCGCGACCGGATCGAGGCGCTGGAGCACGTCGTCGAACGGCTGTCTCGGCTGCGACGGCTGCGGGAGTTGCGAGCCTGTCTGATCGCGCCGGCCGCCGAGCCGGGCTGGCGCACGGCCTTCTTCGTCTCCGGCGGCCTCGTGCGGGCCGGTCCGGCCGCTGCCGCCCGGCGCCGGCGCGCTCGTCGAGCTCGAGGCGGGCCTCGCCTGCTGCCCTGCCGAGGAGGACGACGAACCGCTGACCGCCGAGCAGGCCGAGGAGCTGCTGCTCGTCGGCGGCTTCGTGCGCCGCCCCCCGCCCGAGCTCACGGTGCTGCCGCTTGATCGCGACCGCATCGCGGCACACCTGAAGCCAGGTCCAGGCGCGAACCGACCGAACGGTCAGTTGTAACTAGACGCCCCGGAGCGAGATCGTCTCCTTGCGACTTCTAGCTCATCCCTCCTCCACCCGAGCCGCGGGTGAAAAGAGCCAGAAGGCAAGAGCCGGCGTGGGGCCGTAGCGACGAACCATCGCTGCGGCCCCCGCCGGCTTGAGAAAGTCTCGCCGTGTCCATCCTGGGTGTCGACGTGGGCGGGACCTTCACCGACGCGGTGTTGCTCGCCGACGGCGAGCTGCGGACGGCAAAGGTGCCGACGGCGGCGCGGCAGGAGGAGTCGGTGCTGGCCGCGGCGGCGGCCGTCGGTGCGACCGAGGTCGAGCGCTTCACGCACGGCACGACGGTCGCGACGAACGCGCTGCTCGAGCGCAAGGGCGCGCGAACGGCCTTCGTCGCGACCGCCGGCTTCGAGCACTTGCTCCACCTGCGGCGGCAGAACCGCGCGCAGCTCTACCGGCTCTGCGCGGCGCACCCCGAGCCGCTCGTCCCGCTCGAGCGCTGTCACGGCGTCCGCGAGCGGATCGGCCCCGACGGCGTGCTCGAGCCGCTCGAGCTCGACTCGCTGCCGGACCTCGACGGCGTCGAGGCGGTCGCGGTCTGCCTGCTCTTCTCGTTCCGCGACGCCTCGCACGAGCGGACGGTCGCCGAGGAGCTGCGGCGGCGGCTGCCCGGGGCGCGCGTGGTCGCCTCGCACGAGCTCTCGCCCGAGCTGCGCGAGTACGAGCGGGCGTCGACGACCGCGATCGACGCCTATCTCGGGCCGGTGGTCGCTCGGTACCTGGAGGCGCTCGGCGGCGCGGCGGCCGGCGCGGGACTGCCGGAGCCGCTGGTGATGCGCTCCTCGGGCGGGCTCGCCACGCTCGCGGAGGCGGCCGCGCATCCGGCGGTCGCGCTCGTCTCGGGCCCGGCCGCGGGTGTCGTCGGCGCCGTGCGGGTTGCCGGCGCGGAGGACGCGATCACGCTCGACATGGGAGGGACCTCGACGGACGTCTGCCTGATCCGGGGCGGCGAGGCCGGGACGCAGCTCGGAGCGCGAGGTCGGCGGGCTGCCGCTGCGGCTGCCGATGGTCGACCTGCAGACCGTCGGCGCGGGCGGCGGCTCGATCGTCTGGCGCGACCGGGGCGGCGCGTTGCGGGTCGGGCCCGAGAGCGCCGGCGCCGATCCGGGACCCGCCTGCTACGGGCGGGGAGGGACGCGCCCGACCGTGACCGACGCGAACCTGCTGCTCGGCAGGCTGCCGGCGCGCCTGGCGGGCGGGCTCGAGCTCGACCGCGAGGCGGCCGAGCGCGCGTTCGAGGGAATCGACCCCGCCGAGGCGATCGAGGTCGTCAACGCGGAGATGCTCCGCGCGTTACGGCTCGTCTCGGTCGAGCGCGGCCACGACCCACGGGAGCTCTCGCTCGTCGCCTTCGGCGGCGCCGGCCCGCTGCATGCCTGCGCCCTCGCCGAAGAGCTGGGGATCGAGACGGTGCTCGTGCCGGAGGCGGCGGGCGTCCTCTCGGCGCTCGGCCTTGCCGTCGCCGACGAGCGGCGCGACTCGGTGCGCTCGTACGTCTGCCCGCTGGCGGAGGCAGGCGAGCTGCCGCGCGAGGGCGAGGCGGAGCTGCGCTACCGCGGCCAGTCGTTCGAGCTGGCGGTGCCGCTGCAGCCCGGGCTCGCCGAGGCCTTCCACCGCGCGCACGAGGCGCGGTACGGCTACGCCGACCGCGAGCGGGAGATCGAGCTCGTCGCCGTCCGCACCGCCGAAGTGCGCCCGGGCCCTTCGCTCGCGCTCCCTCCGGCCGAGCCGCTCAAGTCCACGGGCCCGGGCGTCCTGGAGCTCGAGGGCGCCACGTGCTGGCTTGCCCCCGGGGTGGGTGGGGGTTAGGGATGGAACCAGTAGCACGCTGCGGCTCACGAAACTGTCACGAGACCGCGCCGATTCTGTGAAATGAGGATCGAGCTGCAGGTGATCGGCGCCTCGCTCCGCTCGATCGCGGACGAGATGGGCGCGGCCCTCGTGCGCTCCGCCTTCTCGGCGAACATCAAGGAGCGGCGCGACTGCTCGACCGCGCTCTTCGACGCGCGCGGGCGGATGGTCGCGCAGGCCGAGCACATCCCGGTCCACCTCGGCGCGCTTCCCGACGCCGTCGCCGCGGTTCGCGCGCACGACCCCGCGCCGGGCGAGGCCTGGATCCTGAACGACCCGTTCGCCGGCGGCACGCACCTGCCCGACATCACGCTCGTCACGCGCACGCGCGCGGGCTTCGCCGTCACCCGCGCTCACCACGCCGATGTCGGCGCCGCCGAGCCCGGCAGCCTGCCCGCCGACTCGCGCCGGCTCGAGGAGGAGGGTGTCGTGATCCCGCCGACGCGCCTCGACGACGGCGTCCTCGACGAGCTCGTCTCGCGGATGCGCAACCCCGACGAGCGCCGCGGCGACCTTCGTGCCCAGCTCGCGGCGCACCGTCTGGCCGAGCGGCGGGTCGACGAGCTCTGCGAACGGCGCGGCCACGGAGACGGTCGAGGCGGCGATGGACGAGCTGCACGACTACTCGGAGCGCTTGGTGCGAACGGCGATCGCGCAGCTCCCGGACGGCCGTTTCGAGGCCGCCGACGCGCTCGAGCCAGTGGGCGGCGGCGAGCTGGAGCTCCGAGCCGCGGTCACCATCGACGGCGACGAGCTCGAGCTCGACTTCGCCGGCACGGCTGCCCAGCACGACGGCAACCTGAACTGCCCGCTCGCCGTCACGCGCTCGGCGTGCTACTTCGTCGTCCGCTGCCTGACCGATCCGGACGTGCCCGCCTCGGGCGGGGCCTTTGTGCCGGTGCACGTGAAGGCCCCCGAAGGCTCGCTCGTCAATGCCCGCGCCCCGGCCGCGGTCGCCGCCGGTAACGTCGAGACCTCGAGCAGGATCGTGGACGTCGTCTTCGCGGCGTTCAGCCAGGCCGTGGCCGTGCCCGCGCAGGGCCAGGGGACGATGAACAACCTCACGCTCGGGAGCGACCGGTTCACGTACTACGAGACCGTCGGGGGCGGGCAGGGCGCGTGCCCGGACGCGGACGGCCCGTCGGGGGTGCACGTGGCGATGTCGAACACGCTCTCGACGCCGACCGAGGCGCTCGAGCTCGCCTATCCCGTCCGCGTCGAGCGGCACGAGCTGCGGCTCGGCTCGGGCGGAGCGGGCGAGCAGCGCGGTGGCGACGGCGTCGTCCGCGAGCTGCGCGCGCTCGAGGACTGCCGGCTCTCGCTGGTCGGCGAACGCCGGAACCGGGCGCCGCAGGGGGCCCGCGGCGGCGAGCCCGGGCTGCCCGGCCGCAACCGGCTGAACGGCGAGGAGCTGCCGGCGAAGGTCACGCGCGGGCTGCGCGCGGGCGACGTCGTGCGCGTCGAGACGCCGGGCGGCGGCGGCTACGGACCTGTCCGAAACGGCCAATAGCCGGCCGCGGCGCAGTCCGGTAGGACCTCCCGGACGATGTTGCACTTTCGACACGGCTCCGTTTCACACGTGCGCGCCGGACACCCCTACCGTCGATCGAGGTCGATGGGAGGCACGCCGCCTCCGGAAGGGAGTCCGAAATGCACTGTCGTCTCGCCTGCGCCGCGCTCCTCGGAGCCGTGCTTGCCTGTACTGCCCTCGCCCTCGCTCGGGGAGCCTCGGCGCTTCCACTCTGCAACACGGGCCAGATCGTGAAAGCCGCCGACCCCACTCTGAGCGCTCCGAGCCCGGCGAACCCCGGCAGCACGATCACCTCGAGCGGAGGTTCCTGGACGTCGTGCGGCGAGGCGTTCACCGGCTTCTACAAGGAGTGGCTGCGCGACGGCACGATCGTCAGCGGCCCGACGTTCGTGGCCTCCTCGCCGGCGTCGTTCACGTACGTCGTCCAGGCCGCAGACGCCGGACACTCGATCCGCTCGGCCGTCCTGCCCTGCAACGCCGACGGCTGCTATAGCGCCTACGCGTCGAGCGCGAACGCGGTCGTGCCCGTCGCGCCGGTCTCGCCGCCGCCTCCACCGCCTCCGGCGGGCCCGCCTCCGCCGGAGCAGCTGTATTTCGACGAGGGTTTCGACTACACGGTGACCGACGATTTCGGGAACCTCGTCAGCCAGCAGTCCATGGACAACCTGCCGGACGGCTCATACGAGATCTCGCCCTATGGATGGACCGCCGGTGTCTACTCCGAGAGCACGGCACAGCCGCTCCTGGGCAGCATCACCGGTGCGACCAGCTCGTTCGGGTTGGGCCTGGCCGCGAGACGGTGCTACACGGTCGACAAGCACCACACCGCGCACGATTCCATCACGCGCGTAGTTGTTTGGAAGTTCCACCAGAAGGTCCACTGGTGTGCCACGTACCCCGCGATCGAGGAGCGTTCGTTGGTAGCCGACTCGTTCTTCTCAGACGTCGATGGGCTCCACCAGGTGGACTGGGACAATCGCGGCAGCGGCTGGTGGTACACGTGGAGAGGCAGCCTTACCGGGGGGCATTACTCCCGCCGGCAAGGCAAGATCGACAACTGCATCCTCAGGTGGGGCTGCCTCTGGAGCTATTACCCGCAAATCGAGCTTTGGGTGAACGGAAACGGCGCCTGGGCTGCCAAGTGACAGGAAGGTGAGAGCAGGCGTGATTCGCTCGGTCCTTGTCGTACTTGCGGGCTTTGTGGTGGTACTGCTGATCCTGGGGGCGCTCGGAGGACAGGTAGGGACCACGGGCCTATTGGTGCTGGTGGGCGTGGCGGTGCTCGCGATCGCTCTGCTGAATCGGAGAAACCGCTCGAACCGCTAGAGCATCGCGGTACACTCCGCCGATCGTGTGGGAGCTGATCTTCATGATGGTGATCCTGAAGATCCCGATCGCGTACCTGTGCTTTGTCGTCTACTGGGCGGTCAAGGCCGAGCCGAAACCCCCCGAGCCGGTGCACTCCGCCTCGCAAGCCGACGGGCCCGACCCGAAGGCCCCGTGGTCGCCGAACAGCCGCCGGCCCCGCCCCAGGCGCGGGCCTGAGCGCGGCCCGGCACGCGCTCGTCGCGCGACGGTGACGCGGTGAGCGCCAACCCCGTGAGCCAGTCGCGGCCGGCCGAGACGGTCGCCGGCCTCCTCGCGTCGCTGTCGATCTTCTTCAGCCTGATCGGCGTCGCGTACCGTCCGGCGAGGTTGATCCCCGCGGCGCTGCTGCTGGCGCTCCTGGCGGTCGCGATGGGCGGCCGCCACAACCGGCTGGGCGCGCTCGCGCTCGGCGTGGGCGCGCTCTGCTTCGTGGTCGGCATGGCCGTCGCGGTCATCACCAGCAACCCGATCTACTAGTAGGCGAAGCGCCAACCCGGGAGGGATCCCGGCTGGTACAACAAAGACGGTGACTGTGCACGACGTGGACGGACTGAACGCGGGCTACGCCAACGCGCTGCTCGAGCAGTACCTCGAGAACCCTGACGGGGTTCCGGACGAGTGGCGCACGCTCTTCGAGAGCGGCGCGAGCGAGCTCGTCGCGACCCATCCAGGCCTCGCGCGGCTCGTCGAGCTGCTGCAGGAAGACGGCAACGGCCACGTACCGGCCGCCGCGCCACCGCCGCCTCCACCGCCCGCCCCCGCACCGGCCGCGCCAGCGCCGCCGCCGGTCGCGGCACCGCCCGCCCCCGACAAGACCCTCTTCCAGGCCGTCGCCGCCGCGATGGCGCTCGTGACCGCGTACCGCACACACGGCCACCTCGCCGCGCACCTCGACCCGCTCGGCAGCGAGCCGGTCGGCGATCCGGCGCTCGACCCGGAGCGCCGCGAGCCGAAGCTGACCCCGGAGCTGCAGCGCCTGATTCCGGCAGACATCCTCGGCGTCCACGTCCCTGGCGAGACGCTGGCCGAAGTGCTGCCGCAGCTCGGCCAGGTCTACTGCGGTACGAGCGCGTACGAGCTCGAGCACATCTCCGACCACGAGCAGCGTGTCTGGCTGCGGACGGTGATCGAATCGCGCCGTTACCACCAGACCCTCGATGCGGACGACAAGCGCCGCCTGCTCGAGCGTTTGACCCAGGTCGAGGGCTTCGAGCGCTACCTGCGCCGGGCCTTCCTCGGCCAGAAGCAGTTCTCGGTCGAGGGTCTCGACGTGATGATCCCGATGCTGGACGAGACGATCGGGCTCGCCGCGGAGGAGGGCGGACACGAGGTCGTTCTGGGCATGGCTCATCGCGGCCGGCTGAACGTGCTCGCGCACGTGCTCGGCCGCCCCTACGAGACGCTCCTGCGCGAGTTCGAGGGCGAGCGCACGCTCGAGGCCGTCGCGGCCGACCCCGAGGGCGGCACCGGCGACGTCAAGTACCACCTCGGCGCCGTGGGCACGCGCAAGACGCCTGCCGGCGAGATCACGGTCACGCTCGCCTCCAACCCGAGCCACCTCGAGGCCGTCGACCCCGTCGTCGAGGGCCGGACGCGCGCCGAGCAGACCGACCGCTCGACCCGCACGGGCTACGTCGACTCATCGGTCGCGATGGCCGTCCAGATCCACGGCGACGCCGCTTTCCCCGCGCAGGGCGTCGTCGCCGAGACGCTCAACCTCGCCGAGCTGAACGGCTACTCGACGGGCGGCTCGCTGCACCTGATCGCAAACAACCAGATCGGCTTCACCACCGAGCCGGCCGACGCGCGGTCGACCCGCTACTCGAGCGACCTCGCCAAGGGCTTCGACCTGCCGATCATCCACGTCAACGCCGACGACCCGGAGGCGTCCCTTTCGGCGGTGCGGCTGGCGATGGCGTTCCGCCGACGTTTCTGCACCGACGTCGTGATCGACCTCGTCGGCTACCGCCGCCACGGCCACAACGAGCAGGACGAGGCCGCCTACACGCAGCCGCTGATGGCGGCGCGGATCGAGCAGCAGCCGAGCGTGCGCGAGCAGTACGCGCAGGCGCTGCTCGAGGAAGGTGTCGTCACGCAGGAGGACCTGGACGCGATGGCCGACCGCGTCGACACGACGCTGAAGGAGGCGCACGAGCGCCTGAAGACGACCTTCGGCCAGGGCGTGCCCGCGGTCGCCTACGAGGGCCGCATCCCGGCGTCGACCGGCGCCGAGGTCGTGACTGCCGTTCCCGACGTGCGCCTGCGCTCGCTGAACGACGAGCTGCTCGCGGTGCCCGAGGGCTTCACCGTCAATCCGAAGCTCGCGAAGCAGCTCGACAAGCGGCGTGACGCACTCGACCAGGGCGGGATCGACTGGGGCCAGGCCGAGGAGCTCGCCTTCGCCAGCCTGCTCGTCGAGGGGATCCCGGTGCGCCTGACCGGCCAGGACACCGAGCGCGGCACGTTCTCGCACCGCCACCTTGTCCTGCACGACGCCGAGAACGGGCAGGCTTACGCGCCGATCCAGAGCCTGGGCGAGGCGACCGCGTCCTTCGAGATCCACAACTCGCCGCTCTCCGAGGAGGCCTGCCTCGGCTTCGAGTACGGCTACTCGGTAGCCGCGCCGGAGGCGCTCGTTGCCTGGGAGGCGCAGTTCGGCGACTTCGTCAACGGCGCGCAGGTGGCGGTTGACCAGTTCATCGTCTCGGGTCTTTCGAAGTGGGGCCAGACCTCACGGCTGACGCTGCTGCTCCCGCACGGCTACGAGGGCAACGGCCCCGAGCACTCGAGCGCCCGGCTGGAGCGGTTCCTTCAGCTCGCAGCGCAGGAGAACATCCGGATCGCGAACTGCACGACGGCCGCGCAGTACTTCCACCTGCTGCGCCGCCAGGCGCTCGACCCGAGCGCGCGCCCGCTGGTCGTGATGACGCCGAAAGGCCTGCTCCGGCTGAAGCAGGCGGCGTCGACACTGGCCGATCTCTCCCAGGGCGCCTTCAGGCCGGTGCTGGGCGACCCGAGGATCGGAGCCGCAGAGGTGCGGCGGCTCGTGTTCTGCTCCGGGAAGCTCTATTACGACCTCGCCGGCCACGAGCTGCGCGAGCAGGCGAAGGCCGTGGCGGTCGGCCGGCTCGAGCAGCTCTACCCGTTCCCGGTCGACGCCTACGGTCAGCTGGTGCGCTCCTTCCCGCGGCTCGAAGAAGTCGTCTGGGCGCAGGAGGAGCCGCAGAACATGGGCGCCTGGCGCGCGATCCGCCACCGGCTCGAGGAGTCGCTGCCTGAAGGCGTGCGACTGCGCTACGTCGGCCGCCCCTGGCGCGCGAGCCCTTCCGAGGGCTACCCGACCGCGCACCTGAAAGAGCAGGACCGGATCGTGCGGGAGGCGATGACGCTCTAAGTGTGGCGGCGGCGCTGCCGCTGTTCCATCAGCTTCGCCGCGAGGATCGGCCCGTACTTGCGCCCCTGACGAATGATCACGCGCCGGTGCTGCTTGGGAATCCGCCGCCAGATGTCCCAGGCGGTCAGGGCCAGACCGATCGTGCCCGTGCGGCGGAATGCGCTGAAGCCTGCCATTGCCGGAGGAGACTAGCGCTTGCGGCCGTCGTGACCGTCGTCACCGTGGCCGTGGTCGCGGTGCTCCCCGTGCTCGTCGTGGCCCTCGTCGTGCCCGTGATCGCCATGGCCGTGGTCGTGCCCCGCCGGCTCGTCCTGCTTGGGAGCCTCGGGAGCCTTCGGGGCCTTCGGTGCCTTGGGAGCTTTCGGCGCCTTGTGCCCGTGCCCATGCCCGTGCCCGTGCTTGACCTCGGTGGGCTGGGGGGGCGGGGCAGGAGTGAACACGGTCGCCGGAGGAGGTGGAGGAGGTGGAGGAGGTGGAGGAGGTGGAGGCGGCGGCGGCGGCTGGGGGGCGGGCGGAGCCGGTGGGGCCGGAGGCGGCGGAGTCTTCGGGGTGGGCGCGGGTCGCTCGTGCCTGGGCTTCGCGGCCACGACCGACACGCGCGCGACCGGCGCACTGCGTGGCGTCACGACAGCCGGCGCGGCGACGAACACGCTCGGCGCCGAGACACTCGGCGCGGAGCGATGCGGCTTCGCGGCGTGCTTGGCCGGCGGCGGAGGCAGCGGCGCGGCGTGAACGGTGGTGCGCGGGGCGGCGCCCGCGGCAAGCGGAGGCGACTGCGGGGTCGTGTCGGGCCCCAGCGTCACGACCGCCGGCAGCGTGATCGCCGCGGCCATTGCGGTCCCGGCCACTGCAGCTGTTGCGATGATTGTGAGGCCCCTGCTCAAATGCTCCCCCGAATCTGCCGATTCACTGACTCATGGTATCGGCGGTTTTAGCCAGCAACCTAAATTGTGAGTCATGAGCTTCAAGCTCAAACTAGTTTTCTACTTCCTGCTCGTCTCCCTGCTGCCGCTGGGAGCGGCGGGCTGGGCGCTGCACTCGATCGAGCGGAGCAGCGAGACGAGAAAGGTGGACATTCGCCTCGAAGCCGGGCTGCGCGCCGTGATCGCAACCTACAAGGGCCAGCTCTCCGCCGCCGACGCCCGCGCAAAGGCGCTCGCCGTCAACCGTGACCTGCAGCTGGCACTTCTGCGCCGAGACCGCCGGCAGCTCCGCAGGCTCGTGGCCGCCAATCGCGGCGTCCGCCTCGAGACGGCCAACCTGAAGCTCGGCCCGCCGCGGATGATCGCGCCCGGGACGCGGTTCGCGATCGTCAACAACGGCAGCGTCGCCGGCACACTCGTCTCGGGTGTCCCGCTCACGAGGAGTTCGCTCGCCCGTCTGCGCAGCCGCTCTGGGCTCGACTCGAGCGACAGGCTGGTCGTGCTTCACCGCGGCCGTATCGTCGGAGGCCCGAGTGCGCTGACCGCCGCACCACTCGCGACGCCGGGTAGCGCGGAGACGCTCCCCGTGAACGGCACCGGCTACCGCACGCTCGCCACCACCTCGCGTGAAGGAAGCGGCACTCCGGCGCTCGCGCTGCTGACGCCGCAGGAAAAGATCGACGACGCCGTCATGCGGGCGGACAAGCGGCTGCTGATCGGGCTGCTCGTCTCGCTGCTCCTGATCGCGCTCGTCGCCTACGCGGTCGGCCGGTCGATCGTGGCCTCGCTAGACCACCTCGCCACCGCCGCGAACGCGATCGCCCGCGGCCGGCTCGACCGCCGTGTCGAGGTCGAGGGCAGCGACGAGTTCGCGCGCCTCGGCACTGCCTTCAACGAGATGGCCGACCAGCTCGAGGCGCGGCTCGAGGAGCTGGACGCCGAACGCGCCCGCATGCGCGACTCGACCGCCCGCCTCGGGGATGCGCTCGCCGCGACGCATGACGTCGACCAGCTCCTGCGCGTGATCGTCGAGACGGTGGTCGAGGCGACCGGCGCAACGGGAGGCATCGTCGTCGGCCTCGGTGGCGAGATCGTCCAGACGGGAACGCTCTCCGAGCGCGGCGAGACCTTCGAGCTGCCGCTCAGCGCCGGTCGCCAGAGCTTCGGCACGCTCACCATCTCCGGCCGCGGCTTCAGCGTCGAGCAGCGGCGCACGGCCGCGTCGCTCGTGGCCCACGCGGCGGTCGCGCTCGAGAACGCGCGGCTGCACCGGATCGTGGCCCGCCAGGCTCTCGTCGACATGCTCACCGGCCTCGCCAACCGTCGCCACTGCGAGGAGGCGCTCGCCGGCGAGCTGATGCGCGCCGAGCGCTTCGGCGGCTCGGTCGCCTTCGTGCTCGCCGACCTGGACAGCTTCAAGTCGATCAACGACCGCTTCGGCCATCCGGTCGGCGACGGCGTGCTCGTCGAGTTCGCCGAGACGCTGCGCGAATGCGTGCGCGAGATCGACGTTCCCGCCCGCTGGGGCGGCGAGGAGTTCGCGATCGTCCTGCCCGGGACCGACCTCGAAGGCGCCACGCGCCTGGCCGAGCGCGCACGCCGGGCGTTCGAGGAGCGCACGATCCTCTCGCCGGGCGGCACGCGCATCCATGTCACCGTCAGCCTCGGCGTCGCCGCCTTCCCCGAAGCGGCCGTCGGCGAGGGCCTGGTGGCGGCCGCCGACGGCGCGCTCTACGAGGCCAAGCGCACCGGCAAGAACCGCGTCGTGCGCGCGCGGCCGCGCGCGCGCCAGGCCTAGAAGCTGCTGCTCTCTGCGGTAGTCGTTAGAATCCGGCGCTTGCCCCACGAACCACGGGAGGAGTTCTGCCGGTGGAGACATCTTCGCTGTTTGCGCAAGTCATCCAAGACCATCTCGAACTGAAGCAGAAGAACTCGGAGCTCGAAGGCGAGCTGCCGATCGACCGTTACAAGTCCGAAGATCCCTTCGAGAACCACCCGCTCTTCAAGACCGAGGAGCAGGCTCGCATCGAGGAGACGATGGACGGCGAGGAGTCGGCCATCACCCAGGAGCGCGCCGCGCTCGCCTGGCCGACCGACGAGTCGGAGGCCGAGAAGGAAGGCCTCTGGAGCCAGTCGCGCGACTTCGACTGGGGCGACTGAGGTGCGTCGCCTGCGCTACGCCCTGATCGGCGCCGCGCTCGCGTACTTCTTCGACCCCGACAACGGCACCAAGCGCCGCAAGGGGGCGATCAAGCGGCTTGCCGAGCTGCGCGCGGACCGTCGCCCGGAGCTCGCGGACGAGCTCGCCGGCCAAGCCCGCGACGGTTCCTAGCGTCCGGCGCGGCGGCTAGCGTCGCGCGCGTGGAGCAGCAAGAGCAGACCGCCGAACGCTGCCTGCGCTGCGGCGCGGCGATGGACTGGCGACACCAGACCTGGCAGTGCCCACGCTGCGCGTTCAAGCTCGGCTGCTGCGAGGGCGAGCCCCAATCCTGCTCCACCCCGGCAAACGGGAGATAATCGCCGGCTCCGGTGTCAGTGCAGGAACGAACCGAGGCGCGGCCGCTCGAGTCCAGTGGCGCTTCCGCGGTGCGGCTACGCGGGTTGCGCAAGGCCTACGGCGAAGTGGTCGCGGTCGACGGCGTCGACCTCGAGATCGCCGAGGGCGAGTTCTTCACGCTGCTCGGTCCCTCCGGTTCGGGCAAGACGACGACGCTCCGGCTGATCGCCGGCTTCGAGCGCCCCGACGAGGGCTCGGTCGAGCTCGCCGGCCGCGACGTCTCGAACGTGCCGCCATACGCGCGCGACGTGAACACCGTCTTCCAGGACTACGCGCTCTTCCCGCACATGACGATCGCCGACAACGTCGCCTACGGGCTGCGCGTGAAGGGCGTCCCGCGCCGCGAGCGCGAGGCCCGGGTCGCGGACGTGCTCGCCCGGATGCGCCTGCCGGACGTCGGCAAGCGCAAGCCGGCCCAGCTCTCCGGCGGCCAGCGGCAGCGGGTGGCGCTCGCCCGGGCGCTCGTGAACCGGCCCGAGGTGCTGCTGCTCGACGAGCCGCTCGGCGCGCTCGACCTGAAGCTCCGTCAGGAGATGCAGCTCTTCCTCAAGAGTCTGCAGCAGGACCTCGGGATCACGTTCGTCTACGTGACACACGACCAGGACGAGGCGCTGACGATGAGCGACCGCATGGCGGTCTTCAACGACGGGCGGATCGAGCAGCTGGGCGCGCCCGCCGACGTCTACGAGCGGCCGCAGACCGCCTTCGTGGCGGGCTTCGTCGGCGTCTCGAACGAGCTCGAGCGCGACGGCCGCCTCTACTCGGTCCGCCCTGAGAAGATCCACCTGAGCGACGCGGGCTCGACCCCGGCGAGCGGGATGCACGCCGAGACGGGCCGGATCCGCGACGTCGTCTATGCCGGCATGGTGACCCGCTTCGTGGTCGAGCTCGACCGCGGCGGGGAGCTCCAGGTCGTCCGGCAGAACCTCGAGACCTCTTCGGCCCAGGCGGTCGACGCCAAGGGCCGCGGGGTCCTCCTCGAGTGGCGCCCAGAGCACCAGCTCGAGATCGACAACCAGGGGGCAACGGAAGGAGAACGATGACAAGGCAGCACAGGCGGGTCGCCGGCTGGGCCGCGGCGGCGCTTCTTGTAACGGCGCTTGCGCTGGTCGCGGCAGGCTGCGGCAGCAGCGGCGGCAGCAGCAGCGGGGCGTCGAAGGCCAGCACCGAGATCGCAGGCCTCGGCTCGTCGCTCGACGAGATCAAGTCGATGGCGAAGGACGAGGGCGAGGTCGACCTCGTTATCTGGCCCGGCTACGCGGACAAGTCCTGGGCGAAAACGTTCACGCAGCAGACGGGCTGCAAGGTCGTGACCAAGGATGGAACCACCTCCGACGACATGATCGACCTGGTCTCGACTGGCCAGTACGACGGCGTGTCAGCCTCCGGCAACGCGAGCGTCCGGTTGATGAAGCGCGGTGACGTCGCGCCGGTGAACACCGACCTGATCCCGAACTACGCCGATGTCTCGCAGGGGCTGAAGAACCAGGACTACAACTCGCAGGACGGCCAGGCATACGGCGTCCCGCACGGCCGCGGCCCGAACCTGCTGATGTGGCGGAGCGACGTGGTCACGCCCGCACCGACGAGCTGGTCGGCGATCTGGAAGCCCAGCTCGACGGTCAAGAAGAAGATTTCGATCTACGACGACTCGATCTTCATCGCGGACGCCGCCCTCTACCTCAAGGCCACGAATCCCGACCTCGGCATCGACAACCCGTACCAGCTGAACGACGAACAGTTCACCGCGGCGGTGAACCTGCTCAAGAGCCTGAAGCCGAACGTCGGCGAATGGTGGGCCGACTATGCGAAGCAGATCCAGTCGTACGCCAACAAGGACGTCGTGATCGGCACGACTTGGCCGTACCAGGAGAACATCCTCAAGGGTGACAAGAAGCCGGTCGTGGCGATCAAGCCAAAGGAAGGCACGACGGGGTGGTCCGACACCTGGATGATCTATTCCAAGGCCGCGCACCCCAACTGCATGTACCTCTGGATGAACTACATCATCTCGCCGCAGGCCAATGCGAAGGTCGCGGAGTGGTTCGGCGAGGCGCCTTCGAACCCGAAGGCGTGCTCGTTCACGACCGACAAGAGCTTCTGCACGGCCATGCACGCCAACGACGAGGCCTACTGGAAGAACATCTACTACTGGACGACCCCGACCGCGGACTGCGGCGGGAAGGGCGGGACCTGCAAGACCCAGCAGGACTGGGTAAACGCCTGGACGGAGATCCGCGGCTAGCGGCTCTTCGTTGACCTCGGTTCCGTACGAGCGGCCGCCGCCCCGGGAGAACCTGGGGCGGCGGCTCTCGCGCTACTTCTACCGCCACCCTCGCCTGAGCCTGGCGCTGCTGCTCGCGCTGCCGCTCGGGTGGCTCGTGGTCGCGTACCTCGGCTCGCTCGTCGTACTGCTGCTGGCGTCGGTGTGGACAACCGATCCGTTCACGTCGGAGGTGGTCCACACCTACACGTTCGACAACTTCCGGCGCATCTTCGACGAGCCCGTCTACCGCGACGTCGCCTGGCGGACGATCCGCATGGCCGGGCTCGTCACGATCGCCGACGCGGTGCTCGCCTTCCCGATCGCCTACTACATGGCTCGGGTCGCGTCGCCGCGCGCGAGGAACGTCCTGGTGGTCGCGGTACTGATGCCGCTGTGGGCCAGCTACCTGGTGAAGGCCTATGCGTGGCGGACGATCCTGTCGGGCGCGGGCGTGCTCAACTGGGCGCTCGACCCGCTCGGCGTCTCGTTCGACGGCTACTCCACCACGGGGCTCTGGCTCGTCTTCACGTACCTCTGGCTCCCGTTCATGATCCTGCCGATCTACGCGGGTCTGGAGCGGATCCCATCCTCGCTGCTGGAGGCATCCGCCGACCTCGGCGGCAAGTCGCTGCGGACGTTCGCCCGCGTGACGCTGCCTCTCGCCTTCCCGGCGGTCGTGGCCGGCTCGATCTTCACCTTCTCGCTCACGCTCGGCGACTACATCGCGCCGAAGCTGATCACGAGCCAGCAGTTCATCGGCACGGTGATCTACGACAACCACGGTACGAACCTCCCGGTCGCGGCGGCGTTCACGCTCGTGCCGATCGTGGTGATGGTCGTCTACCTGCTCGTGGCCCGGCGACTGCATGCGTTCGAGGCGCTCTGATGGTCGAGTCCCGGCTCACGCGCACCCTGCTGCGACTAGGCGCCGCGGCGACGCTCGTCTTCATCTACCTGCCGTTGATCCTGATCGCGCTCTACGCGTTCAACGCGAGCGTCACGCAGAGCTGGCCGATCGACGAGTACACGACGAAGTGGTTCTCGACCGCGTTTCACGACGAGGGCGTGCGGCAGGCGCTCTGGCTCTCGGTGCGCGCGGCGCTCGGCGCGACCGCGGTCGCCCTGGTGCTCGGGACGCTGGCCTCACTCGCGGTCTCCCGCTTCGCGTTCTTCGGGCGAGACGCGATCTCGCTGGTCGTGATCCTGCCGCTCGCGCTGCCGGGGATCATCACCGGCCTGGCACTGCGGACGACCTACACGACGGTCGGGATCGACTTCGGCCTGTTGACGATCATCATCGGGCACGCGACGTTCTGCATCGTCGTCGTCTACAACAACTCGCTCGCGCGCCTGCGTCGCGTGTCTGGGTCGCTCGAGCAGGCCTCGTACGATCTCGGCGCCGACGCCTGGCAGACGTTCCGCTACGTCACCTTTCCGCAGATGCGTACGGCGCTCCTGGCAGGCGGCCTACTCGCCTTCGCGCTCTCGTGGGACGAGGTCGTGGTGACGATCTTCACTGCCGGCGCGCAGCAGACACTGCCGATCTGGATCTTCGCGAACCTCTTCCGGCCGATCGAGCAGCCCGTCGTGAACGTGGTCGCGCTGTTCGTGATCCTGCTGTCGCTGATCCCGGTCTGGATCGCGCAGAAGGTGACCGCCGAGCGGCCGGGCGCCGTGCGAGGCGCAGCCACTAGGCGTTAGGCTGAACCCAGATCCGACCGGGAGGGATTGCGATGAGCGTGGCCGTTTCCCAGCAAAAGAACTTCGTCGGCGGCAAGTGGGTGGACGCGATCGAGGGCGGCACGATGGAGGTGCTGAACCCCGCCACGGGCGAGACGATCGCCGAGGTCCCGAGCGGGACGCAGGCCGACGTCGACCGCGCGGTCGAGGCGGCCAAGACCGCGCTGCCCGAGTGGCTCGAAACCACTCCGGGCGAGCGCGCCGAGGCGCTGCTCAAGCTCGCCGCCGCGATCGAGGACAACGCCGAGGAGCTCGCCGAGCTGGAGTCGCAGAACGTCGGCAAGCCGCTCTCGTATGCCCGCGACGAGATGCCCGTCTCGGCGGACAACCTGCGCTTCTTCGCGGGCGCGGCGCGCGTGCTCGAGGGCAAGTCGGCCGGCGAGTACATGCGCGGCTACACCTCGATGATCCGCCGCGAGCCGGTCGGAATCGTCGGCGGGATCGCGCCCTGGAACTACCCGCTGATGATGGCCGTCTGGAAGATCGGCCCTGCGCTCGCAGCCGGCAACGTGCAGATCGTCAAGCCGTCCGAGCAGACGCCGCTCTCGACGCTGCGCTTCGCCGAGCTGGCCGGGGAGATCCTCCCGCCGGGCGTGCTGAATGTGATCACCGGCGACGGTGAGCCCGTCGGCGCGGGGATCGTGCGCCACCCGGACGTGCGCATGGTCTCGCTCACCGGTGACGTCGCTACGGGGAAGGAGATTGCCCGCACGGCCGCCGAAACGCTCAAGCGCGTGCACCTCGAGCTCGGCGGCAAGGCGCCCGTGCTCGTCTTCGACGACGCCGACCCTGCCGCGGTCGCGGAAGGGATCAAGATCGCCGGCTACTGGAACTCCGGCCAGGACTGCACCGCCGCCTCGCGCGTGGTTGCCGGGCCGAAGATCTACGACAAGCTGCTCGACGAGCTCGTGCCGCTGGTCGAGGGCCTGCACGTCGGCGACCCGGCCGAGGGCGACGAGATCGAGATGGGCCCGGTGATCTCGAAGTCCCAGCAGGAGCGCGTGCTCGGCTTCCTCGACCGCGCCAAAGGCGCGAAGGTGCTCACCGGTGGCGGCTCGAACGGCGACCGCGGCTTCTTCGTCAAGCCGACCGTGATCACGGACGTCGACCAGGAGGACGAGATCGTCCAGCGCGAGGTCTTCGGGCCGGTCGTGACCGTCCAGCGCTTCGCCGACGACAACCAGGCGATCGAGTGGGCCAACGACGTCAACTACGGCCTGGCGGCCTCGGTCTGGACGCGCGACGTGGGCCGGGCGCTGAACGCCGCGAAGCGGCTCCAGTTCGGGACGGTCTGGATCAACGACCACATCCCGCTGGTCTCGGAGATGCCGCACGGCGGCTACAAGCAGTCCGGCTACGGCAAGGACCTGAGCGCGTATTCACTCGAGGACTACACGCAGATCAAGCACGTGATGGCGAAAATCGACTGAACGTCTTCGCCGCTACCGCGACTACGCGGGTCTCGCCTTCTGGCTGTACCTGACGTGGGACTGGGTCGAGGGCTCGAGGCCTGCGCCGCGGCTGTTTTCCGACGAAGGCGAATCCGACGAACATCAGCGCGATCCCGAGCAGTTCGCCGGCGTAGACGAGCTGGTACGAGCCGGCCCGCGAGAGGCCGGTGGCGAGGGCGACGATCAGTGCACCGCCGCCGATCCAGAGGTTCGCCCGCACGCGTTGCCGCCGCACGATCGAATAGAGCGCACCGCCGATCAGGAACAGGCTGCCAAGAGAGTTGAGCCCGACAGCCCAGAGGAACGCGTGGCCCTCGAGTGCGGAGTTCGCGGGCGGCCGCCCATGAGCGGTCAAGGCGAGTGTGCCAGCGCGCACGCCCGCGAGCGTCACGGCTACCACAGCCGCCGCCGTCGCGACCGCGAGCCCGCCCATGAGCCAGTCGCGCGCCCGCCTCGGCACCAGGAGCCAGGCCGATCCTGCGCCCAGGTAGGCGACGGTCAGCACGCCGCCGGCAAGGTAGTAGATGCGGAAGAGCCCAGTGCTCCAGCCAATCCGCTGCGCGAGCGCCTCGCAGCCGGCTGCGACCGCGAAGAGGAGGAAGCCGAGGCCCCAGAGCACCTTCTCCCCCGAGCGGCGGTGTAGGAACGAGCGGAGCAACATCCCGGCAAACGCGAGCGCGAGCAGCGCCGCACACAGCGGCAGGAGGGCATCGAGCACCGCCGGAGCGCTCGCGTGCGGCCGGGAGCTGATCGCCGTGACCGGCACAGAGGGCGGCACGACGCGCAGGTAGGCGTAGTCGCGCCCCCCGAACATCCCTTCGTGGGTGGCAACGAACGCGTAGCTGCCCGGCCGCAGCGGCCGCCGGGGAGCGAGCGCGAGCTCGCGGGGAGAGGCTCTCGAAGCCCGCATCTGGACCGAGCCGCCACGGTCGAGGTCGTACAGCTGGTAGGCATTGGTCGCGTCCAGGGCGGCGGCACGGACGAGCAGGGAGCGGACGTCCCGCGCGTGGAGCCGAAGGGCGTCTGCTGGCGTCGTCGACTGCGGGTCGCTCCAGGCGAAGAGCTTCACCGGCCCCCGCTTCGTGCTTACGAACTGGCCGGTCACCTCCCGCGTCAGCCTCGGCTCGTACGAGTAGCGGACAGTGCTGCCACCGACGCCCGCGAACGCCGGGACGAACGGAATCGCCACGAGCAGCAGTGCCATCCCGCCGAGCGCGGCGCTGACGCGGGCGCGATAGCCGCTGGCCCTGAGTGCCTTGCCGCGCGGGGGCCGGCCGTCGAGGCGGGCGCGCCGTCGCGCATGGGCGCGGTAGAGCAAGGCCGACGAGAGCAGCGCCATCACGGGCAGCCAGACGAGCTCCACCTTCCAGCCGATCTCTCGCAGCGGGCCCTGCCCGTACGGGCTGAAGGCCACCGGAATCACCGCCCAGGTCAACGCGGGGCCTGCCATCAGCAGGACCGACGCCGTCAGCGGGAAACCGGCGAAGAGCCAGCCGACTCCCGGGAAGCCCATCAGCCCGAGCGGCAGCTCGTATCCGGCGAGCGCAGCGGGGCTCCGGCGACGGACGCGCCTCGGGATCGTGCCCGAGTAGACGCGGGGCGCGGCGGCGAACGAGGCACGACCGGCGGCGCGCTGGCGCTCGGTCATGCGCCACGCCGTGGCGGCGTACGCGGCGAAGCCGGCTAGCACGAGCAGCGCGGCCGGCACGAGCACGAGCGACTGCCACGGCTCGAGTGCGGAGACCGCGGAGGCGAAGGACCCGCCTGCGGCGACCCGATGTGCCGCGACGGCCGAGAACGCCACGCCGGCGGCGTAGTACACCGCCACCCCGACAGCAACGAAACGCACCGTGAGCCGTGCGCGCCGCTGCTCCCATTCGGCTCCGAGCGCATGCAACGCGATGAGCGAGAGCCCCGCCAGCAGGAGCATCAGCCCACCGAGCATGTTCAGCTGCGCGTGCAGGTTGACGATCACGTCGCCGGCCTCGCCGCCCCGATCGAGCGCCTCGTTCACGAGCGGCAGCGCCTGCACCGGCCCCTGGAGCGTGCCGACCGCCAACGCCGCGCAGCCCGCGAGCACGAACGGCCGGAGCATGCTCTGGCTCCGCCAGACCGACCGCAAGATCGTCACGAGCAACAGCCAGAAGCCCGCGAACATCGCGATCCCGGAGCCCATGATCAGGAACGGGTGCAGCGCGGTCGCCTCCTCGGCCTGCTCGGGTGTCAGCCCGTGGTGGACGACGAGGCCGCCCTCGTGGAAGCCGAGGTAGAGCGTCGAGAAGTAGAAGGCGAGCGAGCCGCCGAGCAGCGCGTAGAAGACCGTGTTCACTAGCCGCGGCGAGGGCTCGATCCCGCCCGATACGCGGACGAGCGCGAAGAACGCGCCGGCGACGAGCATCGTCAACCCGGCGACGAGGTTGATGTGCGCGTGGCTGATCGGGTCGATCCACTCGCCCGCGTGGCCGGCCTTGTAGAGCCAGTCGGCGTTCTTGGGCTGCACCTGGATCACGCCCTGGACGGTGCCGACCGTCAATGCCGCGGCGCCCGTCGCGAAGAACTTCCACAGATGCCACTGCGGTTTCGGGACGCGCACGAGGCGTGACTGGAAGATGGTCACGCAGGCATTGGTCGCGAAGCACCAGTAGCCGAGCCCCATCACGCCGGCGCCCATCCCGGTCGGGGCCTTGTACCAGTTGCCCATGTGTGCCTTGGCCGCGGGGTAGCTCCAACCGTGCTCGAGCAGCGGCCCCATCGCGATCCCGTTGCCGATCAGCGAGACGTAGAAGACGGCGAGGCCGGCCACCGTGAACCAGAACGCGCACTGAGCAAGGCCCTCGCTCGCGAGCGGCCGGCCGACCACCTGCGGCAGCGCGAGCCAGCAGAGGCCGGTGGCCAGCAGCGTGCCGCCGCCGACGATCATCAGGTGCGTGTTCGAGAGGTCGCGGACGAGGTGGCCCGCCTCGCCGGTGCGCGCGAGGTACTCGGAGACCCAGGGCAGGTTTTTCACGACCATGTGCAGGCTCCCGAGCACGAGGAAGAAGCCGCCCGCAAGGAAGTACTTCGCGGTCTTGCGATCGTGCGCGTGCAGCTCTTCGTCCGAGTAGGGCTCGTCCCGAGTCGGCGGTTTGCGGCCCGGCACGAATCGGAACATCGCGGCCAGCAGGACGGCGAAGAACGAGAGGTACGTAAGGAACTGGAGCGAGGTGACGTGCTTGAGATACACGTCGCAGGCGGTCTAGCGCAGGCCCGGCTCGAAGAAGTAGACGATCAACGTCCACCCGAGGTAGAGGACAATGAGCACGCCGAGGATCACCCACGCGCGGGTCATCGCGCTGCGGGAGTGGCGAACGTCCTCCCCAACGTCGCGGTAGCCGACGAGCGGGCGTGCCGGGCGCTGAGGCTGCTGCGGCTGTTGACGTTCTTCCATCAGAACACCTTCTCCATCACAAGCGGGGGTTCGACCTCCAGGCCGATCACGTCCGCGAGCATCCGCTCGAACGTGTAGCCGCGCTCCAGAAACGCCTCCAGCTGCTCGGGCGTGTCCCAGGTCGTGTAGCAGCGCAGGCGGTAGTCGCTGCCCGACGGAGCGACGAAGGCCTCGAGCTTCTGGCAGCCCGGGTATTCCTGAACGTGTCCCTTCAGCGCCTGCATGGAGCCGAAGACGAGCGGCCACTGCTCGGCTGGAATCACAGCGCTGCTCGCCGACGACCACGACACGTACGGGAGGGCAGAGACGGGATACAGCGAGGTTTCCATCAGAACTTCTGCCCCCAGACGAGATGGCCCACGATCAGCACGACCGCGAAGCCGGTGAGGATCACGGTCAGGATCAGGAAGAAGGCCGTCGCAGGGCCGGCGAGCTCGGTGGTGTAGCCGCCGAAGCTGTCCACCGGGTAGATGTTCGCCTTCTGACGGGTCGAGCGGTATTGCCAGACCCACAGCAGCAGGCCGAGCGAGAGCACAATCGCGAAGCCCCAGAGCCAGGCAAGATCGATCCAGCGCACCTCCCAGGTCGCCGCCCGCTGCATCGTCTGCTGGTGTGCCTGGAGGTAGTGGTAGTACGCCTCCGCCTTCTGAGGCGAGTCGCCGCTAGGCATCCTCATCGGACCACTCCTCTTCGTCGAGCGCCCATTCGGGCGTGTAGTAGTCCTCTTCTTCGACGTACAGCGGCAAGCTCCCCAGCTTGTCGAGGTCCTGGAAATGGCCTGCCTTCCAGGCCGCGACGAAAGCCAGCACCGCGAGGCCCGAGAAGATGAAGAAGGTATCCATCATCCAATCGGCCATCACCCATCGCGACTGGCTCGTCTCTGGCTGGTCGTGCGCGAACGCGAGGGCCGGCAGGCTGAGTGCAGAGACCGCCGCCACCGTGACCGCAAGCGCCAGGCGTCTCATTGCTGGCCTGGCACCTCCGGCTGAATCGCCTTCTGCGCCAGGTTGGGGAGCTTCTCGCCTCGAACCACAGCGTCCCTCCAAGCTCGATCGAGCATGTTCTGGTAGAGGGCCTTGATCCCGGCGGCGGCGGTGATCAGCGACAACTCGGTCTTGCCGTCGTTCAGCCTCATCGTGTCGCCGGGTGCGAGGCCCGGGAAGACGTGCATCGCTTCCTTGACATACGGATCGGAAGCCATCTTCTTGTCGAAGTCGGCGTTGTCCGCGAGCCGCTGGTGCGTCGCGACCCAGGCCCGAAGTTCCTTCGACGGCTGCCAGACGATGTAGTCCCTCGGCTCAGGGACGCGGTTCGGCTTGAGCGTGCCGTTCGGAATCGTCTTGACGAATAGGACCACACGCCAGATGTCGTCGACGGAAAGCCGGTCGCCGAAGTTCTCCATCGCCGTGCCCGGCCAGCCACGCAGGATCCTGTAGTAGAAGTCGCCGGGGCCCGTGTCGCCTCCGCAGCAGGCGTCGTCGGGGTCGGTGAAGTCGGCGGGAGGCGGCGAGAGGAACGAGGCCCCGGGTCCCTTACCATTGCCCTTGAGCCCGTGGCACCCGACGCAGCGATTGAGGAAGACCTCCTTGCCGCGCAGCAGGTTCTGCTCGGTCACCGGCAGCGGGTCGCCGGACATCCAATAGCTGCGGTCGATCTGCGACAGGTTCGGCGCCTCCTCGAGCTGGGAGCTCAGCGGCTTCAAGCTCTTCTCGTCCGCCTCCACGATCGGCTTGTGCGCGCCCTGGAAACCCCGGTAAGCAGGTGGGTAGCCCTGGTTAACGAGCACCACGTGCTTGCCGTAGAGCGTGCCCGCGTAGCGGAGCAGCCCAGACTTGCCACTCCGTTCCTCGACAAACGCGACCAGCTCGTCCAACTGTTTGTCCGAGAAGAGCGACTTCATGTCCGGCATCAGCGACAGCGGGTCCATGTAGCGGGGGTCGTAGAAGTGCGCTCGCTGCCAGTCCGGCGGATGCCAGCCCGATTCCTGCGAGAGGTCGGGACCCGTGCGCTCGGTGCCGAGCAGGTTCGGCGACTGGTCGGAGCCCCAGAAGTCGCCCGGCTGCGAGACCTTCGGGTAGAGGAAGTAGAGCGCCTCGCGGACATCCTGCGGCCGCGAATAGCCTGAGTGGCAGACGTAGCAGCCGTTCGAGGCGAACAGGTTGCGCCCCTTGAGGGCGGCGTTCGAGAGTGGCGCCCAGTCGTTCGAGGGCGGCGGGTCGAAGGTGTGAATCGGCAGCCAGACGACGACGAAGACCACCGTGAAGAAGGCGAGCAGGCCCCCGATGCCCGCCATCAGCGGCGTGATCAGCATCCGCTCCCGCGGGTGGCGCTGCCAGCCGCGAGGGATCGGCGGGCCTTGTCTCTCCGGCTCGTCCGCCATCAGTTCGTCACCGGCGGCGGCGCGATCGCCTCGGCGACCCTCAGGGTCTCACGGCGCCGGCGCTCGGCCGTGTCGGTGAAGATCGTCATGCCGATGTTCACGATCTGGACGATCCCGGAGAGCACGATCATGGCTCCGAAGATCCCGCGCGCCACGTAGTACGCGTGCAGCTGCGGCAGCACGTTGACCTCGGGGATCCCGTCCTGCCAGCTGAAGCCCTGCTGGAAGCCGGCCAGCGTCAGCACGCTGAAGAACCCGGTGAATCCGACTGTCACCAGCCAGTACTGCCATTCGGAGAGGCTGCGGCTCCAGAGGGGTTTCGCGAAGATCTGGGCGACGATGTAGTCGATCACGCCCATTCCGAGGATCGTGAAGGCGCCCAGCAACGCGAGGTGGGCGTGCGCGACGACGAAGTTCGTGAAGTGCGTCAGCTTGTTGAACGGCTGGATCGCTTCAAACGCTCCCTGGATGTTGACCAGGAAGTAGAAGAAGAAGGCGGTCATCGTGAAGCGCAGGGGTAAGTTCGTGAAGAACCGGTCCCAGTTGCCCTTCATGGTCCCGAGGATGTTGATCGTGAAGGCGAAGACCGGGACGAGCAACATCCAGGAGGAGACCTCCGCGATCGTCTTCAGCCAGGCCGGCGTCGGCGACTGGAGGATGTGATGGTCGCCCACGCCGGTGTAGAAGAACGCCATTCCCCAGAAGCTGATTAGCGAGAGGGTGTAGCTGTAGAGCGGCGTATTGGTGACGCGCGGGACGATGTAGTACGTCAGCGCGAGCAGCATCGGCGTCAGCCAGAGGCCGAACAGGTTGTGCGCGTACCACCAGTTCAGCATCGCGTCGGAGAGGCTCTGATTGAGCGCGCCCGACGGCGCTCCCCAGATGTGGCCCGGGTGCCAGATGACGTTGCCGATCGCGTAGTCGACTGCCAGCCAGAGCGGGCTCGCGATGAAGAACCAGACAGAGACGTAGATCGGCCGGATCGTCCGGATCGCGACGGTCGCCAGGATGTTCACGACGTTCGCAGACCAGATGACGAGCAGCGCGATGTCGATCGGCCAGATGAACTCGCCGTACTCCCGGCCCTGGCTGTGGCCGGTGAGCAACCCGATGATCCCGAGCAGGTACATCAGGTTCCAAGCCCACGCGCAGAAGATCCCGAGCCGCTCGCTCCACATCCCGCGCGTGCCGACGAGGCGAGGCAGCATGTAGAAGAGCGCGCCGAAATACATCATCGTCAGCCACGCGAGGATCACGCCGTTCACGTGTGCTGGCCGGACCCGGCTGAACGACAGCCATGAGATTCCGCCGAAGGCCTCAGGGGTGACGAACTCGGTCGCGAGCACCAGGCCGAAGAGGTCGACGACCGTCAGCCAGATGATCGATGAGAGCAGCCAGTGCTTGGCCGCGCCGTCAGGAAAGAGCGAGCGCTGCCGCCCTCGCGCCTCTGCCGTCAGCGGCGCAGGGGCGTCGGCGGTCTGCCCAGCCGGGCGCTGCGGAGGCTCGCCTGCGATCCGCTCCCCCATCACGCGCGACGATAAGAAGCGCCGGGCGCGCTGTCGCCCAACATTACGCAACTGTCATTTGACAGTCATCTTCGGGTCATCTTCGCTTAGGGTGCCGGTCGCAACCCGATGCGAATCCTGGTAATCGAGGACGAGCCCAGAATCCTCGCCTTCGTTTCGCGCGGTTTGGAGGCGGAAGGGTTCATGGTCGACGCTGCTGGCGACGGCCCCGACGGCCTGCGCCAGGCGGTGAGCGAGGACTACGACCTGGTGGTGCTCGACCTGCTCCTCCCGCGGCTGGGTGGCCTCAGCGTCCTACGCGAACTGCAGCAGCAGCGGCCCCAGCTGCCGGTTGTGATCGTGTCGGCGCGGGGTGACCTCGAGACCAAGCTCCGCGGCTTCGGGCTCGGCGCGTGCGACTACGTCGCGAAGCCGTTCTCGTTCGACGAGCTGCTGGCGCGGATCCGGGCGCAGCTGCGGCGCGGCCACTGGGGCGGCGACGGCACCGTCGTCGCGGCCGGAGCGCTGACGCTCGACCTGGCACGGAGACAGGCGCGGCTCGGCGAAGTGTTGGTCGAACTGACTGACCGCGAGTTCCGGCTCCTGCACCATCTCGTGCGCCATCAGGGCGAGGTCGTCAGCCGCGAGCGCCTGCTCTCCGAGGTGTGGGGCTACCACTTCGACCCTCGCTCGAACGTGGTTGACGTCTGCGTGCGGCGGCTGCGCAAGAAGCTCGGTCCCGAGGCACCGATCGAGACGGTCAGGCATGGCGGGTATCGGCTGGCTCCGGCATAGGCGCATCGAGCTCGCGTGGCTCGCGTTCGCCGCGGCGAACCTGGTCGCGATGGCGCTTGTCCCCAGCTGGGAGACGGTCCCGTTCCACTTCATCTGGATCAGCCTGACGCTGGTCTACGGCTTCCGGGTCTGGTCACCCGGAAACACGGGCTTCGTGCTCGGGCTGGTGATCCTGGCGACGGGCGGGCTGATTCTAAGCGACGCCTTCTCCGGGGAACAGCTCTGGGGCGAGCTGTTCGAGGTGCCGCTGATGGCAGCGATGTTCCTGGCGATGGTCTGGCACGCGCGCCGGCGGCAGGACGCGGTGCGGGAGCTGCAGGAGGAGGCTGCCGAGCGCGCCGAGCTGCTGACGCAGCAGAAGCGCTTCCTCCACGACGTCTCGCACGAGCTGCGCACGCCGGTGACGATCGCGCGGGGGCATCTCGAGGTGCTGCAGCGTGTGAACGGCTCAGGCGGCCAGGAGGTGGAGGTCGCGCTCGACGAGCTCGGGCGGATCGAGCACATCCTCGAACGGCTGCTGCTGCTGGCCAAGTCGAAGCAGCCGGATTTCGTCGTTTCGGCCGCGATCGACGTGGAGCCGTTTCTCGAGGATGTCTTCCTGCGCTGGTCGGAGGTCGTGCCACGCGGATGGAGGCTCGGCGGCCTGGAGCCTGGAACCCTGCTCGCCGATCCTGAGGCCCTGCGGATCTCGCTCGATGCGCTGCTCGAGAACGCCGTCAAGCACACAGAGCCTGCCGACGCGATCTGCCTCTCCTGCCGGGCCGAAGGCGACGACCTCGTGATCGAGGTGGCCGACGAGGGCGCCGGCATCCCTCCGGACGCACTGGAACACATCTTCGACCGCTTCGCCCGCGCCGACTCGGCGCGCTCGCGCTCGCAGGGCGGCGCCGGTCTCGGCCTTGCGATCGTCGACGCGATCGTGCGAGCCCACGGCGGTCGCTGCACCGCGGCGAACTCCGCCGAAGGCGGTGCGGTCTTCTCGCTGCGCTTCCCGGCCTACGCGCCGGCGACGGCCTACCACGGGAGGCTGCTCGTGTCGCAGGCGCCCAGCTTGCCGCTCGGGTAGCCGACCGTGAACCAGTGCTGGAGATCGCTGGACGGGCCGTTTGTCTCGGGGCCTGGTCGAAGTCGCCGTCCGCGGGAGCTCCGACTAGGACCCCGATGCGCCTGCGGCTGAACGGCCACCGACAGGACTCTTAGCCAGTTTTCAGCGGACGCTCACATGCTTTTCAAGACCGGTTGGTTGGCTGCAGTCACCAACCCCGAGCCCAAGGAGGGCACGATGCGATCCGAGTCGAAGAAGATCATCCCCGCGCCGCGACAGCCGTTCGCGAGCACGATCCCCCCGACCCCGGCCGAAGAGCAGGTGGCCGCCGCCGACTGGGAGCGGCGCGGGCTGCTCGAGCGGCTCGTCCGCCGCTGAGAGGCCTGTACGGTCGGCAGCTAGAGCCGAACGTTCACTTCTTCAGGTCGGCCAGGATCTCGCTGCCCGCGCGCACGCCCTCGGAGGCGCCGCCCTCCATGTAGCCCTGGAAGTCCTGTGAGCAGTGCTCGCCGGCGAAGTGGATGTTCCCTTGCCGCACGCCCTCGTAGCCGCTGAAGGTGTGGTACTGCCCGGGCTTCCAGTACGAGTACGAGCAGAGCAGGTTCGGGTCGAGCGTCGGGTTCGACAGCGTCGCTTTGCCGTTCCAGCGCGCCTTGATCCCCGGGAAGACCGGCTCGAGCTCGTCGAGGAACCGCCTCGCATACGCGGCCACCTGCGAGTTCGCCGCTGTCGCGTAGGGCACCGAGGCTCGCAGCGCCGCGGCCACGCTTCCGCCGGTGTAGTCGACCAGGATCCCGGTCGCGCCCGGCTGCCCGCGAGTCACGTCCCACGTGTTCTGGTAGCCGGTGTCCGCGTAGCTGGAGCCGTTCGACAGTCCCCACGGGCCGGCCGTGTTCCACAGCCGGTTCGTGAACTGGAGCTGCAGCTTCGAGTTGGCACCCGCGCCGAGCTTCGTGATCGCGGTCTTCTTTAGCGGATCGAAGCCTGCCTTGGCCGTGTCCAGCGTCCGCAGCACGCTGAAGCTCATGCACAGCACGGCGTGATCGGCCGTCACGGTCTGCTTCCCGTCCGGAGAGTCGAAGCCGAGCGCGACCGTGCCGTCGGCGTTCGCCTTCACCGAGCTCAGCCGCCAGCCCATGCGTACAGCCGAAGCGCCCTGCGACTGCACGATCGAGTCGCGGATCGCGATCGGGAGCAGGGTATTGCCGCCGACGATGTGGAATCGCTCGTCGGACTGGCCGTAGAGCGAGAGCGCGGCGCCGGAGTAGCCCAGCAGGTAGACGAGGTTGAGCGCGGACTGCTCGGTCGTCTCGGCGCCGTACTCGATGTTGTAGGCGACGTCGAGCAGCTGGCCGAACGGCGACGAGTGGCCGCCCGGCACGCGGGACTCGATCCACTCGTAGATGCTCATGTTGTCGAGCGCGATCCCCTCGGCCGTCGAGATCTTGTAGGTCGTCGGATAGCTCGCCACGGACAGGTCGCGGTGCAGCGCCGCGTGGATCGCCTTGAAGTCGCTATCGGCCTCGTCGGCGGGGTAGTAGTCGCCGAAGAAGCGGTACGTGTCGGTCGAGCCGTTCGGCTCGGCGCCGAGCAGGTCGACGGTCGCGAGGTTGAACCGCCTGGCGAGCCCGAGGATCGTCTTGTGGCCCGTGTCGATCAGCTCGCCGCACAGCTCGGCTCCCTGGCCGTTGGCCCAGTAGCCGGGAAAGTCGACGAAGTCGGAGTGCATGCGGCCGCCGATCCGCGACGGATGGGCTTCGTAGACCGTCGACCCGATTCCGCGGTCCTGGAGGGTGAGCGCCGTCGTCAGGCCCGCGATGCCGCCGCCGACGATCGCAATTCGCGGCGCGGTCGCGCCCCGCGCGCTGCGCACGAGCGCGCCGGCGGGACCTGCCGCGGCCAGTGCGGCGCCGACGGCTCCGGTCCGCTTGAGGAAGTCCTTCCGCGAGTACGCCTGCTCCTGGCGGCGGGCTCGCAGCTCCTCGACCGGGACCCCGAGCTGCTCGGCCGCGTCGTGCTCGCCGGCCAGCTGGCGCAGCGCGCGCAGCAACGGTGTGCGTGCCGTCGTCCTCTCCCTCCTGCCGTTTCCGCGCTGAGCTTCTCGCAGCGGCCGCGATCCGGTCAAGCCCTCGCAACACGCCGCAAGAACCGCAACTGTCGTTCGAGGGCGGCTGCTGCATCCGGACGGCGGGCGACTGCGACCATGAACGACGCGGCGACCCAGGCCGCGTAGGCCAGGAGCGCTTGCTCGAGGAGCTCCTCGTCGTAGCTTCCATATGCGGCAAGGGCGCGCCGGGCTTCGGGATCTGCATCGCCTGAGCGGTCGTCCAGCACGAGGGCGGCGAGGTCGTATTCACGCGGCCCGCGGCACGCCGTCTCCAGGTCGTGCCAGACCGGCCCTGCTGAAGTTTGGATGCAGTTGAAGAGATGGGCGTCCCCGTGCAGCGCCTGCCCCTCAGGGAGGTCGCGTGAGGCCAGCTCGCAGAGGAGCTCGACGTCGTCGGACGGCGGGCACGGCTGGAGCATCGCTCGCACCTCTTCCGCGCGGCCGGCGCGCGGAAGATCACCGTCGTAGTCGGCGAGCGAGTCGTGGATCGTGCGGAGCCCTCGGCCGGCTGCGGCCGCGTCGAGCTCGCCGGCTCGCGCGATGTACTGCCAGAAGACGAGCGTGTGTCCGCCATGGCGGTGCGGGCCTGGCGGAAGCAGATCGCTTGGCCGGACGACCGGCGCGCCCGCCCGAGCCGCATGCCGGGCGACGGCGAGCTCCCGTTCGACGTCGGCGGGATCGACACCGGGAGCGCCGCTGGTCACGCGCGCGACCACCGGCGACGGCCACAGGTACACGAGCACGTGCCACGCCTCCCCCAGCACGACAGGCTTCTCGCAGTGCACCCCGTAGGCATCGGCGACTGCGACCGCAGCTTCGACTGCGCTCACCACGCCGATCGGCTCAGGTTCGTCGCGTGGCGACCCGCAGGCGGTTGCCGTCCGGGTCTTCGAGGGCACACTCCCGCCCAGCGAGGCCTTCCTCGTCGACAGGGACGGCGAACTCCTCGGCGACGCGGTCGATGTCGGCGACGTAGAGGTGGATCAGCGTGTTCGGCCGGGCGTCGCCTTTGTGCTCCGAGAGATAGAGGCGGACGCGGCCCCGGGCAACCGAGACGAACCAGGGCAAGCCGGGCTCGAACTGATGCTCCCACTCCTTTTGGAACCCGAGCCGCTCGTACCAGGCGACGGCGCGCGCTGCGTCCTCGACGCGCAGAACCGGCACGACCTCCTCGTCCACGGGCCGGAGGTTACCGGGGCGTCGTGCTCGCGATGACGGCTCTCCCTTGCGCGATGCGAGGCGAACATGGTAGTAACGCCTCGCATTGCGCAGACCTGAGCTACGCGAGCGGCAGCGGGGGGCGGTCAGCGCTGCGCCGCACCTCGACCGGATCGACCAGCGGCTGATCGAGGCGCTACAGAAGAACGGGCGCGAGCCGTTCCGGCGGATCGCCGCCGACGTGGGTGTCTCCGAGGCGACGATCCGCGCGCGCTACCAGCGGCTCTGCGAGGACAACATCCTGCAGGTCACCGGCGTGACCAACCCGCTCGGGCTCGGCTTCGAGTCACAGGCGATGGTTGGCATCCGCACGAGCGGCTCGCCGGAGCCGGTGGCGGAGGCGATCGCGCAGTGGGACGAGGCCGGTTACGTCGTGGTCACGGCGGGGCAGTTCGACATCCTGGTCGAGCTCGTCTGCGCCGACCGGCGCCAGCTGCTCGACGTGACCAACCGATGCGCGAGCTCGACGGCGTCGTCTCGACCGAGAGCTTCCTCTACCTCGAGCTCTGGAAGCAGCTCTACGACTGGGGCGCCCGCGCCGAGAACGGCGAGCGGGTGGGCGTCAGCTGATGGCGGTCACCGAGCAGCCCCAGGCGCACGCGGCCCCGAGCACGTCCGACGTGCGGCTCGACCACGTGACGAAGGAATTCGACGACGTCAGGGCCGTGGACGACCTCTCGCTCGAGATCGAGCGCGGCAGCTTCTTCGCGCTGCTCGGCCCGTCCGGCTGCGGCAAGACGACGACTCTGCGCATGATCGGCGGCTTCGAGGAGCCGACCGAGGGGACGATCTACCTCGGCGACGAGCCGGTCAGCGGCAGGCCGCCCTACAAGCGCGACGTGAACACGGTCTTCCAGTCGTATGCCCTCTTCCCGCACCTGACGATCTTCGAGAACGTCGCCTTCGGCCTGCGCCGTCGCGGCGTGCGCGGCAGCGACGTCCGCGGCCGGGTGCTCGACATCCTCAACCTGGTCGGCCTCACGGGGCTCGAGAAGCGCAAGCCGCGGCAGCTCTCAGGCGGCCAGCAGCAGCGCGTCGCACTGGCCCGAGCGCTGGTGAACAAGCCGCGCGTGCTGCTGCTCGACGAGCCGCTTGGCGCGCTCGACCTGAAGCTCCGCAAGCAGATGCAGCTCGAGCTGAAGGCGATCCAGAACGACGTCGGAATCACGTTCATCCACGTCACGCACGACCAGGACGAGGCGATGACGATGGCTGACCGGATCGCGATCATGAACGCCGGCCGGATCGAGCAGCTCGGCGCGCCGACCGACCTCTACGAGCGGCCGCAGACCGCGTTCGTGGCGAGCTTCCTCGGGATCTCGAACCTGCTCCCGGGAACGATTCTCGGGCCGGGTCGCGTGCGGCTCGAGGACGGCACCGAGGTGCGCGTGCCCGAGGCGACCCTGAACGGCCGCAGCGGCCAGGTCGCGGTGGGCGTGCGACCGGAGAAGATCAGGCTCGGGCACGGCGAGGAGAACAAGCTGACCGGCCGCCTGCTCGAGACCGCCTATGTCGGCGTCGCCACGCAGTACGTGCTCGAGACCCGCTGCGGCAACGTCAGCGTCTACGTCCAGAACAGCGAGCCCGGCGCCGCCGAACAGGCGCCGAGCGAGATCTCGTGGAGCCCAGACTCCACGTTCGTCGTCGATTCCACGGAGGGAGCCGAATGACCGACCACCTCACCAGGCGGCAGCTGCTGCAGCGCGCGGCGATCGGAGGAGCCGCGATCACCGTCCCGGGCATCCTCGCCGCCTGCGGCAGCAGCGGCACGAAGGCCTCCGGCGGCACCACCAGCGTCGAGCAGAAGCTTGCGAGCACTCTTCACTTCTCGAACTGGACGCTCTACATGGACACGAACAAGAAGAAGCACACGTTCCCGTCGCTCCTCGAGTTCAAAAAGAAGTTCGGCGTGAACGTCGACTACGTCGAGGACATCAACGACAACGCCGGGTTCTACGGGAAGATCCAGGGGCAACTCTCGCGCGGCCAGTCGACCGGTCGGGACATCATCGTCCTCACTGACAACGACCGCTACCTCGGGCAGGTGATCAAGAAGGGGTGGGCCGAGAAGCTCGACAAGGCGGCCATCCCCAACATCAAGAACCTGGTCGACGTCCAGAAGCACCCGAACTTCGACCCGAACCGCGAATTCACGCTGCCGTGGCAGTCGGGCATGACGGGTATCGCCTTCAACGACACGCTCACCGACCCGGTCCTCTCGGTCGACGAGCTGCTCGGGAACCCGAAGCTGAAAGGGAAGATCACCGTCCTCAACTCGATGGGCGACGCGCTCACGCTCGTGATGCTCTCGAACGGCGACGACCCGGCGAAGGTCACGGACAAGACCTTCAACGCGGCCTTCAACCGAGTCAAGAAGGCGGCCGACAACAAGCAGATCCGTCAGTTCACGGGCAACGACTACGCGCCGTCGTTGGCGAAGGGCGACCTCGTCGCGGCGATGTCCTGGTCGGGCGACATCGCGCAGATCGGCAACAATCACCTCCACTGGAACGTGCCTGATGCCGGCGGCGCGCTGTGGACGGACAACATGCTGATCCCGACAGGCGGCGACGTCTACACCGCGTCGGTCTACATGAACTACGTCTACGACCCCAAGGTCCAGGGGCTGATGGAGGGCGGCGACCCGAAGCGGGACATCACGGGGATCTACTACATCCCGCCCGTAAAGGGAGCCGCGGAAGCGGCGAAGAAGTACGACCCCGCCGTGGCGAGCAATCCGCTCATCTTCCCGACGGCCAAGGTGCTCAACAGCGTCCACATCTTCGACAGCAAGGCACTGAACAACCAGAAGTACGTCACCCAGTGGCAGGACCTGGTCTCGGCCTAGAGCTTGAGCCTCTTTCACCGCCACCGGGGGTTGACGCCCTACCTGCTCCTCGCGCCGGGCATCCTCTTCCTGGGGGTGTTCTTCGTCGTGCCGCTCGGCTTCCTCGCCTACCAGTCGCTCGAGTCGGGAAACATCGACTTCGGCTATTCCTTCACCTGGGCGTGGAGCAACTACGGGGACGCGATCCGCAACTACCACGCCCAGTTCATCCGCTCGCTCGAGTACGCCGGCATCGCGACGGCGCTTGCGCTCGTGCTCAGCTACCCGGTGGCGTACTGGATCGCGTTCCGCGGCGGGCGCTGGAAGAACCTGCTGCTGCTGTTCATCGTCGCGCCGTTCTTCGTCACCTACCTGATCCGGACGCTCGCCTGGGAGACGATCCTCTCCGACAACGGCTTCGTCGTGAACACGCTGCAGTCGCTGCACGTGCTCGGGCCCGGCGGACGGCTGCTCGCGACCTCGACCGCGGTGGTGGCGGGCATCACCTACAACTTCCTGCCCTTCATGGCGCTGCCGCTGTACGTGTCGCTCGAGCAGATCGACGGGCGGCTGATCGAGGCCGCCGAGGACCTGTACGCGAGCAAGCTGCACGCGTTCCTGCGCGTGACGCTGCCGCTCTCGCTGCCCGGCATCGTCGCGGGGACGCTGCTCACGTTCATCCCGGCGGCCGGCGACTTCATCAACGCACAGCTGCTCGGATCGACGAACAACCACATGATCGGCAACGTGATCCAGTCGAAGTTCCTCGAGCAGGCCGACTACCCGGCCGCGGCGGCGATGTCGTTCATCCTGATGGCGGGGATCCTGGTCGCGGTCTTCCTGTACGCGCGCCTGGTCGGCACCGAGCAGTTGACAGGGACGGCCGCATGAGCACGGTCGCGGTCCCGGCGCGGCGCGAGCGCCCTGGGTTCCTCGCGGCCGCGTGGGCGTTCGTCAAGCGCCACGTCCTGACCGTCTACTCGATCCTCTTCTTCGCCTACCTGCTGCTCCCGATCGCGGTCGTGATCGTCTTCTCCTTCAACAACCCGACCGGGAAGTTCAACTACACCTGGCAGGGCTTCACCTGGGACAACTGGCGCTACTGGGACGGCGTGCCCGGGATTCGCAGCTCGATCGTCCTCTCGCTTCAGATCGCGCTGCTCGCGAGCCTCGTGGCCACCGCGCTCGGGACGGCGATCGCGCTGGCGCTCGTCCGCTACAGCTTCCGCGGCCGCGGCTCGACCAACATCCTCATCTTCCTGCCGCTCTCCGCTCCCGAGATCGTGCTCGGCGCCTCGCTCCTGACGCTGTTCCTGAACCTGAACGTCGTCTTCGGCTTCTGGACGATCCTGATCGCGCACATCATGTTCTGCATCTCGTTCGCGGTGGTGACCGTGAAGGCGCGCCTGGTCGGCTTCGACCGGCATCTCGAGGAGGCGGCGATGGACCTGGGCGCCAACGAGTGGACGACCTTCCGCAAGGTGACGCTGCCGCTGATCGCGCCCGCGATCCTGGCGGCGCTGCTGCTCTGCTTCGCGATCTCGATCGACGACTTCGTCGTCACCTACTTCAACTCCGGCAACCGCATCACGTTCCCGCTCTTCGTCTGGGGCGCCGCCAGGATCGGCGCGCCGCCGCAGGTGAACGTGATCGGCACCGCGATCTTCGTGATCGCGCTGACAGCCATGCTCGTCAACGTCCTCGTCCAGATGCGGCGCTCGAAAGGAGCAACATGACCTCCGTCTCGACCGGGCTCTCGCCCGAGCAGCTGCAGCAGGCCGCGCGCGACCACCTTTGGCTGCACTTCACGCGCATGAGCGGCTACCGCGACGGCGAGGTGCCGATCATCGTCCGCGGCGACGGCTGTTACCTCGAGGACGCGCACGGCAAGCGCTACCTCGACGCCCTGGCCGGCCTGTTCGCGGTGCAGATCGGCTACTCGTACGGCGAGGAGATCGGCGAGGCGGCGGCGGCGCAGATGCGCGAGCTGCCGTTCTACACGAACTGGTCGTACGCGCACCCCCGCGCGATCGAGCTCGCGGCCGAGGTGGCGGGCCTCGCGCCCGGCGACCTGAACCGCGTCTTCTTCGTCTCGGGCGGCTCGGAGGCAGTCGAATCGGCCTGGAAGCTCGCGCGCCAGTACTACTCGGCGCGCGGCGAGCACCACCGGGCGGCGGTTGCGCAGGCGCCCACGCATGACTACGACGCCGAACGGGCCGCGCGCTACACGGGCGAGCGCCGCTGGAAGGCGATCTCGCGCCACGTCGCCTACCACGGCACGACGATGGGCGCGCTCTCGATCAACGGGATCCCGGCGCTGCGCACGCCGTTCGAGCCGCTCGTGCCGGAGGTGCTGCACGTCCGCAACACGAACCGCTACCACCGCCCTGCGGCGGAAACCGAGGAGGAGTTCACGCGCATCCTGCTCGACGAGCTCCAGCAGACGATCGAGGCCACGGGCCCGGAGACGGTCTGCATGGTGATCATGGAGCCGGTGCAGAACGCCGGCGGCGCCTTCACGCCGCCCGAGGGCTACTGGCGCGGCGTGCGTGAGCTCTGCGACCGCTACGAGATCCTGCTCTGCGCCGACGAGGTGATCACCGGCTTCGGCCGCCTCGGCACCTGGTTCGGCTCCGAGCGCTACGACATCCGGCCCGACATCGTCACCTGTGCCAAGGGGCTTTCCTCGGCGTACGCGTCGATCGGCGCGGTGATCGCGACCGACCGGGTGATGGAGCCGTTCCTGCAGGGCGAGCGGATGTACACGCACGGGATCACGTTCGGCGGCCATCCGGTCCAGGCCGCGATCGCGCTGAAGAACATCGAGATCATGCGCCGCGAGAAGATCGTCGAGCACGTCGACGAGCAGCAGGACACGGTGCGGGCGACGCTCGAGCAGCTGCTCGATCTGCCGATCGCCGGCGACCTACGGGGCACGGGCTTCTTCTACGCGCTCGAGCTCGTCAAGGACAAGGACACGCGCGAGACATTCTCGGACGAGGAATGCGAGGAGCTGCTGCGCGGCTTCCTGACGCCGCGGATGTTCGAGGCCGGCCTGATCTGCCGCGCGGACGACCGGGGTGACCCGGTGATCCAGATCTCACCGCCGCTCATTGCGGGCCAGGCCGAGTGGGACGAGCTCGTCGGGATCCTCGGCGCGGTGCTCGAGGAGGCCTGGCAGCGGATATAGGCCGCGTCTGGTGGCTCGAGGAGGCGCTGGCCGCCGGCTTCGGGGACGAAGAGGCGACGCCGCTCGACGGTGACACCGACGCCGACGTCGCGATCGTCGGCGGCGGCTACACCGGCCTCTGGACCGCGCTCGCGCTGAAGGAGCGGGAGCCCGGGCTCGACGTGGTCGTGCTCGAGGCCGACGAGTGCGGCCGCGGGCCGAGCGGGCGCAACGGAGGCTTCTGCCACGGCTACTGGAGCCACTTGCCGCGGCTGCGAGAGCGCTTCGGCGACGACGGCGCGCTGGCGGTGGCGCGGGCGAGCGAGGCGATCATCCCCGGCGTGCGCGCCTTCGCAGAGGCGGCCGGCGCCGATGTTTGGCTGCGGCAGGGCGGGATGCTGCGCGTGTCGGCCGCTCCGGCGCAAGATCACGCGGTCGGCGACGAGGTCGAGGCGGCTCGTGAGCTCGGCGTGCCCGATGAGGCGGTACCGCTCTCGCGCGCCGAGCTTGCCGGGCGCATCAGCTCGCCGGTCTTCCGCGAAGGCGTCTTCCTGCCCGATGGCGCGACCGTCCAGCCCGCCCGGCTCGCGCTCACCCTGCGCCGCGTGGCACTCGGCTCGGTGCGCGTGCACGAGCGGACGCGGGTCACGAACGTCAGCGACGGCGTGCTCGAGACCGCGCAGGGACGTGTGCGCGCGAAGGAGATCGTGGTCGCGGTCAACGCGGCCGCGGCCGGCTGGAAGCCGTTGCGCCGGCGGCTGACCGCCTTCGGCTCGTACGTCGTGCTCACCGAGCCGGTCCCGCAGCTGCTCGAGCAGATCGGCTGGACCGGAGGCGAGGCCGTGCTCGACGGGCGCATGTTCCTGCACTACTTCCGCACCACGAACGACGGCCGCGTCCTGATGGGCAGCGGCTCGGGGCCGATCGGCTTCGGCGGCAAGCTCGACCAACGCTTCACGCAGGACGAGCCGACGGTCGCGCGGGCCGAGCGCGGCCTGCGGCGACTGCTGCCCGGGCTGGCGGAGGCGAAGGTGACGCACGCATGGGGCGGGCCGATCGACGTCTCCTCCGACCATCTGCCCTTCTTCGGCACCGTCCCCGGCACGAGGATCCACTACGGCGCGGGCTACTCCGGCCACGGCGTCGGCCCGAGCTGGCTCGGCGGCCAGATCCTGTCGCGGCTCGCGCTCGGCGTCGACGATGAGCTGACGCGCCTGCCACTCGTGACGCGCCGCGTCCCGAAGCTGCCGCCGGAGCCGTTCCGCCGCCTAGGCGGCGGCCTCGTGCGCGCGTCGATCATGGCCTGCGAGGAGGCCGAGGAGCAGGGCCGCCGCGGCTCGCTCCCCGCGCGGGCAGGCGCCGCGCTGCCGCGCCTGCTCGGCATGTCGGTCGGCACGCGATAATCGGGAGCGGTGGAGGTTCTCCTCGGCACGCAGGCGCTCGAGCCGCGCTCGTATCTGGTCACGGTCACCGAGCACCTGGAGCGGCTCGGGCACGAGGTGCGCGTGTTCTCAGCCGAGCCGCTGCCCTCGCCGGAAGAGCTGCGCGTCGTCGGCGTCGAACGCGACCTGCCCCTTGCGCCGGACGTGATCTACAGCCAGGACGCCGAGGCCGCGTTGCTCCTCGCTCATCTGTACCCGCTGACGCCGCAGCTCTTCGCCACGCACGGCGATCGCGAGGATGTCTGGCTGCCACCGCAGCTCGCCGGCGTGGTTGCCCGAGTGGTCGTGTTCGACGACCGCACCGGTGAGCGCGTGCGGGCGGCCGCATTGCCGCAGCAGCTCGTCCGCCTGCGCCGTCCGGTCGACCTCGACCGGATCGCCTCGCGCGGCGAGCTGCCCGCGCGGCCGGCCAAGGCGCGAGTCCAGCTCGACGGCGTCTCCGACTACCGGCGCGGAATCGTCCAGCGCGTGCTCGCGGACGCGCGGATCGAGCTCGACGACGACGCCGACCTCGTGCTCGGCCGCGGCGCGGCCGTGGTCGAGGCGCTGGCGGAGGGTCGGGCTGCCTATGTCTACGGCGACGAGGGCGGCGACGGCTGGGTCACGCCCGAGCGCTACGAGCTGCTCGAGGCCGACGGCTTCTCGGGCCGCGCGGAGCCAGGCGCGACCACCTTCGAGCGTCTGCGCGCCGAGCTCGACGACTACGACCCGGCGTTCGGGCCGGCGGGCCGCGAGCTGGCGCGCGCCCACGACGCCCGGGCCCACGCGCAGGAGCTCGTTGCCGCCTTCGACGAGGTCAAGCCGCGCCGCGACCCGGTGGACGCACCGCTGCGGGAGCTCGCCCGCCTCGTGCGAGTCGAGGCGGCCAGCGCCCGGAACGCACACGCCCACGCGCGGAAGACCGAGAGCGCGCGCACCCGGGCAGCGGAGCTCGAGCGCGAGCTGGCCGAGGCCTGCGAGCGCAACGAGCAGCTCACGCGCGAGGTCGAGGAGCTGCGCCGCCAGGCCGACGAGGCCGCTGCCCTGGAGGAGCAGCGGCTGGAGCGTCAGAAGAGCCGTCGCTTCGGCCCGCGCCGCTAGAACCGGAAAAGTCCCTCATCCGAGGGATGACCGATTTGCGGCTCGCCCCGATGGTGCTTGCGAGACATACGGACGAACTCAAGCTCTGCGGCCGAGCTCGTCTCTCTCGACTCTATGGCCGCCGACCGCAAACTTCTCGCCGCAGCATTTGCCGCCATCGCCTTTCTGACGGCGGGCCCCGCTCGTGGCGCGGTAACGCGCCCGACCCAGACCGCGCCAGCCGCCGGCGCGGTCGTCCAGTTCCTTCCCTCGTTCGCGTGGACCCCGGTCGCGGGCGCCGACAAGTATGAGTTCCAGATCAGCGCCGACGCCGGCATGAACTCGCCGGTACTCGGCAGCGGCAAGGACGACTTCTTCACACGCAACACGCGCGCGACGCTTCTGAAGACGATCCCGAACGGGACCTACTACTGGCGTGTCCGGGCGACCAACGCCGCCGGCGGGATCTCGAACTGGACGGAGCCGCGCTCGTTCAGGAAGCTGTGGAACTTCCAGCCCGCTCTCCAGAACCCGAGCTCCGGCGACTCGCTGACATTCCCGACGAGCCCGGTCGTGCTGACGTGGTCGGGGGTCCCCGGTGCGGCGCACTACCTCGTCTCGGCCGCGAGCGATCCGAGCCTCGGCTCGCTCGTCCTCAAGTACGGGAACCAGGACGATCCGAAGGGGCCACCTAACGTCGCGGCGACCTCCGCCGCGATCACCTCTTCGTTGGCGCCGGGGTCGTACTACTGGAGCGTCACCCCCGTGGACGCCGAGGGCAACCGCGGCGTCTCGACTCCGGTCGCCTCCTTCAACTGGCTCTGGCCCTCGGCGACGGCGACGCAGCTCGAGGACCTGAACCCCGCGCCGGAGGCGTACGACCCACGCTTCTCGTGGAATCCGATTCCGGGCGCTGCGCGGTACGAGGTCGAGGTTAACTCCTCATCGGACTTCACACCCGGCTCGAAGGTCTGCTGCGACGGCGCGACGATCGCGACCTCGATCTCGCCGACCGAGGTGCTGAAGGACAACGTCTTTTACTGGCGCGTCCGCGCACTCGATCCCGACGGCAACGCCGGCGTCTGGAACTACGGCGGCTCCTTCACGAAGACGTTCGACAAGGTCGCGCCGGCGGGCCCGGTCACCGGCACGAGCATCAAGAACGTCCGCATGCGGGACAATCTCGTCGACCCCGGCACTGACGTCGACACCGGAACCGCCGGCTACCAGACACGCGTGCCGGTCGTGCGGTGGGACCCCGTGCCCGGCGCGGCCAGCTATGAGGTCGAGGTCGTGCCGTGGACGGGCGCGATCTGCGACTGGGGCATCCCGAACCCCTACATCAAGAAGACGGCCGTCCCCCAGTGGACACCGCTGTCGGGCACCAGCTCCAACCCCGTCACCTGGCAGGGGGCGCTCGCCGAGGACGCGCTGCAGATCGTGCCGGGGGAGTGGTGTGTGCGCGTCCGCGCGCGGGCCGATCGCGCGCCGGGGAACCAGGAGGTCTGGGGCGACTACACCTATCTGTCGAATGGCAGCACGGACACGTCCGAGGAGGTCGGTGAGGCGTTCGAGTGGACGGATTACCCCGACCCGACCGACCTGTCGGCGTCGGCCGGCTGCGTGAGCGGGATTCGCGTCTACCCATGCGCCCCCGACTACAGGCTGCCGCAGACCGGCACGACGATCGGCCAAACGCCCCTCTTCACGTGGAACGCAGTGGCCGGGATGAACAGCTACTTCGTCGTCGTCGCCAAGGACGCGAACTTCAGCAACATCGTGGACGAGGCATTCACGCAGATTCCCGCCTATGCACCGCGGAACTCGCTCAAACCGACGACGTACAGCGACGAGACGACGCTCTTCTACTGGGCGGTCCTGCCGGGAACCGTCGCCGACGGTAATGACGCGCCGCCGCTCTCGGTGGCCAGCGCTGCGAAGGGCTCGTTCCAGAAGCAGTCGACTCCGCCAGGCCTGGTCTCGCCGAGCGCGGTGCAGGCCTTCCTCGACCAGCCGACTTTCCGCTGGACGCCGACGCTCGGCGCGCGGCGCTACCGGCTCCAGGTCGCGGCCGACCCGACCTTCGGCAGCCCACTCGACGACGTCGTCACCGACGCGACCTCGTACTCGAGCGACACGACCTACCCGGCCGACACCGTGCTCTACTGGCGCGTCCGCGCGGACGATGAGAACCTGACCGGCCTCACCTGGTCGGCGACCGGCACCTTCCAGAAGAAGCTCGCAGCGCCTGTCGCTAGCGCCTCGAACCCCACCCAGGGCGAGTCGCTTCCGGTCTGGTCCTGGAGCTCGGTGCAGGGCGCCGCCTCGTACGACCTCTCGGTCGACCAGCCGGATGGTTCGCACCGCGACTACTCCAATATTCGCACTCCGGCGGCCTCGTTCATCAAGATGACGGGCACCGGCGTCTGGCACTGGCGCGTCCGTGCCGAGTTCCCCAAGGACTTGACCGGCACCGTGCCCGGGCCCTACATGGCGACGCAGTCGTTCACCCGAACGATCGGCGAGCCGGCGAACGCGAAGACCGACAGCGCGAAGGATCACGTCCTCCTCAGCTGGGATCCGCGCCTGGGAGTCAAGGAGTACAAGGTGCAGATCGCATCGAGCCCCGACTTCAGCCACGTCGTGGAGACGGTCTCGACGGACAATCCCAGCTACGCCCCCACGATGACCTCCTACGGTTACACCACGTCGAGCACGCTCTACTGGCACGTTGCAGGCGTCGACGAGGACCGCAACCAGGGCGACTGGTCGCAGGCCCAGCAGATCCGCCTGCTGCCGCGCCTGCGTGTCTCCGTCAGCGGCCTCGCGCGGCCCAAGCGGTCGAGCACCGTCCGCGTGACGGTGATGGACACGCTGGGCAAGCGGCTCTCCGCCGCCAAGGTACGCCTCACGGGAGTCGGTGTCCGGCCGGTGACCGGGAAGACGAACCGGCTCGGCCAGGTGGTCTTCAAGGTGCGGCCGAAGAAGAAGGGCAAGCTGTTCGTCAGCGCGACCAAGTCCGGTTTCCAGCCGGCGTATGGAACGCTGAAGGTGCGATGAAGCCGGTGAAGCAGCCGAAGCCGAAGGTGCTGCGCATCTGGCGCGTCTTCGAGTACCGCCGCCCGGTGCCGGTGCGCCGGCCGCGCTTCACGATCTAGTCCGCTAGTCCCAGGTCCAGTTCGGATCCGGCGTGTCGCCGTCGCCCGGGCCCGTGTTCGGCGCGCCGACGGCGATCACCTCTGCGCCGTCCGGGCCGCCCCTGATCCCGCGCATCACGTGCGGCGGCACGCGGACGGCGTGGAATGGCCGCAGCTCGATCTCGTCGTCGCCGACCTTCATCTCGGCCGAGCCGGTGACGAGCACGTAGATCTCCTCCTGCTGCTTGTGCCGGTGCCCGTGTGCCTTCGCGCCAGGCGCGAAGCGCAGGTAGCTGACGCCGCAGTGCTCGCAGTTCAGGGCAACTCGCCCGAAGCGGAGGTTGAACTGCTCCGGGTCGAGCCCGAGGTTCGGCGCCTGGTCCTCGACCTGGGTCAGGTCGACGTGGCTGTAGTCGCTCATCGCAGCTCCTCGTGAGGGTCGGGGAGAACCTAACTCCCTCTCCCCGGGCGGGCCAGCAGGATCGCGCCGGCGGTTACCGCGGCGAAGGCGAGGATGCGCAGGGCTCCCAAGGCGCCCGACGGCACCGGTTCGCCGAGAACGACGCTGCCTGCGGCGATCGGGAGCGCATTCGTCAGCAGCGTCGCGATCCCGGCGACCGTAAGCGCGCGGGTCTTCTGGTAGCCGAGCTGCAGGAAGAAGGTGCCGAGCGAGTAACCGATCACCACGGCGACGGCAAAGGCTGTCCGGATCCCTCCCTGGGTGGCGATCTTGACGGAGATGTCGCCGATCGAAAAGAACAGCCCGCCGGCGATGCCGTAGGCCACTCCGCTCCACCCGAAGCGCCGGCCGAGTGCCAGCGCGACGACGGCCGCCACAGCCGTTGCGCCGAGCCAGAGCAGGATCTCGCCCGTCGTGCCGCCCGTGCCCTCGCCGCTGCCGCCGGCCAGCGAGACGGCGAGCGCGAGCAGCCCGAGCATCGAGATCCACACTCCTGCGAGCTCGGTTCGCCCGAGCCGCCGGTGACCCATCCGGGCCGAGACGAAGGCGAGGACCCCGATTCCCCCCGCGGCCACGCTCTGGACGAGCGAGAGCGGCGCCAGCGCCAGCGCGACGACGTAGAGCGCAAAGCCGGCGCTCTCGAGCGCGAAGCCGAGCAGCCAACTGCGGTCGGTGAGCAGCGCCTGCACCGAGTGCAGGGGCCGCCGAAGCGAGAGCGCGGGTAGCGCGGCCGCGGCGTCGTGCTCGAGGAGGTACGCGATGTTTGTCAGCGTCGTGGACGCCAGCGCGAGCACAAGCGCGACTCCGGTCTGGGTGTTCACGGACGCCGCATCGCCTGTCCATCCTAGAGCCCCGCCACCATTGGGCCATGACCCTGATCTGGTTCATCGTCTGGCTGATCTCGAACGTGATCGGCGATCACGAGCCGCTGCTGTTCGACCCGGTCAACTGGTGGACAGGAACGCTGCTCGGCGCGATCGCCATCGACCTCAGCCGCCAGCACGCGAAGATCTAGCGGCCCAATAGGTGTGGGGCGGCCTGGAGGCCGCCCCGTCTTGGAACATCTAAATGACCGACTCCCTGCTGACCGAATACTGCTGGGCGCGGGCCGAGGCCGCGTGACCTGTCCAGGTCAATCCGGCGGAATGGCACATCCGAGTCAAGCCGTGTGCTGGGGTAGCTCGCCAGAGTCTGCAGAGACCCCGATGAAGCCTTCGCTAACCATCACGGCGCTGATCGCCGTCGCTACTCTGGCCGCCGCAGCTGCCTTCGCGGCTACAGCTCTTACAAGCTCGTCACCCGTGAGGATGCGAACCACGAGCTGCACGTCTATCGCGTGCCAACCGACCCGTACATGCAGGCCATCTGGCGCAAGGGCAACCTGCGCGTAGTGGTCGGCTCGGGCGGTTGCGACGGTCTCTGCTGAAGTCCTCATAGCGCCAACGTGATCGTGAGGGACACGAGACCAACACCGATGAGATCGGTTCGGTGGCTCGGTCGTACCAACGACGTCCGACCGAAAGCAGCGACATGAACCCGACAACGAACGGCGAGTCGCTGTGGCCGAGGCTCGCGGAGCTGCCGCTCGTGATCGAGGAGTGCGAGTACGACCGCCTGCACGCCCTCCTCGCCAACGAGTTCGAGCGCATCACCACCCACGTGCGGCTCGTCGGCGACGGCACCGACGGCCTGGGTGAGGACGTCTCGATCCTCCGTGAGGACGGCACCTCGCTGCACGAGGCCCGCCCTGCGCTGGGGCTCGAGGGTCAATGGACGCTCGCCGGCTTCTGCGACCACCTCGCCACGCTCGATCTGTGGCAGGAGCCCCCGGAATGGGAGGCGGCGCTGCGCTTCCGCAACTGGGCGTTCGAGTCGGCGGCGCTCGACCTCGCGCTGCGCCAGGCAGGCCGCTCGCTGCACAACGTGCTCGGGCGGGAGCCGCGGCCGGTGCGCTTCGTCAACTCGCTCGGCCTCGGCAAAGAGCCGTCGTTCGAGCCTCTGCGCCGTCGGCTCGCCCGCTCTCCCGGCGTGCGCTTCAAGCTCGACGCGGAGGCGACGTGGACGCCGGCGCTCGTGGACGAGGTCGCGGCGACCGGCGCCGTGGACACGATCGACTTCAAGGGCCACTACGGCATCGAGGTCGAGGATCCGGAAGCCCTCGTTGCCCTGTACGAGCATGTGCTCGACGCGTTCCCGGATGCCTATCTGGAGGACCCGCACGACTTGCCCGAGATCGCCCAGCGGCTCGGCGATCACCTCGAGCGCGTGTCGTACGACTCGCCGATCCACAGCGCCGAGGACATCGGCGCCACACCGCTGGCCGCGCGCGTGGTGAACGTCAAACCGTCGCGGATCGGCGGCCTGCGCGCCCTGTTCGAGATCTACGCGCGCTGCGCACGCGAGCGGCGGCCGATGTACGGCGGCGGCATGGGCGAGCTAGGCGTAGGCCGCGGGCAGATCGAGCTGCTCGCCGCGCTGTTCCACGCCGACGCGCCCAATGACGTGGCGCCGAGCGCCTACAACGAAGACGACCCGGCGGACGGCCTGCTGCCCAGCCCACTGGCACCGCGCCCTGGGGCCACCGGCTTTCGCTGGTCGGCGTAGGCGAGTCCGCAGCTAGCGGGAGCGGTGGCTCTCTTCGCGTCCTGGATCGAGCAGATCCGGCGTGGGAGCCGAGAGGAGGGAGCTGCCAGCCTGCTTCGCCGCGGTGTTTTGCGAGATTCTGATCGTCTGGCGACGTGCTGCATCCAGGCGCTGAGCCTCGTCCAAGGCGAGCGTCTCTGGATCGGTGGGCCCTCGCCACAAAGACATCAGTTTCTTCACGGGATTCATGACCCGATCCTAGTCGCCGCCGCGACCGACATGGCGGGCATGGCTTGCTTTGCCCGAGGCCGCTCTTCGTTCGCGGGCGGCGGCCATGAGCAGCCTTCACGATCCCAGGCGACTCACTTCGGCTTCACAGATAGGTCACGCCCAAGGTTGCTTCACCCGGTCGCGGCTCGACGGCCGGCGCCCCGTTGACAGCCGGCGCCCCACTTGTATAGATTCGCGCCATGTGCCGCGTAGCCGCCTGGCGCGTCGCCGCAGTTGCCGCCCTCGTAGTTGGTGCCTTGCTGGTCGTCTCAGCAGGTTTCGGTGGCACTACCTCCGGTGGCCTGCGGGCGAAGAAGACCGCGTTCTCGCCGCTCAGCGCCCAAGCCGCCCGGCTCACAATCGGCTTGAAGGTCACGCCACGCACGGCGACCCGCGGGAAGACCGTCACCTACCTGCTGCGACTCTCCAACGTCGGCGATGCCACGGCCAGTCTGGTGCGGGTCTGTGACCAGGTTCCGCTCAGGTTGATCCTCGTTAGCGCGCCTCCTGGGTTCGTAGAGGGTGGCGCCAGATTGGTCTGCAGGAGATTCGCTCGGCTGCCGGTCGGCGGAACGGTGATCTTCAAGTTCGTGATGCGAGTCGCACCGTCGGCCAAAGGAGGCGTGGTCGTGAACACCGCCTACGCCAGGTGGCGAGGGGCAGTCAGCTTCATCTACGCCCAGACTCCGCTCACGATCGGCGTGCTGGTTGGGTGCTCACGGTCGGCGTGCTGAGCATCACGCGCCTCCTCTCCTGAGAGCCGGTAACCAGGCGCCGTCGCTCGCGCTTGATCGTGCGTGAGGCGAGGTTGCCTAGGTTGGTCGCGGTGCGCGAGTTCGAGCGCTGGGTCGAGGCTAACGCGGCACGGATCCTTTAGCCCTTGATTTGAAATGGCTCGGTCGCGCGCTGAACGAGGCCGCCGAACAACCGCGAGCTCGTTCACTGCCAGGACACGGCCCCGGGCACCAGGCCAGCGCCCTAGCCGCGCAACCGGCCTGGCCAAGCCGTTTCCGGGCCATGGAGCGTACCGGGATCGAACCGGTGACCTCCGGCTTGCAAAG
>CAVQWS010000003.1:0-529482 GCA_963717725.1 uncultured Actinomycetes bacterium
CGGGGCGCCGAGATTTGAACTCGGGACCTCTAGTCCCCCAGACTAGCGCGCTAACCAGGCTGCGCCACGCCCCGTCTCGCGGAACTCTAGCTCACTGCCTTAACTACCGGCTGGCAGACCCAGACGGCGTCCCCGGGCGGCATCGCGAGTGACGCCGGACCGTTCCTACGGGTAGCGAAACCTGGCTTCGCGCGGGCATGCCTGGTGCGCGATACTGCACCCCAGTGCCGGGTGCCGCCCCATCCGACGGAGGCTCAGTCGTGCGAATTTTGATCATGGACGATCGCCATGTTTTTGCCAGTGCGCTGCATGCGAGGCTCGAGCAGGATCCGCGCTTCGAGATCGTGGGTGTCGCTGGCGACCGGGACGAGGTCGTGCAGCTTGCGGCCGACGTCGAGCCGCACGTCGTGCTGCTCAACGCCGCTCTCTCCAACGGTGCTGCGCTCGATGCCACGAGGCGGATCGTGCGCGGAGAGCGGTCACCACGCGTGCTGATCATGGCCGGGCCTGAGAACGAGGTCGACGCGGTCGAGGCCCACGACGCAGGCGCTTCCGCGTTCCTGCGGAGGCCGCGCTCGGCAGCAGACCTGATCGAGACGCTCGAGCTGGCATCAATTCTCGTCACTGCCGCCGTCCCGCAGGACGGCGAGTCCGAGTCTTAGCCCCGCCGGCTCAGCCGGCCGCCACCACCGGCTCCGGCGCGATCGCCTCGGAGAGAAGGCCGTGCACCTGCGCCCAGCGGCTCGCCTCGGTTCGATTGCTCACGTCGAGCTTGCGATAGATGTTCGAAAGGTGGAACTTCACCGTCTGTTCCGTCACCCAGAGCATGCGGGCCAACTGGTTGTTGGAGTGCCCCTCGGCCACGAGTCGCAGGATCTCCCGCTCGCGGGTCGTGAGTACGTCCAGCGCAGGATGCGGCTCGGTCGCAACTGGCGCGCCGTCGCCCGGGACCAAGCCCGGCATGAACAGCGACGGCGCGAACACCTGGCGGACAGCGACGCCAACATCGTTCGAGTGCACCGTCTTGACCACGTAGGCCGCGGCCCCAGCAGCGAATGCCGCTTGAACCTGAGCTGGATCGTCAGCCGAGGCCAGCGCGATCGCCTTCAGGCCCGGAACCCGTGCGCAGGCTTCGCGGATGCACGCCACGCCTCCCCCCGCCGGCTCGGCCACGAGGATGCGCGGCTGGATCTGTTGGCAGAGCGCGACCGCACACTCGAAATCCACAGTCCGCCCAGCCACCGTGACTCCGCTTTCGGTGAACACCTGCTCGACCGCCTCCAGCCACGGTGGGTGCGGGTCCACGAGTACTGCGGTTCGTTCGCCGATTAATGCCGCCACAGTTGCCCTCTCCTCCATTTGAGCCTTGCCCTCTACCCGTTCTTGCGGGTAGTCCCTGTTTGTAAGTACTAACCCATTTGGACGTGTGTGTAAAGGGGGGGAAACCTCAGCGAAACATTCGCAGAACCTGGGTATTTCTGTTCTCCACAGCCTGTGGACACTCGACAGGGCGGTCCCGAGACCCCCGATTGCGCCTGGCTAGCCCCCCAGCCGCTTGTATAGCCGGTCGATCAAGTCCGGCATTGCCTCGAGCTTCTGCGTGATCACGCGCAAGCGGTACTCGCGAAAGTGTTCAGGTTCGACACCAAGCGCCTTGGCCAGCTGGCCGACCACCTTGTCGGAGGGAACCGGGCGGTTGCCGTGGACGAGGTGGTTCAGGTAGCCGGCCGAGAGCTTCGTCTTGTCGGCCAGGCCCCGGTAGGTGACACCGGTCTCGGTCATCAGCCGCTCGATCGTCGGGCCGAAGGGCTCGTCGCTGAACTTCGGGCGCCTCGCCACTAGACGATGCTCCCGAGCTCGCCGAGCGGGACGCGCCGCTCCGCACCGGTCTTGCGGTCACGCACGTCGACGGCGCCGTCCTCAAGTGTCTTCTTGCCGACCGTCACGCGCAGCGGGATTCCGATCAGGTCGGCGTCGGCGAACTTCTCGCCCGCGCGGGCGTCGCGGTCGTCCAGCAGCACCTCCGCCCCGGCCTCGTCGAGCACGCGGGCGGCTTCGTCCGCCTGCTCCTCCACGCCCGGCAACGCGACCACATGGACGTCGTACGGCGCGATCTCGGGTGGCCAGACGATCCCGCGCTCGTCGTGGCTCTGCTCGACCGCGGCGGCGATCACGCGGCCGGGGCCGATGCCGTAGCTCCCCATCACCAGCGGCTTCTCTGAGCCGTCCTCGTCGAGGAACGTCGCGCCGAGTGGCGCCGAGTACTTCGTCTCGAGCTTGAAGATGTGTCCGACCTCGATCGCCACCTGCAGATGTAGATGCCCGCCGCAGTTAGGACATGCGTCTCCTTCACGAATTTCTCGCAGATCCGCGAATCGGGGCTCGTAGTCGCGGCCGGCCTGGACGCCGCGGAGGTGAACGTCGTCGCGGTTGGCGCCGACCACGTACTGGCCCTCGCGTAACGCCTCGTCGGCGATCACGTCGACCGAGACGCCGACCGGGCCGATCGAGCCGCCCGAGGCCCCGAAGGCCTCGCGAATCTCCTCCTGCTCGGCTGGACGAAAGTCTTCCCCGAGGGCCTGGAGGAGTTTCATCTCGTTGAGCCGGTCGTCGCCGCGCACCAGCGCGAGAACGACGTGACCGTCAACCACCACTGGCATCGCCTTCGCCGTGGCGCGGGGATCGACGCCGAGGAACTCCGAGACAGCATCGATCGTCCGTGACCCCGGCGTGTCCACCTCCTCGAGCGCGTCCAGCTCGGGCGAAAAGTCGGCCGGGGAAGGACGGCCCTCGGCGATCTCGAGGTCGGCTGCGTAGTCGCCGTTCTCGCAGGTCACGAGCGTGTTCTCGCCGGAGCCAGAGGGCGCGAGGAAGTCCTGGCTGCCGCTGCCGCCCATCATCCCGGACTCGGCCGCGACTTCGTGGGCCTCCACTCCGCAGCGCTCGAAGATCCGCTTGTAGGCATCGGAGTGCTTGCGGAAGCTCTCGTCGAGCCCGGCCTCGTCGCGATCGAACGAGTAGCCGTCCTTCATGATGAACTCGCGGACACGGAGGAGGCCGCCGCGTGGGCGCGGCTCGTCGCGGTCCTTCGTTTGCAGGTGGTACCAGATCTGCGGGAGCTCCTTGTAGGACTGGATCTCACGTGCGTGGAAGGCCACGGTCTCCTCGTGGGTGAGCGGCAGGACGTAGTCGCGGCCGGTGCGGTCCTTCAACCTGAAGAGCTCAGGGATGGTGATCCGTCCCGTCGCCTCCCAGAGCTCGGCCGGGGTGAGGACGGGCATGAAGATCTCCTGTGCCCCGAAGGCGTCGAGCTCCTCGCGGATGATCTGCTCGATCTTGCGGTGGACGCGCCAGCCGAGGGTCATGAACGTCCAAAGGCCGGCGCTGACCTGGCGGATGAAGCCGCCGCGCACGAGCAGCTTGTGGCTGACGGCCTCGGCGTCGGCCGGGTCGTCGCGCAGGGTCGGCAGGAAAAGCTCTGAGGCCCGGACGATCATCGTTGCCGAAGCAGGCTACTCCAGCGGGATCATCGAGGCCTCAGCCATCGCCAGGGCGGCTGGCTTGGCCATCTTCAACCGTTTCGGGCGGTGCATGCCGTCGGCGATCCACCTGTCGATCTCGTGGAACAGCTCGTCGACGAGGATGTCCGAGGAGACCTTCTTCAGCACGCGGCCGTGCGCGTAGACGAAGCCGACGTCGCGGCCGCCGGCGATCCCGAAGTCCGCGTCGCCGGCCTCCCCCGGCCCGTTCACGGCGCAGCCGAGCACGGCGACCTCGAAGTGCTGCGGGTACGCGTGCAACCGCTCCTCGACCACCTCGGCGAGCTGCTGCACGCCGACGTTGTCGCGGCCGCAGCTCGGGCAGGCGATCATGATCGGGCCCCGCTCGCGCAGGCCGAGCGCCTTGAGGATCTCGAAGGCGGTCTTGACCTCCTCGACCGGGTCGGCGGTCAACGAGACGCGCATCGTGTCGCCGATCCCGTCCGCGAGCAGCGCGCCCATGCCAACAGCGCTCTTGATCGAGCCGGAGAACGGGGTCCCGGCCTCGGTCACGCCGAGGTGCAGCGGGTACGGCACCTTCGAGGCGAGCAGCCGGTAGGCGCGGATCATAGTCGGCACGTGGCTCGACTTGACCGAGATCTTGAAGTCGTAGAAGCCAAGGCTCTCCAGAAGGCGCACCTCTTCCAGCGCGGCCTCGACGAGCGCCTCCGCCTGGTCTTGCTGCGCCAGCTCGGCGAGGTGCTTCGGCAGTGAGCCGGAGTTCGCGCCGATCCGCATCGGCGTGCCGGCCTGCTGCGCGGCGCGGACGACTTCGGCGACCTTGTCGGGCCCGCCGATGTTGCCGGGATTGATGCGCACCGCGGCCACGCCCGCCTCGATCGCGCGCAGCGCGAGGCTCGCGTTGAAGTGGATGTCGGCGATCACCGGCAGCGGCGAGAGCCGGACGATCTTCGGCAGCGCGTCCGCGTCCTCACTCTTCGGCACCGCCACGCGCACGATCTCGCAACCGGCCGAGGCGAGCGCGGCGATCTGGCCTGTCGTGGCCTCGACGTCATGCGTCTTGGTCAGCGTCATCGACTGCACGACGACCGGCGCGCCGCCGCCGATCTGGACGCCGCCTACGCGGATTGCGCGTTCGCTCGCCACGCGCTGAGTCTAGCCCCCGCGGATATTTCCGATGTCGTTCGAGAGGCCGACGAAGAACAGCAGCAAAACAAGCGCTATTCCGACCGCCGAGACCCGCTCGTAGACCGAGCGCTGGATCGCCCGGCCGCGGATGCCCTCGACGATCGAGAACAGCATGTGCCCGCCGTCGAGCGGGAGCAGCGGCAGCAGGTTGAGCAGCGCGAGCGAGAGGCTGATGATCGCCAGCACCTGCAGGTACTCGCGATAGCCGAGGTCGACCGCCTTGCTCGACTGCTGCACGATCCCGACGGGGGTCGAGACGTCCTTGCGTCCCGAGCCGCTTGCGATGTGGCTCAACCACGTTCCCATCGCCTTCGTCACCAACCAGGTGTCCTCGGCGGCGAGCGCGACCGCCTTCGGCGGGCTGTAGTGCGTGTAGCGGATCGCCGCCGGGTGGAAGCCGAGCGTGTAGACGCCGTCCGTCTTGGCGGGCTTCACCCCGGGCAGCTCGACATACCGGCCGTGACGGACGACCGAGATCACGAGCGCCTTGCCCTTGCTGTCGCGGATCGCGTCGCGGACGTCGGTGAAGTCGTAGGCCGGCACGCGGTTGACGCCGACGATGCGATCGCCCGCATGCAGGCCGGCCACGGCCGCCGGCGACTTGGGGATCACGTCCTGGACGCGCCGCGAGGCGTCGGTGGGGATCCCGAGCATGTAGACCGCCGCGAGCAGGACAATCGCGAAGACGAGGTTCACCCCCGGGCCGGCCGCGATCACGGCGAGCCGCTTCCAGGTGCGCTGCCGCCAGTAGGCGTCCGGGCCGAGCGCGTCGTCGAGCTCGCTCAGGCCGCGATCGGCCGCGCGGCGGGCCTTCGGCGAGAGCTTGGCGCTCTGCAGCGCACGTCCCAGGGTGGCGAGCGCGGCGCGCGCCTCGTCGAAGGAGCCCTGGGAGACGAGCCGCTTGGTGCGCTCGACATCGGTCAGCAGGCGCGGCTCTTCGTACAGCGCCGGCGCGAAGTGCACGTCCAGGTCGGACGGTGCCGGCCGGTGCATTCCGGGGATCTTCACGTAGCCCCCGAACGGGATCACGCCGATTCCGTACTCGATCCCGTTGCGCGTCCACTTGGCCGCCGCCGGAGGGAACCCGATGTAGAACTTCCGCGGCCGCATCCCGACGCCGCGCGCCGTGAAGAAGTGGCCCATCTCGTGGATCAGGATCAGCAGCGCGAGGCCGAGGATGGCGACGAGAACGCTCATGCGACGGAAGCTCTTTCCGCAAGCCGGCGCGCTTCCCTGTCGGCCTCGACCAGCTCGTCGAGGTCACGCGCGGCCGCGCCGTCTACCTCGGCCAGCGTCTCCTCGACGGTCGAGGCGATGCCGAGGAACGGCAGCCGGCCCTCGAGGAAGGCCGCCACGGCGACCTCGTTGGCCGCGTTGAAGGCACAGGGGAAGGTGCCGCCCTCCTCCCCGGCCCGGCGTGCGAGCGCGAGCAGCGGGAACGTCTCCAGGTCAGGCGGCTCGAACTCGAGCACGAGCCCCTGCGAGAAGTCGAGCGCCGGCACCGGGGTCGAAGCGCGCTCGGGGTAGGTGAGCGCGAAGGCGATCGGAACGCGCATGTCCGGGTAGCCGAGGTGCGCCAGCGACGCGCCGTCGCGGAAGCGGACGAGCGCGTGGACGACGGAGGTCGGCTGCAGCACCACCTCGATCCGCTCGTATGGAAGCCCGAAGAGGAAATGCGCCTCGATCAGCTCCAGGCCCTTGTTGGCGAGCGTCGCCGAGTCGACCGTGATCTTCGGGCCCATGCTCCAGGTCGGGTGCGCCAACGCCTCTTCGGGCGCGACGTTCTCGAGCTCCTCCCGCGTGCGCCCGCGGAACGGGCCACCGGAGCCGGTGAGTACCAGCGAGTCGACCTGCTCGGGCGCGCGGCCCTCGAGGCACTGGAAGGACGCCGAGTGCTCGCTGTCGACCGGCAGCAGCTGGCCGCCGCCGCGCTGTTGTGCGGCCAGCGCGAGCCCGCCGGCCGCGACGAGGCTCTCCTTGTTGGCGAGCGCGAGCGTGATGCCCCGCTCCAGCGCCCACAGCGTTGAGGGCAATCCCGCGAAGCCGACGACCGCGTTCAGGACGACGTCCGGCTCGGCGCGGTCGAGCAGCTCGGTGAGGTCGCCGCCGACCTGTGTCAGCGGCGCGAGCCCGTCGATCGGCTGCGAGCCCGAGGCGGCCGCCACCAGCTCGAGCTCGGGGTGCGCGCCGATGAGCTCGAGCGCCTGGCGGCCGATGGAGCCCGTGGCCCCCAGCAGGGCGATTGTTCTCATCTGCTCGAAGTGTACGAACCGAAGCTGTGAAGTGGATTAGTGCAAAGCCAGGATCGTGTAATAGGCCGCAATCGCCGCGAACAGGTGCGAGTCGAGGCGGTCGAGCATTCCGCCGTGCCCCGCGAGCAAGCGGCCGCTGTCCTTGACGTTCAGGTCACGCTTGACGGCCGACTCGAACAGGTCGCCGAGCGGCGCCGCGACCGCGATCACCGCGCCGAGGACGAGCGACTGCCAGACGTTCATGAAGTCCGAGTTGTAGAGGGCGAAGAATGGCACCAGCACTGCGATCACCGTCCCTGCGGCGAGGCCTTCCCACGTCTTCCCCGGAGAGATCGTCGGCGCCATCCGGTGCCGGCCGAACAGGCGCCCGGCGAAGTAGGCGATCGCGTCCGAGGCGAAGACGGCCAGCAGCACCGTGAAGATCGCGAGCCGGCCGTCCTTCGTGGGCTCCAGCTCGCGGATCAGCTGGACGTGCGCGAGGCCGAGCCCGACCCAGGCCGCGCCGAGCACCGTCGTCGCGACCGCGACCGTCAGCGACTGCCGTGTCTGCGAGATCCCTTTCAGCACGAAGGCCATGGGGAGAGTGACGAGGAAGCCGCCGGTCATCCAGAGCGGCCCGCCGAGCCAGGCGCCGAGCAGCGCGAGCGTCGCGCCCGTGTAGCCGGCGAGCACGAGCGGCCGCAGCGGGCGGGCGATCCAGAAGAACTCATGCAACGCGAGCACCGCTGCGACCGCGGCGAGGGCGAACAACCAGCCGCCGCCGAGCCACACCACGTAGAGCACGAGCGGCAGCCCGACGAGAGCCACGAGGATCCGAGACCAGAATTGGTTCATCTTCCGCCGAAGCGGCGGCGTCGCTGCGCGTAGGCCGCGAGCGCGTCCTCGAGCTCGCGGCTGCCGAAGTCGGGCCAGAGCACGTCGAGGAAGACGAGCTCCGAATACGCGAGCTGCCAGAGCAGGAAGTTCGAGATGCGAAGCTCGCCGCTCGTCCTGATCAACAGGTCCGGGTCCGGCAGCTCGGGCGCGTAGAGGTTCGCGCGCAGCGACTCCTCGTCGGGCTCGACGCCGGCCTCGACCAGGCGCCGGGCCGCCTCGATCAGCTCGGCGCGCCCGCCGTAGTCGAACGCGATCCAGAGATTGAGCCTGTCGTTGTGGGCGGTCTCCTCCTCCAGGCCCTCCATCTGCGTGCGTAGCTCGTCCGGCGCGCGGTCGCGGCGGCCGAGGAAGCGGGCCCGGACGCCCTGGCGTGCGAGGTCCGGCAGCTCGCGCTCGATCGTCTCGCCGAAGATCTCCATCAGGTCCTCGACCTCGCCCTCGGGCCGCGACCAGTTCTCTGTCGAGAAGGCGTAGACGATCAGCGTCTCGACGCCGAGGTCGATCGCCGCCTCGACCGTCCGGCGCAGCGCCTTCGTGCCGGCGCGGTGGCCCTCGGCGACCGGTAGGCCCTGGCGCTCCGCCCAGCGCCCGTTGCCGTCCATGATGATCGCGACGGTGCGGGCGCTGTCCTCTTGCGCTCCGCGTTCCATTATGAGGGGGTTCGGCGCCTTCAGCGCCTAGACCTCCATGATCTCCGCTTCCTTGCGCTTCAGCAGCTCGTCGATCTCGTGGACGTGGTCGTCCGTGAGCTTCTGGACGCGCTCCTCGGCCCGGTGCTCCTCGTCGCTGCCGACCTCGCCCTTGTCGACCAGCTCCTTGAGGTGGTGGATCGCGTCGCGGCGCACGTTGCGCACGGCGACCTTTCCTTCCTCCGCCATGTGCCGCACGACCTTGACGAGCTCCTTGCGCCGCTCCTCGGTCAGCTGTGGAATCGGCAGCCGGATCAGCTTGCCGTCGTTCGAGGGCGTGAGGCCGAGGTCGGACTCCTGGATCGCGCGCTCGATCGTGGCGACCGAGTTCGGGTCGAAGGGCTGGATCGTCAGAAGCCGCGGCTCCGGCGCGCCGATCGTGGCGAGCTGCTTGAGCGGCGTCTGCTGCCCGTAGTAGTCGATCTGAACGCGGTCGAGCAGGGCCGGCGAGGCACGGCCGGTACGGAGGGTCGAGAACTCCGTCTGTGCGGCCTCGACGGACTTGTCCATCCGCCGCGTCGCGTCCTGAATCAGGTCATCGATCGCCATCTGGCCTCCTCGGTCAAGGGGTCGAGACGATGGTGCCGACCCGCTCGCCGTGCACGACTCTACGGATGTTTCCAGGTTCCAGGGCGAAGACGTAGATCGGCAGCCGGTTGTCCATGCAGAGGGAGAGCGCGGTCGTGTCCATCACCTTCAAGCCGCGCTCGATCGCCTGCAGATGGGTGATCTCAGGCAGCAGCACGGCGTCGGGGTTGGTGCGTGGGTCGCCGTCGAGCACGCCTGCGACGGCGTTCTTCGCCATCAGGATTGCCTCGGCCCCGATCTCGAGCGCCCGCAGGGCGGCCGCGGTGTCGGTGGTGAAGTACGGATTGCCCGTGCCGGCCGCGAAGATCACGATCCTGCCCTTCTCCAGGTGACGGATCGCGCGGCGGCGGATGTACGGCTCGGCGACCTCCGCCGCGGCCAGGGCCGAGAGGACGCGGGTGTCCGCCCCGCTCCGCTCGAGCGCGTCCTGCAGCGCGAGCGCGTTCAGCAGCGTCGCCAGCATCCCCGCGTAGTCGGCGGTCGCGCGGTCCATGCCCTGCGCGGCCGCCTCCATCCCGCGGTAGATGTTCCCCGCGCCGACGACGATCGCCAGCTCGAGGTCGTCTTGCTGAACCTCGACGATCTCGGCGGCGAGCGCGGAGAGGCGCGTCGGGTCGAGCCCGTACTCCCTCTCGCCCATCAGCGCCTCGCCGGAGAGCTTCAGCAGCACCCGGTGGAACGCCGAGCCGGCCTCCTGGCCGCCCCGCTCGGCGGAGGCGGTCTCGGTCACTCGGCCAGCGCGTAGCGGACGAACTCGAGTACTTCGAGCCCAGCCTCTTCGAGCGCCTTGCCGGCCGTCAGCGAGGGATCGTGGATCCACGACTGCTCGCTGAGGGCGACCCCGGAGAGGAACTCCTTGCGCAGGCGGCCCTCGACGATCTTCGCCCGCACCTCCTCCGGCTTCGACTGCACTTCGGCCTGGTTCTCGTAGATCGAGCGCTCGTTGGCCAGCTCTTCGGCGGGCACCTCCTCGACGCTGCGGTAGCGCGGCGCGGCGAAGGAGATGTGCATCGCAAGCCTTCGTGCCGCGGTCCCGTCCGAGCCCTTGACGCGGACGAGCACGCCGATCTTGTTCGCCGGGGGGTGCACGTACTCGGCCAGCAGCTCGCCCTCGCCGGCCTCCATGCGCGTACCGCCGACGAGCTCGACGTTCTCGCCGATCTTGGCGATCAGCTCGAGCCGGCGCTCCTCGAGGCCCTCGAGCGCCTCGGGGCCGTTCGCCTCGACCGCCTCGAGCGCCGCCTCGGCGAACGAGAGGAACTCCTCGTTCTTCGAGACGGGCTCGGTCTCGCAGCCGACGGCGACGATCGCGCCGACGTCGCCGGAGACGGTGGCGAGCACCTCGCCCTCGGTCGTCGCGCGGCCGGCCTTCTTGCCTGCGGCCGCCATGCCCTGCTCGCGCAGGAGCCGCTGGGCCGCCTCGACGTCGCCACCGGTCTCCTCGAGCGCGCGCTTGGCCGCCATCATCCCGGCGCCGGTGCGGTCGCGGAGCTCCTTGACCAGGCTTGCTGAGATCTGGACCTGGCTCACGACGCCTCCTCCGGCGTGTCGGGGACAGGAACGGGCGCGGGCTCCGGCTCCGCGGCCGGCTCGGGCGCGGCTTCGGCCTCGGGCTCCGCGGGAGCCTCCGGCTCCGGCTCCGGCTCCGGCTCGGGCTGGGTCTCCTCGGCCGGAGCGGGCGCGAAGTCGGCCGGCTTGGCGCGCTGCTTACCCTCGGCGATCGCCTCTCCGAGCGCGTGCACGATCAGGCTGCACGAGCGGATCGCGTCGTCATTGCCCGGGATCACGAAGTCGGCCTCGTCCGGGTCGCAGTTGGTGTCCACGAGCGCGATCACCGGCATCCCCAGCCGCCGTGCCTCGCGCACCGCGAGCTGCTCCTTGCGCAGATCGACGATGAAGATCGCGTCCGGCTGCTTGCGCATGTCGGCGACGCCACCGAGGTTCGCCTCGAGCTTCTCGAGCTCGTTCTGCATCGAGATCCGCTCCTTGGGCGGCAGCAGCTCGAGCTGGTTCTCGTCGCGCAGACGGCGCAACTCGTGGAGGTGCTCGATCCGCTCGGAGATCGTGCGCCAGTTGGTGAGCAGGCCGCCGAGCCAGCGGTGGTTCACGTACGGCATGCCCGTGCGCTTGGCCTCCTCCTCGACGGAGTCCTGAGCCTGTTTCTTGGTGCCGACGAAGAGGACGGTGCCGCCGCGCTCGCCGAGGTTGCGGACGAAGCTCTCCGCCTCCTCGAGGCTCTCGAGCGTCTTCTGCAAATCGATGATGTAGATGCCGCCGCGCTCGCCGAAGATGAAACGGCGCATCTTCGGGTTCCAGCGGCGCGTCTGGTGGCCGAAATGGACTCCGGCCTCCAGGAGCTCTCGCATGGTGACTGGCATCGGTCGTTCCTTCCTGGTTGGTTGCGGTCTTCGTACGCCGGCGGGGGTCGGGTGGAACCGGCCTCAGAAGCCGGCACCGCCACCTGCCCGGATCGCCGGGTTGGGGACGAGAAAAGCGCCGGAAGTGTAGCGGCCGCTCAGGTTTGGGCGCCTTCCGCCCGATTACTCATGCAGCTGTGGGAATCCGCCCGTCCCCACCTGTCCTGGAAGAGCTGGCCGACGAGATCGAGGCCTCGGCCTGGGAGCTCGCGCTCGCGGTCGTCGAGGAAGGCCTGGTCGACGACCAGATTCCCTCGCTGCAGCGGCTCGGACGGCTGGGGCAGTTCGGCGACATGCCGACCTTCATCTGCGAGCTCTCACGCGAGCTCGTCGACCCACGGCCGGAACGGATGCGCCCGGGCAGCCCACTCGCGGCGCAGGCCCGTGCGCACGCCCAGCAGCGAGAGGCGCTCGGCTTTGCGCCGCGCGAGATCGTGACGGAGTTCCTGCTGCTGCGGCGCGTGCTCTGGGCGTTCGTCGCCCGCCGTCCAGGAGAGCTCGGGCCCGAAGAGGTGCTCGCAGTGGAGGAGCGCCTGAACGCAACGATCGACCGCCTGGTGACCGAGTGCGTGGTCGCGTACTTCGATCGCGCGACCTCGGAGCTCGCCCACGAGGCCCGGCACGACCAGCTGACCGGGCTGCTGCACCACCAGGCGTTTGTCCGCGAGCTCGAGCTGGAGTTGGAGCGCGCGACCCGCTACGGCCACGGCGTCTCACTGGTCTTCCTCGATCTCGACCGCTTCAAGGAGGTCAACGACACGCTCGGCCACCCCGCCGGCGACGGCGTGCTGCGGCGGCTCGGCGCGCTCCTGCGCGAATCGCTGCGCGGCTCCGACCTCGCCGGGAGGATGGGTGGTGACGAGTTCGCCGCGTACCTCGTCGAGTCCGACGAGGAGGCCGGCCCGCGGCTCGTCGCCCGCCTGAACGACCACGTGGACGAGCTCGTCGCCAACGGAGAGCTGCCGGTGCGGTGCGCGTTCAGCGCCGGCTTCGCGCACTTTCCCGACGAGGCCGGGGACGCCGACGCGCTCTTCCGCCTCGCCGACCGGCGGCTCTACGAGTCGAAGCGCGCCAACGCGGCCTGAAGGTCGGCCGGCAGCGGCGATTCCACTTCGACCGGCGCCCCGCTGAGCGGATGCGGGAACGCGAGCCGCCAGGCGTGCAGGAACTGGCGCCTGAGCTGCTCGTCCGGGACGCCGTAGACCGGGTCGCCCACGACCGGTAGCCCGATCGCCGCGAGGTGGACACGGATCTGGTGCGTCCGGCCGGTCTCGAGCCGGACGTCGAGCAGCGCGTGCCGGTCGAGCAGCCGTTCCACCTCGAAGTGCGTGACCGCCTCGCGCGGGGTGTCCGTGTCGAGCGAGTGGCGTGTCGGCTCGCGCCGGTCGCGGCCGATCGGGGCCTCGATCCGGCCGGTCCAGGAGCGCGGCCGCCCGCGCACGAGGGCCTTGTAGCGACGCTCGAGCTCCCGTGCCCGCACCAGCTCCTGCAGCTTCGAATACGCCTCCTCGCTGCGCGCGACGACGAGCAGGCCCGAGGTGTCGCGGTCGAGCCGGTGGACGATGCCGGGGCGCTCTTCGTCCTCCCCACCCGCGGCCAGGCCGACGAGCCCGTGCACGAGGGTGCCGGTCGCATGGCCCGGCGAGGGATGGACGACGACGCCCGCCGGCTTGTCCACGACCAGGATGTGCTCGTCCTCCCACGCGATTCGGAGCGGCACCTCCTCGCGCTCGAGCCCGGCCGCCACGGGCTCGCGAACCGACAGCTCGAGCTGCTCGCCGCCTTCGAGCCGATGTGACTTCGGCCGCCGTTCACCGTCCACGAGCGCGGCGCCCTCCTCCAGCAGCCGCTCGGCTGCCCCGCGCGAGCCGACGGTCGGCAGCGAGGCGAGGAAACGATCGAGCCGCTCACCCGCGGCCTCGGCGGGGACGGCGATTTTCAGCGGGGTCGTGTCTCGCCTATGAGCAGCGCGACAAACAGGATCGCCACGCCGACGACGATGAAGCTGTCCGCGAGGTTGAACGCCGGCCAGTAGCGCAGGTCGAGGAAGTCGGTCACGTGCCCGAGCCGGATACGGTCGATCAGGTTCGAGGTCGAGCCGCCGATCAGCAGGCCGAGCGCGACCGGGAGCACCGGGTGCCGCGCGCCCGAGCGCGCGAAGTAGACGAGCATCCAGCCGACCGCGAGCGCCGTCAGCGCCGTCACCACGGGCGTCGCGCTCGAGAAGAGCCCGAAGGCGATGCCCGAGTTCTGGACGTGGTGGATCGCGAAGGGCCCGACCACGTGCAGCGACTCGTCGAAGGCGAGCTGCGTCGAGACGATCAGCTTCGTCAGCTGGTCGGCCGCGATCGCCGCGAGCACCACCGCGCCGAGGCCGGCCCACTGGGGCGCCCGCGCCGCGAGCGAGCGCTCGGCGACCGAGACCGGCGTCAGCGCGTCCGTGCTGGAGCCGACGCGGACGTCGTAGGTCCGGGGCGCGGACTCGCTCAAGTCCGTTCTTCCTTGCGCTTGCAGTCGATGCACTGCGTCGCCCACGGCACCGCCTCCAGCCGCTCCTCGGGGATGGGCTCGCCGCAGTTGCTGCAGATGCCGTACGTACCGGCATCGATGCGCTTCAGCGCCGCGTCGATCGCGTCGAGCATCCGCTCCTCGTTGTCCTCGAGCGTGGCGTCGAGCTCGCGGTCGTAGGTCGAGGTAGCGTCGTCGGCGAGATGGTTGTCGCTCTGAATCTCCTCGCGCTCGTCCTCGAGCAGGCCCTGGTCGTCCTTCTGCAGGTACTCGAGCGCGTCCTGGGCCCGCTTGCGCTCCTCGAGCAACCGGTCGCGGAAATGGTCGAGATCGAGGGCCGCGCTCACTGCGACTCAGTATAGGTTCGGGGGCTGGGGGTCAGGCGGCCTGCGCGCCGGTGTCCGCGTCGTCGACGGCGTCGAGTGCCGCCTCCAGCAGCGCGCGCACCTTGCGCGCCTCGGTGAGCAGCCGCGACCGCTCGGCCGCGGCGGCCCGCGTGACCTCACGCGCCTCGGCGTGCGCCTCGCCGACGACCAGCTCGGCCTCTCGCTTCGCCTGGTCCTTCAACACATGCGCGGACTTCTCGGCGGAGACGAGCGTCGTGCGCAGCAGCGACTCGAGGTCGCGGTGCCGCGAGAGCTCGCCCTCGAGCTGCTCGATCCGGTCGGCATAGTCGGCGCGCTGGCGCCAGACCTCCTCGAACGAGTCGGCGATCTCGAGGATCAGCTCGTCGACGGGCCCGCGGCGGTAGCCGAGCAGGCCCCGCTTGAGGCCTATGTGGTGGAGCTCCACCGGCGTGATGGTCATGACGTCCTCCTCAGGAGTAGTGGGCAAAGAGCGCGTCGACGATGCGCATCAGCGCGATCAACGCGAGCAAGGCCACGACCGGCGAGAGGTCGAGCGCACCGAGCGGCGGCAGGATCCGCCGAAAGATCCGCAGGTACGGCTCGCAGACGTCCCGCAGGAACTCCGTGATCCGCCGCACCCAGACCGTGTACGGCAGCCGCACCCACGACAGGAGCACGTACACGAACAGCAGCAGGATGTAGACCCACAGGAACGTGTCGATCAACGTGTTCGCCGTCGAGGCGGCGTCCGCAAGCAGCGCAAGCGTGGCCATCAGACCTGAGTTCGGGTCGGCACGCGCGATTCCTGGCCGCTAGGCCTGGTTGAAGAACCCACGTTCCAACAGGCGGGCTCGTTCCTCGGCGGAGACCTGCACGTTTCTCGGGGTTAGCAGGAAGACCTTGTCGGCGACGCGCTGCATGCCGCCCTCGAGCGCGTAGGTGAGGCCGCTGGTGAAGTCGATCAGGCGCTTGGACAGCTCCTGGTCGGCGCCCTGGAGGTTAAGGATCACCGGGATCCCGTCCTTGAACTTGTCCGCGATCTGCTGGGCGTCGTTGAAGCTGCGCGGCACGACGAGGTGCACCTGCACCGATGGGATCGCGCCGAGCGGGCCGGCCGACGGCGTGGCCTGGCCGGAGCGGCGGTGGTTGCGCGGGCGCAGCACGGCCGTGGCCGGCGCGGCCTCCTCGGGGTCCGGGTCTGTCCAGTCGTCGAAATCACGCTGGCGGCCCCTCGGGGTCAGCCTGCGGACGTTCGGGCGCTCGCTGTACGTGCGCTCGAGGTCCTCCTCGGTCAGGTACCCGTCCTCGTCCCACTCGTCCTCCTCCTCGGCGATCCCGAAGTAGACGAGCGTGCGGTTCCAAACGTCTGCAAATCCCATGGTTAGCGGAATGTTACCCCTCGTACAAAACGGATCCCAGGCGCACCATGGTCGCCCCTTCGTCGGCTGCCACGAGGTAGTCCTGGCTCGTTCCCATCGACAGCTCGCGCAGGCCATGGCGCTCGGCGAGCTCGCGCAGGCGGCGAAAGTAGGGGCGCGAGTCCTCGGGGTCGCTCGTGAAGGGCGGCATCGTCATCAGGCCGACCACGTTCGCGTAAAGCGGCAGGAACTCCTCCAGGTCGGCCTCTGCGATCCCCGACTTCGACTCCTCGCCGGAGAGGTTGACCTCGACGAGCGCGGGAATCGTCAGTTTCTTTACCGCGGACTCGCTCGAGAGCGAGTGGCAGAGCTCGCAGAGCTCGTTCACGACCGCCGCCTTGCGGCTCTGCAGGTGGCCGATGAAGTGCCACCGGAAGGCGTCGCCGTGGAGGGCGTGCTTGGCGGCGAGGTCCTGCGCGCGGTTCTCGCCCACGACCTCGATTCCGGCCTCGGCGAGCGCGCCCAGGTCCTCGGGCTCGACGTACTTGGTCGCGGCGACGATCGCCACCTCCGGCCCGAGCTCGCCGCGGATGCGCTCGTAGTTCGTGCGGACGGTCTCAGGCGATAAAAGGCTACGCGTCTGGTTTGGATTGGACCGTTCGCCTTTGCCGGACGTTCCAGACCTCACGCTATCGGGTTGATCAGCCAATGATCCCGATGACTCCCTGCCGCCCGGTGATCCCTTCGTCGCGGCGGTGCGAGAAGAAGCGCTCGGGGGAGCACGCCGTGCAGAGGTCGACCCGGTCGACTCGCCCGCAGCCGGCCGCGCGCAACGCACGCTCGGCGGCGCTCCAGAGGTCGAGCTTCCCATCGCGCACGAGGCCGAGCCCGAACGCGCGGCGGAACGGCGCGGCCACCTCCTCGCCCACCTCGTAGCAGCAAGGCCCGATCCCCGGCCCGACCACCGCGGAGACGAAGCGGCCGCCGAGCGCCTGCACACCCGAGGATGCGATCCCGCCGAGCAGGCCGCGCCAGCCCGCGTGCAGGACGGCCAGCGCCGGCTTGCCGCCGTTGGCCCGGGCAAGTGCGATCGGCAGGCAGTCGGCGGCGAGTGCGAGCAGCGGCAGCCCGCGCTCGTCCGTCCACAGCCCGTCGCCGCGCTCGCCGCGCGAGCCCGCCTGGGCGCGCAGGACGTCGGCCGAGTGGTGCTGGTAGTTCAGGCTCAACGCGTCTGGGTCGGCATCAACCTCGGCGCAGAGACGCCGGCGATTCTCGTCCACCCGTCCGGGCTCGTCTGCGGTCGCGCGGCCGAGGTTGAGCGACGCGAATGGGCCCTCGCTGACCCCGCCTTCGCGCGTCGAGAAAACGACCTCGTACGGGCCGGGCGCGTGCTCCCAGCGGATCACTGCGCGATCAGCTCCCGCGCCGCCGCGAGCTCCGAGTCGCGACCGTCGAGCTCGCCGTTCAGCTTCCGGCGGCGCAGCTCCGAGAGCACCTCCCCCACCCGCGGCGACTCGGCCAGTCCCAGCTCGGCGAGATCGGCGCCGTCGACCTCCAGACGGACGTTCCGGAGCCGCTCGAAGTACTCGTGCAGCGCGGGCACGTCCGCGAGCGCGAGCGCGAACAGCGGTGCGTCGGGCGGATGGGGCTCCGCGAGCGCGACCAACTCGGCCGGATCCCGCTGCTCGCGCAGCTCTTCGGCGAGCTTTGGCCCCATGGTCACGGCCGCCTCGATCGCCCGCGCATCCTGTCGCCGGAGCTTCAGCCCGTCGAGCCACGCCCGCGGCTCCGGCACGTTGCGAGCCAGAGCGGCGAGGCCGAGGCGCCACGACGGAATCCCGAGGCCGTAGCGGTCGCGCAGGGCAAGCAGGCGCCGGAACAGGTCCCGCGCGTTCACATCGGCCGCGAGGCCTGGGCGAACCGCCCGGTCGGCGCCGAAGGCCTCGAGCAGGGCGAAGCTCTCGTCGGCTCGCGGCTCGTCCAGCAGCAGCACGAGCTCGTCGCGCAGCCGGGCCGGCGTCAGCCGTCCGACGAGGCCGGCCTCGATCGCCTCGCGGGCAAGCACGGCGGTGTGCTCCTCCAGCTCGAAGCCGTAGCGATTCGCGTAGCGCAGCGCCCGGAAGATCCGCGTCGGGTCGTCCACGAACGATTGGTCGTGGAGCACGCGGATCGTCTTTGCCTCCAGATCCCGCTGGCCCTCGAACGGGTCGACGAGGCTGCCCGCCGCCGGGCCGGCCAGCGCGGCCGCCATAGCGTTGATGGTGAAGTCGCGGCGAAAGAGGTCGTCCTCGATCGTGGAAGGCTCGACCGTCGGCAGCGCGGCCGGTGCCGCGTAGTGCTCGCGGCGAGCGGTGACGACGTCGACGCGTTCGTCGTCGCCGTATTCGACCACCGCGGTGCCGAAGGCGTCGTGAGGCTTGAGGCGCCCGCCGAGCTCCGCGGCCAGCGCCCGGGCGAACGCCTGTCCGTCGCCCTCGACGGCCAGGTCGACGTCGAAGCTCGGCTCGCCGAGCAGGAGATCGCGAACAGTGCCGCCGACGAGGTAGACGCCGCGTTGCTCGCCGACGACGCGCGGAGCGGCGTCGAGCACAGGCCGCAGCCGCTCGTTCTGCGCGAGCCGCTCGCCGAGCTGCCGGTCGTCGTCCATACGCCCATTCTGCCGCCACCCTGGGGACAGGGCGGCACGCTTTCGGCACAGTCCCGTCACAGACACGCGCGAAGTTCCCCAATACGATCGCCTTGGGGAGGAGGCCGGGCGAACCGTACTCAGACCACGCCGGGGCTCAGCCAGCGAGCGCGATCGCCTCGATCTCGACCTTGGCGCCCGACGGGAGCGCCGACACCTCGATCGTCGCGCGGGCCGGGGGCACCTCGCCGACGTGCCGCCCGTAGACCTCGTTCATCGCGGCGAAGTCGCCGAGTTCGGTCAGGAAGACGGTCGTCTTCACGAGCCGGTCGAGCCCGCTGCCGGCCTCCTCGAGGATGGCGGCGAGGTTCGCGAAGACCTGCTCGGTCTGCTCGGTGATTCCCTCCCCCACGATCTCCGCGTGGTCCGGCCGCAGCGCGAGCTGGCCGGAGACGAACACGAATCCGTTGGCGCGGATGGCCTGCGAGTACGGGGCGCCCTGGAACGGCGCCGGCGCCGCCTCGGTGCGGACGACTTCCTTCATCACTCCTCCCTCCGCCGCTTGCGGCAGCTCTGCGCGAGCGCGACGCCCAGCGCCTTGAAGATTGCCTCGAGGACATGGTCCGGGTCGCTGCCCTCGATCAGCCTGACGTGCAGCGTCAGCCCAGCGCCTTCGGCCAGCGCGTTCAGGAACGTGGCCACGATGTCGCGCGCGAGGCCTGCGACCCGCGCGTCGCTGAGGTCGACGTTCGAGACGACCAGCGGCCGGCCGGAGGCCTCGACCACGACGTGCGCGAGCGCCTCGTCCGCGGGCACGGCGGCCGAGCCGTGGCCGCGGACGCCCTCGAGCTCCAGCGCACCGGCCAGCGCCTGGCCGAGAGCGCGGCCCGCAGCCGCGACCTCGGTCTCGGCGTCTCCGGGCGCGACCTCGAGCGCCAAGTCGAAGGACGCGTACTCGGCCAGTAGTCGGAGCAGATGGTCGAGCACGGGCAAACCGGTGGCGACGTTCGCCTCGCCGGAACCGGCTACGTCGACACGCGCGTGCATGCGCCCGGCCTCGTCCGCCTGACCCAGCCGCCGGGCCACTAGGCCTCGATGCGCTCGATCCGCGCGCCGAGCGAGCGAAGCCGCTCGTCGATGCGCTCGTAGCCGCGGTCGATCTCGCCGATGTTCCCGATCGTCGAGGTGCCCTCGGCGCAGAGCGCAGCCAGCAGCATCGCCATCCCGGCGCGGATGTCGGGGCTCGACATCTGCTGCCCGTAGAGCTTCGTCGGCCCGGTCACGACCGCCCGGTGGGGGTCGCAGAGGATGATCCGCGCGCCCATCGAGACGAGCTTGTCGACGAAGAACAGGCGGCTCTCGAACATCTTCTCGAAGATCAGCACGGTCCCTCGCGCCTGCGTGGCGACGGTCACCGCGATCGAGGTCAGGTCGGCCGGGAAGGCGGGCCACGGGCCGTCCTCGATCTTCGGGATCTGGCCGCCGAGGTCGTCCCGGATCACGAGCTCCTGTTCCGGCGGCACGCGCAGGCTCGTGCCCTCGATCTCGACGTAGACGCCGAGCCGCTCGAAGATCGGGATGATCGCCGCGAGGTCCTTCGGCTCGACGCCGTCGATCGTGACGTCGCCGCCGGTGATGGCCGCAAGGCCGACGAAGCTGCCGACCTCGATGTGCTCAGGGCAGATCCGCCATTCGCCGCCGGAGAGCGAGTCGACGCCCCGGATGCGCAGCACGTTGGACTCGATGCCCTCGATCTGCGCGCCGAGCGTGACCAGGAAACGGCAGAGATCCTGGATGTGCGGCTCGCAGGCGGCGTTGCCGATCACCGTCTCGCCCGAAGTAAGCACGGCGGCCATGACGGTGTTCTCCGTCGCCATCACGCTGGCCTCGTCGAGAAAGATGTGCTTGCCGCGCAGGCCGGCCGTGCGCAGCTCGAAGCGGTCGCCGATGTCGATCTCGGCGCCCAGCTCGGCGAGGGCATGGATGTGCGGGTCGAGCCGCCGCCGGCCGATCACGTCGCCGCCGGGTGGCGGCACACTGGCCCGGCCGAGGCGAGCGAGCAGCGGGCCCGCGAGCAGGAACGAGGCGCGGATCTGCCGCGCGAGGTCGGGATCCAGCTCGTGCGAGGAGACGTCGGCCGCGTGGACGCGGACCTCGTTTTCGCCGGTCCACTCAGCGTCGGCTCCGAGCGCCGAGATCAGGGCGATCATGGTCTCGACATCGCGGATCCGCGGCACGTTCGAGAGCACGACCGGCTCGCTCGTCAGCAGGCACGCTGCGAGCACGGGAAGGGCGCCGTTCTTGTTCCCGGCGGCGCGCACCCGGCCGCCCAGGGGCTGCCCGCCCTCGATCACGAAGGACTCGGCGATGGCATCCGTGACGGCTGTCTGCGCCATGAGCGACGGCTATGGTAACCGCGCCGTGGAGCCGACCCGTGAGCAGGCCTGGGAGACGCTGAACCGCTACACCAAGAGCGAGGCGCTGCTGAGACATGCGCTAGCGGTCGAGGCCGCCGTCGGCGCCTACGCACAGCGGTTCGGCGAGGACGAGGAGCTGTGGCGGTCAACCGCGCTGCTGCACGACTTCGACTACGAGGTGCACCCCACGCTCGACAAGCACCCGCAGGACGGTGCGCCGATCCTGCGCGAGGAGGGCTGGCCCGACGAGGTCGTCGACGGCGTCCTCTCCCATGCCTCCCACCTTGGCCTGCCGCGGGACACGCCGCTTAAGAGGACGCTCTTCGCCTGCGACGAGCTCGCCGGTTTCATCCATGCGTGCGGCCTCGTGCGGCCCGACGGGATCGCGACGCTCGAGCCGAAGTCGGTTAAGAAGAAGCTCAAGCAGCCGTCCTTCGCCGCGGGCGTCAATCGGCAGGACGTCTACGAGGGGGCCGAGGAGCTAGGTGTCGAGCTGGACGACCACATCCGCTTCGTGACCGAGGCGATGCGGCCGATCGCCGGCGAGCTCGGCCTACGGCAGAGCGCTGACTAAGCGCTCGAGATCCTCGTCACTCGTCCACCAGCCGCAGGACGCCCGGATCCACGGCTCTTCGCCGGGGACGTTGCGGACGACGACGCCGGCTTCGTAGAGCTTCGTCACCACCTCGGCCGAGTCGCCTTCGACCCGGAACGTCACCAGCGTCGCCTGCCCGGGCGCCGTCACCACCCGCTCGGCGAGCAGCTCGCGGCAACGGGCCGCCATCTCCAGGGCTCGCTCGAAGCGGCCTTCCGGCTTGAGCTCGAGCGCAGCGGAGAGGCCGGCCAGCGACGGCACCGCCGTCCAGTTCGAGTCGAAGCGCGCGGCACCGTCACGCGGCGTGAACGCACCGGTCGGCTCGTAGGCCTGCTGCGAGAGGTAGCTCGGCGCGGTCACCGTGAGCGCATCCGGGTCGAGCACGACGAGGCCGCCGGACGCGTCCGGTCCACAGAGCCATTTCTGACAAGAAAATGCGAAGAAGTCGAACGCGGTCGCATCGACCTCGAGCGCACCCGCGGACTGCGCTCCGTCTACGAGCACCGGCAGGCCGGTCGCCGCCCTCAGCTCCTCGGCCGGAAAGCGGTTGCCGGTCATCCAGCAGACGTGCGAGAGCGCGAACAGCCGCGTGCGCGGCGTCACCTCGCGCAGCAGCACGTCGAGCGACTCCTCTGGCGGAAGCTCCCGCACCGCGGCGACCCGCACCTGCGCCGGCGAGGCGGCGAGCGCGCCGAGCAGGCCGAAGTGCTCGCCGTCGGTCGTGATCACCTCGTCCTCGGGCCCGAGCCCGAGGCCCGCGAGCACGATGTTGCAACCGTTCGTGGTCGAGGTCGCGAGCGACAAGAGCTCCGGCGGCACGCCGACAGCCGCCGCGAGCTTCGCGCGCACCTCGTCGCGCAGCTCGAGCGCGCGGTCGAAGTACGCCGAGCCGCCGCGGCCGCGCTCGAGATCCCGTCGCTCCTGCTCGGCCATCGCCTCGGCGGTCGCACGGGCGATCGGCCCGTTCGTGCCCGCGTTCAGATACGCGTAGCGCTCGAAGACCGGAAACTCGGCTCGGGCCTCTTCCCAGCTCACTCGATCATCACCTCCACCGGCGCATGGTCGGACAGCAGCCTGCCGTCTACACACCGCCGCTCGTCGGGCCAACGCTGCGCGTACCCGGTCGCGCCGCCGCGGACGAGCACCTGATCGATCCACGAGATCGGCTTCGAGTAACCCCATTCCGCCAGCTGCGGCAGCGTCGCCGAGCGCTCGCGGATGATGTTGAAGTCGCCGGCCAGCACGAGCACGTCGCCCGGCTCGGCGACGCTGTCCGCAAAGACGGCCGCCCGCAGCAGCTCCGAGTCTGCGACGAGCCAGCCCGGGAGGCCCGTCGCGTGCAGGTTGGCGACGGTCAGCCCTTCGGTGCGGACGGCCTGGCAGACGCGGCGCTCCTTGGCCCACTTCGCGCGCATCCGGCGGGAGAGGTGGAGCTCGCGCGAGATGCGCCGGCGGAACGCGAGCGGGTTGAGCACGATCGAATCCTCGCCGACTGCCCGCAGCTCCGGCTGCAGCAGGATCGCGTTCGCCTGGCCCGTGAGGGCCGATCGGAACAGGCCCTGGTGGAGCGCGGTCGTCAGCCGGCCGAGCGCCACACTTCGAAGCAGGGGCCGTGCGGCGATCGCGCCGAAAACCTGCATCCCGCTCCAGTCCGCGAGCCGCTTGAGCGACCAGACCGGCAGCTCCTGCAGGCAGAGGACGTCCGGCCGGTCCTCGCTCGCCAACCGGACCATCTGCTCGAGATACCCGTGCCGCTCGGGCGGGCTCGCGTTGCCGTGGAAGACGTTCCAGGTGCGGACGAGCAAGCTCATTGGGGCGGGCTAGTGTAGGTGGGTGCTGCGCAAGGGCCGGTTCGCTGACGTGATCTCGCGCCAGCTCGACCTGTTCGTGCGCGACAACCTCGACCTGCTCGAGGCCTGCGACGCGGCGGAGCGCGCGTACGACCAGGCCGAGCGCGACGGCGCCGAGGAGCTCTTCGGCGACTACCAGGAGCTCGTCGAGGACGGCACCGAGATCCTCGCCGAGCTGCGCGACAACTTCGCCTCGACGCTCGACGAGGCCGCGGCCGAGGAGTACGAGTCCGCCTTCAACCGCGCGGTCGCGAAGCGGCTGCCCCGCTTCGGGCTCGAAATCGATGACACCTAGCCGAGGTGCACGGCGAATCCGCCCACGATCGCGCCGTAGACGACGTGGCCGACGACCGTCCAGAGCGCCGTCCGGCGCCCGTAGTTCATCAACAGGAACCCCGGCGCCTCGAGCAGCGGCGTCTCCTCGGCGTCGGTCCAGGGCGTGCCCATCCGCGGGTGCACGGCGGGCAGCAGCACGGTCAGCAACGCTCCGCCCGCGAGGCATGCGTGGACGAGTCCCAACGCGGCGCCGAAGAGCCAGCCGGCGTGCCCGACCGCACGAAAGACCCCGTAGTACGCGAGCGCGAACACGAGCCCGTTGGCGAAATGGATCAGGTAGCCGACAACGCTCGCCCGGCCGCGCCGGTCGGTGAAAACCGTGCCGAGCAGCAGCGGGATGTCCATCCGCGTCACCCCGAGCTCCTGTGCGACGCGCAGGCCGCTGGTCAGCACGATCGTCCCGACCGCGCCACCGGCGAGCGCGCCCCAGAACGAGATCGTCACGCCGCGCGCTCCTTGCCTTCGGCTTCTAGGTCGGCGATCGTGACCGCCGCGTTGACGAGAGCGAGGTGCGTCAGGCCCTGCGGGAAGTTGCCGAGGAAGTCGCCGGTCCGCGGGTCGATCTCCTCCGAGTAGAGCCCGACGTCGTTGGCGAGCCCGACGAGCTCCTCCATCAGCGCGTTGGCGTCGTCGAGCCGGCCCGTCTGCGCGTACGCGTCGACGAGCCAGAACGAGCAGGTCAGGAACGCGCCCTCGTCACCTGCGAGACCGTCGTCGCCGCGGTAGCGGTAGACGTATGGGCCCTCGCGCAGATCCCGCTCGACGGCGGCGATCGTGGCGTCGATCCGCTCGTTCTCGTACCCGAGCACGGCCAGCGTGAGCAGGCTGGCGTCGACCTCGCGCAGGTCCGGCGCCCGAACGAGGCTCTGCAGCTCGTCGTCCCAGCCGTGCTCGTCCACCCAGGCCTTGAGCTCGTCGGCGGCCGCTCGCCAGCGGTTGCTGCGATTCGGGATCAGACCGCGCTCGCCCAGGGCACAGGCTCGGTCGAGCGCGACCCAGCAGAGGCCCTTCGACTGGATGTAGTGCGTGCGCTCGTCGCGCACCTCCCAGATCCCGTTGTCCTTGTCGCGCCAGTGCTTCTCCACGTAGTCGGCGATGCGCGCGACCTCCTTGCCGGTGTCGCCGTCGAGCCGGCCCGTGGCTCGCGCGTAGATCCAGATTGCCTCGAGCACAGCGCCGTAGACATCGAGCTGAACCTGGTCGCGAGCCCCGTTGCCGATTCGCACCGGCTGCGAGCGGCGGTAGCCCGACAGCTCCGACAGCTCGCGCTCGCGCGCGTGCTCCGACCCGTCGAGGCGGTAGAGCACCTGGAGCCTCGGCTGGGTTAGGCGCGAGGCGTGCATCAGCCACCAGAAGAAGGCGTGCGCCTCGTCGTGGTAGCCGAGCCGCAGCATCGCGTCGAGCGCCCAGCTCGCGTCGCGCAGCCAGGTGAAGCGGTAGTCCCAATTGCGGCGGCCGCCGATCCACTCCGGGAGCGAGGTGGTCGGCGCGGCAACGATCGCTCCCGACGGCGCGAAGATGAGCAGCTTGAGCGCCAGGGCGCTGCGGCTGACGGCCTCCGGCCAGGCGCCCTCGTAGCGGAGGCGGCCGGCCCACTCCGGCCAGAAGCGCCTAGTGAGCTCGAGCCGCCGCTCCGAGTCCTCGCGAGCGGGGATCACGGCCGGCTCGCGGGAGGCGCCGGCCAGCGAGAACACGGCGCTCTCGCCGGGCGCCAGCGCGAGCTCGCCGCTGACCGCACCGTTGTGCAGCTCGCCATCGCCCGCGCCGAAGAGACCGAGCACGAGCGCCTCGGCCCCAGCCTGCGCGAACCAGCGGCCCGCGCGACGCTCGATGCGCGTCTCCGCCCGGCCGTAGTCGAAGCGCGGCTCGAAGGACCACCGCAGCGGGACCGTCCCGTCGAGTGTTTCGACCTTCCGCACCAGCTCGCGCATCGGCGAGATCCGCCTGCTGTCGCTGAGCGTCATCGCGTCCGTCACGCGCACGCGCCCCTCGGCTGTCACGAAGGTCGTCTCGAGGACGTTCGAATTGTCGAGGTAGCGCCGCTCGGCCTCGAACGCGGCGGCCGGCTCGAGCCGGAACGAGCCACCGCGCTCGGCGTCCAGGATCCGCGCGAACACCGACGGCGAGTCGAAGTTCGGCAGGCAGAGCCAGTCGACCGAGCCGTCACTGGCGATCAGGGCAGCGGTCCGCCCGTCGCCGACGAGCGCGTACTCGCGGATCGGGGCGTAGCCGTCGATGCGCTCCATCGGCCGGGATTCTGGCGGTCGGCACGGCCGCGGCGCCGCCGGGCCTGCGGAGAAATCGACACATACTCGGCACGAAACCGTCACAGGCAGGTGCGCCGAAGCCGCGTACCGTCGACCTCGAGGGAGGCGGGTTTCAGCCCCACCCTGAGGGTGGGGGTATGGGTTTGGGCGGGCTAGCGGTGGCCGAAGTGGTGGGCGGCCGGGAGCGAGCCGAAGACGTCGGCCTCGTCGGCGCAGCGCCGGGCCAGTGGGCCGAGCGACTCGAGCTCGCGCACGAGCACGTTGCGGTTTCTGTCGACCCGCTCGAAGCGGCCGCGTGCGAGCAGCAGCGGCTCGGATCGCACCAGCGGCCGGAAGCGCTCGTACACCCGTGGCGGGACGATCAGGTTCACCTGTCCGTGCTCGTCCTCCAGCAGCATGAAGACGACGCCGTTCGCCGTCGCCGGCCGCTGCCGCGCGACGGCCATCCCGGCCACGGCCACCGAGCTGCCCGCTCGTGCCTCCTCCAGCTCGAGGCTCGAAAGCGTCCCTTCGGGCAGGTGCGGCCGCAGGAGCGTCAGCGGGTGCACGCCCACCGACAGGCTCGTCGTCCGATAGTCGGCGAGCATCCGCTCCCAGGGCGAATGCTCGCGCAGGGCGGGTGTCGCGGCCGTCGGGTCGAGCGGCAGCGCGAGCTGGCTCTCCTCGCCCCCGCTCCCGGGGACCGTCTGGGCGCGCGGCGTGAAGCCGAGCTCCCAGAGCAGCGCCCGGCGCCGGCCGAACGAGTCGCAGGCGCCCGAGGCCACGAGCCCCTCGAGCCGCGGCCGGTCGAGCCCGGTTCGCTGCGCGAGCGCCCGGACTCCCGCGAACGGACCTCCCCGCTCGCGCTCGCCCGCCACCGCCGCCGCCTCCTCGTCGCCGAGCGAGCGCACGTACGAGAGCCCGACCCGCACCGCCTCCCCCTCGAGCGCACAGCGCGCCGCGCTCAGGTTCACGTCCGGCGAGCGCACCTCCACCCCGCGCCGCTGCGCGTCCCGCACCAGCGAGGCCGGCGGATAGAAGCCCATTGGCTGTGCGTTCAGGAGCGCGCACAGGAACTCGGCGGGATAGTGGTGCCGCAGCCACGCCGACTGGTACGCGAGCAACCCGAACGCGGCCGCGTGCGACTTCGGGAAGCCGAAGCCCGAGAAGCCGACGAGCTTGTCGAAGACCGCGTTCGCGACCTCCCCGCTCACACCCTGTACCGCCCCGCCCTCGACGAAGCGGCCGCGGAAGGCCTCGATCGCCTCGAGCGAGCGCTTCCGGCTCATCGCTCGTCGCAGCCCCTCGGCCTCGCCGATCGAGAACCCGGCCAGCGCCGTCGCGACGGCGAGCACCTGGTCCTGGAAGACGATCACCCCGAGCGTCTCGCGCAGCGGCTCCCCCAGCAACGGGTGGTCGCTGGGCGGCACGAACGCCGGGTTCTCGCGCAGCTGCTGGCGGTTGGCGATGAACGGATGGACGGCGCCGCCCTGGATCGGGCCCGGCCGCACGAGCGCGACCTGGATCGTCAGGTCGTCCAGGTTCTCCGGCCGCGTCTGCAGCAGCGACTGCATCTGCGCGCGGCTCTCGATCTGGAAGACACCGACCGTGTCGGCCGCCTGGATCTCGGCGTAGACAGCCTCGTCGTCGAGCTCGATGCGCGAGAGGTCGACCGTCGTCCCGTGCTCGACGGCGATTTGCTCGACGCAGTCCTCGACTGCCGAGAGCATGCCGAGCCCGAGCAGGTCGATCTTCAGGAAGCCGGCGTCCGCGCACGAGTCCTTGTCCCACTGGCAGAGCTGCCGCCCCTCCATCGCCGCGGGCTGCACCGGCACGAGCTCGACCAGCGGCCGCGTCGAGATCACCATCCCACCCGGATGCTGCGAGATATGGCGCGGCAGGCCGCCGATCTCGCCGCAGAGCCGGGCGAACGCACGCCAACGCGGGGACGCGCGCTTGGCATCGGCGTCCGGTAGCTTCGCCAGCTCCTCGCCGACGCGGTACGGGTTGCCGTCGGTCAGGCGCGCGAGCCGCTCGAGCTCGCCGAACGGCAGGCCGAGCGCCTTGCCTACGTCGCGGATCGCGCCGCGCGCGTGATAGGTCGAAAAGCTCGCGACGAGTGCCGAGTGCTCGCGGCCGTAGCGCTCGCAGACTGCGACGATCAGCTTCTCGCGGATGTCGCGCGGGAAGTCGAGGTCGATGTCGGGCACCGAGGTGAGCTCGCTGTTGATGAAGCGGCCGAGCGAGAGCCCGGCCCGCACCGGGTCGACGTGCGAGAGGCCGGTCAGGTAGCAGACGATCGAGCCGACCGAGCTGCCGCGCCCGCGGCCCGGCGGCAGGACGTTGCGCGCCACCGAGCCGCCGCGCACCTCGAGGGCGCACTCGCGCGCCAGCTCGAGCACCTCCCAGTGGAGCAGGAAGAACCCGGCGAGGCCGAGCTCGTCGATCAGCTTCAGCTCGTCGTCGAGCCGCTTGCGCGCGCGGCGCTTGTGGCCGTTCGCGTCGCCGTAGCGCTCCTCGAAGGCGCGGTCGCAGACGCGGGCGAGGTGGCGAATCGCGGGCTCGCCGGTGTCCGAGAAGTCGGGATACCGGTAGCCGAGGTCCTTGGTCAGGTCGAACTCGAGCCGTTCCGCGAGCTCGGCCGTGCGGGTCACCGCGTCGCGGTCATGCGGGAAGCGCTCCTCCCACTCCGCGGGCTCGAGGAGCACGCTCTCGTGGTTGCCGCGGCGCTCTGGCTCGCAGCCGTCGAGCGAGGTGCGGCAGCGGATCGCGACGAGCACGTCCTGGAGCGCGGTGCGGCGTGGATGGTGCGCATGCGCGTCGCCGGTGGCGACGGTCCGGACGCCGATCGCCTCGGCGAGGTCGCGCAGCGCGGCGAGCCTGCGGGCGTCGCCCCGCTCATACGGGCGCTGCAGCTCCACGAAGAACCGTTCGCGCCCGAACGCCCGTGCCAGCGCCGCCGCACCGTTCGGGCTTCGCGTCGCGAGCCCGTGCCGGGCGCAGCCGGAGAGGCAGACGAGGCCCTCGTTCAGCTCGGCCACCAGCGCGGCGGCGAGCGACGGTGGCGAGGGCTCCGCCGGCCGGGCGCGGGTGTGCGCGTGCGCGGCGCTCAGCAGCCGGCAGAGATTCGCGTAGCCGCTCTCCGACTCGACGAGCAGCGTCACGTGCGAGCCGTCCGTCAGCGTCACCTCGGCGCCCGTGATCGGCCGCACGCCGAACACCTTCGCCGCATGCGCGAACTCGAGCGAGCCGTAGACGCCGTCGTGGTCGGTCAGCGCGAGCGCCTCGTAGCCGAGCTCGGCCGCGCGCGCCGCCAGCTCCTCCGGCAGCGAGGCACCGTCCAGGAACGAATACGCTGAATGGGCGTGCAGCTCGACGACCAGCGACCGCTCCTAACCCCGCCCGGCGAGGGCGAGGTCGTCACCGACCGGCCGGAGAAGACGCTCCGCATCCTCGGCGAGCTCGACGAGCTGATCCTGACGTGGTTTCGCTACGCAGCCGGCGAGCACGGGCCCGAGCAGCACGTCCACCACCACCACTCGGACGCCTTCTACGTGCTCGACGGCGAGCTCGAGCTGACGCTCGGGGCCGAGCGGAAGGTGTTGACGGCGCTGCCGGGCATGTTCGCGGCCGCGCCGCCGAACACGCTGCACACGTTTCACAACGCGAGCGCCGAGCCCGTGGTCTTCCTCAACCTGCACGTGCCGTCGTCGCGCTTCGGCGACCACATTCGCGGCGAGATCGGCGACTTCGACCAGCACGAACCGCCGCCGGACGGCGGCCGGCCCTTCGCCGACGCCGTCTTCACCCGGCCCGACGCGGCCGAGACGCTCCAGAGCACCGTCAGCACGCACCGGGTCCTCTGCGACCTGCCACAGCTGACCGCGATCGACATGACCTTTCAGCCGGAGTTCGAGGGCGTCGACCCGCACACGCACCCCGACCACGCCGATGCCTTCTACGTGCTCGAGGGCGAGGTCGAGTTCCGTGTCGGAGACGAGCCGCGCGTCGTCGGGCCCGGGACCTTCGTCGCGGCTCCGCCGAACACGGTCCACGGCTTCCGCCCCGCAGGGCTCGAGCCGATCCGCTGCCTCAACCTGCACGCGCCGCCCGCCGGCTTCCTCGAGCGCCTGCGGGCCTAGGCCCCTTCACGTCCCCCGCTGGCTGAACCAGCGGCCCACCTCCTCGTCGTGGAACACGACCGCGCGCTCGCCGCCCGCCAGCACCACATCGAAGTAGCGGCGGCTGATCGGCGCCTCGGTCCACCAGCGGTCGACCACGCGCCACTCCTCCCGCACCAGCGCGACCGGCGACCGGTTCACGCGTTTCGGCGACCCGTCCACGTGCGCCTCGACGCGCACGATCACGGGTGCGTTCAGTCGTCGCGCGGAACCAGCAGGGCTCGCTGCTCGGGCAGGCGCGACCACGGTGCCACCTCGACGACGGTGCAGACAGATCCCGAGCCGGTGCCCGCGCGGACCTGGCGCAGGCCTTCGCTGAGATGCGCGCGCAGCTCGTCGCCCTCGGGCCGGACGAGCTCGAGCTGGTTCCCGACCGATTCCGCGAGCACGAGCGCCTCCAGCCGCAGCATCACGGCCGGCGCGGGCAGTTCGGACAGCTTCGGCCCCAGCGCAGAGCGCAGGCGGGCGGGATCGGCGGTGGCGTCGCGAAGCGTCACCGTCCGCCTCCACGAGCCGCCGCCGACCAGGCGCCCGGCAAGCGCGAGCTTGCGCAGGGCCCGCCCACCGCGTTCCTGCCGGGCGAGCAGCCGGTCGACGAGCACGCCGAGCGAGCGCCGCAGCGTGAGCTCGTTGCCGACCGCCTCCGGAAACTCGAGCGACTCGACGAGCTCCGCCGGGGGCCGGCGTCCGCGCACGCGTCGCTTCGAGCCGCCTCTCGCCAGGCCCCAGGCGCGCCGGCCGTCCGGCCCCAGGCGTTCGGCCACGGCGCCACCCGGAAGCCCGGCAAGCTCGCCAAGCCTCTTGACCCCCAGCTCCATCAGCTCCTCCTGCCGCTGCGCGCCGAGCGCGAGGAGGTCGATCGGCAGCGGCGCGAGGAATTCCTGCGTCCGCTCGTCGGAGACGACCAGCGCCTGCCCCGAGCGCGCGACGTTCGCCGCCGCCAGCGCGGTGAACTTCCGCGTCGCAGCCCCCACTCGCGCGTCCCAGCCGGTTCCGGCCGCCTGCAGCGCCCGCTTGAGCGCCGGCTCGAGCCCCCCGTAGAGCCGCTCGACCCCGCGGGTCTCGAAGTACGCGCACCCCGGCGCAGCCGAGTCGACCGAAAAGCCCGCATCCTCGAGCGCGCGGACGATTCCCTCCCACGCCTCCTCGGCAGCTGCGGGATCGGGGTCAACGAGCTGCAGCGACGGGCACGTCCCCAAGGCCTCCCCCAGCCGCATCCCCGGCTTCACGCCGGCGGTCTCGGCCACAGCGGTGACCGGCCCGAGCAGCGCCTCTGTCCCAGGCTCCGGCGCGAGCGCGGCCGGCGCGAGCTGCAGCCGAGGCCGCTCCCGCAGCGCGACACGCAGCTCGAACCCAGGGATGACGAGGCAGGCGATCATGGGAACGTATGTTCTACACGAACACACGTTCCCTTGTCAAGTCGGCGCTACAGTACGCAGCGTGAAGCAGATCTGGAGCGGGCGCGTTGCGCAGGCCGCCGCGAAGTACGGCGAGAACGCGCCCACCGCCGCCGTCTGCTGCAACGCCTGCCGGACCTGCCTGACCACGAACCTGATCGGGGTCGCCACGGCAGCGCTCGCGGCCGCTGGCTACCGAATCGCCCGTCTCGCGCGCCGTTAGTCGAGCGCCGGCGCTGCCGCGTACTCCTCGTCGGTGACGTGGTCGCCCCAGCTCACCGTGGTGCCTTCCTCGTCGGCCTGGTGGATCGCGACGTGGACCATGAACCGCGTCGGGCCCGCCCCGTGCCAGTGCTCCTCACCCGGCTCGAAGAAGACGCGGTCGCCCGGCCGGATCGCCTCGACCAGGCCGCCGCGCCGCTGGCAGAGGCCGACGCCCTCAGTGACCCAGATCGTCTGACCGTTCGGGTGCATGTGCCAGGCCGTGCGCGCGCCGGGCGTGAAGTGGACGTTGGCCGATGCAACGCGGGAAGCGCCGGACGGCTCCGCCACGGTGTCGATGAAGACAGCGCCCGTGAACCAGTCGCCCGGGCCGGCTCCGGTCTCTAGGCTGTTCCGCGTGATCTGCATCGTCGCTCCTGTTCCGTCGCTGGTTCGGTTTCGAGACAGGAGGTAAGCAGACCGAATGCGCGCAACTGTCATGTACGGCGCCGGCGACGTCCGCGTCGAGGACGTCCCGGACGCGCAGCTGCATGAGCCGACCGACGCGCTCGTCTCCGTCACGCGTGCCGCGATCTGCGGCAGCGACCTCTGGCCGTACAAGTCGATGGAGCCGAGCGAGACCGGCCGGCGCATGGGCCACGAGTTCATCGGCGTCGTCGAGGACGCCGGCGACGACGTCCGGACCGTGAAGCGCGGTGACCTGGTCGTCGCGCCCTTCCTCTGGTCCGACGGCACCTGCGTCTTCTGCCGAGATGGCCTGCAGTCCTCGTGTCTGCACGGCGGCCGCTACGGCGACCCCGGCGTCGACGGCGGCCAGGGCGAGGCCGTGCGCGTCCCGCAGGCCGACGGCACGCTGGTCGTGCTCCCGGTCGAGCAGGACGACGCGCTGATGCCGTCGCTGCTCACGCTCTCCGACGTGATGTCCACCGGTCACCACGCGGCCCTGAGCGCGCGGGTCGGCCCGGGCAAGACAGTCGCGGTCGTGGGCGACGGCGCGGTCGGGCTCTGCGGCGTGATCGCCTCGAAGCGGCTCGGCGCTGAGCTCGTGATCCTGCTCGGGCGGAATCCGGCGCGGACGGCGCTCGGACGCGAGTTCGGCGCCGACGAGGTGGTCGAGGAACGCGGTGAGGCGGCGGTCGAGCGCGTCCGCGAGCTGACGGACGGGCTCGGCGCACACTCGGTGTTGGAGTGTGTCGGCCCCGACGCGGCGGTTGTGACGGCGATCGGCTGCGCGCGTCCGGGCAGCGCCGTCGGCCGTGTCGGCATCCCGGAAGGGGAGACGATCCCGAACGTGCACCAGAGCTTCTTCGCCAACCTCGTGCTCGCGGGCGGGCCCGCGCCGGCGCGCGCCTACATCGAAGGGCTGATGCCCGACGTGCTCGAGGGAAGGATCGAGCCCGGCCGCGTCTTCGACCAGACGACCGGCCTCGACGGCGTGCCCGATGGCTACTGCGCGATGAACGACCGGGAGGCGCTCAAGGTGCTGGTCGAGCCCTAGCTACTTGACATCCGTACCCAGGTACGGGTCCACAATGCCAGTGTAATGCGGATCGGAGAGATCGCCAGACGCGCCGGAGTGAACGTCGAGACGCTGCGCTACTACGAGCGCCGGGGCCTGCTGGACGAGCCGCCGCGCGGGATCAACGGCCACCGCGACTACGACGAGGAGACGGTGCGGTTCGTGAAGGCCGTGAAGGAGGCGCAGCGGCTCGGCTTCACGCTCGAGGAGATCGCCGAGCACGCGCGGCTGACCAGTGTCGGCCGCGCGCACGAAACGGTGCGGACGCGGGTCGCCCAGAAGCTGGACGAGATCGACGAGCGGATCGCGAGCCTGCGTCGCGTCCGGGAGGAGCTCGAGCGCGTCGTCGGGTGTGCCTGCGACTCGCTCGACCACTGCACCTGCGGCGCGGCCTTTCTCGCCCGCGGCGGGCGAGATCCGCGGCTCGGGCCGCTGCTCCATGTGACGAACGGCGAGAGCGCGGGCAACACGCTGCGGCAGACGACGCTCGGCGGCGCGGTGCTCTCGTGGCAGGACGTGCTCCACGAGGGGCCGGTGCCAGCGCTGCCGCCGGCCGAGCTGCGGGCGGTGCGGGCGCGGTTCCTGAGCGAGTGCGGCTGGGGCTCGGAGCGGTCGCTGCTGGAGTCGTTCGAGCGGCGCGACCGGCTATTCGAGCACGCCTTGGAAGCGGACACGAGCGTGGTGCTCTGGTTCGAGAACGATCTGTACGACCAGCTGCAGCTGCTGCAGGCGCTGACGCTCGCCGGCGACTCGCCGCTCGAGCTGATCCAGGCGGACTCGGACCTCGGGCCGCTCCAGCCGGAGGAGCTGGAGGCGCTGTGGCCGCTGCGCCGACCCGTCACGCTGCACACGCGCGCGCTCGCCCGCGAGGCGTGGGACGCGTTCCGAGCTTCCGACCCGGCCGGCCTTGCGGCGCTGCTCGAGCGCGACACCTCCGCACTGCCCCACCTCGACGGTGCGCTGCGCCGGTTGCTCGAAGAGTTGCCGCACACCAAGTAGCGGCCTCTCGCGAACCGAACGGCAGCTGCTCGAGCCACTGCTGGACGGCCCACGTCGGCCGGGCGAGCTCTACCTGGCGAGCCAGGCGCGCGAGGAGGCGATCTTCCTCGGCGACGCGTGGGCGTGGAAGCGGCTGGCGGAGCTCGTGCCGCTCGTCGAGGAGCTGCCGGCGCCACCGCCGCTGGGCGACCCGCGCGAGTTCATGTCCGCACGCGTGACGCTCACGCCGCTCGGTCGCGACGTGCTCGCCGGCAAGGCCGAACGCTTCGAGGTCGCTCCGGTCGAACGGTGGCTCGGCGGGACACGGGTCGACGGGGCCTGGCGCTGGGACGCGGCTAGGCGACGACTTCGGCCGCCGAGCCGACCATCCGGCTGAAGCGCGGCACGACGTCGAGCAAGCTCTCCTGCGCGCAGAAGGCGATGTCCTCCTCGAGCCCCGGTGGGCCGTAGGTGCGCGCGTTGATTCCGTTGATCGCGTTCGGGAAGCGCTCGGCCAGGATCTCGCAGGCGACCGCCGCGTCGGTGCGCTTGCCGCCGGCGAGGCGGACGATGCGGCCCGCGCAGTAGGCGTCGTCGATTGCGAACGCGCCCTTGTAGCCGGCGCAGTCGACCGTGTAGTCCACCCCGCTCTCGCGCGCATGCGCGGACACCGCGTCGAGGTTCAGGAGCGCGCCGAGCACGACCTGGTCGCAGGCCTCGGCCGCGGCGACGATCGAACGGGTGCCGTTCGTGGTCGAGAGGATCAGCGTCTCGGCCTGCGGCTCCCGGAACTCGCGCGGCGAGGCGCCCGCATCGAAGGCCTCCACCCGCTGTGCTTCACGCTCGCCGCCGGTGACCGCCTGGTCGCCGAGCTCGGCCTTGAGCGCCAGTGCGTCCTCGATCTCGGCGCAGCAGAGCACCCGCTCGTACCCGGCCGCCAGAGCCTGCGCGATCGTCGAGGTGGCACGCATCACGTCCACGACGATCCCGAGCGGCGCCGCGGCCGCCTCGCCAGGGGTGAGAGCGACGTGACAGCGCATCGCCGCACTACCCTACTTCCAGGTTTTCCCCAGTGGCCTACTGCTATCGACATCCGAACCGCGAGACGTTCGTCTCCTGCTCCGAGTGCGGCCGCCCGATCTGCGCCGAGTGCATGACACCCGCGCCGGTCGGCCAGCGCTGCCCCGAGCATTCGGGCAAGCCACAGGGCGCGAGCCGGATCAGCTCGGGCATGCGGCGGGGCGCCTTCGAGGGCACGGGCGCGCTCGTGACGAAGGCGCTCGTCGGGATCAACGTCTTCATCTACGTGATCACCGCGGCGCAGGGCCGCGGGTTGAACGCGCCCGGCGGGAAGCTCTTCAACGACTGGCTGCTCTTCGGGCCGGCGGTTGCGAACGGCGACTGGTGGCGCCTGTTCACGAGCGCGTTCCTGCACGCGAACCTGATCCACATCGCCTTCAACATGTACTTCCTCTGGTTCGTCGGCTCGGCGGTCGAGCAGGCGCTCGGGCGCGGGCGCTTCGTGCTGCTCTACATCGTCTCCGCCCTCGCCGGCTCCGCCGGCGCGCTCGTCTGGACACCGCTCGCGCCGACCGTCGGCGCCTCGGGGGCGCTGTTCGGCTTGCTCGGCGCGGCACTGATCCTCGAGCGGCAGCGGAACTACGTGCTCGGCGGCTCGGCGCTCGGCCTGATCCTGATCAACCTGATCCTCAGCTTCGCGATCTCCGGCATCTCGATCGGCGGCCACGTGGGCGGCCTGATCGGCGGGATCCTCTGCACGCTCGTCTTCTCGAGGTTCGGCCGCGGCCACGCCGCCTACAGTCGAGTCGGGCTCTGGGGAATCGCCGGCGTGCTCGCGATCGGCCTCGCCAGCATCGCCGTCGCATACCTCAAGGTCCGCGGCTACGCGACCTAGCCAGAGCGTTCTACGGCATACACGCGGTCCAGCTTGTCTTTGAAGGCCTTGTCAGTGCCGAGCCCGCCGTCGAGCAGGTCGGCGAACCCATCCCAGGCGAAGATCGTGTCGTTGCCGGCGCCGCCGTAGATCCGGTCGCGCCCGTGATCGCCCTGGAGCTTGTCGTTCCCCGCACCGCCGAAAAGGACGTCGTTCCCGTTGCCGCCGTTCAACAGGTCGGCGCCGGGGCCGCCCTTGAGCACGTCGCTGCCGTCGTTCCCGTCGAGGACGTCGTTGCCGCCGAGCCCGCAGATGACGTCGTGGCGAGGCGTCCCGAAGAGCAGGTCGGGCCCGGGCGTGCCGACGATCGTGCACGAACCGGCAGGTGGGGTCGCGTGTGCGCCGCGGACGAGGAAGAGCGAGACGGTCAGGAACATCACGGCGGTGGCCTTGACGCGGGACTCTTGAGAATTCACAGGAGCGGCACCTCCTCTGCTGCGGTGGCGTGCCGCACCGCCGGGGTCGCGAGTGAGATCGGCGCAAACGGCACAAGCCGCGATCCCTCACCCGGGGAGATCCGCGGCACAATGCTCGCAATGAGACTGTTGCTCGCGCTCGCCGCGGCCCTCGTGCTCGCGCAGCCTGCGGAGGCACGCATCTCGCTCGGCGTGCTCGGCAACAGCGGACGGTTCGCGTCGCAGACCGGCCAGCACTCGGAGGTTCGCCACGTGATCCTCGGTTGGGGACAAGGCGCCAGCTGGGGCGCGCGCATGTCGGTGCAATTCGCGAGCCACGGGCCGGTGCCGCTGGTGGCCTTCACGACCTCTCGCGGCTGGCCGCACCCGTACGAGGCGATCACGCCGCTGGCCGTCGCCCGTGGGAGCGGTGACGACTACCTCGGCGCGCTGAACAAGGCGATCGCCGAGTGGGCCCGGCCGGTCTTCATCCGGCCGTTTCCGGAGATGAACGGGCACTGGAATCGCTACTGCGCCTACACGGAGAGCGGGCGCTTCAAGGGCGCAGCACACTCGACGGCCGCCTTCCGCAAGGCCTTCGCGCGTGTCTACCTGCTCCTGCACGGCGGCACGGCCGTCCAGCTGAACGCACGCCTGCGGGCCCTCGGCCTCCCGGCCGTGACGCACGACTACGACGTGAACCCGACGCCGATGCTGCGCGTGGTCTGGAACCCGCAGGGCTACGGCAGCCCGAATCTCCCGGGCAACAGCGCGCAGGCGTACTACCCCGGGAACCGCTACCTGGACGTCGTCGCGAACGATCTCTACGACATCGGCGGCAAGGCCGAGTGGGCAGCCAACGACCGGCTGTACGGCGCGCACCCGGCCAAGCTCTACGCGATCGCCGAGTGGGGCCTCTGGGGCATCGACGACCCGGCCTTCGTGCGCCGGATGGGCGGGTGGGCCCGGACGCACCGGCGCCTGATCCTGCTCTCGTGGTTCGAGAGCAACCCCGGCTCCATCTTCGATCTCGCGAACAAGCCCTCCAGCCGAGCGGCGTACCGGCGCTACATCACGCCGCTCGGCTGACGCACGTCTGCCCGGTTCAGGCCGGGCGGTTCGTGATGTGCACGTAGATCTTGTCCCCGCCGCAGTCGTCCCGGAGCGCGACCTGGCCCGTTCGGCCCTCGCCCTGCCAGGAGACCTCCGAGTCGTGATCCTCCAGCTCTTCGAACAGCACCTTGTAGCCGGCGGCCTCGAACTCTTTGACGTACTCGTCGTGCGCTTCCTCGAGATCGCCCGTCCAGTAGCCCTCCACGACCTCGCTCGGGCCCTGGGTCGACTGCTTCGTCAGCGTCGTGTTCTCGACCATCGGGAAGCTCGCCGGGAGGTTCGGTGTGCCGGAGAGCGGCGAGCCGTCGCAGGCCGCCTGCGCCTGTGGATTCGCGGCCTCTTCGGACTGCTTGTCGCCACCGCCGCCGCAGCCGGCGACCCCGAACGCAACCGCCGCAAGAACGCAAACCAGTGCGGCCTGCCTCATGTGACGTTCCTTTCCGAGATCCCCCGCGCGGGAGCCTAACCGGCTCACCCGCCCGCTGCGACGGCCTCGATCCCGGACTCGGCGAGCGCGGCCTGGGCCGCGGCGAGGCGCGCCAGCGGCACGCGGTAAGGGGAGCAGCTGACGTAGTCGAGGCCGAGCCGGTGGCAGAACGCGACCGAGTCCGGCTCGCCGCCGTGCTCGCCGCAGATGCCGAGCTTCAGGCCCTCCTTCGCGCCGCGGCCGCGCTCGACCGCAATGCGCATCAGGTCGCCGACGCCCTCCTGGTCGAGTGTCTCGAACGGGTTGCGCTCGAGCACGCCGTCCTCGAGATAGCGCGTCAGGAACTTGCCCTCCGCGTCGTCGCGCGAGAAGCCGAGCGCCGTCTGGGTGAGGTCGTTCGTGCCGAACGAGAAGAAGTCCGCGTGCTTGGCGATCTCGTCCGCACGGATGCACGCGCGCGGGAGCTCGATCATCGTGCCGACGAGGTACTCGACCGTCTCGCTCTCCTCGTGGGCGGTGGCGACGGTGATCGCGCGCAGGCGGTGCAGTTCCTCGGCGAAGCCGACGAGCGGGTGCATGATCTCGACGAGCGGCGCTTCACCCGTCCGCTCCTCGACGGCCGCGGCGGCGCGGATGATCGCGCGCACCTGCATCTCGTAGATCTCCGGCCAGAGCAGGCCGAGCCGGCAGCCGCGCGTGCCGAGCATCGGGTTCGACTCCTGGAGGGCCTTGATCCGTTCGCGCATCCGCTCGTCCTTCGCCTCCTCGAGCGGCGGCAGGAACTCGTGCAGCGGCGGGTCGAGCAGGCGGATCGTCACCGGCAGCCCGGCCATCGCCTCGAAGATCCCCTCGAAGTCGCTCTGCTGGTGGGGCAGGAGCTTGTCGAGCGCGACGCGGCGCTCGTCCTCGCCCGAGGCCATGATCATCTCGCGCACGACCGGGAGCCGATCCTCGGCCATGAACATGTGCTCGGTTCGGCAGAGGCCGATCCCCTGCGCGCCGAAATCGCGGGCCTTCGCGGCGTCCTCGGGCGTGTCGGCGTTGGCGCGCACCTTCATCCGGCGCAGCTCGTCGGCCCAGCCGAGGATCGTCTCGAAGTCCTCGTTGATCTGCGGCGGTACGAGCGGCACCTCGCCGATCACGACCCGGCCGGTGCCGCCGTCGATCGTGATCGTGTCGCCCTCGGAGAGATGTTCGCCGCCGATCGTCAGCGTGCGCTTCTCGACGTCGATCGTCAGTCCCTCGCAGCCGGCCACGCAGGGCTTGCCCATCCCGCGCGCGACGACGGCCGCGTGCGAAGTCATCCCGCCGTGCGCGGTCAGGATCCCTGCGGCCTGGATCAGGCCGTGGATGTCGTCCGGGGTCGTCTCCCAGCGGACGAGGATCACGCTCTCCCCCGCCTTGCCTCGCTCCTCGGCGGTGTCGGCGTCGAGCACGACGGGGCCGCAGGCAGCGCCCGGCGAGGCGTTCAGCCCGCGCGCGGCCACCTCCAGCTGCGCGGACGGGTCGATCATCGGATGGAGCAGCTGGTCGAGCTGCGCCGGGTCGATCCGGACGACCGCCTCCTCGCGCGAGATCAGCCCTTCGTCCACCATCGAGACGGCGGCCTTCAGCGCGGCCGCGGCGGTGCGCTTGGCCGAGCGCGTCTGGAGCAGGTAGAGCCGGCCCTCCTCGACCGTGAACTCGATGTCCTGCATGTCCTTGTAGTGCTCCTCGAGCCGGCGCATCGTGTCGGTCAGCTGCCCGAACGCCTGCGGCAGCTGCTCCTCCATCGAGGCCAGCGGCTTGGGCGTGCGGATCCCAGCGACCACGTCCTCACCCTGTGCGTCCGCGAGGAACTCGCCGTAGAGCCCCCGCTCCCCGGTGGACGGGTCGCGCGTGAACGCGACGCCGGTGCCGGAGCCCTCGCCCTTGTTGCCGAAGACCATCTCGACCACGTTCACGGCGGTGCCGAGGTCGTCGGGGATCCGGTGCGCTCGCCGGTAGACCTGGGCCCTCGGCGTGTCCCACGACTCGAAGACGGCGCGCACGGCTCGTCCGAGCTGGTCGCGCGCGTCCTGCGGGAAGGGAGTGCCGGTCTCGTCCTCGTAGATCTGCTTGTAGGTGCCGACCAGCTCGCGCAGGTCGTTCGCGTCGAGCTCCACGTCCTGTTGAACGCCACGCTCGGCCTTCAGGTCGGTGAGCGCCTGCTCGAAACGGTGCGCGTCGACACCCGCGACCACCTCCCCGTACATCTGGATCAGGCGGCGGTACGAGTCGAAGGCGAAGCGTGGGTTGCCGGTGCTCGAGGCGAGCCCCTCGACAGCGGCGTCGTTCAGGCCGAGGTTGAGGATCGTGTCCATCATCCCGGGCATCGAGACCGCCGCGCCCGAGCGGACGGAGACGAGCAGCGGGTCCTGCGGGTCGCCGAAGCGCTTGCCGGTCTGCTGCTCGAGCGTGTCGATGTGCCGCTCGATCTCCTCGGGCAGCCCGTCCGGGAGCTGCTGCCCGTTCGCCATGTAGGCGCGGCAGGCGTCGGTCGTGATCGTGAAGCCGGACGGCACCGGAACGCCGAGCTGCGTCATCTCGGCGAGCCCCACGCCTTTGCCGCCGAGGAGCTCGCGGCCTCCCTCGGAAGGCTCGTCGAACCCGTAGACATAGCGTCCGCTCCCTCGCATTGCGAGAAATCTTCCCACAGGTGGTTCAGCGTAAGCTCGGGTGGTGAAGCGTTTGCTCCTCGCGGTCCTCGCGGCGTTCCTCGTCAGCGCCCCGGCCGGCGCGGGCGGCACGGCCCCCGCAAGCCTGATCGCCTTCGGGCGCGACCTGGGCGGGCTGAGCGGCGACCTGACGAGTCTCTACACCGTTCGACCCGACGGCAGCGGCCTGCGGCGGCTGACAGTTCCACCGACGCGGCAGGCGCTCGGCGGCGACTCCGGGCCGGTCTGGGCACCCGGCGGCAAGAACCTTGTCTTCGAGCGGAACCTCCCCTACTGGGGCACTGACCGGATGCGGCTGATGGCGGTCTCCGCGCGCGGCGGGGCTGCGCGGCAGCTGACGACCGGCCCGTTCGACGCGATGCCCTCGTTCTCGCCGGACGGCCGCCGGATCGCCTTCACGCGCGTGGTGCAGTCGGTCGTCGCGCCGACGGCCTCGCTCTTCACGATGGACGGTGCGGGCCGGCACCTCGAGCCGCTGCTCGCCGACGGGATCGACCTCTCGGCCGCCTGGTCGCCGGACGGGAAGGCGATCGCGTTCTCGCGGCTCGAGTCGACGAGCCGGCCGCTGCGCGAGGCGACGCTCTACCTGGCGGATGCCGACGGCTCGCACCTGCGCAGCTTCGGCCTGCACGGAGTCTCGGCGGCCTGGTCGCCCGACGGCACGCGGCTCGCCTTCGTCTCCTTCGACGACGCGAACGCACCGCCGTGCCCGGCCGCCTCGTGCCCGCCGAGCGGTGAGCTCTACGTCGTCCGCGCCGACGGCAGCGGGCTGCGGCGGCTGACAAGCAGCAAGGCGGACGACGAGCATCCGAGCTGGTCGCCCGACGGCTCGCGGATCGCCTTCGCGAGCGGCTTCGACGTGCGCAGCCAGGGTCACGCGCCGTGGCTGATGGTGATCCGCGCCGCCGGCGGCAAGGCGTTGCGGATCGGCCACATGAGCGGCGTGATCGACCCGTCCTGGAGCCCGGCGGGCGTTCGCTAGGCTGGCCGCATGAAGCTCGAGGGCGTCCACCACGTCACCGCGATCACCGGCGACGCTCCCCAGAACGTCGACTTCTACGCCCGCGTCCTCGGCCTGCGCCTGGTCAAGAAGAGCGTCAACCAGGACGACCCGACGGTCTACCACCTCTTCTACGGCGACGAGGAGGGCAAGCCGGGCAACGACGTCACCTTCTTCGAGTACCCGGGCGCGCGCCAGGGCAAGGCCGGCGCCGGGATGGTGCACACCATCGGCTGGCGCGTCGCCTCGCCCGAGGCGGTCGATTTCTGGGAGAGCCGCCTGGCCGAGGAGGGCATCGCCGGCGAGCGCTACCCCGACGGCAGCTTCGCCTTCCGCGATCCCGAGGGCCTGCGACACGCGCTGATCCCCGGCGAGAGCCCGGACGAGCCGCTGATCGCCGACCATCCCGAGGTGCCGCAGGAACTCGCGCTGCAGGGCTTCCACGGCGTCCGCGCCTACGCCCACGACCCGGAGCAGAGCCGGCGCTTCCTCGAGGAGACGCTCGAGTTCGACCCGCACGGCGATACGAGCTGGGAGGTGCGCGGCGAGCAGCGCGGCGGCCTGTACCTCTTCGACCAGAGCGACGAGGTCGGCGTCCCCGGCGCGGGAACCGTCCATCACGTCGCCTGGGCGTCACCCATGGACGAGCACGAGGCCTGGCAGCGCCGGGTCGCCGAGAGCGGTGCCCACCCGACGCCCGTGATCGACCGCTTCTACTTCGAGTCGATCTACTTTCGGGAGCCGAGCGGCGTCCTCTTCGAGATCGCCACGATCGGCCCAGGCTTCACCGCCGACGAGCCGCTGGAGACCCTCGGCGAGCACCTCTCGCTGCCGCCGAACTACGAGCACCTGCGCGACCGGCTCGAGGGCGTGCTGACGCCGCTGCCGGACCCGCGCGCGCTTCGCGCCGGCAAGTGACGATCTCGTACCTCGAGCGTCCCGCCGAGGGAGAGCCGGCGGGACTGCTCGTCCTTTTCCACGGCCGGGGCGTGGACGAGCGCGACCTGTTTCCGCTGCTCGACGAGCTCGACCCGCGGCGGCGCCTGCTCGGCGTGACCCCGCGCGGGCCGCTCGCGCTGCCGCCCGGCGGCAACCACTGGTACGCGTTCCAGGAGGTCGGCTATCCCGATCCGGCGACGTTCCTGGAGACCTACGCCGCGGTGAGCGAGTGGCTTGACGGATTCGACTTCGAGCACGTGGTCTTGGGCGGCTTCTCGCAGGGCGCGGTGATGACCTACGCGCTCGGCCTCGGCGAAGGGCGGCCCCGGCCGGCGGCGCTCGTCGCATTGAGCGGCTTCATGCCGACGGTGCCCGGCTTCGAGCTGAACCTGGAGCCGCCTTTGCCGCCCGCCGCGATCGGCCACGGCACCCACGACCCGGTGATCTCGGTCGAGTTCAGCCGCCAGGCGCGCCAGCTGCTCGAGGCCGCAGGCGGTGAGGTGCTCTACCGCGAGTACCCGCTCCCCCACGCCGTCGACCCGGGCTTCCTGGTCGAGCTCGCGCCCTGGCTCGCAGGGAAACTGCCTACTTGACAGGCGGCACGTAGCCGGGACGCCTGCGCGCGCGGAAGTCCGCGAGCCAGGCCACCGCGCGCAGGCCCATCCAGACTGGGGTCAGCAGCACGTAGAAGACGACCACGGCGAAGCCGAGGATCACCCACCAAATCGCCCAACGCCAGAGCGGTACCGGCGGCTTCGGCCTCACGGGACGGGAGCGCGCTCCCGCGTCCCGGCTTCGGCCCGCCGCCGTTCGATCAGCCGGATCGCCCGCGCGGCCGTCTCCTCGATCGAGAGGTCCGAGATCTCGATCACCGGACAGCCGAGCCGGCGGTGCAGCGTCTCGGCCTCCTCCAGCTCCGCGTAGATCTCGAGCAGTTCGGCGTAGGCGCGCTCGCCGCCGCCGAGGCGCCGCGCGCGCTGCTTGCGGATCTCGCGCAGGCGTTCGGCGTCGATCGTCAGGCCGACGATCTTGGTCGGATCGATCGTGAACAGCGCCGAGGGCGGCTCGATTCCCTTCACCACCGGCACGTTCGCGGTCTTGTAGCCGAGGTAGCCGAGATACATCGAGAGCGGCGTCTTCGAGGTGCGCGAGACGCCGACGAGCACGATGTCCGCGTCGTGCAGCCCCGCTCCGACGCCGTCGTCGTACTTGACCGCGAACTCGATCGCCGCGATCCGCTTGAAGTAGGCCGTGTCGAGCGGCGGCCGCGCGCCGGGCGTCATCTTCGCGGCGACCCCCGCGACCCGCGCGACAGCCTCGATCGGATGCCCGAGCAGGTCGCAGTAGTGGAGCTTGTAGCGCCGGCAGATCGTGCGGGCGGACTCGCGCAGCTCCGGGTGGACGAGCGTGTAGACGATCACCGCCGGCCGGCCCTTGGCACGGTTGAGGGCGAGGTGGAGGTCGTCAACAGTCTCCACGCGGGGATGCCGGATCTCCTCGAACTCCTGGTCCGGGAACTGCGCTTCGAGCGCGTGCACGAGCCGAGTGGCGGTCTCGCCGGTGGAGTCCGAGATCACGTGCAGCTCGACTGGAGGCCCTGAGGACACGCGGGCATTCTCGCGGCTGCGGCTCGATAACGTAGGCGCCCATGCCGAGCGACTCCGTCACGATGGACAAGATCGTCTCCCTCACCCGGCGGCGCGGCTTCGTCTTCCCCTCGTCCGAGATCTATGGCGGCCTCGGCTCGACCTACGACTACGGCCACTACGGCGTCCTGACGAAGAACAACATCCGCTCGCGCTGGTTCGACTCGATGGTGCAGGAGCGCGACGACATCGTGGCGCTCGACTCCGCGGTGATCCTGAACCCGCTCGTCTGGCAGGCCTCCGGTCACGTCGAGGGGTTCACCGACCCGCTGGTCGACTGCCGCACCTGCAAGCTCCGCTTTCGCGCCGACCGGCTCGAGGACTCGCATTGCGGCCGCAAGCCGAGCAAGAAGCCCGGCGAAACGCCGGACTGCGATCTCACCGAGGCGCGCCAGTTCAACCTGATGTTCGAGACCTCGGTCGGCGCGCTCGCCGAGGAGGGCTCGAAGGCATACCTGCGGCCGGAGACGGCACAGGGAATCTTCATCAACTTCAAGAACGTGCTCCAGCTGGCGCGCCGGCGGCCGCCGTTCGGGATTGCCCAGGTCGGCAAGTCGTTCCGCAACGAGATCACGCCCGGGAACTTCCTCTTCCGGTTGCGCGAGTTCGAGCAGATGGAGATGGAGTTCTTCGTCCCACCCGGCGACGCCGACCAGTGGCACGCCTACTGGATCGATGCCCGCCTCGCGTGGTACCACGGGCTCGGGCTGCGCGAGTCGCATCTGCGCGTGCGCGAGCACGGGCCCGAGGAGCGGTCGCACTACTCGCTCGCGACGAGCGACATCGAATACCTCTATCCGATCGGCTGGTCGGAGCTCGAGGGCGTCGCGAACCGCGGCGACTACGACCTGCGGCAGCACACCGAAGCATCGGGCACCAAGCTCGAGTACGTCGACCCCGACGGCTCGCGCTACATGCCGTTCGTGATCGAGCCGGCGGTGTCGATCGACCGGATCATGCTCGCGCTGCTCGTGGACGCCTACGACGAGGAGGTCGTCGAGGAGCGCCAGCGCACGCTGCTGCGGTTCCACCCTGCCGTCGCGCCGGTGAAGGCCGCGATCCTGCCGCTGATCTCGAAGGAGCAGGCGGGAATGGTCGAGCCGGCGCGCAAGCTCTACGAGGAGCTCCGTCGTCACCACCTGGTCGAGTACGACGACGCCGGGAACATCGGGCGCCGCTATCGCCGGCAGGACGAGATCGGCACGCCATGGGCGTTCACGATCGACGACGTGACGCTCGAGGACGGGACGGTCACGGTGCGCGACCGCGACTCGCTCGCGCAGGAGCGGCTGCCGCTCGAAGGCGTGCGCGCCTGGCTCGACGACGCGCTCGAGCGGCCCTGGTCGCCGCCGCCGGATTAACGAACGACGGAAGAAGACCGGCGGCGCATCCGTCTAGTTGGGCGTCCGTTCCGTGGACGAGCGCCTACTCCGAAAGCGGGCCCCTGGCCGGGCCCGCTTTCTTCTTTAGGAGGCGAGCGTCCGGAGGCGGAAGCCGCCGTGGTACTCGTACGACGCGGTGATCACGCCGAGCGCCTCGCGCGCGGCGCGCTCGCTCAGGCCGGCCTCGTGGGCCTCGGCGAGCGGCCGCTGCAGCAGGCCCTCGATCCCGAGCAGGCCCTCACGCGAGAGCGGCAGCGCCCCGCTCGCACAGTTGGCGCAGACCGCGCCGCCGGCGCGCGGCGAGTAACCGGCGAGCCCGGTGTCGGCACCGCAGTCGGCGCAGCTGGTCACATGCGGTAGGTAGCCAGAGAGCCAGAGCAGCTTGAGCTGGAACGAGAGCACGAGCGGGTCCGCCTGCGGGCGTCCGGCGCCGGGCTCCAGATCGTCCAGCAGCTCGAGGAAGCGTGCCAGCGCCCGAAAGGCGCGCTCGTTCGCCTCCTGCTCGGGGAACAGCCGCAGCATCGCCTCGGCCGCCACCAGCCCGACGTTCAGCCGGTACGAGTCCTCGCGGGCGGCATGGTGTGAGCTCAGCAGCGAGACGCCGGTGACGGTCTGCAGCTCGCCGCTGCCCTGGTGGAGCTGCAGCTCGACGTGGCTGAGCGGCTCGAGGCGCGCCCCGAACCGGGACTTTGTCTTGCGCACGCCCTTCGCCACCGCGCCGACCCGTCCGCGGTCGAGCGTGTAGAGGTGCAGCACGCGGTCCGCCTCGCCCAGGCGAAACGAGCGCAGCACCACCGCCTCGGTGGTGTAAGAGCGGCCGGCCATCCCGCGCTCAAGTGTAGATCCGGCCCAGGCCGGGGAATCCCGACGCATGGCCACGGTGCAGATGTACACGACCCGCTGGTGCGGCTACTGCGTCCGCGCCAAGACCCTGCTCGAGGCCCGGGGAATCGAGTTCGAGGAGATCTCGCTGGACGACGATCCCGGCTTCCGCCGCCGGCTGCTCGACCTCACCGGCGGCTGGACGGTGCCGCAGATCCTGATCGACGGGCGGCCGGTCGGCGGTTACACCGAGCTGTGGCAGCTCGACCGCAGCGGCGAGCTCGAACGTCTCGCCGCATAGCGGAAGCGGGGCTTCCGCCCCGCTCGCCGCAGTGACCCCCAATCGTCCACGTCGCTGTCCGCTATCGCCGCTGGTGTGCCGTCTCAAACGTGTACGCGTACTATTTGTGCGCGATATCCGGAGACGGCTGGCAGTTGGGGCAGAACCACGTTCCGCGCCCGGCGGCGCGGGTCTTCTCGATCGGCCGGCCGCAGCGCTCGCACGGGTCGCCCTCGCGGCCGTAGACCTTGAACTCGTGCTGCATCCGTCCCGAGCCGCCGTCCGGAGTGCGGTAGTCGCGGAGCGTCGCGCCCTGGCGCGCGATGCCCGCCTTGAGCGCGGCGCGGATGCCGCGGTGCAGTGCTCGGAGCTCGTCCTCGTCGAGCTCGCCTGCCGGGCGCTGCGGGTGGATCTGCGCACGCCAGAGCGCCTCGTCCGCGTAGATGTTCCCGACGCCAGCGAGGCGGCGCTGGTCGAGGATCGCCGCCTTCACCGGCGCGCGCCTGCCGGCAAGCGCCTCGCGAAGGCGCCTCGTCGTGAAGGCGGGGGCGAGCGGCTCACGCCCGAGGCGGGCCCGCAGATAAGGGTCGGCCTCGCCCGGCTCGGCCAGCAGCCAGGTGCCGAAGCGGCGCACGTCGCGGTAGACGAGCTCGGTGCCGTCGTCGAGCTCGATCCTCGCGCGCCTGTGGGGATCGTCCTCCGGAAGACCGTCCACGTGCAGCAGGCTCCCCGTCATGCGCAGGTGAACCAGCAGCACACGGCCGGACTTGAAGCGGATCACCAGGTACTTGCCGCGGCGGTCGACGGCCTCGACCCGCTCACCGACGAGCTCCGCGGCCACCTCGAGCGGGTCCTCCGGGCGCGTCAGGCGCGGGTCGAGGATCTCGACCCGGTCGAAGCTGCGGCCGACGAGCAGGGGCTCGAGCCGGCGGCGAACGGTCTCGACCTCTGGCAACTCGGGCACGCCGCCAGGGTAGTCCGGCCGGGCTAGGTCAGGACGTCGAGGATCACCGGCCGCTCGGGCGGCGGATCGTCCGCGATCGTGTACGCAGCGAGCAGCTCGGGCGCCACCTCGTCGGCGGCCGCGTCGGTGGCGGCATGGATCTCAGCGAGCGCTTCGCCTTCGGCCACGCGGTCGCCGCGCTTGCGATGGAGCACGATCCCGACCGCGTGGTCGATCGAGTCGTCCTTCGTCCGGCGTCCAGCTCCGAGATGGAGGGCGGCCTGGCCGACGTCGACCGCGCCGAGCTCGGAGACGTAGCCCGAACGCGGAGCGGCAAGCTGATGGACGACGGGCGCAGTCGCCAGCGCGTCCTCCGAGGGATCGCCGCCCTGTGCTCTGATCCAGCGCTCGTAGGCCTCGAAGGCCGAGCCGTCGGCGATCGCCTGCATGGCGCGGATCCGACCCTCCTGCTCGTCGATGCCGAGATCGGAGACCGCGAGCAGCCGCGAGGTCGCCGCGAGCACGAGCTCGAGGAAGTCGGGCGGCCCTTCGCCCCTGACCGTGGCGATCGCCTCGCGGATCTCGAGCGCGTTGCCGACCGCGCGCCCGAGCGGCTGGTCCATGTCGGTCAGCAGGCACACGACCTCGCGGCCAGAGCGCTTGCCGAGATCGAGCATCGCCTCGGCGAGCGCGCGGGCGTCGTCGGTCGACTTCATGAAGGCGCCGTCGCCGACCTTCGCGTCGATCACGATCGCGTCCGCGCCGCCGGCGATCTTCTTCGACATGATGCTGGCCGCGATCAGCGAGTAGTTGTCGACGGTCGCGGTCACGTCGCGTAGCGCGTAGAGCTTCTTGTCGGCCGGCACGAGGTTCGCGCTCGCGCCGATGATCGCCATCCCCGCGTCGCGCACCTGGTCGACGAACTCGTCGATCGAGAGCTCGACACGGAAGCCCGGGATCGACTCGAGCTTGTCGAGCGTGCCGCCCGTGTGACCGAGCCCGCGCCCGCTCATCTTCGCGAAGGGGACGCCGCAGGCCGCGACGATCGGGCCGACCGCGATCGAGGTCTTGTCGCCGACCCCGCCGGTCGAGTGCTTGTCGACGACCTTGCGGCCCAGGGCCGAGTGCAGGTCGACGGTGTCGCCGGTGGCGATCATCGCGTTCGTCAGGTCGTACGTCTCCTCCGGTGTCAGCCCGCGGAAGAAGACCGCCATCGCGAGCGCCGCGAGCTGGTAGTCCGGCACCTCGTCGCGGGCGTAGCCGAGCATCAGCTCGTTCCACTCCTCGGCGGACAGCTGACCGCCGTCGCGCTTCCGCTCGATCAGCTCGGCCGGCCTGATCATTTCGCCTCGAACAGCTCGATCGGGTTTCCCGACGGATCGCGGACGACGCACCAGCTGCCGGCGGGGCCGTCTACACGCTCGCCGTCACGCGCCAACCCCGCTGTTGCCGCCTCGAGGTCGGGAACCTCGAGCACGATCCGGTTCCAGCCTCCCGACGCGGCGCCCTCCTGGTTCCGCCCGGAGCTGCCCGGCCCGCTCAGCCAGAGGTCGAGGCCTTCGCGCTCGACGATGGTGACGGGGCCGAAGGAGCGGACCTCGCGAAAGCCGAGCCGGTCGGCGTAGAAGCGGACGGCCGCGTCGAGGTCGTCGACGAGATAGCGGGCGGTCGCAGTCATGGCTCGAGAATCGGGGTTCCGGGAAGCCCGCGGCCCGGCTTGTCGCCGAGCCACGCGTTGACTGTCGCCCCCACGTCCGAGAACTCGCCGTCGAGGTAGATCCGGCCCGCCGCGTTGCGCCCGTGCACGTAGGCCAGCAGCAGCGCGTGCTCCCGCGAGTGGTCGGTCGAGGGCGTGGTCGGGTCACAGCCGTGGTCAGACGTGAGGATCAGGAGATCGCCGTCGCGCAGGACGTCGAGCAGATCGGGGAGCCGGCGGTCGAAGTCCTGCAGGCAGCGGTGGAAGTTGAGCGGGTCGTTGCGATGGCCCCAGAGCATGTCCGTCTCGACGAGGTTCACGAAGATCAGTCCCTTGTCGAGCTCGCGCAGTAGCTTCTCCGTCTGCACGATCCCGTCGATGTTCGACTGCGTCGGCTGCGAGGTGTCGATGTCCTGGCCGGCGAAGATGTCGCCGATCTTCCCGACGCCGTGGACCGTCTTGCCGGCGTCGCGCACGAGCGTCAGGTAGTTCGGCCGCTTGGGCTGGAGCGAGAAGTCGTGCCGGTTCGCCGTCCGCTCGTAGTTCCCGGGCGTGCCGACGAACGGGCGGGCGATCACGCGGCCGACCGCGTGCTTGCCGGTCAGGATCTTGCGCGCGATCCGGCAGCCCTCGTAGAGCTCCTCGAGCGGAATCGTCTCTTCGTGCGCCGCGACCTGGAAGACCGAGTCCGCCGACGTGTAGACGATCCACTTGCCCGTGAGCTGGTGCTTTTCGCCGAGCTCCTGGATGATCTCCGTGCCCGAGGCCGCTTTGTTGCCGAGCACGCCGCGGCCGGTCTGGTGCATGAACGGGTCGATCACATCGTGCGGGAACCCCTGCGGATAGGTCGGGAACGGCGTCTCCGTGATCGCGCCCATCAGCTCCCAGTGCCCGGCGGTCGTGTCCTTGCCCTTCGATCGCTCGAGCAGGCGCCCGGCGACGGCCGGGGCGCCCGGCTGTGGCGGGCAGCCCTCCAGCGGCTCGACGTTCCCGAGCCCCAGTGCCTCCATGTTCGGGAGGTCGAGGCCGCCCACCGCCCGCGCGACGTTGCCGAGCGTGTCGGAGCCCTCGTCACCGTATGCGGCGGCATCCGGAAGCGCCCCCGCGCCCACGGCGTCCAGCACAATCACGCAAGCGCGCGGCACGCGGCTATTCTAGGGCGGTGGACGTGGTTCTCGGACTGCTCGGGCTGTTGGTCTTCATCGTGTGCGTGATCGCACTCGCCGCCGCGACGACCTGGCTGGTCGTGCGCATCAGCCCGGCGAAGTCGTAGCGCCGGGTCAGACCGGCGAGAGCGGCAGGACGTCCTCGAGCGGATGGAACTCGAGGCCATGCGCCTCCGCCACTGCCTGGTACGTGATCTTCCCGTCGAGCACGTTGACCCCGAGGGCCAGCGCGCGGTCGCGGGCAACCGCCTCGGCGAGCCCGTAATCGGCAATCGCCTCCACGTAGGGCAGCGTCACGTTCGTCAGCGCCTTGGTCGAGGTGATCGGAACCGCGCCCGGCATGTTGGCGACGCAGTAGTGGGTGACGCCGTCGACGACGTAGACCGGGTCGCTGTGCGTGGTCGGGTGCGAGGTCTCCGCGCAACCGCCCTGGTCGATGGCGACGTCGCAGAGCACGGCGCCGTTCTTCATCACGCCGAGCATCTCGCGCGTGATCAGCCTCGGTGCGACCGCGCCGGGAATCAGCACCGCGCCGATCACGACGTCCGCCTCGACGATCGACTCCTCGATCTGCAAGGTCGACGACATCACGAGGCTGACGCGGCCGGTGAGGATCTCGTCCAGGTGGCGCATCCGGTCGACCGAGCGCTCGAGGATGGTCACGCTCGCGCCCAGGCCGAGCGCGATCACGGCCGCGTTGTAGCCGACGATTCCGCCGCCGATCACGAGCACGCGGCCCGGCGCAACTCCGGGGACGCCGCCGAGCAACAGGCCGCGGCCGCCGAGCGGCTTCTCGAGGAAGTACGCGCCGGCCTGCGCGGAGAGCCGGCCGGCAATCTCGCTCATCGGTGCCAGCAGCGGCAGCGCGCGGTTGTCGGTCTCGACGGTCTCGTAGGCGACGCAGGCCGCGCCGCTCTCGGCGAGAGCGCGGGTGAGCTCCTCGCTCGCCGCCAGGTGGAGGTAGGTGAAGAGCACGAGCTCCTCACGCAGCAGCGGGTACTCGGACGGCAGCGGCTCCTTGACTTTGAGCAGGAGCTCAGCGTCGCCCCAGACCTCGTCGACCGAGGCCAGCGTCGCGCCGACGGCCCGGTAGGCGTCGTCGGGGAAGGAGCTGCCCTCCCCCGCGCCGGCCTCGACAAGCACGTCGTGACCGCGCTGGACGAGCTCGCGCGCCCCGGCCGGGGTCAGCGCGATCCGGTACTCGTCCGACTTGATCTCCTTGACGACTCCGACCTTCATCGCGGCGAAAACCCTAGCTTCTCGGCGTCCACACGAGCTGTGGAAGAACCGGCACGCCTCCGGCACGAAGCTTCTCGGACATGCTCGCCCGGCCTGGATACGATCGCCTTGGGGAGGAGACCGGGCGAACCGTAGTACGGGACGGCGGCGAATCGGCGGCGGTCAGTGCGCAAGTTTCCGCGCGGCGACGCCCGCGGCGTAGGCGGCAGCAAAGAACTCCGGGTCGTCGTCGGGGCCACGGCCCATGTGCGAGAGCGGCAGCCCTTCGCAGGCCTCGCGCCAGCCCTCGCCGTCCTGCGGGACGACCGCCTCGCCGCGGACGAGCGACAGCACCGCGTCGGTGTGATGCGAGACGCCGCGGTGGCGGGGACGCTCGTCGGCGGCCGACGCGCGCACGGCGATCACCGGCACCCCGCCGAGTGCAAGCGCCGCATTGGCGGCGTCCGCGGGGGCCAGCCCGCCGTGCCCAAAGCGAGTGCCCGTGCCGACGATCCCGGGGCCGATCGAGCAGACCGCGACGTCGTGCTCTTGCCGCGCCCACGCGAGCGCCGAGGCGGCCGAGACGCACTGGACGTCGCCGTCGAAGCACGGCGCGACCGCTGCCGTCCCCGCGACAAGGCCCAGCTCGCGCAGCGCCCGTACGGTGTCGGAGAGCGACACCGGCAGCGCTCCGCCGGCGAGCTGGACGTAGGCGACGCGCAGGCCACCGAGCGCCGCGCACACCGGCGCCACCTGGCTGTGCAGCGAGCAGCAGACGACCGGCAGCCCGCGCAGGTCCGCCTCGAGCTCGCCCGACTCCTCGACGTACAGGCGCGCGTGCTGGAGCGGCGTGTACGGCAGCACCATCACATGCGCGCCGTCCTCGGCCGGAAGCTCGAGCCCGCGCGTCAGGTTCGCGTAGAGCACGTCGAAGCCGCCCGAGCCGAGCTCGAGCTCCCGGGCCTGGACGTTGACGAGCACCTCGTCCTCGAGCTCGACCGGCCCCGTCAGCGATGGAAAGGCGACGCAGGGAACCCCGTCGACCTCGAGGCGGACGAGCTCGTGGTGCCGCTCGGTGATCGCCGAGACCCACCCGCGGCGGAGGCTAAGCGGCATCGCCCGACACCTCGGCGAGGGCGAGCGTCACCTCGACCATCTCGTTCAGGTCGGCAACCGCGATCCGCTCATCCGGCGTGTGGATGTCGGTCATCCCATTGGCGAGGTTGACGCACTGCAGGCCGCGCTCGTTGAAGACGTTCGCGTCGGCGCCGCCGCCCGAGAGGATGTAGGCCGGCTCGCGGCCGACGCGCTCGAGCGCCGACGCAGCCCGCCGAACCGCGACGTCGTCCCGCCGGAAGCGATAGCCGCGCGAGAGGCCCGAGACCTGGGTCTCGACCTCGCACTCCTCGAGGCTCGCGGCGAAGGTGACCGTGTCGACCATCTCGCGTATCAGGTCAGCCAGCTTCCGCTCGTCGTGGCTGCGCGCCTCGGCGGCGAACTCGCACCACTCGGGCACGACGTTCCGGGCAGTTCCTCCCGAGATGCGGCCGACGTTCGCCGAGGTCTCCTCGTCGAGACGGCCGAGCCGCAGATCGGAGATCGCGCGCGCCGCGGCCGCGATCGCGGAGCGGCCGTCCTCCGGATACATGCCGGCGTGCGCGGCGCGACCGTGGAAGCGGACGTCGAGCTTCTGCTGGTGCGGCGCGCCGAGGATGATCTCGCCGACCGGCCCGGCGTGGTCGTAGACGTAGCCGACCTTCGCTGCGAGCCGCGACTCGTCGAAGGCCGCCGCGCCGAGCAGGCCGACCTCCTCCTTCGGCGTGAAGAGCAGCTCGACCCCGGAATGCGGGCGCCCCTCTTCGACCAGGCAGGCCGTCGCCTCGAGCATCGCCGCCACCGCGGACTTGTCGTCGGCGCCGAGGATCGTGCCGGCGCCGTTGCGGACGATCTCGTCCTCGCCGACGACCGGCTCGATCGCCGCCTCGGGCGGGACGGTGTCGAGATGCGCGCAGAAGAAGACGGGCTCGCAGGCCCCGCCGTTCTCGTCAAGCCGGCAATAGATGTTCCCGATCGTCGAGCCGACCTTCGCCCCCGCATCGTCCTCGTCGGCCTCCAGTCCGAGGGCCGAGAGATAGTCGAGCACGCGGTCTGCGACGGCCCGTTCCTCACCCGGCGGGCTCGGTAGCGACGCCAGCTCGACGAAAAGCGCGAGGACGTCTGGTGCCCAGTCCGGTCTGCCCACTAGGCGATCGTAGACGTGCGCGATACATTCACCGCATGAGCACCTCCGAGCCCCTCGTCCAAAGCGTCCTCCTCGGCGAAGCGGTGGAGCATGCGCCCGTGGCGATCCTCGTCGCCGACGACGAGATGCGCTACGTCGCCGCCAACGCGACCGCGTGCGAGCTGCTCGGCTACACGCGCGAGGAGCTGCTGCAGCTCCGCGTCACCGATCTGGCGCAGTACCCGGAGGCCGAAGGGGAGTTCGAGGCGATGATCGCTACCGGCGAGCTGATCGGCCGCACCACGGTGCGCGACAAGGACGGCAAGCTCCGCAGCCTCCGCCACCGCTCTGCGGAGACGAAGATCGCCGGCCTCGCGTACTACGTGGCCGTGCTCTGGCCCGACAGCTAGCCCGTCGCGACCGCTTCGACGCCGGCGCGTTCGCGTGAGCGCGCGAAGGCCGCGCCGACGAAGTCGCGGAACAGCGGCGCGGGCCGCGTGGGGCGCGACTTGAACTCCGGGTGGAACTGGCTGGCGACGAACCACGGGTGATCCTGCAGCTCGACGATCTCGACGAGCCTGCCCGCCTGGAAGGTGCCGGAGACGACGAGGCCCGCGTCGACGAGCTGCTGCCGGTACTGGTTGTTCACCTCGTAGCGATGCCGGTGCCGCTCGTGGACGACCAGCTCGTTGTAGGCCGCGAGCGCCTCCGTTCCCTCGGCGAGCTCGACCGCCTGTGCGCCGAGCCGCATCGTGCCGCCGAGGTCCTCGATCTCCTTCTGCTCGGGCAGCAGGTCGATCACCGGGAACGGCGTCTCGGGATCCATCTCGGTCGAGTTCGCGCCCTCGAGCCCGACGACGTGGCGCGCGAACTCGCTGACCGCGACGTGCATCCCGAGACAGATGCCGAGATACGGGATCCCGCGTTCGCGGGCGACGCGGCAGGCGAGGATCTTCCCCTCCCAGCCGCGTGAGCCGAACCCGCCGGGCACGAGCACGCCGTCGGCGGACTCGAGCTCGGCCTTGGCCTCCTCGAGCGACATCCCCTCGGCGTCGAACCAGCGCACTCGTACCGAGCAGCCGTGATGGACGCCCGCGTGCTTGAGCGCCTCGTGCACCGAGAGGTAGGCGTCCTGGAGCTTGACGTACTTGCCGACGAGCGCGATCTCGACCTCACCGGCGCGGGCCGCGCGGATCCGCTCGGTCAGCTCGAGCCATTCGCCCAGGTCGGCGTCGCGCTCCGGCAGCCCGAGCTTCTCGCAGACGAGCCGGTCGAAGCCCTCCGCCTGCAGCGCCGAGGGCACCAGGTAGAGATCGGAGACGTCGTGGTTCGCGATCACCGCGCCGGGATCGAGGTCGGCGAAGAGCGCGATCTTCTCGCGGATGTCCGCGGAGATCGGGTCGCGCGAGCGCGCGACGATGATGTCCGGATGGACGCCGATCCGGCGCAGCTCGTTGACCGAGTGCTGTGTCGGCTTCGTCTTCAACTCGCCCGCCGTCTCGATGAAGGGCACGAGCGTGACGTGGACGTAGCAGACGTTCTCCGGGCCGGCCTCGCGCCGGAACTGGCGGATCGCCTCCATGAACGGCAGCGACTCGATGTCGCCGACCGTGCCGCCGATCTCGGTCACGACGACGTCGCAGTCGCTGGCGTCGCTCGCGCTGCGGATCCGCTCCTTGATCTCGTTCGTGATGTGTGGGATCACCTGCACGGTCGAGCCGAGGTACTCGCCCTTGCGTTCCTTGCGGATCACGCGGTCCCAGACGGCGCCGGCGGTGTGGTTCGAATTCCGCGAGAGGTTCTCGTCGATGAAGCGCTCGTAGTGGCCGATGTCGAGATCGGTCTCCGCGCCGTCCTCGGTGACGAACACCTCGCCGTGCTGGAACGGGCTCATCGTGCCCGGGTCGACGTTGATGTACGGGTCGAACTTCTGTACCTGCACCTTCAGCCCGCGCGCCTTCAACAGGCGGCCGAGTGAGGCAGCGGTGATGCCCTTGCCGAGCGAAGAAACGACGCCGCCGGTGACGAAGACGTACTTCGGCGGCCGGCGGGCCACTACGGGCGCCCCAGCCGGTCGAGGCGGGAGACGACGGGCGTGTGCTCGATCAGCTCGCCGAGCGAACGGGCCTCGCCCGCGGCGGTCAGGCCGGCGAGCGCTGCAATCGCAAAGAGTTGACCCCTGGCCGTGAGCTTGCCCACGGACCCAAAGCCTAGCAAGGCGCCCAGCGCGTTCGCCCCTGCGTCTCCGAGCATCGTCATCTCGCGGAGATCGTAGGGAGCGAGCAGGACGGCGATCGGGACGTAGCCCTTCGCCGGTCCGCGGACGAGCGCGGCGCCGGCCAGGAATGCCTTCAGCGCTCGGCCCGGACGGGTGTCGAGCTGGTTCAGCACGTTCGCGGCGAGCGCGACCATAGTCGCCTTGCGCAGCGAGCGCGTCGTCACGAGCGCGACCAGCGGGATCCCGACCGCCTTGGCCATGCCGGTGGTCGAGCCCTTGGCGAGGTGGGCGCGGAAGCCACGCTCGGGGCCGCTCCAGAGGTCGTCGGCGAGGCCGAGCAGCGCGATCGCGGCGACGCCGGCACGCACCCGCGTCGGCGCCTTGCCGCCGCCTAGGGCAACGAGCGCCCCGACGAGCGGCAGCCGCAGGCCGCGGTGGTTGATCGCGGTCGGCCCACAGGCCAGCACCGCCTCGAGCAGCTGCCTGCCGCGGTGGGCGAAGCCACCCGTGTCGCGACCGGTCGCCCGGTGGCGAAGCGGCAGCTCGCGCTCCTCAACGCGCAGTCCTGCGCGGATGGCGTCGATCGTCATCCGAACCTCGCAGCCGAAGCCCGGCGCCAGCGGGAAGCAGGCCTCGCGTGCGGCCGGCGAGAGGGCGCGCTGGCCCGAGAGCGGCTCGCGCGCCTCGAAGCCGCTGAGCGTGCGGACGAGCGCGCGAGCGGCCCGCTTGGCGATCCCGAAGCCGCCGCCCTGCCGTTCCGCGAACGCTGCGATCGAGAGGTCGGCGCCGTCGAGCAGCGGTGCGAGGTCGCCTTCGAGGTCTGCGTCGCAGAGCAACAGCGCTCCCGGCGGTGCCTCGCGCTCGGCGAGCGTCAGCGCCTGGCCCTTGCCGAGCCGCGGCAGCCGGACGACCCGCGCCCCCGCTCGCCGTGCGGCCGCGGCCGTCGAGTCGCGGGAGCCGTCGTCTGCGACGACGATCTCCGCCTCGGGGAACGCCGCCCGCAGCGCCTCGACCGTCTGCCCGATCCGCGCCTCCTCGTCTCGCGCGGCGATCAGGACGGCGAGCGGCTCAGCCACCCGCCGCGGAGGTCCTGGCCGGCAGCGGCGGCAGGGCGCCGTCGGTGGCCGAGTCCTTCACCCCGTACTGGCCGGGCTGCTGACCAGCGAGCAGTAGCAGGAGCGCGAGCCGCCCAACCGGCGAATCCACGTCGTCGACAGTCGAGAGGCCCGCCTGGCGGAAGACGGCGGTCGCCGAGTCGGCCGCGTCGGTCTGCTCGGCCCCGACCGCCGGCACGCCGGCCAAGCCGAGCCCCTCGTACAGGCCGAGCAGGAACTTCGACGTTCCACCGCGCTGGGGAGTCGCCGTGCGTACGACGACTACGCCGTCTGCAGGTTTCTTGTTGCCGCCCGCCCGCTCCTCGACGAGCGCGTCGGTGAGCGAGTCCCAGAGCGGCGTCTCGCCGCCGAGCACGAGCTCCTGGCCGAGCGCCCGGCCGAGGCTGTCCAGGTTGGCCTTACCCCGCAACCCGGTTGCGGCCGGCTGGCCCTTGAGCGCCGAGTCGAGCTGCTTGAGATCGATCGGCACCTTCAGCGCCCGCAGACGCACCTGCTGCGCGCCGGCGTCGGTAAGGGCCCGGCTGACCGAGGAGCGGATGCCGCCGTCGACGGAGCCGACGAACACGACCGCAACCTGCTTGCCCTTCAGCCGGTTGTGGGCCAGCGCGGGGTAGGTCTGGTTGATGAACGTCTGTGCCGCCGCCCGGTCGCGGGTTTGGTCGGCCTTCTGAGTCGATTTGTTGTCCAGCCGGCGCTGAAGGCTCGCCACCTCGTCCTGGAGGAACTTCGTCTTCGCACTGTCGACGAGGCCGCGGTCGGAGATGCCGACGCCGACCAGGATCCCGATGATCAGCGCGAGGAAGACGGCCGCCAGCGAGGCGACGTGGTAGCGGAGGTCGAACATCTCAGAGCTCCGCGGCAGTCTGGCACAGGGCGTAGAGGCGATTGAGCGCCGTTCGGGGGAAGGAGCGGCGCAGGCCGACCATGAACGGCCCGATCACCGTCAGCTCGACGTTCGTATGGTGGTTGCCCGCGTCCTCGAGCCGGATCTCGACGTCCAGGCGCTCGGCGGTCATGTACCAGGTAACGCGCATCGGCGGCTCGACCTCGATGATCTGGAGCGTCGACTCCGAGGCCGCCCGGCGCAGGAGCGAGGGCCGCATCGGCGCGTGCAGCTTCCAGCGTGCCGCCGGTGCCAGGCCGCGCCGGTCCGGTGTGACAGCGGCCACTCCCGGCCACCAGTCGGACAGATGGTGCGGCTCGGCGAGGAAGAGCCAGACGTCCTCGAGCGGCGCGAGCAGCTCCTTGCGGGCGGTGTAGGTCGGCACGGTGGCCCGACGCTACCCGAGGCCGAGCAGGTCCCGGATCCGCTGGCTGAGCAGGCCGATGAAGTGGCGGAGACCGGGCGAGGCGACGATCGCGACGACGACCGCGCCGAGCCCGGCGGCCGCGAACAGGATCAGCGGCCAGAGCCCAACCTGGCGGCTGACGAGGCGCGAGACGCCCTTCGCGTCGATCAGGATCTCCCCCACCTTCAGGCGGGTCACGAAGGTCGAGGACATGCCGGCGCGGTCGCGCTCGAGGAACTCGGTCAGGTTGAAGTGTGTCCCGACGGCGACGATCAGCTCGGCGCCCTTCTCGAACGCGAGCAGCAGCGCGATGTCCTCGCTGATCCCGGGAGCGGAGACCGACGAGTGCGGCAGCCCGAGGCGGTCGAGCCGCGGGGCGCCCGGGGCGGCGCCGTCCCGGTAGGCGTGCACGACCAGCTCGGCTCCGCAGCGCAGCGCGCCGTCCGAGACCGAGTCCATGTCACCGACGATCACGTGCGGCTTCATCCCCGCGGCCAGCAGCGCGTCCGCCCCGCCGTCGACCCCGACGAGCACCGGCTTGAAGTCGCGCACGTAGGGCCGGACGATCGCCAGGTCGCGCTTGTAGCCGGGTCCGCGCGCGACGACGAGCGCGTGCCGGTCGCGGAAGCGCGTCTCGAGCGGCGGGAACTCGACGCCCTCGGTGAGCAGCCGTCCCTCGTCGCGCAGGTAGCGCAGCGTGTTCTCGGCGAACCCTTCCAGCGCTTCGGTCACGCGGCTCTGCTGCTCGGCCAACGCCCGTGCGAGCCCCTCGGCTCCAAGCGTCCGGCCGTTCGCGAGGCAGCTGCCGTTGCGGAAGACGCTGGCGCCCCGGACGCTGACGTCGTCGCCGTCGCTGAGCTCGTCGAAGAGCGGCGCGCCGGGAGCATCGATCAGACGCACCCCACCCCGCACGAGCAGCAGCGGCCCAGGGTTCGGGAAGCGCCCGGTCTGCGAGCGCGCCACGTTGACGACGACGCGCACGCCGGATTCGAGCAGCTCCTCCGCCGAGACGCGGTCGATGTCCTGGTGGTCGATGATCGCGACGTCGCCGGGCCCGAGGCGGCCGACAAGGTTCTTGGTGCGGCGGCCGAGGCGAGCGCGGCCGGTGAACTCGACGAAGCTCATCGCTCCTGCTGGACGGCTGCGATGAACTGCTCGCCGCCGAGCATCCGCTGCAGCTCTTCGCGCCGCTCGTCGTCGCCGAGCTCCGCAATCGTCGTGTGCGTCGGGTCGCCGGAAACCTTTTCGACGCGGAAGTGGCGGTCGGCGAGCGAAGCGATCTGCGGCAGGTGCGTGATCGTCACGACCTGCGCGCGCTCGGCCAGGCGTCGCAGCGTCTCGCCGACTGCGTGCGCGGTCTGGCCGCCGATGCCCGCGTCGATCTCGTCGAAGACCATCGTCTCGCCCCCGCCGACCGCAGCGATCGCGAGGGCGATCCGCGAGAGCTCGCCGCCCGAGGCGGTTTCGGCCACAGGTGCAAACGGCAGCCCGGCGTTCGGCCGGATCAGGAACGAGACCTCGTCGGCGCCGCTCGCTGACGGCTCGCGCTCGCGCAGCTCAACGCGGAACTCGCCCTCACCGAGGCCGATGCCCTGCAGCTCCTGCGCCACCGCTGCCGCAAAGGGATCGGCCACGTCGCGGCGCGCGGCGCGCAGCTCGCCGGCGAGCGCGGCGACCTTGGCCTCTGCCTCGGCGAGCACCTGCGCAGCGGCGGCGGCCGGATCGGCCCCGCCCTCCAACGCCTCGAGCTCGGCTCGTGCCTCGGCGGCACGCGCCAGCAGCTCCTCGTAGCTCTCGCAGCGGAAGCGGCGCCTCGTCTCGGCGATCCGGTCTAGCTCGGACTCGACCTGCTCGAGCCGGTCAGGCTCGGCCTCGAGGGAGGCGAGGAACGCGCGGAGCTCGGATGCCGTCTCGCGCAACCGCAGCTCGACGTCCCGCAACTCGTTCCCGGCGCGCTCGAGCTCCGGCGCGAGGCGCTCGAGCGGGGCGAGCGCCCGCTCGGCGAGCGCGACGAGCCCCGAGGCGCCCTCGCCCTCGTCGGGAGCGAGCGCCTCGCCGGCCGCAGAGACGCCTTCCGCCAGCTCGGTCACATGACGAAGGCGCTCGCGTTCGGCGTGGAGGCTCTCCTCGTTGCCGGGCTCGAGCCCTTCCGTGTCCTCGACGAGCGCGCGCAGCTCGGCGAGACGGGACTCTGCGGCTGCCGCGTCTCGGGTCAGCTCGTCGTGCCGCCGTCGGGCAGCGCCGAGCTTGCGCCAGGCCGTTCGTAGCACGGCTCGGCGCCTGAGCTGCTCCTCGCCTGCGAATGCGTCGAGTAGGTCGAGCTGGTAGGCCGGCCGCGCGAGGCGGCGCTGTTCGAACTGCCCGGACATCGCGACCAGCCGCTCCGCCGCGGCCGCCACGTCCTCGCGGGCAGCGCTGCGGCCCCAGGCGTAGGCACGCGTGCGGCCGTCGGGGAAAACTCGCCGGGCGAGCACCAGCCCTTCCTCGTCTGCGGGCCGCAGCTCGGCGAGCGCAGCGGTCTCTTCATCGTCGAAGAAGCCCGGCGGCGGCTCGAGCTCGACCTCGACGTAGGCCTCGTCGCCGTCAGGCCCGACGAAGGCGACGTCGCCGCGGGCGCCGAGCAGGAGGCCGATCGCCTGCGCCAGGATCGTCTTGCCCGCCCCCGTCTCGCCGGTAATCGCGTTCAGCCCCGGCCCGAGCGCGAGCTCGGCCTCGCGGATCAGGACGAGATTCTCGATGCGGAGCCGGCGAAGCACGCCTGGATGCTACGTCCGCCGGCCGCGGGCGGCGACCGGCGAAAACCGCCGCGCCCGGTTCTTGTTCACGCGCGCGCCCCCTGGGTGGGAGGGGGTTAGGGACGGTAACGGCCCGACGCGCACGCAGGTGTGACGGGACCGCGCCGTTTGTGTGCCGATTTCTACTCGGAGACGAACGTGCGGCGGTAACGGCTGAAGAAGGTGCTCTCCGGGAGGGTCGCCAGCAGGCTGCGTTGTTCCGCGAGCCGCGCTTCGACCTGGTCGCCGGGCGCGAGCTCGTGCACCTGCTGGCCGTCGGCGAGCACGGTCGCGCTCACATTGGGCGTGCCGTTCGTCACCGCCAGCGCACGGCCGCGCGGCACCACCAGCGGACGCGCATGCAGCGAATGCGGCGCGACGAAGGTGATCGCCATCGCGTCCAGCCCCCAGACCAGCACCGGGCCGCCGTTCGAGAGGTTGTAGGCCGTCGAGCCCGACGGCGTCGAGCAGATCAGGCCGTCGCAGGGCTGCAGGCCGAGATCCTCGCCGCCGATCGCCCAGCCGAGCTCGATCATCCGGCCGATCGTCGAGCTGGCGACGACCACGTCGTTCACCGCGAGCCATCGCCCGCCGCCTGCCGACGCCTCCAGCGCCGGCAGCTCGACGAGCTCGAGCTCACCGGCGAACGCTCGGCGGAGGCCGACCTCCAGCGCGTCCGCCATGATCGACGTGAGGAAGCCAACGCGGCCGAGGTTGACGCCGAGCACCGGCACGCCGGTGCCGAGAAAGCGTCGCAGCGCGCGGAGCATCGTGCCGTCGCCGCCGAGCACGACCGCGAGGTCGGCCGTCGCGTCGTCGGCGCCCCCGCCGTCGCCGTGCTTGGCCGCTTCCTCGTCGGACAGCAGCAGCTCGATCCCCTGCTTCTGGGCGACCGCGCGCAACTGCTCGAGCGTCTCGCCGCTCGTCTCGACTCGGCCGTGTGTGACCACGGCGACTCGCTTGATCTCAGGCAGTGGCGTCGTCGATCCAGTCTTCGAGCTCATCGGGATTCTCCGGCCGCTCGCGCTGGACGAGATGCAGGAAGAACTCGCGGTTCCCCTTCGGGCCGGGCAGGCCGGAGTCTACGACGCCGGCCACCTGCGACCACCAGCCCGGCGCGTCGGCGGCGACTTCGCGTAGCACGCGCCGCCACACCTCACGGTCACGCACGACCCCCCGCGGTGCGTCGCTTCGCCCCGCCTCGAACTGCGGCTTGACGAGCACGACCGCCGCCCAACCCGGAGCCGCGAGCGCCAGCGCTGGCGGCAACGCCTTGCGCACGCTGACGAACGAGACGTCGCAGACCACGAGCTGCGGCGCGAACGGCAGCGACGTCGTCTCGCGCACGTTCGTGCGCTCCAGCACGGTCACGCGCGGGTCGTCGCGGATGCGCGGATGCAGTTGCCCGTAGCCCACGTCGAGCGCGATCACGCGTGCAGCCCCGCGCTGGAGCAGCACGTCGGTGAAGCCGCCGGTCGACGCGCCGACATCCAGCGCGTCGCACCCGGCGACCTCGACGTCGAACGCCTCCAGTGCGTGCTCGAGCTTTTCACCCCCGCGCGAGACGAACCGCGCCGGTTCGGTCACGGTCAGCTCCGCCGACTCGTCGACCTGCTGGCCCGCCTTCTCGTAGCCCGGCACGTGCCCGGCCAGGACGAGGGCCTGCGCCTGCGCGCGGCTCTCGGCGAGCCCACGCTCGACGAGCAGCACGTCGAGGCGCTTCTTCAGGACGTTCTGACGGCGAGCTCGTCGACGATGCCTTCGAGCACGCTCGTGTCGGCGTCGACCTCCGACAGCGCTCGTCGTGCCCGCTCGGCGGCCTCGTCCGCGAGGGCGCGTGCCCCCTCCGCGCCGTGCTCGATCACGTAGCCGTCCTCGTCGAGGATGTCGTCCACGATCTGGAAGAGCAGGCCGACCTCGTCCGCGAAGGCCCGCCACGGCTTCTGCTGCGGCTCCGGCACCTCGGCCACCCAGAGCGCGCACGCGACCGAGGCCGAGAACAGGCAGCCGGTCTTCAGCCGGTGCAGCGCGGCCAGGTCGTCGCCGCCGCCTTTGATGTCGAGGTACTGCCCGCCGATCATTCCGAGCGTCGCCTGCACGAGCTCGCGGGCGACCGCCGGCGAGGAGTAGGAGAGCGCGAGCCGCAGCGCCTCGGCCAGCAGCGCGTCGCCGGCCAGCACGGCCACCGCCTCGCCGTAGGCCGCCCAGGTGCTCGGCCGGCCGCGGCGCAGCTCGTCGTTGTCGAGCGCCGGCAGGTCGTCGTGGACGAGCGAGAAGTTGTGCACGAGCTCGAGCGCCGCCGCCGCGGGCAGCGCCGCCTCCGGCTCTGCCCCCGCCGCCTCGGCCGTCGCCAGGCAGAGCACCGGCCGGATGCGCTTGCCGCCGCCGGCCAGCGCGTGGCGGATCGATTCCTCCAGCCCGCCGAGCTCAGGCGTCAGAGCGAGCTCAGCCAGGTACGACTCGACGAGCGAGCGCAGCTCTTCGGGCGGAGTCACGATTCGGCCGCCCGCTTGGCCTCCTGCAGCTGCGTCTCGACCTCCTTGGCGATCTCCGCGAGCTCGGAGAGGATCTCGATCGCCTCGTCCGGATCCTTAGTCTCCTCCAGCTTCGCGCGCGTGCGCTCGAGCCGGTCGAGCAGCTCCTCCGCGCTCTTCAGCCGTTCTTCCGGCGATTCGGTCACGCTGCCTCCCTCGTAATACGGCCGAGTATGCCGTTGACCAGTCGTCCAGCGTCCTCCGAGGAGTAGCGCTTAGCGAGCGTCACCGCCTCGTCGATCGCCACCTCGGGCGGCACCTCGCCGCGGTCGAGCTCCAGGATCGCCATGCGCAGGATGTTGCGCTCGAGGGCGCCCAGCCGGTCGGCCGTCCACTCGTCGGCGGCCTCGGTGATCCGCACGTCCAGCTGTTCGTGCTCGGCCACCACGGCCTCGGCGAGCTCGCGGGAGAACGGATCGATCTCACCTTCGAACAGCGACGCCAGCCCCTGGCCGGTCACGTCCCACTGGTAGAGCAGCACGAGCGCGGTGCGCCGCGCGGCGCGGCGTCCGGCCATCAGCCGATCTCCGCGATCTCGACGTCCACGCGCTCGACCTCGAGGCCGGTGACCTGCGCCAGCGTCTCGCCCACTCGCTCCTGTACGGCGCGGGCGAGCCCGGGCAGCGGCTCCCGCGGGGCTGCGCCCAGGTCGAGGGAGACCGAAGCGCGACCCTCCGCGTGCCGGACCTCGACCGCACGGCGCGGCCGGCGCACGCGGACGCCGTCGACGCTGCGCGCTGCGCGCGTGACGAGCTCGGTGAGCGCGGCCGCGGTCACCGTGATCGACCCCTCGGGACCGCGAAAGACGAGCGGCTCGGTCACGAGCCCACGATCGCCGGCAGCCGCTCGGCGGCCTCGGCCAGGAAGCCGGTCGAGTAGCGGCCGCTCGCGAACTCCTCGCTGCGCAGGATGTCGATCGCCAGCTCGCGCGTCGTCGGCACTCCCTCGAGCACGAGCTCGCCGAGAGCTCGCAGCATCCGGTCGATCGCCTGCGGCCGCGTCTCGTCCCAGACGACCAGCTTGCCGAGCAGCGAGTCGTAGAACGGCGGGACGAGATAGCCGTCCTCGACGTGCGTGTCGAGACGTACGCCCGGCCCCAGCGGCGGCCGCATCCGGGTGACGAGCCCAGGCGCCGGCGCGAAGTCATTGCGCGGGTCCTCGGCGTTCAAGCGCACCTCGATCGCGTGTCCCTTCCGGGCCGCGCGGCCGGTGTGCGCAAGCGTCTCCCCCGCCGCGACGCGCAGCTGCTCGCGGACGATGTCGATGCCGGTGACGAGCTCGGTGACCGGATGCTCAACCTGCAGCCGCGCGTTCAGCTCGATGAAGTAGAAGCTGCGGTCCGGCCCGAGCAGGAACTCGAAGGTGCCGGCGTTGCGGTAGCCGATCGACTGGCAGGCGCGCTCCGCGGCCGACTCCATCGCCTCGCGCGTCTCGTCGTCGAGCGCCGGTGAGGGCGACTCCTCGATCAGCTTCTGGTGGCGCCGCTGAATCGAGCACTCGCGCTCGCCGAGCGTGAGCACGCCACCCTGCGAGTCGCAGAGCACCTGGATCTCGACGTGCCGCGCGGGCGAGACCGCCTTCTCGAGGTAAAGGCTGCCGTCGCCGAACGCGGCCTCGGCCTCCAGCGCGGCCATGCCGTAGGCCGACTCGAGCTCGTCCGGGCCGTGCACGAGCCGCATACCCTTACCGCCGCCGCCGGCCGAGGCCTTGAGCAGCACCGGGTAGCCGACCTCCTCCGCCGCCTCGCGCGCCTGCTCAACCGTGGTCTCCTCTTCGGTGCCTGGCACGAGCGGCACGTCGGCCGCCCGCATCTGCCGCTTGGCCTCGACCTTGTCGCCCATCTTGGCCATCACGTCCGCGGGCGGCCCGATGAAGACGAGGTCGTTGTCGGCGCACGCCTCGACGAAGGCCGGGTTCTCGGCGAGGAAGCCGTAGCCGGGATGGACCGCCTCGCAGCCGGTCGTGGTCGCGGCCGCGATCAGCGAGGGGATCTTCAGGTAGCTCTCGGCAGCGGCCGGGGGACCGACGCGGACGGCCCGGTCGGCCAGGCGCACGTGCAGCGAGTCGGCGTCCGCGGTCGAGTAGACGGCGACCGCCTCGACGTCGTTCTCGTGCAGCGCACGGATCACGCGGACGGCGATCTCGCCGCGGTTGGCGACGAGGACCCGCTTGAACATCAGACGGCGTCGAGCGGCGGCGGGCCGACCGGCTCGAGCTCGAACAGCAGCTGGCCGAACTCGACCGGCTCGGCGTTGCCGACGTGGATCGTGCGGACGATCCCGGGCGCGTCAGCCTTGATCTCGTTCATCAGCTTCATCGCCTCGAGGATGCAGAGCGTCTGACCCGGCGTGACCGCGTCGCCTTCCTGCACGAACGGCGGCGCGCCCGGCTGGGGCGCGCGGTAGAAGACACCCACCATCGGTGCCTCGACGCGCGCGAAGCCGTCGGCCTGCGCCGACGCGCGCGCCGGCAGCTCACCGTCGTCCGCGGGCTGTGCCGAGACCGCGGCCAGGGTCGGCTCGAGCTGCTCGGGCGTGCGGCGCACCGAGACGCGCATGCCGGCCTCCTCGATCGTCACCTCCCCGACGCCGGACTCCTGGACGATGCGGACGATCTCGCGGATCCGCTCGGCGCGCGCCTGGTCGACGCCGCCGGCGCTCAGGCTCTCGTCGCCGCTGGCGCGCCCGCGGATCGACTGGAGCAGCGGTTCCGCCTCGTCGCCAAAGAGCGCGAGCAGCAGCAGCTCCTCCTCGCTCGAGGCGAGCCCTTCGGCCTCGGAGCGGAGCGACTCGAGGTCGACGGGCGCCTCTTCCTCCGGCGCGCCGCCCGAGAGCGTGACCGCGCGCTTGACGGTCGCGTCGATCGGCCCGGGCGGGCTGCCGTAGCGGCCCTCGATCAGGGCGCGCAGCTCGTCGACGACGGTCTGGTAGCGGCTCGCCGAGAGCACGTGCAGGAGCGCCTGCGAGCCGAGGATCTGGCCGATCGGCGACGCGATCGGCGGGAAGCCGACCTCCTCGCGGATCTTCGCGAGCTCGTCCAGCACCTCGTCGGTGCGGTCGCCCGCCCCGAGCGCGCGCAAGTGAGTGTCGAGCGCGGCGACGAGCCCGGGCGGAACCTTGTGCTCGGCGGCGCGCACGGCGATCCGCGGCGCGAGCGGGGTGACGGGCTCGTCGCCGATGTGCTCGTCCACGAGCTCCGAGGCCTGCCACAACGCGGGCACGTCGACGCCGGTGTCGAGCCCGAGCCCGGCGAGCGCGGTCGCCAGCGCCTCGCCGGAGATCCGGTGGACGGTCAGCGCGACCGGATAGACCGCGCAGGCGACGAGGTCGGCTCCGGCGCGCGCGGCCTCGAGGCCCGTGGCCATCGCGTTGCCGCCGGCGCCCTGACAGTAGAGGCCGACCGGCAGGCCGCTCGCCTCCTTGAGCGTCTCGACAAGCTCCTGCGCGCGGTGCGGCTGGAGCGAGCTCGACGGGTCGTGCAGCAGCACGCGCGAGGCGCCGAGCGCCGGCAGCTTGCGCGCCTGCTCGACCAGCGCCTCGGTTTCGTTCGTGTAGCCGGAGCCGAACACGAGCCCTGCGTCGAACTCCTTGCCGGCGCTCGTGATCGCCTCGCCGGCCTCGCGCAGGTTCTCGACGTCGTTCAGCGGGTCGTGCAGCCGGAAGACTTCGATCCCGCTCTCGGCGGCCGAGGCGACGAAGCGGCTGACGAACTCGCCGCCGACCGGGCGCGAGCCGACGAGGAACCGCCCGCGCAGCGCCATCGCGAGCGGCGTCTCGGTGCGCTCGTTCAGCGCACGGATCCGCTCCCACGGGCTCTCGACGCCGCGGCGCACGGCCGTGTCGAAGACTCCGCCGCCCGAGACCTCGAGGTAGGCGAAACCGGCCTTGTCGAGGATCTCCGCGAGGCGCAGCAGCTCCGCCGTCGGCATCAGGCCCGCGAGCGGCTCCTGGGCCAGCAAGCGGATCGAGGTATCGACCAGTGCAGGCACGGCCCGCAGCCTAACGCCAGCTACGCGCGCGAGATGTAGCGGCCCTCGCGTGGGTCGACCTTGATCCGGTCGCCCACGTTCACGAACAGCGGTACCTGCACGACCGCTCCCGTTTCGAGTGTGGCGGGCTTCGTCACGTTCGAGACCGTGTCGCCTCGCACACCGGGCTCGGTCTCCGAGACGGCCAGCTCGACGGAGGACGGGAGCTGCACGCCCGAGGGCTTGCCGTCGACCTCGAGCACCTGCACCGTCGAGCTCGGCTCGAGGTAGGGCAGCGCGTCCTCGACCGTCGTGTGCGGCAGCGAGAACTGCTCGTAGGTGCCGGTGTCCATGAAGACCACCTCGTCGCCGGAGTCGTAGAGGTACTGCACCTCCTTGACCTCGGTGCGGATCCGCGTGAACTTCTCGCCCGCGCGGAAGGTCTTGTCGACGACCGCGCCCGAGTCGAGGTTGCGCAGGCGCGAGCGCACGAAGGCGCCGCCCTTGCCGGGCTTCACGTGCTGGAACTCGATGATGCGCCAGACCGAGCCCTCGAGCTGGATGTGCATCCCGTTCCGGAACTGGTTGGTGGAGACGGTCTCGGCCACGGCGGGCGATGCTAGCTGACCGTGATCAGGTCCTTGCCGAAGCTCGTCAGCACCTCGGGCTCGCCGTCGGTGACGACCACGAGGTCCTCGATCCGGATCCCGCCCAGGCCCTCGAGGTAGACGCCCGGCTCGACGGTGACGACGTTGCCGGTCGCGAGCGTGTCGGTCGACTCGCGCGAGAGGCGCGGCGCCTCGTGCACCTCGAGCCCGACGCCATGGCCGAGGCCGTGGCCGAACTTCTCGCCGAGGCCGGCGGCTTCGATCCTGTCGCGCGCCGCAGCATCGGCGTCGACGCCGGTGACGCCCGTGCGGACGGCTTCCAGCCCCGCAAGCTGGCCCTCGAGCGTCGCCTCGTAGCCCGCCTTCAGCTCGTCGGGGAGCGGGCCGGTGGCGAAGGTGCGCGTGCAGTCGGCGTTGTAGCCGTCGACCATCGCGCCCGCGTCGATCACGACCGTCTCGCCGGCCTCCATTGGTCGGTCGGTCGGCCGCGCGTGCGGCTTCGCTGCGTTCGGGCCTGAGGCGACGATCGTCTCGAAGGCCGGCGCGTCGGCACCGAGCTCGTGGAAGAGCTCGTCCAGCCGCCAGGCGAGCTCGCGCTCGGTGCGGCCGACGAAGCGCTCGTCGGCGAACCGCGCATAGGCCTCGCTGGTGATCTCGCCCGCGCGCCTGATCTTCTCCAGCTCGGACTCGTCCTTGACCGCGCGCAGCGCCTCGACGAGCCCGCGCCGCGGGACGAGCTCGAGGCCGCCGGCGCGCAGGACCTCCCACGAGGCGTAGCTGACCGCGTCGGCCTCGAAGCCGACCGTGCCTTCGAGCAGCTCGGCCAGAGCGCCGATGAGCGACCGCTTCGTCTCTACGAACTCGACGCCCTCCACCGCGCGCGCGGTCTCGGCGTAGCGGAAGTCGCTGAAGAGCCGCACGCGCTCCGGCTCCACAAACAGCGCGGCATTCGAGCTGGAGAAGCCGACGAGATAGCGGACGTTGACCCCGTTCGTGACGAGCAGCGGCTCCTCGATCGCGCGACGCAGGGCGTCGATCCGGCTCATCGAGCCTCCACCACCAGGTACTGCAGCGCGTCGTGGTAGCCCTCGGGCCCCTTGCCGATCACGCGGCAGGTGACGACGTCCGAGATGACCGAGTGCCGCCGCCAGTCCTCGCGCGCTTCGATGTCCGAGAGATGCACTTCCACGACCGGCACCGTAAACAGCTCGATCGCATCGCGGATGGCGTAGCTGTAGTGCGACCACGCGCCGGGGTTGACGATCACGCCCCCGGCCCAGTCGAACGCGTCGTGGCACCAGCCGACGTACTCGGCCTCGCTATTGGTCTGGCGGCAGTCGGCGAGCAGCTCGAGCTCCTTCGCCCACTCGTAGATCTGTGTCTCCAGCTGGTTCAGGCTCAGCCCGCCGTAGACGGCAGGGTCGCGGCGGTGGAGGACGTCGAGGTTGACGCCGTTGAGGACGGCCACGCGCACGCGGCGACTCTACTCCGCGATCAGCGCGTCGAGGGCCTCGCGTACCTGCTGCTCGGGCAGCTCGACGCCGGTCACCGGCTTGCCGGGAGCCTCGAGCAGGACGAGCCGCGGCGAGCCGTTGACGGATTTCTTGTCGCGCGCGAGGGCGGCCCAGGCGGCGTCGCGGTCGACACGCACCGGCTGCGGTCGCAGCACCTCCTCGACCGGGGCCGTGTCCTGGTCCGAGAGCCGCAGCGCCGCGAGCAGGCCGAGGGCGACGGCGTCGCCGTGGCGGGGGCCGTGGTAGTCGCCGGCAGCCTCGAGCGCGTGCGCGAAGGTGTGCCCGAGGTTCAACACCGCCCGCTCGCCGCGCTCGTGCGGATCGCGGAGGCAGATCGCGGCCTTGTAGGCGGCACAGCGCCGGACGAGCTCGTTCGTCGGCAGCTCCCAGAGCGGCTCCCCGGCGAGCAGCCCGGTCTTCACGACTTCCGCCATTCCCGCCCGCTGCTCTTCGGGCGGCAGCGTCTCGAGGAGCGCCGGGTCGATCGCCGTTCGCTCGGGCCAGTGGAAGGCGCCGACGAGGTTCTTGCCCTCGGGCAGGTTGACCGCCGTCTTGCCGCCGATCGCCGCGTCGACCTGGCCGACCAGCGTCGTCGGGACGGCGACCCACGGCACGCCGCGCAGGTACGTCGCCGCCGCAAAGCCCGCCATGTCGGTCGTGCAGCCGCCGCCGAAGGCGACGATCGTGCCGTCGCGGCCGAGCCGCAGCTCGCGCCAGAGCCGCTCGACCGCGCCGAGGCTCTTGGCCTCCTCGCCGCCGCGCAGGGCGTGGACCGGCGCCTCGAGCGCCGGCCGGTGGAGCCCGAGCACGGTCGCGTCGGCAACCACTTCCACCTCGCCCTTGACCAGCTCGGGCAGCCTGGCGAGCAGCCGTTCGTCGACCTCGATCCCCGCCGCGGCGAGCACGATCTCGTCCACGTTGTTTGCCACGGCCTGCGCAACCTCGTCGTAGAGCGGCGAGCGCTGCTCGTGCAGCGTGTGAAAGCTCTGCTCGTCCTGGGCGAGCGGACGGTCGCCGCCGCCGACCCGCGTCCAGGCGGTCGCGGGGTCGATCTCGACGTGAACCGTGAACGCGTGCTCGCGAAGCGCGCTGCCGAATCTGCTCGGTCTCGACCGCGCCGCCGCCGAGCGCGACCACGGCGGGCGGCCCGCTGGCGAGCGCGTCCACCGCCGCCTCGGCCTCCAGCTCGCGGAAGTCCGCCTCGCCACGTGCTCCGAAGATCTGCGGGATCGTCTGCCGCAGCGAGCGCTCGAGCTCGCGGTCGAGGTCGACGAACCGCCGGCCCAGCCGCTCGGCCGCCTGCTCGCCGAGCGTCGACTTGCCAGCGCCCATGAAGCCGACGAGCGCGACGTGCCGGCCTAGCGCGTGCGCCACGGGATTCGCTCCAGGTACGCGCGCCAGGCGCCGACGAAGTCCGCCACCGAGTCGCCGCCGAACTTCTCGCGGGCCGCGCGCGCCAGCTCGAACGCGACCGCAGCCTCGGCGACGACGGCCAGCGCCTCGACCGCGGCGACGTCGCTGCGCTCGACCAGCGCCTCACCCGGCTCACCGGTCTCCAGGTCGACCGAGCGGAGCGGGCGCATCAGCGTCGGCAGCGGCTTCATCGCGGCGCGGACGATCACCGGCTCGCCGTTCGAGATGCCGCCCTCGATCCCGCCGGCGTGGTTCGTCTCGCGATAGAGCGTTCCCTCGGCGTCGGCCAGGATCTCGTCGTGCGCCTCCGAGCCGCGCCGCTCGGCCAGCTCGAAGCCGGCGCCGACCTCGACGCCCTTGACCGCCTGGATGCCCATCAGCGCCGCGGCCAGGCGCGCGTCCAGACGTTCGTCCTTCGAGGCGTACGAGCCCAGCCCGGGCGGCACGCCGTGGGCGCGCACCTCGACCACGCCGCCGACGGTGTCCCGCTCGGCGCGCGCGTCGTCGATCCGCTCCTCGAGCGCCTCCGTCACGACGCGGCCGAGCACGTCCACCTCGATCTGCGCCAGCAGCGACTTCGCCACGGCGCCCGCCGCGACCGCAACGGCCGTCTGCCGGGCGCTCGCCCGCTCCAGCGCGTCGCGCGCGTCGGCCAGTCCGTACTTGAGCGAGCCGGCGAGATCGGCATGCCCGGGCCGAGGCAGCGTCACCGGCTTCACGCCCTTGCCGGACGGCTCGCCCTCGGGCGGCCACGGGCTCATCCCCCACTCCCAGTTGGCGTGATCCCGGTTGCGGACGATGAGCGCGAGCGGCGTGCCGAGTGTCCGCCCGTGGCGCAAGCCGGCGAGCACCTCGACCGTGTCCTGCTCGAGCTGCTGCCGCGGGCTGCGGCCGTAGCCCTGCTGCCGGCGCGCGAGGTCGGCATCGATCGCCTCCCGGTCGAGCAGGAGGCCCGCGGGCAGCCCGCCGACGATCGCCACGAGCGCGGGCCCGTGCGACTCGCCGGCTGTGGACAGTGTGAGCGTCACGAGGCCAAGCCTAAGGCGCTGCGCATCGCCTCGACAGGGGCGGGCCGGCCGGTCCAGAGCGAGAACGACGCCGCGCCCTGACGGACCAGCGCCTCGCACCCGTCCACGACTTCGCACCCAGCCGCCAGCGCGGCGGCGACGAGCGCCGTCGGCCGGCCGTCGGCGCGGTAAGCGAGGTCGACGACCGTCTGCCCCGAGCGGGGCTCGACGAGCAGGTCGTCGCGCACCGGCGTCGCGTTCACGATCAGATCCGCGTCCGAGGCGTCGGGCGGCCATTCGCCGCTGCGCGAGAACACGCGCACCTCCCCCGGCAAGCCGGGCAGCAGCGCCTTGGCGGCCCCGCCCGCGCCGATCAGGCAGACCCGCTCGGCCTCGATCCCGGCCACGATCTCCACATCCGTGTTGAATCCGAGCACGCGGCCGTCGCGGAAGACGAGCGTGTTCACCGCCTCCCCCTCGGCCTCGTCGCAGAGCTCGGCCGCCGCCTGCTTGTACGGGATCGTCACGTTCACGCCGTCCCAGCCGCGCCGGAGCGCCGCCTCGAGCTCGTCCGGCTCAACCTCCACCGCGACGTACTCCCAGTCGAGCCCGGCCGCTGCGAAGGCGGCGTTCTGCATCCGCGGCGAGAGCGACTCGGCCACCGGTTTGCCGAGTAACGCGACGCGCCGGCTCATCCGTAGCCGTGCTCGGCCTTGTACTGCTCGAACGCGTTGAAGCTGGCCGTGAAGAAGTGGTGCTTCTTGTCCGGCTTCGCGACGAAGTAGAGGTAGTTCACCTTCGCCGGGTGCGCCGCGGCCTGCAGCGAGGCGAGGCCCGGGTTGGCGATCGGCGTCGGCGTCAGGCCGGTGATGTTCGGGTTGCGCGTGTTGTACGGGTTGTCGCTGTCGAGCTCCGACTGGGTGAGCGACTGCGTCGGTGGCACGTGCAGCCCGTAGCGGGTGGTGGCGTCGATGCCGAGGTTCATCCGGGCGTGCAGCCGGTTGTAGATCACGGCCGAGACGAGCTGGCGTTCCTCGGGCGCGGGCGTCTCCTTCTCGATCAGCGAGGCAATCGTCAGCACGTCGTAGGGCGTGAGGTTCTTCGAGCGCGTATAGGCCAGGTTCACCTTGGCCCAGTTCGCGCGGAAGGCCTTCAGCTGCGCGGCGATCAGCTGCGGCGAAGTCTCGCGCGCCGTGAAGTCGTAGGTGGCAGGAAAGAGGAAGCCTTCGAGTGGATAAGTCTTCGTGCCGAAGCCGGGCTGGCGTCGCGGGTTGGCCGTGGCGGCGAGGTACGTCTTCGCCTTCAGCCGCACGAGCTTGCCGCGCTCGCGCTTGGCGATCTGCGAGACGGCGGTCACGCGCGCCGCCATCTGCTCGCGCGTGAAGCCCTCGGGGAAGACGATCCGGAACGGCTTCGGCGGCGCGGCCACGGTGGGCGGCGGCGGGGTCTTGTCCTTGCCGCCGACGCTCGCGACCGCGACCCAGGCGATCACGAAGCCGGCCACGAGAACTCCGAGCGCGACCAGCCGGCGGCGCCAGACCACCGACCGCGGTGTCCGCCTCGGCGGCCGCGGCCGCGGCGGCATTACTCCCGGCCGGCGCTCGCCCACGCGAGGTAGCTCGACAGCAGGTGGGCCGCGGCGCGCGCGTCCTCAGGCGCCTCGTCCGAGCCGACGCTCGCGGCGAGGCCGGTGGTGAAACGCTCGTCATAGCTCTCGACCGGGACGTCGAGGGCCGCGCGCAGGGCCTCGACGAAGGCGTCGGTCTCGCGGGCCTGCGCGCCGTGCTCGCCGCGCAGTGTCAGCGGCAGGCCGACGACGACGCGCTCGGCGCCCTCGTCGCGCACGATCCGCCCGACCTGCGCGAGCCCGTCCTCGCTCGCGGCGCGCTCGACCACGCCGAGCGGCCGCGCGATCGTGCCCGTCGGGTCCGAGACGGCGACGCCGGTACGTGCCGAGCCGTAATCCAGTGCGACGACCTTCACGCGAGCGCCCGGCGCAGGGCCTCCTCGGCCTTCGCGAGAGCATCGCCCAGCTTCTCGGGATCGCGGCCGCCGGCGCGCGCCATCGTCGCCCGTCCGCCGCCGCCGCCGCCGACCTCCGCTGCCGCCTCCTTGATCACGGCGACCGCATCGAGCCGCCCCTCGAGCGACTGGTCGAAGTTGGCGACGAGGTGGACCCGCCCGTCTTCGGCCGCGCCGAGCACCACCGCGGCCGGCGCGCGGGCCTGCTTGATCCGATCGGACTCCTCGAGCAGCGCGTCCGCGTCCACGCCGACCGCCTGGCCGACGAAGACGTTGACGCCGCCGATTGCCTCCTCGCTCCGCGGCTCGACCTCGACCTCCACCTTCTCGGCCCGCTTCGGCCGCTCGCGCCGCGCCCGCTCCAGCTCTGCCCGCAGCTCGGCGGCCTCCTCGGCGCGCCCGTGCAGCAGCGCGTAGGCCTCGCCCGAGGTGACGGCCTCGATCCGTCGCGTGCCCGAGCCGACCGAGCTCTCGGAGGTGATCACGAACGGCCCGATCTCCGCGGTCGCGCGCACGTGTGTGCCGCCGCAGAGCTCGCGCGAGTAGCCGGCGATGTCCACCAGCCGCACCTCGTCTCCGTACTTCTCGCCGAAGAGCATCATCGCGCCGAGCCGCCGCGCCTCCTCGATCGGGACGATGTACGCCCGCACCGGCAGGTTGCGGAAGATCGCCTCGTTCACGCGCCGCTCGAGCTCGGCCCGCTCCTCGTCGGTGACGGGCTGCGGGTGACTGAAGTCGAAGCGCAGCTTGTCCGGCCGCACCGCCGAACCGGCCTGGCGCGCGTGCTCGCCGAGCACGTCCTGCAGCGCCTTGTGCAGGAGGTGCGTCGCGGTGTGATTGGCCATCGTCGGGAAGCGCACGCTCCACGGCACGACCGCCCGCACGCGCATCCCCGCCGCGAAGCCCGCGCCCTCGAAGGTGAGCACCTGATCGTCGTCCGGCAGCCGCGTCGCCTCGACCAGCTCGGCCCGCGCGCCGGTCTCCTCGTCCTCGATGTAGCCCGAGTCGCTGACCTGGCCGCCGCCGGCCGGGTAGAACGGCGACTGCTCGAGCTTCGCCTGGAAGCGTCCGCGGCCAACATCCTGATAGGCGAGGATCGCCGTCAGCACGTCGGTCTTTTCGTAGCCGACGAACTCGCTGCGCACATCGCCGGAGACGCGCACCTCGACCTCGCTCGCGACCTTGCGCGAGCGCAGGCGCTGCTCCTCCATCAGGTCGTGGAAGCGGTCCTCGTCCACCGGCAGCCCGCGCTCGCGCGCCAGCTCGCCGGTCAGCTCGAGCGGGAACCCGTAGGTGTCGTGCAGCTTGAACGCCTCTTCGCCGGAGATCTCGCCGTCGCCGGCCGCCTCCTCGAACAGCGTCAGGCCGCGCGCGAGCGTCTCGCCGAAGCGCTGCTCCTCTTCCGCCAGCACCCGCTCGATCTCGGCGCGTGCGCCCGCCAGCTCCGGATATGCCTCGCCCATCTGCTCGACGACGACGCCCGCGAGGCCGGCCAGGAACGGCGGCTCGAGCCCGATCCGCCCGGCCTGCAGCACCGCGCGGCGGATCACCCTGCGCATCACGTAGCCGCGTCCCTCGTTCGAGGGCGTGACGCCGTCGACGGCCAGGAAAGTCATCCCTCGCCCGTGGTCGGCCAGGATGCGGTGCGCCTTCGTCGCGCGCTCGCTCTCGCCATAGGCGACGCCCGACTGGCCGGCAATCCAGCCCATGATCTCCTGGTAGCCGTCGGTGTCGAAGACCGAGTCGACCTGCTGCAGGATCCGCGCGCCGCGCTCGAGCCCGAGGCCGGTGTCGATGTTCTGTTTCGGCAGCGGCGTCAGCGAGCCGTCGGCGTGCAGCTCGAACTCCATGAAGACGAGGTTCCAGAACTCGAGGAAGCGGTCGCACTCGCAGCCCGGCCCGCACTCGGCCCGGCCGCAGCCGACCTCCTCGCCCCAGTCGAAGAACATCTCCGAGTCCGGCCCGCACGGCCCCGGGCCGCCGACCGACCAGAAGTTGTCCGCGCGCGGGAGCCGCACGATCCGCTCGGGCGGCATGCCCACCGCCTCCCAGCCTCTAATCGCGACCTCGTCCTCGCCGAGCCCGAGCTCCGCGTCGCCCGCGAAGACCGTCACCCAGATCCGGTCGAGGTCGAGCTTCATGTGCTCGAACATGAACTCCCAGGCGAGCTCGATCGCGCCGTCCTTGAAGTACTGGCCGAACGAGAAGTTGCCGAGCATCTCGAAGAAGGTCAGCGTCCGCTTGTTCAGGCCGACGTCATCGATGTCCGGCGTCCGGAAGACCTTCTGCACGGTCGTCAGCAGCGGGGCGGGTGGCTCCTCGAAGCCGAGGAAGAACGGCATCAGCGGCTGCATCCCGGCCGAGATCAGCAGCGTCGAGCGGTCGTCGGCGCGCGGGATCAGCGAAGCCGAGGGCCGGAACTCGTGGCCCTTGGACTCGAAGAACTCGCGGTAGCCCGCGCGCAGCTCGGCGGTCGTTCGCACGCGGGTGATTCTAGGTGCCGCGCCTACGCCGACTGCTCGGCCGCGATCTCCTCGCGGATCTTCTCGAGCGAGCGGCGGATCAGCCGAGAGACGTGCATCTGCGAGATGCCGACCTGCTGTGCGATCTGCGACTGGGTCAGGCCTTCGAAGAAGCGCAGGTGCAGGATCTTGCGCTCGCGCTCGTCCAACACGCGGAAGCCGGGCTCCAACACGGCTCGGTCCTCCGAGACCTCGTACTGGTGCTCCTCGGTGCCGAGCGACTCGAGCGGGTCGAGCTCGCCGTCCTCGTCGCCGCCGCCGGAGCCGGCCGAGAGCGAGAGCGAGGTGTACGCGCGGCCGCTCTCGAGCGCCTCGAGCACTTCCTCGTCCGTCACGCTCGCCGCCTTCGCCAGCTCGGGGATCGTCGGCGAGCGCCCGTGCTGGACGGTCAGCTCCTCGATCAGCCGCGAGAGCTGGATGTTCAGCTCCTGCAACCCACGCGGGACGCGCACCGCCCAGCCGCGGTCGCGGAAGTGGCGCTTGATCTCGCCGATGATGTTCGGCGTCGCGTAGGTCGTCAGCTCGACGCCGCGATTGACGTCGAAGCGGTCGATCGCCTTGATCAGCCCGATCGCGCCGATCTGGACGAGGTCCTCGAGCTGCTCGCCGCGGTACGAGTACCGCCGCGCGAGCGAGCGCACCAGCGACATGTACTGCTCGATCAGCTGCTCGCGGGCGGCGAGGTCGCCCTGTTCGTGATAGCGGCGGAGCAGAACCTTGTCGCTCTGCTGCATCAGGCGGGACCGCCGTCGGTGACGTTCTTGGTGAGCGCGAGCCAGCCGTCGCCGTCGAGCTCGTAGCCGTCCACGACGGTGTCGAGGATCCGGCGCAGGCTGACGCTGCCGTCGTCGCGGTCGAGCTCGTCGCGCAGGGCATCGGTGGCGAACGGCCCGACCCGCGTCACGATCGCGCGCTCGTCCAGCCGCAGCTCGACCGTCACCTCGCCGTCCTCCGAGGCCCGCTCGAGCACCGCCTCGAGCGCCGTCTCGAGGTCGTCGATGCTCTCGAAGGTCAGGTTCAGGCGTGCGGCGACTCCCCCGAGCACGAGATGCGCGACCTCGTGGAACGGCTGCTCGCGCGGAATGGTCAGCGTGATCATGTCGCCAGTCATTCGCCCCCCGATCTAAACGCACTAGTGGTTGCGAGGGTTTCGGCAGGTTCGATCGTGCCCGCGCCGACCACCGCATCGCGGTCGTAGAGCACCGCTGTTTGCCCGGGCGCGACGCCGTACGCGGGCCGGTCGAGACGCAGGCGGAAGCCGCCGTCGGTGCTCGTGACGCTCGCGCCGACCGGCGGCGAGCGGTAGCGCAGCTTCACCTCGGCCCGATCGAGCTCGACGTGCAACCGCCCCCGCGCCGTCACCTCGTCGGTTGCGAGCGCGGCCCGCGGCCCAACGACGACGGCGTTCGTCCCGGGCTCGCTGCGAAGCGCGTAGAGCGGCTCGCCGGCCGCGACGCCGATGCCCTTGCGCTGGCCCGGCGTGAAGCGCCAGAAGCCTGCGTGCCGGCCGAGCTCGTTGCCCTGCTCGTCCACGACCGGGCCGTCCTCTGCGGCGAGCCCGTGCCGCGCGAGGAAGTCGCGGTAGTCGCCGCCGGCGAGGAAGCAGGCCTCCTGACTCTCGGCGCGGCTAGCAACCTCGAGCCCTGCGCGCCCGGCCTCGGCGCGGGTCTCGTCCTTGCCCTGCTCGCCGAGCGGGAACCAGAGCCGATCGAGGAAGCGCGGGTCGAGCCGGGCCAGCATGTACGACTGATCCTTTCGCTCGTCGGTGGCGCGCGCGAGGAGTAGCCGCCCGTCGCGCTCGACGATGCGCGCGTAGTGGCCGGTCGCGAGCCGCCCGGCGCCGGCGCGCTCCGCGAAGGCGAGCAGCTCGGCGAAGCGAAAGCTGCCGTTGCAGCGGATGCACGGGTTCGGCGTCTCGCCGGCCGCGTAACCGCGGACGAACGGCTCGACGACCGCGCGCCGGAACTCCTCGCGCAGGTCGAGCGTGACGTGGGGCAGCCCGAGTCGGTGGCAGGTCGCGCGGGCAGCCAGCACGGCCTCGGGCGAGCAGCAGGCGCGCTCGGCATCCGGCCCCTGGGGGTCGAGCCAGAGGCGCAGCGTGACGCCGATCGCACCGGGCCCGGCACGCAGCAGTGCGACCGCGCTGTCGACGCCGCCGCTCATTGCCACCGCCACGCGGCCCGGCATCGGCTCGGCGCGGAAGATCTGCGCCAGCGCGTTCGCCAGCGCGTCGACGGCAAGCTCGTCCCCGCCGACGGCAGCAGCCTCGAGCAGGGTCAGGCCGTCGAGCGGCCGCGCCAAGCCATCGGCTTCGGCGCTGACGATCCTGTCCCCCTCGACGTCCAGGCGCACGAGCGCCCAGCGCCCGTCACGGGTGGAATCTCCGACGACCTCGACCATCAGCCCAGGCTAGCGATCCTCCGGCCACGCCTCCGGCGAGAGCACAAACCAGTAGCCGTCCGGGTCGACGAAGCAAACGCCCCCGTTCTTGCCCCAGTACGGATTCGTAGGGTCTCGTGGCTCGAGACCCGCAGCGCGCAGCCGTCCTGCCATCGAGGCGACCTCCTCTTCGGAGCCGAGGTAGAAGACGAGCTGATCCTCCTCTGTCGGTGCAGGCGCGGCGTGCTCGTGCCAGACGAGCTCGAGCTGCCGCGAGGCGTCGGGCAGCCCGAAGATGACGCCGTCGTAGCCGTCGTGTCCCTCGAACGAGCCGACGACCGTCAGGCCGAGCACCTCGCCGTAGAAGCGCCTCGCAGCTGCGAGGTCGCGCGTCGGACGGGCAACGCGAACCTGCATCGCACGAGTATCGGCGAAACGGGGGGACCGAAGTCCCCCCGTCTCGTCTCCAGCCTGCCGATGCGCCGAGGCCTTGTGTGAACCTGGACAAGCCAGGTGGGTGCCGCGTCTCCCTCCGGCCGAAGCCTCGGGTCGAACGACAGCTCCCTCTCTCTTGGTGTTGGTTCTACAGAGAAGCCCCGGGCACGCGCAGGCTCGAGTGGTCTCAGTGTAGCGCCGGGTCAGCGAGCGAAGACCCAGCGGATGCGCTGGACGCCGTCGACGCCGAGCTCTTCCGCGAGCCTCGGGGTCAGGTCGAACTTGCGGCCCGGGAGCACCGGGCGGCGATCGATCACGCGGGTGAGGATCTGCGGGCTGTCCTTGTAGGCGACATAGACGAGGATCCCGCAGGGCAGGACGGAGTCGGTCAGGCCTTCGGTGCCAGGCTTGAGCACGTAGCCGCAGCGCGTCCGGCGGCCGTAGCGAGGCCGCTCGGCGCCCGCGAGCGCCGTGTACCAGCCGCCGCCGGCGACCGGCACCGGCTGCGGGATGCCCGTGATCGCCTGGCCCTTGTCGTGCGACGTCAGCGCCAGCGCGACAACCGCGGCGAGCAGCGCGATGCCGGCGAGCGCAACCTGGCGCTGGACCGAGGCGGCGGTCACGTGACGAGCCCCTCGAGGGCGGTCCCGAACGTGTCCCGCACCAGCGCGTCGAACTCGACGGGAAGGTCGCCCGAGGCGTCCGCGAACCCACGCAGGTGCACGAGCAAGAGCGCGCGCTCCTCGCCCAGCGCATCGCTGTTCATCGTCTCGGCCAGGCGCTCGAGCTCCCAGATGTTCCAGCTGCGGGGTGTCGTGTCCCACCGCACGAGCGGGACGACCGCGGGCTCGGGCTCCGGCTCGGGTTGAGGCTCCGATAGGGGCTTCACGTCGAGCCCGGTTTGCGCAGTGGCCCCGCGCCGGATGCGGACGAGCGAAAGCCGGACCCTCACCCGCTCCGCTCCGACTCATCAGGTTCGTCGAACAGCTCCGCGACCTCCCGCGAAACCGGGCTCTCCTCGGGCGCCGAGCGGCGCGGCAGGAGCTTCACATGCCTGGGTGGCGCGGAGGCCTCCGGCTCGGCGTCCGGTTCCCGCCGACGCAGGAACGAGCGGAGCCGCCCCGGGCGGGATGACTCCTCCTCGAGCGCCGGCTCCGGCTCGTCGGCTGCCAGTGGAAGCTCCGGCTCCGGCTCCGGCTCCGGCTCCGGCTCGGGCTCGGGTTCGGGCTTCGGCTCGGGGTGCTCCGGCGGCGCCACCACCGTGCGCTCCTCGGGCATCGGCCACGACGGCTCGGCCTCCTCCACGGGCGGCTCGCCGCGCAGTGGCACGAGGTAGGTCAGCGGCGAGGCGGATATCCGCTCCGCCGTGAACTCGACGATCGCGACGAGCAGCCAGGCGACCGCCATCACGAGCACGATCAAACCCGGGCGCAGGTCGGCGAGGCCCGCACCGACGGCGAGCAGCACGAGGAAGAGCGCCTCGAGCGCGAAACGGAGTCCGAGCCGGCCCGGGAGCACGGCCCGAGCCTAGCCGGTCGTGTCGTCTTCGTTCTGCGGCGCGGGCGGCGACGGGCCCGGCGAGGCGGGCGGCGAGAGCGGCGGATCCGCCTCGGGCTCCTCGTCGGCAGCGGGCTCGGGCTCACGCAACTGTGGGCCCGAAACGGCGGACGAGGCGCCGGTTCCGCGACTCGATTCTGCCGCCGCCTCGGCCGCGCTGACGATCGACTGCGCGACCCGACCGATCGCCTCGTCACCGAGACCTGCGGCGGAGAGCAGCTGCTCGGCGCCCTCCTGGGCGCGGGCGATGATCGCGCCGGCCTGGCCGCGCGCCCACTCGAGCGTCGACTCGACCTCGGCGCGCGTGGCGTTCGTGAGCTCGGTCGCCTGGTGGCGGGCCTGCTCGAGCAACCGGGCCGCCCGCGACTCCGCCTCCGTGATCTCCTTGGATGCCTGCTGCTCCGCCTCCTGCGTCGTGTTGCGCGCCTCGCTCTTGGCTGCGTTCAGCAGCTCGGCCCGTTGGCGCTCGCTTTCCTGGCGGTACTTCTCGACGTCGCCCTGGCGCTCCTGCAGCTCACGCTGGCGCCGCGAGACCTCCTCCTCGGTGCGGCGCAGTTGCGCGGCCGAGGCGGTCTGCGCGTCGCGTTCGATCGTGTCGGCCATCTCCGCGGCGGCGCGGATCATGTGCATCGAGTCCATCCGCACCGCGTGGCCGGTCGGCTCGGCGCCGCTCTGGCCGGCGGCCTGCAGCACACGGAGCTGGACCTGGAGCTGGGTCGTGTGCCGGCGGTAGGCCTCGAATGCCTCGCGGACCTTCTCGCGGTCGTAGCCGTCGGCGGCGCTCGGCAGGTCTTCGACCCGCGGCAACGACGTCAGCGACGGTGCCTGTGACGCTCGCTCGGGACCTTCGGATGCCATGCGCTACCTCGCCTCCTGACTCGACCTCGGACGCCGTCAAGTATGACGGCTGTACCGGCGTCCGTCACGACTCGAATTGCGGCAGGACCTGAATTCCGAGCTCGGCGAGGATGTCCTTCGCAATCGGCGTCGGCGCACCCGTCATCGGCTCGGACCCGGAGGCCGTCTTCGGGAAGGCAACCACCTCGCGGATGTTCGACTCGCCGGCCAGGAGCGCGACGAAGCGCTCGAGCCCCATCGCGAACCCACCGTGCGGCGGCGCGCCCATCCGCAGCACCTCGAGCAGGAAGCCGAAGCGCTCCTCGGCCTGCTGCTCGTCGATGCCCATCACCCGGAGGACGCGCTTCTGGAGCTGGGAGTCGTGGATCCGGATGGAGCCCGAGCCGAGCTCCCAGCCGTTCCAGACGAGATCGTAGGCCTGGCTCAGCGCGTGACCGGGATCGCTCTCGATCAGGTCCTCGTCGCCGGGCCGGATGCCCGTGAACGGGTGGTGGCTGAACGTCCAGCGCCCGCCGTCCGCGTCCCACTCGAAGAGCGGGAAGTCGGTCACCCAGAGGAACTCGTCGCGGCTCTCGTCGATCAGGCCGAGCTCTCGCCCGAGGTGGTTGCGGACCGCCGAGAGCACGCGCGCGACAGTCAGCGGCTCATCGGCGCCGAAGAGAACTGTGGCGGCAGGCTCCTCGGGCCGGACCGCCTCGATCAGCTCGGCGGAGAGGAACTTCGCGATCGGCGAGCGCACCTCGCCCTCCTCGTCGAACACGAGGTACGCGAGCCCTTTGCCGCCCCACTCCTTCGCCAGCTCCTCCAGCGAGGCGAGCTCGGCGCGCGAGAGCTGCTGCGGCACGGCCAGACACTGGACGCTCGGCGCCTGCGCGAACACCTTGAAGTCGGAGTCGCGGGTCTCCGCAGTGAGGTCGTGCAGCTCGAGGCCGAAGCGCAGGTCGGGCTTGTCGGAGCCGAAGCGCGCCATCGCCTCGTGCCAGGTCAGCCGCCGGAAGGGGCGCTCGGGCGGCGTGCGGCCCAGCGCCTCGAACGACGCGACGACCGCCCCCTCGAGCACGTCCCAGACCTCCTCCCGCGTCGGGAAGGCCATTTCGAGGTCGAGCTGGCGGAACTCGAACTGCCGGTCGGCGCGGAGATCCTCGTCCCGGAAGCAGATGGCCATCTGGTAGTAGCGGCCGAAGCCGGCCACGATCAGCGTCTGCTTGAAGAGCTGCGGTGACTGCGGCAGGGCAAAGAAGCTGCCCGGCTGCAGGCGCACCGGCGCGAGGAAGTCCCGGGCGCCCTCGGGCGTGGCCCTCGTCAGGTTCGGCGTCCACACGTCGACGAAGCCCTGCGCGTCCATGAAGCGCCGGATCGCGGCGACGACCGTCGCCGAGAGGCGCAGGTTGTGCTGCATCTTTTCCCGTCGCAGGTCGAGGTAGCGGTAACGCAGCCGTGTGCTCTCCTCCACGTTCTCGTCGTCGAGCTGGAACGGCAGCGGCTCGGAGCGCGAGACGATCTCGAGCTCGTCCACCTGCACCTCGACCTCGCCCGTGGGCAGGTTCGGGTTGACGGCCGCGGGCGCGCGCGCGGCGACCTCGCCCACGGCGCAGAGCACGAACTCGTTGCGAATCTCGTGCGCGACCTTCGCCGCCTCCGGCGCACGTTCGGGATTGATCACGAGCTGCGCGAGGCCGCTCTCGTCGCGGAGGTCGATGAAGACGAGCCCGCCGTGGTCGCGCCGCTTCGCCGCCCAGCCCGCCAGTGCGAAGCGCTGCCCGACGTGCTCCTTGCGGAGCTCGCCCGCCATCATGTCGCGCCACTTCACGTTCTGAGCCTCTCCGCGAGCTCGGCCGTCGGAACCTCTTCGTCCTGCTGGCCGGGGCGCCGCAGGGTCGAGCGCTCGGGCCCCCACTCGACGATCGCCTTCGCGCCGAGCCTCCGCGCGTGCGTGAGCTGGCCCTTGAGTGAGCGGCCCGCGTAGTCGGCCTCGGTGCTCAGCCCGTGGCGGCGGAGCTCCTGGACGAGCGGCAGCGCGCGTGGCTTGAGGTCGGCCTCGACGACCGCGACGAAGACGTCGAGCTCCTCCGGCTCGGTCGCAACGCCCGCCTCCTCCAGCGAAAGCAGCAGCCGCTCGATGCCGGCGCCGAAGCCGATCCCGGGCGTCGGCTTGCCGCCGAGTTGCTCGATCAGGCCGTCGTAGCGGCCTCCGCCGCAGATCGAGCTCTTGGCGCCGATCGCCTCGTCGACGAACTCGAACGCCGTGCGGGTGTAGTAGTCGAGGCCGCGAACGAGGGTGGGCGCGAGCGTGAACTTGACGGCGTAGTTCTCGAGCTGGGCCTGCACGGCCTCGAAGTGCGCGCGACAAGCGTCGCAGAGCGAGTCGCCGATCTTGGGCGCGTCCTCGAGCGCCGCCAGCACCCGCTCGTTCTTGACGTCGAAGACGCGCAGCGGGCTCGTCGCGCGCTTCTGCCGCGCCTCGTCGTCGAGGACGTCCTCGTGCTCGTCGAGCCAGGCGGTCAGCTTCTCCAGATAGGCGGGGCGGCAGTTCTCGTCGCCGATCGAGTTCAAGAGCAGCTCGTAGCTCGTCAGCCCGAGCCGGGTGAGCAGCTCATCGTAGAGCTGGATCACTTCCGCGTCGACCGCGGGATCGTCGGAGCCGATCGCCTCGACCGACAGCTGCCAGAACTCGCGGAAGTTGCCCCGCTGAGGCGCGGTGTACCGGTACATCGAGCCGATCGTGTAGAGCTTGACCGGCTGACCCTGACGGTGGAGGCCGTGCTCGAGGTACGCGCGGGCGATCGGCGCGGTCGCCTCAGGACGGAGGGTGAGCGACCGTCCGCCCTTGTCCTCGAACGTGTACATCTCCTTGTGCACGATGTCCGAGCCCTGGCCGGAGGTGCGCTCGAAGAGCGCGGTGTCCTCGAAGGCCGGCGTGGTTATCGGCCGATAGCCGTAGAGCGAGCAGAGGCGCTCGGCCTCGGTCACCACCAGCCGCCAGAGCGGCTGCTCGGACGGGAGGATGTCGTGTGTGCCGCGCGGCGCCTCGAACGTCGTCACGAGGCGCGCAGCTGGGTGAGGAACGGGTTGCGCTCGAGCTCCGCGCCGAGCGTCGTCGGAGGGCCGTGGCCCGAATAGACGATCGTCTCGGGCGGGAAACGGTCGCTCAGCATCCGGATCGACTCGACCAGGGTCTCCCAGTCGGCGCCCGGAAGGTCGGTGCGCCCGACCGAGCCCGCGAAGAGGACGTCGCCCGAGAAGAGGCAGCCGTCGGCGTGGTAGGCGAGGTGCGCAGGCGAGTGGCCGGGGACGCGGAGCGTCTCGAACTCGATCCCGGCGAGCTCGAGGGTCTCGTCGCCCTGGAGGAATATGTCGGCGGTGTAAGAGCGCGCGTTCACGCCCTGCGGGACGAGGTCGGGCAGGTTCTCGAGCAGCGCCCGCTCGTCCTCGGCCATGTAGACCGGCGCGCCCGTGACCTCGGCGAGGTCAGCGACACCGCCGAGGTGGTCCCAGTGGCCGTGGGTGATCAGGATCGCGACGAGGCTCGCGCCGAGCCGGTCGAGCTCGCCCTTGAGCTCCGCGGCGTCCCCGCCGGGATCGACGACGACGGCTTCGGTCGCGTCGTGCGAGGCGCGGACGACGTAGCAGTTCGTGCCGATCGGGCCGAGCTCGTAGCGGCCGACGGCGAGTGTCGGGTTCTCGCTCACGGGAGCGTGAGTCTATCCGGGCCGTCTCACCCTTCCCGGGCGCCTGACGTCAGCGCTTGCGGCTCTGCCGGCCGGGCGTCTCCTGGCCGCTGCGGCGCAGGTACGAGCGGTACAGCGCCCGGTCCATCAGGTACATGAACGGCGCGAAGAAGCCCGTGTAGACGGCCGTGATCGCCAGGCGATTGAGCACCGACTGGTCGTGGTTCAGCGCCGAGAAGGCGAGGAAGAGCAGCGGGGCGATGAAGAGGACGCGCTTGAGCACGCGGTTCCATGACGGGGGCTGAACCTCGCGGATCGCCTTCCCGCCGCGGCTCTTGGCCGGCGTCGACTTGGTGTCCCGCTTGCCGTTGCGGCGCGGGCCCGCAGCTTCCAGCTCGGCCGGATCGACTTCGACCTCCTGGCCCTCGCCGTCGACGTAGACGTACTCGTATTCGTGCCGGAGCTCTTTCTTGCGCCGGCGCCGCTGCTTGCGGGTTGGCATCGGGCCAAGACTAGCCAGGTCAAGGGGCCCAGGCGACCGCCCCGCGGCGGATCACGGTCGCGATCAGGTCGCCGCCGAGGTGGTAGGCGAGGTGACGCCAGTCGGGCGCGTCGAGCAGCACGAGATCGGCATCCTGGCCGACGGCGATTCGCCCGCGGCGCTCGGCGAGCCCGAGCACGTGGGCCGCATTGACCGTGCAAGCGGCGAGCGCCTCGGCCGGGGAGAGATGGAGCTGCGTGCAAGCCAGCGAGCAGACGAGCGGCAGGCTCTCGCAGAAGGCGCTGCCGGGGTTGAAGTCGGTGGCGAGCGCGATCGCAGCGCCGGCGTCGGCGAGCGCTCTCGCGGGCGGCATCGGCCGGTCGAGGAAGAGCGCGCTGGCCGGTAGCAGCACTGCGGTGACGTCATTCGCGGCGAGCGCGCGGACCCCACTCTCGCCGGTTGCTTCGAGGTGGTCGATCGAGCGCGCGCCGAGCTCGATCGCGAGCTCGACGGCTCCGAGCTCGTTGAACTGGTCGCCGTGCAGGCGGAGGGCCAGGCCGGCCTCACCGCAAGCCGTCAGGTAGCGACGCGCCTGTTCGACGCTGAACGCGCCTTCCTCGACGAAGACGTCCGCCGCCTCGGCGAGCTCGGCCGCGCGCGGCAGAACCTGGGCGAGGGCGAATTCGAGGTAGGCGTCGGCGTCGCCGAACTCGGGCGGCACCGCATGCGCGCCCAGCCAGGTCGGGATACCCTCAGCCGCCGCGACGGCCTCGAGCGAGGCGAGCTCGGTGTCACGGTCGAGCCCGTAGCCGGACTTCCCCTCGAAGGTGGTTGTTCCGGCCCGAAGCATCCAGTCCGCGTCGCGGCGAACCGCGGCGTTGAGCTGTTCGGAGCCGCCCGCGCGTGTCGCGCGGACCGTGGACAGGATCCCGCCGCCGGCGGCATGCAGCTCCTCGTAGCTCGCGCCACCAGCGCGCAGGGAGAACTCCTCGACGCGGTCGCCGAGAAACGCAGGGTGCGTGTGGCAGTCGACGAGGCCCGGGATCGCGCAGAGGCCGGAGCCGTCGAGCTCCTCGACGTCACCGTCGAGCCCGTGGGCCGCGAGCTCGCGCATCGACCCGACGGCCGCCACGGTGCCGCCCTCGCAGAGCACGAAGGCGTTCTCCACGAGCTCGAGCTCGCGCAGCGCCGGGCCGCGCAGGGGCGCACCCGCCGCAGACGGAGCGGTCACGAGCTGCGCGAGGTCGCGCACGAGCAGCCGGGGGCCGCTGGCCGACCCGTCGCTCATGGGCCGGGCGAGGGCGGCATCGGCACACGGAGCCCGTGCTCCTCGGCGGCCGCAAGCGCCTCGTCGTAGCCCGCGTCGGCGTGACGCAGGACGCCCGTGCCGGGATCGGTCGTCAGCACCCGCTCGAGTCGCTCGGCCATCTCGTCGCTGCCGTCTGCGACGACGACCATGCCCGCGTGGATCGAGTTGCCGATCCCGACGCCGCCGCCGTGATGCACGCTGACCCAGGTCGCGCCGGCGGCGACGTTCAGCAGCGCGTTCAGGATCGGCCAGTCGGCGATCGCGTCGGAGCCGTCCCGCATCGATTCCGTCTCGCGGTAGGGCGAGGCGACCGAGCCGGAGTCGAGGTGATCGCGGCCGATCACGACGGGTGCCTTGACCTCACCGCTCCGGACGAGCTCGTTGATCGCGAGCCCGGCGCGAGCGCGGTCGCCGAAGCCGAGCCAGCAGATCCGCGCGGGCAGGCCCTGGAATGCCACGCGCTCGGGTGCGAGCGTCAGCCACCGCTGGAGCGCGCCGTCCTCGGGAAACAGCTCGAGCAGCATCCGGTCGATGGCGGCGATGTCGCCCGGATCGCCCGAGAGCGCAGCCCAACGGAAGGGCCCCACTCCGCGGCAGAACAGCGGCCGGATATAGGCCGGGACGAAGCCCGGGTATGCGAAAGCGTCCTCTACCCCGGCCTCTAGTGCCTCCCCTCGCAGGTTGTTGCCATAATCGAAAACATAGCTACCTGCTCGGACGTACTCCAGCATCCCCTCGACATGGCGGGCAATCGACTCGCGCGCGCGGCGAAGGTACTCATCGGGATCGCTCGCGCGCAATGCAGCCGCGGCCTCGACGTCGAGGCCGGCCGGCACGTAGCCGGTGAGGGGGTCGTGGGCCGCCGTCTGGTCGGTGACGAGATCGAACGCCTCGCCGCGGCTGGCCAGCTCCGGCACGACCTCGGCGGCATTGCCGAGCAGCCCGATCGAGAGCGCCCGGCCCTCATGCGCGGCGGCCCGCACCCGCTCCAGCGCGTCGTCCAGTGACTCGGCCGCCTCGTCCAGGTACCGCGTCTCGAGCCGCCGCCGGATCCGCTCGGGATCGACCTCGATGCACAGGATCGCGGCCCCCGCGAGCGTTGCCGCCAGCGGCTGCGCGCCGCCCATTCCTCCGAGACCGGCGGTCAGGATCGTCCGGCCTGCGAGGTCGGCGGAGTCGAAGTGCCGCTCCCCGGCCGCGACGAACGTCTGGTACGTGCCTTGCAGAATCCCCTGGCTGCCGATGTAGATCCAGCTTCCCGCCGTCATCTGGCCGAACATCGTCAGGCCGAGTGCCTCGAGGCGCCGGAACTCGTCCCAGGTCGCCCAGCGCGGAACGAGCAGCGAGTTCGCGATCAGGACGCGAGGAGCTGCAGGGCTCGTCCGGAAGACGCCCACCGGCTTGCCGCTCTGGACGAGCAGCGTCTCGTCATCGCCAAGCGTGAGCAGTGACTTGACGAGCGCGCGCAGCGCCTCTGGGTTCCGAGCGGCCTTGCCCGAGCCGCCGTAGACCACGAGCTCTTCGGGCCGCTCCGCGACCTCGGCGTCGAGGTTGTTCAGCAGCATTCGCAGCGGCGCCTCCGTCGACCACGAGCGCGCGTTCAGCTCGGTGCCGCGTGGCGCGCGGATCGCCGAGAGGTCGCCACAAAGCGCCTCGACCGTCGCGTCGAGCGACCGCGTCGCGCTCACGGCCGTTCCGCCTGCCGTTGGCGTGACCGCACGCGCCACCACGTGTAGGCCGTCGCGAGCACGAATGCGGCGACGCCGCCGACGAGCGATCTGAGCAGGCTGCTGCCCGTCACGTACGCGAAGATCACGACGAGCGACCCGAGCGCTGCGTAGGCAAGCGCGCTGTCGCGGTAGGGACGCGTGGACCTGCGCCGCTTCGGGTTCACCCCGTTGCCGGAGCTCACGAGAGCTCGCCCACCTCGGCCTCGACCGCCTCGACGAGTGAGCCGTCGCGGATCGACCCGGCGACCGCCTCGATGTCGCCCGAAAGCGTGCGGTCATCGTGGAGCCGCGGCGAGAACGAGCGGACATGCGCGCGCGCGGCTCGCACACCAAGCCCCGGCTGCAGCGGTGCCAGAAACTCGACCGCCTGCGCGCCGGCGAGCAACTCGATCGCCAGCACCCGCTCGGCGTTGGCCAGCACCTGCCAGGCCTTCAGCCCGGACGCATTGCCCATCGAGACGTGATCCTCCTGCCCCGCGCTGGTCGGAATCGAGTCGACCGCTGCCGGGTGGGCGAGCACCTTGTTCTCGCTGACCAGGGAGGCGGCGACGTACTGCGGGATCATGAAGCCGGAGTTCAGGCCGCCGTCACCGGTCAGGAACGCCGGCAGGCCGCCCGAGAGACTCGGGTTGACGAGCCGCTCGACGCGCCGCTCGGCAATATTCGCGAGCTCGGCGACGGCCATCGCCAGCGCATCCAGCGCCAGCGCGAGCGGCTGGCCGTGGAAGTTGCCGTTCGAGACGAGGATCCCGTCCTCGACGAGCACGAGCGGGTTGTCGGTGGCGGCGTTCAGCTCGACGGCGACCGTCTCGCGCACATAGGCGAGCAGGTCGCGCGAGGCGCCGTGCACCTGCGGCGCGCAGCGGAGCGAGTAGGCGTCTTGCACCTGGTCGCACCAGCGGTGGGCCTCGTTGATCGCCGAGTCCTCGAGCAGCCGAAGCACGTTCGCCGCCGACTCGGATTGACCCTTCAGCGGCCGCAGGGCGTGAATCTGCGGCAGGAAGCTCGTGCGCGATCCCTGCAGCGCTTCGAGCGAGATCGCACAGGCGACGTCGGCGGTCTTCGCCAGCCGGTCGGCGCGGATCATCCCGAGCGCGCCGAACGCGGCCATGAACTGGGTGCCGTTCACTAGCGAAAGCCCTTCCTTGGCCTGCAGCTGGACCGGCTCGAGGCCGGCCCGCTCGAGTGCCTCGCCTCCCGGGAGCTGGCGCCCTTCGAAGGTGGCCTCGCCCTCGCCGATCAACGGCAGCGCGAGGTGGGCGAGCGGAGCGAGGTCGCCGCTGGCGCCGACAGAGCCGCGGCTCGGCACGCGTGGGAGCACGCCGCGGTTGAGGCACTCCACGAGCAGCTCGACCGTCACCGGGCGCGCGCCCGAGTAGCCCTTCGCCAGTGCGTTGGCCCGGAGGAGCATCGCTGCACGCACGATCTCGTCCGGGTACGGCTCGCCGACGCCGCAGGCGTGACTGCGCAAGAGGCGGAGCTGGAGCTCTTCGGTCAGCTCCTCGGGAATCGAGCGCGAGACGAAGCGGCCGAAGCCGGTGTTGACGCCATAGGTGTGCTCCTGTCGGCCGTGCGCGGCCTGCTCGACGAGCTCGCGGGCGGCGCCCATGCGCCCGCGCGCGGAGTCCGCGAGTGCGACCGGCCGGGCGTGGACGGCGACCTCCCAGACGTCGGCGAGCGCGAGATCGTCGCCCGTCAGCGCCCTGCTCTCGATCATGCGGCGAGTCTATCCCGCACCCGCCGGGGCGCCCTTTCGGCGTGAGCTCCTCTGAATACGGTTCGCCCGGCCTCCTCCCCAAGGCGAGCGTATCGTCGCCGGGCGCGCGTGTCTGTCACGAAAGCATCACGAATGCGTGACTTCGGCGAGCGCCCGGCTCAGTCGTCGAGCAGGCGCAGCTCGAGCACGCGCGAGGCGTCGAAACCGTCGATCCGCAGCGCCGCTCCTGCGGCTGCCGCCGCCGCGCCGGCGGGCATCAGGCCGACGAGCTCGGACCCGGCCACCTCCGCCCCGCGCTCGGCCGCCTGACGTTCCACCTCGGCCACGATCGAGTGCAGCTCGGCCGCCTCCCAGTCCTCGACGTTCATGCTCACCTGAACGAGCCCCGCACGCGGTAGCTCGAGGCCAAGCGCCCGAACTCCCGGGAAGCCGCCGCCCGTCTCGCGCACGAGCGCGGCGATCTCGCGGGCCACCTCCAGCGTGCCGCGCAGGTTGACGTTGAACGCGATCAGTGGCCGGCGGACGCCGATGAGCACCGCGCCGGCCGAGTCCGACAGACGTGCTGGCCCGTGCTCGGGCGCAAGCTCGCCCACGTCGACACGACGCTGCAGCTCCTGCGGCCCACCCTGCCGAAAGAACGCGGGCCCCCGGTCGGCGCCGAGCGCCCCGTAGAGGAAGACCGGCAGGCCGAGCTCCTCCCCCACCCGAACCGCGAGCCGCTCGGCCGCCTCTCGGGCCCGCTCCTCCTCCTCTGGGGCCAGCGGAACGAGCGGGACGACGTCGGCGGCCCCGATCCGCGGATGCGCCCCCTCGTGCTTGCGCAGGTCGATCAGCTCGGCCGCGCGGGCGATGCCCGCCAGCAGCGACTCGACGAGCTCGTCGCCCGAGCCGACCAGCGTGAAGACCGACCGGTTGTGATCCTCGTCCGCGTGCACGTCGAGCAGCCGCGCGCCGCCCGAGCGCAGAGCCTCCGCGAGCGCGTCGATCGTCGTCCGGTCGCGCCCCTCGGAGAAGTTCGGGACGGACTCGAGGGGCCTCGGCACGCGCGTAGTCTAGGAAGCATGAAGCCCTACTACGACCGGCGCGCGTCGGAGTTCGACGAGTGGTACCGCGGCGCCGGCCGCTTCTCCGAGCGCGAGCGGCCCGGTTGGGCGCAGGAAGTCGGGGCACTCGGCGTCGCGCTGGCCACGCTTCCGCCTGCGCGCACGCTCGACGTCGCTTGCGGGACCGGCTTCCTCACACGCCACCTGCCGGGCGAGGTCGTCGGCCTCGACCAGAGCGAGGCGATGCTCGAAGAGGCGCGCCGGCAGGCGCCGAATGCGACCTTCGTCCAGGGCGACGCGCTCTCGCTCCCGTTCGAGAACGGCGCCTTCGAGCGCATCTTCACCGCCCATTTCTACGGCCACCTCGAAGGCGATGACAGGGAGCGCTTCCTCGCCGAGGCGCGCCGGCTGGCACCCGAGCTCGTCGTCGTCGACTCGGCCCTGCGCGAGGACGTCGAGGCCGAGGAGCAGCAGGAGCGGGTCCTGAACGACGGCTCGCGCTGGGAGATCTACAAGCGCTACTTCGAGCCTGACCTGCTCGCCGCGGAGCTCGGCGGTGGCGAGACCGTCGTCGCCGGCCGCTGGTTCGTCGCCGTCCGCTCTTGACGCGACGCCGGACGGACTATCGCTCGATCGCCTCGCTCCAACGCGACAACCGGGTCTGCCGCGCTTGTGCCGAGGCGGGATTCCCCATCCAATCGCTCCCGGTCGTCCAGCCCTACACCGGCCAACGCGCCTACATGTTCGGACAGGCGCCCGGCGTGGTCGAAGGCCAGGAGCGCCGACCCTGGCGCGGCCGCGCGGGCCAAACACTCCGGCGCTGGCTCGGGCTCGACGAGGACGAGTTCTACGCCGCCTTCTACTGCGCTTCGGTCACGCGCTGCTACCCCGGCAAGGACGCGAAACGCGGCGACCGGAAGCCCGAGCGCGAAGAACAGGAGCTCTGCGCCTTCTGGCGGGACTGGGAGCTGCGGCTGATCCGGCCGACGCTGGTCGTCCCGGTCGGCATGCTGGCCATTGATCGGCTGCTCGGCATCAAGAACCTCCAGGGCTGCGTCGGCACGGCGTTCCCGTACCACGGCGCCGTCGCCGTCCCGCTCCCGCACCCGTCCGGCGCGAGCGCGTGGACGAACGTCGAGGCGAACAGAGAACGCACTCGCGCCGCCGTACGCCTGATCCACCGCGAGCTCGCGCGAATCCATCGCAACCAGGCGGATCGCTAGATTTCGAGGGTGCAGGAGGTCCCTCGCTATCGCCACACGTTCGCCCGGCTACTGGGCTTCCTGCGCCCCTACAAGCTCTCGCTGACCGTCTCGATCGTGCTTGCCGTCCTTTCGCAGGGCGCCGCGATCGCGCTCATCGCGCTGACCGGGGCCGTGATCGACAAGGCGCTCGCGACACACGACCACCAGATGCTCTGGATCCTCGTCGGCGCAGTCCTCGCGGTCGGGTTCGCGCGCGCGGTCCTGATGGCCGGCCGGCGCCTGCTCTCGGGACGCCAGGCGCTGGCAGTCGAGATGGACATGCGGCACGGCCTCTACTCGAACCTCGTGCGCCTCTCGTTCGGCTTCTACGACCGCCACCAGACCGGGCAGCTGATGTCGCGCGCGACGGTCGACCTGCAGGGTGTGCGCTTCTTCCTCGGTTACGGCCTGATCTTCTTCTTCCAGAACGCGATCACCGTGATCTCGGTGACCGTCGTGCTGCTCGTCTTCAACTGGAAGCTCGCGCTGATTGCGCTGGCGATCACCCCTGTGCTTGTGGTGGTCGCGTACCGCTACAGCCACGTGACGCACCCGACCCTGCGCGAGGTACAGCAGAAGCTCGCGGACGTGGCCACGGTGGCGGAGGAGAACATCGTCGGCGTCCACGTCGTCAAGTCGTTCGCGCAGGAGCCGCAGGAGTCGGCCAAGTTCCACGCTCGCTCCGAGGCCGTCTTCCAGCAGACCGTGAAGGCGAACCGGCAGCGCGCGCTCTACGTGCCCTTCATCTCCTGGCTGCCGTTGCTCGCGCAGGGCGCCGTGCTGCTCGTGGGTGCGCGCATGGTGACGAGCGGCGAGCTCACCGTCGGCGGCTTCGTCGCCTTCAACCTCTACCTCGGCATGCTGGTGATGCCGCTGCGCTCGCTGGGGATGTGGATCGGCCAGGCCCAGCGGGCCACCGCCTCGGGTGAGCGGATCTTCCAGGTGATGGACGAGCCCGAGGAGATCGCCGACCGGCCCGGAGCGGTCGAGCTACCGCCGGGCGAGGGCGACCTGCGCTTCGAGGACGTGCGCTTCGAATACCTCGCCGGGCGGCCCGTGCTCGACGGCGTCACGCTCGACGTTCCCGCCGGCCGTACGATCGCGCTGATCGGGCAGACCGGCTCGGGCAAGACGACGCTGACCTCGCTCGTGCCGCGCTTCTACGACACGACGAGCGGCCGCGTGCTGGTGGACGGGGTCGACGTACGCGACGTGACGCTCACCTCGCTGAGGCGGGCGATCGGCGTGATCTCGCAGGACCCGTTCCTGTTCTCGGCGAGCGTGCGCGAGAACATCACCTTCGGCGCGCGGGACCTCGACGACGCGGAGGTCGAGCGGATCGCAGGGCTGGCCCAGGCGGCCGAATTCGTCGAGGAGCTCCCTGAGGGCTACGACACGATCATCGGCGAGCGCGGGATCACGCTCTCGGGCGGCCAGCGCCAGCGCCTGGCGATCGCCCGGGCGCTTGCGGTCGATCCGCGGATCCTGATCCTCGACGACGCGACCGCCTCCGTGGACGCGACCACCGAGGCTCGGATTCGCGTCGGCCTGCGTGAGGCGATGCGCGACCGGACGACGCTGATCATTGCCCACCGCCTCTCGACGATCGCGCTCGCGGACGAGATCGTCGTCCTCGACGAGGGCCGCATCGCTGCGCGCGGGTCTCACGACGAGCTGCTCGAGACCAGCCCGGTCTACCGCGACATCTACGAGCACGGGCTGCTCGAGCGCCAGTTCGCCGACGCGGTCGAGGCACGTGCGGGTGACGCGCTGGAGGCGGCCTCGTGAGGGTCTGGCAACCGGGCGGGCACCTGATGCGCGACCGCACCGCACAGGTCGACGACTGGTCGTGGCAGCGCACGCGCCGGCGGCTCGGGATGCTCGTCCGCTACACGCGGCCCTACCGCACGCGGACGCTGTTCTCGATCGGCTCGCTGCTGCTGGCGACGGTGTTCGCGCTCGCGCCGCCGCTGCTCTCCAAGTACGCCGTCGACGACGGCATCCGCCAGCACGACCTGGGCAAGCTCTGGTGGATCGTCGGCGCCTTCCTGCTCTTCGGCCTCCTGAGCTGGGGAATGAGCTACGTCCAGACCTACCTGACCGGCTGGGTCGGCGAGCGGATCCTGGCCGACCTGCGCAACAGCCTTTTCGACCACCTGCAGGACCTCTCGCTCGGCTTCTACGAGCGCAACCGTGCGGGCGTGATCATCAGCCGGCTGACGAACGACGTCGAGGCGATCGACCAGCTCGTCACCGACGGGGTCACGAGCCTCGTCCAGAACACGCTCACTCTGGTCGGCACCGCGATCCTGCTCTTCATCCTCGACTGGCGCCTGGCACTCGCGACGCTGGTCGTGATCCCGTTCATGAGCATCGCGACGGTGATCTTCCGCAAGCGCTCCGCCCGCGCGTACGCGTCCGTGCGCGAGCGGCTCGGCCTCGTGACGGCCACGCTCGCCGAGGACATCGCGGGGATGCGGATCGTCCAGGCGTTCACGCGCGAGCAGGCAAACACGCGCAACTTCCGCGAGGTGACCGAGCACTACCGCGAAGCGAACATGGAGACGGTCGTCCTCAACGGGCTCTACTTCCCGTTCGTCGACCTGCTCTCGACGGTCGCGCTCGCCGTGGTGCTCGGCTACGGCGGCCACCTCTACTTCCAGGGCGCGGTCACGCTGGGAACGCTGTTCGCCTTCATGCTCTACGTGCAGAACTTCTTCGACCCGGTGCAGCAGCTCTCGCAGCTGTACGGCACTTTCCTCTCGGCCACGGCCGCACTGGACAAGATCGTCGACGTGCTCGACCAGGAGCCCGAGGTGACCGACCTGCCCGGGACGCTCGAGCTACCGCAAGTCGAAGGCAACGTCGCCTTCGAGGCCGTGCGCTTCGGCTACGGCGACGGGCCGGAGGTGCTGCACGGGCTCGACCTCGCAGTCCCGGCTGGGACGACGGTCGCGCTTGTCGGACACACCGGCGCCGGCAAGTCGACGATCGCCAAGCTGCTCGCACGCTTCTACGACCCGCGCGACGGGCGGATCACGATCGACGGCCACGATCTGCGCGAAGTGACGCAGTCCTCGCTCCGCCGCCAGCTCGGAATCGTGCCGCAGGAGGGGTTCCTGTTCGCAGGCACGGTGCGCGACAACATCGCCTTCGGCCGGCCCGACGCCTCTCCCGAGGACGTCGAGCGGGCGGCCGAGACGATCGGCGCGAACGACTTCATCCTCCGGCTCGAGGACGGCTACGAGACCGACCTGCAGGAGCGCGGCAGCCGCCTCTCGCTCGGCCAGCGCCAGCTCGTCGCGCTCGCCCGGGCCCTGCTGGCCGACCCGCGCATCCTGATCCTCGACGAGGCGACCTCGTCCGTCGACATCGGCACCGAGCGCAAGATCGAGCAGGCGCTGCGGACGCTGCTCGCCGGCCGGACCGCCTTCGTGATCGCGCACCGGCTCTCGACGATCCGCGACGCCGACCTGATCGTCGTGCTCGAGCACGGCCAGGTCGTCGAGCAGGGAACGCACGACGAGCTGATGCGCGTGGGCGGGCTCTACACGTCGCTCTACGGCGACTGGGCCGCCGACGCGGCCTGAGCCAACTTCGTGACTTAAGCGTCGAGTCACTGAAACGAGGGATCGGAGTGCCACTGAGCGGGCCCGATCCTCGGGTTGGTGGCCCGCGCTCGCATTGCTCTCCTCGCGGGGCTCTCGGCCCTCGCTGCTGCGGTCCTCGTGCCCGCTGCGCTCGCCTGCCCGAAGGGCTACTCGTACGCCGGGCTCTACAGCTCGGCCAAGGCGGACGGGATCGCGGCGACGATCAGCATGCTCGACACCCCTGCCGCGGTCGGTGGCTCGAACCACGTCGCCGGCTGGATCGGCGTCGGCGGCCCGGGTCTCGGCCCCCACGGCGAGGACGAGTGGCTGCAGGTCGGTGTCGCCACCTTCGGGAACTCGAACGAGGGCCGGCTCTACTACGAGCTTGCGCAGCCGGGCCGTGCTCCCGAGTACGTCGAGCTCGCGAACGGGATCGTGCCGGGGATCAAGGTCCGCGTCGCCGTGCTGGAGCTGCAGTTCGCGCGCGACGCTTGGATCGTGGTCTCGCCGGCCGGGATCTCGGGCCCGTTCTACCTCCCGCGCAGCCACCAGGCGTGGGAGCCGATGGCGACCGCCGAGAGCTACGCCGAGACGACGCAGTGCAACCGCTATGCGTACCGCTTCGGCGGCCTGCAGCTCGCGCACGCCGACGGCAGCTGGCGGACGATGCGCCGGGCCGAGCGCCTGCAGGATCCGGGTTGGAAGCTGCGCCGCCACGGCGCCTCCGCATTCAGCGCCACCGGCGCCTGAGCGGGGCTACACTTCCGACCGCCGCAACGGCACGTTGCGGGGTCGTCTAATGGTAGGACGCTCGGCTCTGGACCGAGTAGTCTAGGTTCGAATCCTAGCCCCGCAGCCTTTGAGAACCCGCTGCAAATCGACGGGTTTCTCGTCTTTCGAGGAACAGGCCGCACGGTCCGGGAGCGCTTCTTCGTTGTCTCTCGATGACTTCGATCGACCAGCAAGCGCTGATCGGCGTCTTCGTGATCCGCGCGGCGCCGCCGTACGACCCGAAGGAGGCGATCGGCCTCGACGGCGCGCTGCAGAGGCTCGCGGGCGCCGCCTACGGGCCGTACCTGCTCGGGCTGACGGCGGCCGGCTTGGTTGCCTACGGGCTCTGCTGCCTCGCCGACGCCCGTTTCCGGGACGTGTCTGCGTCCTAGCTCGAGCGCTCGGTACACTTCGCCTCCGCCGCGGCGCATTCGTCTAGTGGCCTAGGACACCGCCCTCTCACGGCGGCGGCACGGGTTCGAATCCCGTATGCGCCTCCTCTGCAGCCTCACGTCCGTCCTGCCGATGCAGTGGACGTGTGGGCTGTGATCCCCCTCTCGGGCTTCGTCCTCGGCTTCGCGGTCCCGCGCTGGTGGATTGCTGCGGCGGCGATCCCGTTCGGTTCATACATCGTCCTGACCAACGAGCTCGAGGGGAACGTCGGGCTGTGGGTCGCGTCCGTGCTCTCCGTGCTGCTCGCCTGCGCGATCGTCTCGGGCGTGGCGCTGCGGCGGCTGTACCGCCGCCGGCTGCGCGCGTAGTGCTTTAGGTCACCCGCGGGCGATCGAGTCCAGAGGGCTCACCGCTGAACGTTGAACCAGGTGCCGCCCGGGCCCGTGTAGCTGAAGCCTTCGCCCCACGTGGCGAATGTCTTGCCCGCGCTGGTGACGCCGATCTCGCCGTAGTCCCCGTAGACCTCGGCGAAGCCGTTGGGCCCAACGTAGTCCGTCGCTCCTGCGGGCGCGTCGGAGATCTTGACCGGCGCCGACCAGGCCCGCCCGCCGTCGATCGAGCTCCGGTACCAGACGTTCCACGCGTCCGCGTTGTCGGCGCCGGCAGTCTGCATGTACCAGAGCCGCACGGTCCCGCCTTGGGCGGCGAGCCGCGGACCGGTCGCGTCTTCGCCGGCGGTCGAGAGCGGCGTGGCCGTGCTCCACGTGCGGCCGGCGTCCGACGAGGTGGCGACGTACACACGCTGTGGCCCGAGGTCGGTGGTCGGCCCCTCGTACGCGAAAACGAGGTGGCCGGGTGCGTCGGAGACCACCGATGTCTGGCCGATGTAGAAGTCCGGCTTGCAGCCGTCGGCGACGCAGTTCTCGCCGACCGGCACCTTGGCGACGACGCGGTCCTCCCACGTCGCGCCGCCGTCGCGGGAGATCACGGCGTGGTGCCAGACTTCGCCTTGCACCGTCTTCGAACCCGAGTACTGCAGGCTGCTCTCGGCGAAGACGACAGTGCCGTCGGCGAGCACCCGCCCGTCATAGGCGTAGTAGTAGCGCTTGGAGTCGCTGAGCTTCTGCTGCGTCCAGGTCTCGCCGTAGTCGTGGGACTGGCCGACGTAGAGGTCGCCTCCCTCGGGACCGTTCCACGAGATGTAAACGTCCTTGCCCGAGGCGCTTGTGGCGATCTCCGGCTTGTCGGTCCAGGAGACGTTGCCGTAGACGTGGACCGGCGCAGACCACGTCCGGCCGTGGTCAGTGGACTTCGTGAACGAGGTCGAGAAGCCGTTGTGGCGGTCGCCGTTGAGCAGCGCCGCGTAGACGGCGCCGGTGTCCGGGACGACCTCGATCACCGGGTCGTATTGCGCCTTAACGCCGAGGCAGAGGCAGAGCGGGACCTGCGAGCCGAAGCTCGAGCCGCCATCGGAGGAGATCGCCAACGCGATGAACGGCGAGGGGCAGTGGCTCGTGCAGCCGGGAGGGACGACGCCGTAGCGCGTCGTCAGGAGGTAGACCCACGGCGCCTTTGGGTCAGTCGCGACCGCTGGCTCCCAATCGTCGGTGTTCAAGCTGAGCAGGCGCGAGCCGACCCAGCCGCTCGCCGGCCGTGTCGTCTGTTGTGCCGGAGCGCCGAACGTGCCGCGCGACAGAGCTTGGACGAGGGCGTCCACGCGCTGCGCCGTCAGCTGGTCCTCGTCCTGCGCCTCGAGCGAGCCGCCGCGCGCCGGTGAGGCGGGCACCGCGGCCCGGCCGCTCGGCGCGCTCGAGTGCGCGAGCGTGATGACCGCGGCGGCCAGCGCCAACGCGATGATCCCGACCGCTGCCCCACGGTTCCTCATCGACCCACGCGATCGTACGACTCGCCGCAGCGGCGAGTCAACGAGCTACGCGCCGAGCTCGGCGCGTAGCGGCCCCGTGTCGAGCGGCTCGAAGCCGATCCGGCCGGCGATCTCCTCGCTCGACGGCTTCGTGCCCTCACGGAAGAGCTCGCGCAGGCGGTCGCCCGTCTCCTTGCTCGCCCACCATTCGTTGCCAACCTCGCGCTCGAGGTACGTGCGGAGCTGGGCCGCGCGGATCCAGGCGCGCAGGTAGTCGGCCGAGTAGAAGCCCGCGTCCATGTCGGCGAGGAAGCCCTCGCGCCGGTACTCCATCCCGGTGGCGGCGGTGAGGCGCTCGGCGTAGCCGGCATCGGTGCCGCCGTCCTCGCCGAAGCGGCCCCAGAAGTCGAGCTCGAACTGCAGCTTGGCCGCATAGCGGCGGAAGAGCAGCGCCTCCATGAAGACCGTCGCCTCCGCGTTCTGCTCGGCCTCCTCGTCGGAGAGATCGAAGTAGCGCGCGTGCCAGCCCGGCTGCCGTGAGATCGCCTCGACGATGTACGAGTAGATCTCGGTCAGCGCGTGGTCGCGCGAGATGTTGCGGAACGTGTACGGCAGCGACGGGTCGCAGCCTGCGTAGTGGAGCGCGTGGCCGGCCTCGTGCAGGAAGGCCTGGTAGTCGTGCAACCCGCCCTGCGCGCGAGTGATCAGGTGGACGATCTTCGGCGGGTCGGCCGGGATCACGCAGGCCCGCGGTGACTTCTGCGGCCGGTCGTCGAGGTCGAGCTTGATGTTCGGCTCGTTCTCGAGGTCGAAGCCGAGGCGGGCGAGCGTGTCCATGCAGACCGGCACGGCCTGCTCCTTGGTGTAGATCGCCTCGAGCGGTGAGAGGCGGCGCAGGTAAGCGATGTGCGACGAGCTCGGCACCTGCTCGCGCTCCGGGCCGAGCAGCCGCTCGACCCAGCGGTCCTTCAGCCGGTCGTAGACGTCGGTGACTGCCTCGCTCGCCGCGGCCAGCGCGCCCTCGAGCTCGCGGAGCGAGATGCCCTTCTCCTCCTCGTTGCGCTCGACCGGGTCGTCCATCCCGCTGACGTCGGCCTCGAGCTTCTCGCCCGTGCGCAGCACGTCGAGCCGCTCGTCGTTGAAGGTTGCCGAGACCTCGTTGGACAGACGGCCGAGCTCGTCGCGGTCTTCGTAGGCGGTCAGCACCGCGAGCTGTGCCTGGGCCGTTCGCAACGGCAGCTGCTCGCCCTTGAACTCGACCCGCGCGGCGAGGATCGCGTTCTCGAGCGCGTCTTCCCGCTCCGCCAGCTCGGCGGAGATCAGGCCCGCCTCGCAGGTCTTGCGCAGCCGGTAGAGGCGCTCGCGCTCCTCGCCTTCGCCGGCCTCCGACTCGGCCTCGCGCAGGCCGGCGAGCTGGTCGCGCGTGAACAGCTCGGCATAGCGCGCGACGATCTCGGCGCGCTCGGAGACCTCCTTCTCGCCGACGCGGACGGCGCGGCCCTCCTCGGCGCGCTCGAACAGGTAGCGCTGCAGGCGCGACTCGTAGTCGGCCGGGCTGAGGACGGCAGGGGTGACGCTCATCGGGGCGTGAATCTACCTGTGCGGCGCGAGCGCACGGACGACATCGAGCAGCTGCTCGAGCCGGAACGGCTTCGGGACGACGCCGTCGGCCTCCGCGGCCGTCACCGAGTCGAGCCGTGCGCTGCCCGTGAAGAGCACGACCGGAGCTCGGTGCTTGCGGGCGCGTAGCGAGCGCATCAGCGCGAGCCCGTCGTCAGCGCCGATGTGGACGTCCAGCAGGAACAGATCGACCGGGTCCGCCGCAACCGCGTCCTCGGCGGCGGCGACGCTCGGAGCCTCCAGCACATGGTAGCCCTCGAGCTCGAGATTGACCCGGCAGAGCAGGCGCAGCGACGCGTCGTCGTCGACGATCAGCACCGTGGGGCCTGCTGGCGTTGCGGTCACGCCGTATCCGTTTACCCGCTTCGCGCGTTTTATCACTCAGAAATGATAAGGCCCGCGGATGGCCTCCCCCAGCCGACACCGATCTACCGAAGGCGCGCCTGGCTCCGGTTTCAGCGTGCGCTGGACCCGCTCGCCCCGCCACGGCCGCTGCCGGCGAGGCGCGCGAGGGATTCCTCGCGGCCGAGGAGCTCCAGGCTCTCGAACAGGCCGGGTGACACCTTCCTGCCCGTGACGGCCAGGCGAATGGGCTGAAACGCGTCGCGCGGCTTGAGCCCGAGCCGCTCGGCGACCCCACGTAGCGACGCCTCGATCTCGTCGGCCTCGAACGGCTCGACCTGCGCGAGCGCCTCGGCCGCTGCTGGCACCATCTCACCGTCCACCGCGCTGTCGGGCTCGACGCGGGCGAAGAAGAACCCGGCGAACTCCGGGAACTCGCCCAGCGTCGCGATCTTCTCTTGCACGAGCGGCGCGACCTCGCGCAGACGCTGCTCGTCCCACTCGTAGCCCTGCTCGCGTAGGTAGGTGACGAGGACGTCGGCGTACTCGTCCGGCGGCAGCGAGCGCAGGTAGACGCCGTTCATCCAGTCGAGCTTCGCGTAGTCGAAGACGGCCGGGCTCGGGACGACGCGGTCGAGCGAGAAGCGCTCGACGAGCTCGTCGACCGACATGATCGTGGTCTTGTCGTCGTAGCTCCAGCCAAGCAGCGCGAGGAAGTTCACGAGCGCGGGCGGGTAGTACCCCTGCGCGCGAAAGTCGTCGACGGTGACCGAGCCATGGCGCTTCGAGAGCGATCGCCCGTCCGCGCCGAGGACGTGCGAGACGTGGGCGTAGACGGGGACGTCGGCGCCGATCGCGCGGATCAGGTTGAGCTGCTTCGGCGTGTTCGAGATGTGGTCCTCGCCGCGGATCACATGCGTGATCCCGTCCCAGACGTCCTCGAGCGGCGAGGCGAAGTTGTAGGTCGGCCTGCCGTCGGAGCGGACGAGCACGAGGTCCTCGAGCTTCTCGTTCGGGACCTCGACCCGGCCTCGCACGACGTCGTCCCAGGCGGTGACGCCCTCGTCGGGCATGCGGAACCGGACCGCGCCCTCGTCCTCGTACGCATTGCCCTCCGCCAGCAGCTGCTGCGCGACCTCGACGCAGTCCTGCAGCCGGTCGAGCTGGAAGGTCACGTCGCCGTCCCATTGCAGGCCGAGCCAGCGCAGCGACTCCTGGATCTGCTCCGTCGACTCGGCAACCTCGCGGCTCGTGTCGGTGTTCTCGATCCGCAGCCGGAACTCGCCGCCCTCGTGGCGCGCGAAGAGCCAGTTGAAGAGCGCCGTGCGGACGTTCCCGATGTGGAGGAAGCCCGTCGGGCTGGGCGCCATGCGGACGCGAACGCTCATCCGCACTAGCGTACTGGCGTGGCCGAGCGCGTCCTGACACAGCGCGAGCTGAACCGCGCGACGTTCGCTCGGCAGCTGCTCCTGAAGCGCGTGCGCCTCGGCGTCGTGCCCGCCCTCGAGCGGGTCGCCGGGCTGCAGTCGCAGCTCGCCGCCACCGCGTACGTCGGGCTGTGGACGCGGTTGGACGGCTTCCGTCCACAAGCGCTCGACCGTGCGCTCCTCGGCGGACGCGCGGCGCGCGGCCTGCTGATGCGCGGCACCGTGCACACGGTCTCGGCCGGCGACTTCGCGCTCTTCGGCGACGGCGCTCGCCGGCGACCCGCCAGGCTGGGTGACTCCCGAGCTGGAGCAGATCGCCGAGCAGGTCGCCGAGCCGTTGCGCGAGTTCTGCTCGGAGCCCCGGACGCGAAGCGAAGTGCTGACGTGGCTCGAGCACGAGCGCGGCGTGCCGAACGACGGCAGCAACGGCATCTGGTACGCGATCCGGCTCAGGTCCCGGATCGCGCACTCGGCCGAGTCCAGCCGCTGGCTCGCCCCGATCCACAATCCGACCTTCGTTGCGCTGGAGCACGACGAGCAGGACGGCGAGGCCGCCCGCGCGGCGATGGTGCGTCGCTACCTCGCAGCCTTCGGCCCGGCGACCCGCGCGGAGATCTCCGGCTGGTCGGGGCTGAAGGTCGGCCGCTTCGCGCACCTGCTCGAGGGCCTCGTACGGTTGCGCGACGACCGCGACCGCGAGCTGCTCGACCTCCCCCGCGCGCCACGGCCGGCTGCCGACACACCCGCGCCGGTACGGCTGCTGCCGAAGTTCGACAACGTCCTGATCGACCGGCAGCGCGTCCTGCCGGAGGCCTACCGCAAGCTCGTGGTGCGCAAGAACGCCGACGTCCAGCCGACGTTCACGGTCGACGGCTACGTGGCCGGCGTCTGGCGCGTCGAGAAGCGGCGAGTCGTGACCGAGCCCTTCGAGCCGCTCCCGCGCGCGACCCGACGCGAGCTCGAGGACGAGGCGCACGCGCCTCGAAGCGTGGCTCGGGTAGCGTCGGCGGCATGCTCCTCGGCGGCCACTGCTCGGGCGGGATCAAGAAGGCGCTCGAGAACGCGCAGGCGTTCGGGATGGACTCGGTGCAGTTGTTCGCCCAGAGCCCGCGCACGTGGCGCTTCCCCGAGCACGACCCGGCCGACCTCGAGGCCTTCCGCGCCCGGCGCGAGGAGCTCGGGATCGGCGCCGTCTCAATCCACGCGCTTTACCTGCTGAACCTCGCCAGCCCGAAGGACGACTTCTACGAGAAGAGCGTCGCCACGCTGCGCTCGACCGTCGACACCGCCGCCGCGATCGGCGCCGAGTCGGTCGTCTTCCATGTCGGCTCGCACCTCGGCTCCGGCTTCGAGGCCGGCCTCGAGCGCGTCGTGCCCGCGCTGGCCGAGGCGCTCGAGCGCACCAACGAGACGACGTGGCTCTGTATGGAGAACGCGGCGGGAACCGGGGACACGGTCGGGCGCTCGCTGGAAGAGCTGGCCGCGATCTACGACGCGGCCGGCCGCCACGAGCGGCTCGGCGTCTGCCTCGACTCGTGTCACCTGTTTGCGTCCGGCTACGACATCACCAAGCCGGCCGTCGTCGACAACCTGGTCGGGCAGCTCGACCGGGAGATCGGCCTCGAGCGCCTCCGCTGCCTGCATGTGAACGACTCGAAGACGCCGCTCGGCTCGAACCGCGACCGGCACGAGAACATCGGCGACGGCCTGATCGGCGACAAGCTGACGGTCTTCCTCGGGCACCCGAAGCTGCAGGGGCTGCCTGCGCTGCTCGAAGTTCCCGGCGACGGGCACGGGCCCGACCTGAAGCAGATGACGAAGCTGCGCGCGCTCTACGCGAAAGCTACGAAGCGATCCGCGCGAAGACGCGGAAGCTCGGCCCCGGCAGCTCGTGGAACTCGGGGTTGACGCAGCCCCGTTCGTCGACCCGGCTCTCGTAGCACCCCTCGACCTCGGTTCGGCACATCGGCAGCGCCGGCGCCGTCGCACGCACGGCGCCGAAGCCGGCGCGGCGCGATTCGGCGGCGCGCAGCAGGTCGAGGTCGATCTCGACCGCGAAGACCTTCATCAGGCAGCCCATGTACGTGTGGCCGAACTCCTCGTACGAGTAGGCGAATGGACACCCGCGCTCGACGCACGCGCCGGGGTACACGACCTTGTCGCAGTGGACATCGCAGCGGCGGCACTCAACTTCGTCCTGAGGGCGGAGCGGAAGCTCGGTCGGCTGGGCGGCCGCCTGCTCGCGTGTCTCCATGACCGGATTGTGATTGCTGGAGACCACGCTCCGCAAGACTTGACAGCAGCGCGGTTGGCGGCTAGGCGGCGAGCCGGCGCGCGACGTTGAGCACGTCCAGCTGCGTGAACGCCTGGTAGTCGGGCTCCGCGCCGTCGGGGTGTTCGTCGGCCCGGAACCAGAGCGCCTGCACGGTCGTCATCCCGAGCTCGGCCGCGCCGCGCACATCCTCGAAGAGCCGGTCGCCGACGAAGAGCGCCTGCTCCGGCTCGACCTCGAGCGCCTCGAGCGCGCGCTCGAAGATCGCCGGGTGCGGCTTGCGCAGCCCGACCTCCGAGGAGAAGACGCTGAAGTCGAGCCGCTCGGCCAGGCCCATCTGCTCGAGGTCGCGGTGCAGCAGCGAGCCCGGGTCGAACGCGTTCGAGACGAGCCCGAGCTTGAGCCCGAGCTCGCGTAGCGCCTCCAGCAGCGGGTGCGTGTGCGCCGCGAGCACGCGCGCCGGGTCCCAGGCACGGTGCTCGGCCTCGAGGAAGCGGTCGAGCTGCTGCTCGTCGACTTCGATCTCGAAGTCGCGCAAGAGCCGAATCACGAGCTGCGGGTACTCGATCTCCTCGATCGTGCCGGGCGCCCAGAAGAGCGGCTCGTACTCCTCGCGGAAGTGCTCGGTCAGCTCGGGGCGCTCGGCTTGCCCGATCGCCGCGAGCCCCGCGCGGTGGCCGGCCGCGACCAGCTCGGGCGAGTAGACGAACTGCATCAGCGTGTCGCCCCAGTCGAAGAGGACTGCCTTCAGCACCCTCGCTAGGCTAGATGGCGTGGGCCGCAAGCTCCTCTGGGCGTCGCTCGTGCTGGCCCCGATCACGCTTCTCCTGCGCTTCGTCTTCGACGCCGGCGACACGACCCTCTTCGTCGCCTCGGCGGCGTCGCTCGTGCCGCTCGCGTGGATGATCGGCGAGGCGACCGAGCAGGCCGGCGAGCACACCGGGCCGGGAATCGGCGGCTTCCTGAACGCGAGCTTCGGCAACGCGCCGGAGCTGATCATCGCCCTCTTCGCCGTCAACGCGTCGCTCCCTGACGTGGTGCGCGGCTCGCTCGCCGGCAGCGTCGTCTCGAACATCCTGCTCGTGCTCGGCGTCGCGCTGATCTTCGGCGGCCAGGGCGGGCACGGGAGGCCGCTCGACCGCTTCTCGCTGCTCCTCCAGCTCGGCCTCGTGCTCGTCGCGACCGTGCTCTTCCTGGTGCCCTCGGTTCCCGGCTGGACCGGCGACCCGGAGCGCCACAACCTGGCCGTGCTGACGATCCCGGTCGCGATCGTGCTGCTCGTGCTCTATGGCGCCGTCACCAGGCTCTCGCTGCGACGGCACAAGCGGCTGCACGAAGAGAGCGGCGACGAGGCGGCCGAGGGCGGCTGGTCGTTCTCCGTCTCCCTCGTCGCGCTCGGTGCGGCGACGCTCGTAACGGCGCTGATCAGCGAGACGCTCGTGCACTCACTGCACGCGTTCGCGGAGTCCGTCGGCCTGTCGCAGTTCTTCATCGCGGCGGTGATCGTGGCGATCGTCGGCAACGCGGCCGAGCACGGCGGCGCGATCGTGATCGCCTCGCGCGGGAAGCTGCGCCTGGCGACCGAGATCGCCGTCTCGTCGAGCGCGCAGGTGGCGCTGCTGGTGACCCCGGCGGTGGCGCTGCTCTCGTGGCTCGTGCGGCCGGCGCTCCCGCTCACGTTCCGGCCGGTCGAGCTGGCGGCGATGGGCGGCGCGGCCGCGCTCGTGGCGTTACTGCTCGCCGACGGCCGGGGTCGGCGCTGGGAAGGCTTCCTGCTCGTCGCCGTCTATGTCGGCGTGGCGTTCGGCTTCTACGTCGCCGGCGAGCGCTAGGAGGCCGGGCCGAAGACCTCGGGCGTGCGCGTGAACGGGTAGGTCGCCCAGTAGAGCTTCACGACCTCACCGTGCTCGTCCCGCACCACCCGCAGCGACTCGCCGCGCTCGCGGCCTGAAATGACCCGGAAGCGGTCGTCTCCCTCGGGCTCGAACACCGACGGCTCGCGCTCGGCCGGCGCGTCCGCGAGGCGTGCTTCGAGCTTGCCGCCACGCCAGCTGAAGATGGACTCGTCGCCCTCTGACCACCAGCGCCCGAGCAGCGGCGCGATCTCGGCCGGCGGCGACTCCTCGGGCTGCCACGTCTCGAGCTCGGGCGCCAGCTCCTCAAGCGCCGCCTCGGCGAGCTCGAGGCCGGTCGGGCTCAAGTTCGGCCAGTTGCCGGCGTTCGTGAGCACGACGGCCCCGATCCGGTCCCGCCGTGAGTAGGCGAGGATCGAGAGGAAGCCCGGGAACCCGCCGGTGTGCCCGCCGAAGACCCGCTCGCCGCGCCGCGAGAGCTCGATCCCGAGGCCCCAGCCGCGCGTCCAGTTCGCGTCGGCCACCACATTCAGGTCGTGCATCTCCGCGACCGACGACGCCTTGAGCACCGACTCGTCCGGGTCGCAGAGGAACGCGCCCCAGCGCGCGAGGTCGCCGACCGTGCTGTAGAGGCCCGACTCGCCGCCCTTGCCGCCGAGCTCGAGCACGGGCTCGCGTCGCACCGCGTCCGAGTAGGGCTCGACGAAGTACGGCAGCGCGGCGCCTTCGCCCGGCCCCCACGTCGTCCGCTCGAGCCCGAGCGGGCCGAGCAGCCGCTCCTGCACGTGGTCGCGGAAGGCCGTGCCCGAGATCCGCGCGACGACGATCCCGAGCAGCGCGTAGGCGAGGTTCGAGTAGTGCCACGCGGCCATCGGCGGCAGCACCTGCTCGGCCTCCTCCAGTCCCTGCAACAGCTCCTCCTCGCCGGGAAAGGTGAGCGTCTCCCAGATCTCGCCGGGCGGCTCGCGCTGCAGGCCGGAGGCGTGCGCGAGCATCCGGCGCAGCGTCAGCGTCCCGTGCGTGGCTTCAGGCAGATGCTTGGAGAGCGGGTCCTCGAGGTCGAGCTTGCCGGCGTCGCGCAGCTGCAGCACCGAGACGGCCGTGAAGGTCTTCGTGATCGAGGCAACCGCGTACTGGGTGTCCGGCGACGCCTTGACGCGCTGTTCGACGTCGGCGAGCCCGACCGCCTCGCTCCAGGCGAGCTCCCCGCCGCGGAAGACGGCCGCGCTGACGCTGGGCAGCCGCCCGGCACGCTGCGCCTCGAGCACGAGGCGCCGGTAGCGCTCAGGCGCGGGCAAGAGCTCCTAGCGCGCGCGGGATCAGCTCGACCGCGCGCTCGACGTCCTCGTCGCCGATGTCCAGATGCGTGACCGCCCGCAGGATCGTCGGGTGCACGGTCATCGAGAGCCCGACGCCTTGCTGTGAGAGTCGCTCCAGCGCCTCCTCGGGACCGAGCCCGAGCGGGCCGACGTCGACCTGGACGAAGTTCGTCTCGACCTGCTCGAGGTCAACGGGAACGCCGGCTTCGTGAAGCCCCTCCGCCAGCTGGCGTGCGCGCAGATGGTCGTCGGCCAGCCGGTCGACGTGATGCTCGAGCGCGTAGACGCCGGCCGCGGCCACGATCCCGGCCTGGCGCATCGCTCCGCCGAACTGGTGCTTCAGCCTCCGTGCTTTCGCCATCAGCTCGGGGGAGCCGGCAACGAGTGCCCCGAGGGGGCAGCCGAGGCCCTTCGAGAGGCAGAGCGTGACGGTGTCGAAGTGGCGCCCGATCTCCCCTGCTGGGACGCCGAGCGCCGTCGCGGCGTTCAGCAACCGCGCGCCGTCGAGGTGCAACCGCAGCTCGAGCTCGCGCGCCGTGGCGACGATCGCCTCCACCTCGTCCAGCGGCCAGACCCGGCCACCCGAGGCGTTGTGCGTGTTCTCGACCGAGACGATCCTGGTCGCCGGCGTGTGCGTGTTGTCGCCACGACGCGTCGTCTCCCGCAGTTGCTCGGGTGTGAACCGCCCTGCCACGCAGGGCAGCTGCCGGGTCATGAGCCCGGCGAAGACGGCCGGGCCGCCGAGCTCGGAGATGAAGATGTGCGAGTTCTGCTCCGCGACCACCTCGTCGCCGGGCTCGCCGAGCACGCGCAGCGCGATCTCGTTCGCCATCGTCGCCGTGGGGACGTAGACCGCCTCTTCCTGCCCGAGCAGCCCGGCCGCCATCGCCTCGAGCCGGTTGACGGTGGGGTCCTCGCGCCGCTGCTCGTCACCGACCTCCGCCGCTGCGATCGCGGCGCGCATCTCGGGCGACGGTTTGGTCTTCGTGTCTGAGCGGAGGTCGATCATCAGGCGCCCTTCGGAGCCTCGACTGCAGCAGCGGCGGCCGGCGGCTCGGCCGAGAGGTCCGGGTGGTCGTCGAACAGGTAGCGGACGACGACGCGCTTGACCGCCTTGACCTCGTCGAGCCGCCCGACGACACGTCCGTGCGGGGCCGACTTCGCCAGCTCCGGGTCCTCGGCCGCCTCGCGGGCGATCGCGATCATCGCGTCGGCGAACTCGTCGAGCGTTTCCTTGGCCTCGGTCTCGGTCGGCTCGATCATCAGCGCCTCAGCCACGACGAGCGGGAAGTAGACCGTCGGCGGGTGGAAGCCGTAATCCATCAGCCGCTTGGCGACGTCGAGCGCCGTCACGCCGTGCTCGCGCTTCAGCTTCCGCGCCGAGAGCACGAACTCGTGCATGCAGAGCCGGTCGTAGGGCAGGTCATACGCGTCGCGCAGGCGCGCGAGCAGGTAGTTCGCGTTCAGGACGGCGACCTCGGACATCTCGCGCAGCTTCGGGCCGTAGGCGCGGATGAACGCGTACGAGCGAACGAACACGCCGAAGGGCCCGAGAAACCCGCGCACCTTGCCGATCGTCTGCGGCCGGTCGTAGTCGAGCCTGAAACGCTCGCCGTCGCGCACGATCGCCGGCACCGGCAGGTAGGGCTCGAGCCGTTTGGCGACCGCGATCGGCCCGCCGCCCGGCCCACCGCCGCCGTGCGGCTGCGAGAACGTCTTGTGCAGGTTGATGTGGACGATGTCGAAGCCCATGTCGCCGGGCCGCGAGATCCCGCAGACCGCGTTCAGGTTCGCGCCGTCGTAGTACATCAGCGCGCCCGCACCGTGGAAGATCGCGGCGATCTCCTCGATGTTCTCGTCGAAGAGCCCGAGCGTCGAGGGGTTCGTCAGCATCAGGCCGGCCGTGTGCTCGTCGACCTTGCCGCGCAGGTCCTCGACGTCGATGTTCCCGCGTGCGTCCGTCTTCACCGGCGTGAGCTCGTAGCCGGCCATGGTCACGCTCGCCGGGTTCGTGCCGTGGGCGGTGTCGGGGATCACGACCTTGCGCCGCTGCTCGCCCTCGCCGCGCTCGGCGAAGTAGGCGCGCATGAGCAGCAGGCCCGTCAGCTCACCCTGCGAGCCAGCCGCGGGCTGCAGCGAAACGGCGTCGAGGCCGGTGATCTCGGCGAGCGCCTCCTGCAGCTCCCAGCAGAGGCGCAACGCGCCCTGGGCGCCGTCCTCGTCCTGGTGCGGGTGGAGGTCGCGGAAGCCGGGCAGCGCGGCAAGCCGCTCGTTGATCCGCGGGTTGTGCTTCATCGTGCAGGAGCCGAGCGGGTAGAAGCCGGTGTCGATCCCGAAGTTCCGCGTGGAGAGTTCGGTGAAGTGGCGCAGCAGGTCCGGCTCGGCGAGCTCGGGCAGGCGCGGCGGCTCGGCGCGGGCGAGCTCGGCAGGAACCTCGGCCGTGGGAAGCCCCTCGGGCCGCGGCGGGCGACCTGCGCGCCGGCCGGGTTGCGACTTCTCGTAGATCAGCTTCACGCGGCGAGCACCTCCGCCAGCCGGTCGATCTCGGCCGGCGTTCGCTTCTCCGTCAGCGCCACCAGCAGCACGTCGTCCATCCCCGGGTAGTCGCGGCCGAGCGGGTAACCCGGATGCACGCCCTGCTCGCGGGCCGTGCGGAGGACCTCCTGCGTGGGCCGGCCAACTCGCACGGCAAACTCCTTGAATGTTTGCCGACCTGCAAACGCGAGCGGGAGCCCGAGCCGCTCCTTCGCGTGCTCGGCGAGGCTCATGCAGGTCTCCCCCACCTCCCTGAGCCCCTCCGGCCCGAGCCACGAGAGGTAGACGAGCCCGGCGAGCGCCAGCAGCGTCTGATTGGTCGTGATGTTGGAGGTCGCCTTCTCGCGCCTGATGTGCTGCTCGCGCGTCTGGAGGGTGAGCACATAGCCGCGGTTCCCCGCGGCGTCAGTCGTCTCGCCGACGATCCGTCCGGGCATCCGCCGGATGAACTCGGAGCGTGCCGCCAGGAACCCGTAGTGCGGCCCGCCATAGGAGAGGTAGTTCCCCGCCGGCTGCCCTTCCCCGATCGCGATCGCGCAGCCGTAGTTCCCCGGCGGCTCGAGCACGCCGAGCGAGATCGGGTCGACGTGGGCGACCGGCAGCGCTTCGGCCTCGTTCGCGGCCGCGGCAAGCTCCGGCGCCAGCTCGAGCACCCCGAAGAAGTTCGGGTGCTGGAAGATCACGCAGGCGGCGTCGACAGCCGCCTCGCGCAGCTCGTCGGGATCGGTCGCGCCGTCCCGGTGCGGCACCTCGACGACCTCGAGCCCAAAGCCGGGCGCGAAGGTCTTCACGACCTGGCGGACCTGCGGGTTCGTCGCCTCGGTGACGACGACCTTCGAGCGCCCGGTCGCGTGCTTGGCGATGAAGCAGGCGTCGGCGGCGACGGTCGTGCCGTCGTAGCCGGAGGCGTTCGAGACGTCCATCCCGGTCAGCTCGCAGATCGCGGTCTGGTACTCGAAGATCGCCTGCAGCACGCCCTGGCTGAGCTCGGGCTGGTATGGCGTGTACGCGGTCAGGAGCTCGCCGCGCTGCAGCACCGCGTCGACGATCGCCGGTACGTAGTGGTCGTACATGCCCGCGCCGAGGAACGACAGCGCGGCGCCGACGTCCGCGTTCTCGGCCGCGAGCGACTCGAAGTACGCGTTCAACTCCTGCTCGGACATCGCCGGCGGCAGCTCGAGCTCCCGCCCGAGGCGCACACCGTCAGGCAGGTCCGCGAACAGCTCTTCGACCGAGGAGACGCCGATCGTCTCGAGCATCGCCTCCCGGTCGGCGTCGGTCAGCGCGAGGTAGCTCACCCCTGCTCGGCCAGGTGCTGCTTGTACGCCGCCGCATCCATCAGCACGTCGGCCTCCCCGGGGTCGGTCAGCCGCACACGCACGAGCCAGCCCTCGCCGTACGGGTCGCCGTTCACCGTCTCGGGCGCGTCGGTGACGGCGCGGTTGACCTCGAGCACCTCGCCGGAGAGCGGAGCGATCACGTCGGAGACGGCCTTGACCGACTCGACCTCGGCGTAGGCCTGGTCCTTGGTCAGCGTCGCGCCTTCCTCCGGAGCCTCGAAGTGCACCAGCTCGCCGAGCGCGTCCTGCGCGAACCAGGTCACCCCGAGCGTCGCCTCGCCGCCCTCGACCCGGGCCCAGTCGTGCTCGGGGTGGTAGCGAAGGTCGTCCGGGTAGGTCTCGGCCGCGGCCATCAGCGCTCCTCTCGCGAGTAGATCGGCTTCTTCACCACACGGGCGCGCCGGTTGCGGCCTCGCACGTCGATCGTCAGCTCCGTCTCGGGCTGCGCCAGCGCAGCCGGGACGTAGCCGAGGCCGATCCCGCGCTCCAGCATCGGCGAGTGCGAGCCGGACGTGACCTCGCCGCCTTCCACGATCGGCATCCCCTGGCGCGGGATCCCGGCCTCCTCCATCACGAAGGCGGACAGCTTCCGCTCGGGCCCGGCCTCCTTGATCCGCCGCAGCTCGTCGGCGCCGGTGAACCCGGTGTCGAGCGCGCAGACCCAGCCGAGGCCGGCCGAGATCGCGTCGGTCTCGGGCGAGATGTCGTTCCCGTGCAGCGGGTAGCAGACCTCGAGCCGCAGCGTGTCGCGCGCGCCAAGGCCGCACGGAACGACGCCGCGCTCCAGCACGCGATCCCACAGCTCTCCGGCCGCGTCGGTGGCGACGAGCAGCTCGACGCCCTCCTCACCGGTGTAGCCGGTGCGGTTGACCGTGCAGGCGACGCCGTCGATCTCGCCCTCGGCGAAGGTGAAGGCGGGTGCTGCGGGCAGGCCCAGCCGCTCGAGCGCCCGTGGCCCCTGCACCGCGATCAGCGCGTAGTCGTCGGACACGTCGCGCACCTCCGCGTCGCCGGGCTCGCGCTCATGGAGCCAGGCGAAGTCGGCCTCGCGGTTCGAGGCGTTCACGATCAGCAGGAACCGTTCAGGGGCGAGCTCGTAGACGATCAGGTCGTCGACGATTCCGCCCTGCTCGTTGGTCAGCAGCGTGTACTGGGCGAGACCGGGCTCGAGCCGCTCGACGTCGTTCGAGAGCACCGACTGCAGGAACTCCCGCGCTCCCGCGCCTTCGACGATCAGCTCGCCCATGTGCGAGACGTCGAACGCGCCGGCGTCGGTGCGTACCGCTCGGTGCTCGGGGATCACGCCCTCGTACTGGACGGGCATCTCCCAGCCGGCGAAGGGGACGAGCCGCGCGCCGAGGGCGACGTGACGGTCGTAGAGCGGCGTGCGGAGCAATGTCTGCATCGGCCGCTGATGCTAATGGAGCCGAAAAGGGAGCCGCCCCGGCTTCGACTGGGGAGTCGAGGCCGGGGCGGCCGGACCGGGTCATCGCGGATCAACCGCTACGGTCGATCCGAGAGGGCGCGCAAATAATTGCCGCTGCGCGTGACGGCTAAACATCGATTGCGAAACTCTTTTTAGTCCCGCAGGAAGGACGGCACTTCGAGCACGTCGTCCGAGAGCTCGAACGCCTCAGCGGGCTGTTCGCGCTGCTCGCGCTGGCCCTCGGAATCCGCCCGCTCTTCCGAGGCGGGCTCCTCCGTGCGCCGGCGGCGACGAGCACGCGCAGGGCCGAAGCCGGTGGCGATCACGGTCACGCGAACCTCGTCGCTCTGGTTCTCGTTGATCACTGCGCCGAAGATGACGTTCGCGTTCTGGTCGGCGGCGGAGGTCACGACCTGAGCGGCCTCGTTCACCTCGAACAGCCCGATGTCGGGACCACCGGTCACGTTCAGCAGGATCCCGGTCGCCCCTTCGATCGAAGACTCGAGCAGTGGCGACGAGACCGCCGCGCGCGCCGCCTCGGTCGCGCGGTTCTCGCCGGAGGCCGTGCCGATGCCCATCAACGCCGAGCCGGCCTCGTTCATGATCGTCCGCACGTCGGCGAAGTCGAGGTTGACCAGGCCGGGGATCGTGATCAGGTCGGTGATGCCCTGCACGCCCTGGCGGAGGACGTCGTCGGCGACGTTGAAGGCGTCCACGATCGAAGTGCGCTTCTCGACCACCTGCAGCAGGCGGTCGTTCTCGATCACGATCAGTGTGTCGACCTCGTCGCGCAGCTCGTCGACGCCGCGCGAGGCGACCTCGGCGCGTCGTCGGCCCTCGAAGCTGAACGGCTTCGTGACGACGCCCACGGTGAGCGCGCCGATCTCCTGCGCAAGCCGTGCGACCACCGGCGCAGCGCCGGTGCCCGTGCCGCCACCCTCGCCTGCGGTGACGAAGACCATGTCGGCGCCTTTCAGCGCCTCCTTCAGCTCGTCGCGGCTCTCCTCGGCAGCGGAGCGCCCGACCACCGGGTCGGCGCCAGCGCCCAGGCCGCGGGTGACGTCGGAGCCGATCGGCATCTTCACGTCGGCGTCGCACATCAGCAGCGCCTGTGCGTCGGTGTTGACCGCGATGAACTCGCAGCCCGACAGGCCTGCATCGACCATCCGGTTGACGGCGTTCGAGCCGCCACCGCCGACACCCACGACCTTGATCAGGGCCAGATAGTTACCGCTTTGATCCCGCACGCTCAACCCGTCTCTACCTCAAGCTTTAGTGGACAGTACGTCTTCAGCGCACAGCAGGGTACGGCCCCGGAGACCCCTTGTCAACGCCGTATCGACGTTAGAAGTCTAAGGCTCTGGCTGAGAGTTTAGGGTTGTACCCGCCACCGGCCTGGCCGGAACGCTTACGTCGAGGTAGAGGTATCGGCCCTGGGCTAGCAGTCCCGGGATCACCCTCTGCGCGATCGCGAGCTTGAGCGGGATCGCCCGCAGCGCGCCCAGCCGCAACTCGAGCCCGGAGCCGAGCCGGAACGTGAGATCCCGTTCCCGCACGCGCACCATCCGCACCCGACCCTTAAAGCCGGCCGACCGCGCGAAAGCCAGAGCGCGCACCGCGCGCAGGCCAAAACGGTCGGTGAGCGTCGCGCCCACCTGGGGCTCGCCGGAGTGCGCGAGCCAGATGCGCGGCAGCTCAGGATGTGTGCCGAGCGGCACTTCCGCGATCGCACGGGTGCTGGCCGCAACCAGCCAGGCTTTCTGACCCCGGCGCGCTACGGCAACCGGATGCTCGGGCCGCACGGTCACGCGGAGGGTGTGCGGGAAGTTGCGGTCGTAACCGGCAGCCGCGACGTCGGGGAGCTTGGCCAGCCGCCGCTCGACCTCGCCGCTGTTCAGCGCGAGCAGGCTCTGTCCCTCGATCGGCGCGAGCGCCGCGCGCACGTGCGCGGCAACGGCCGGCGGTGCGCCCTCGACCTCGATCTCCTGGACGGCGAACATCGGCGTCGAGCGCGCCAGCAGGTAGAGCCCGACGGCGCCGAGCACGATCGCAAAGCCCACGAGCAACGAGCGGCCGGATGGGAGCAAGCGCAGGACCGCCGGGCGCTCGAGCGCCGGCAGGTGGACGACCGCGGCACGAGCGCGGGGACGCTGAGAGCTGGGCTGAGGCACGTGGCGGCTTTCGCCGCGGCGCGCGCTGCTCCTACCGCAGCGGCGGCAGCTCGAGCGGGCCGAGGAGCTCGACCTCGTGCACGAGCTCGACGCCGAACTGCTCCAGCGCCCGCCGCCGCGCCTCGGCCATCAACGCGACTGCGTCGGCAGCACGGGCTCCGTCTGCGTTCTCGATGAAGTTCGCGTGGCGCGGCGAGATCTGCGCGCCGCCGATCCGGTGCCCCTTGAGCCCGCAGGCCTCGATCATCCGCCCCGCGCTGAGCTCGTGCTCGGGGTTCTTGAAGACACTCCCGAAGGTGCGCCTGTTCGTCGGCTGCGCGGCTTTGCGCAGCGCTTGTAGCCGGGCGACGTTCGCCTTGATCTGCTCCTCCGGCACTGGTGCCAGCGTGAACTCGGCGTGTGCGACGACCTGGTCGTGGTGCAGCTCCGAGTGGCGATAGCTAAGGCCCAGCTCCTCGGGCGTCAACCAGCGAGCGCCCTGCTCGTCGACCACCTGCGCACGGTCGAGAATCGCGGCCCAGTCGCTGCCGTAGGCCCCGGCGTTCATCCAGACGCCGCCACCGATCGTGCCGGGGATCGCGCACGCGAACTCGAAACCGCCTAGCCCTGCTGCGCGCACCCGGTGCAGGCAGACCGCGTTGGCGGCACCGCCACCCGCGAGCAGCTGCTCGCCTTCGACACGCGCCTCGGCCAGCTCGCCGCCGAGCTTGAGCACGAGCCCGTCGAAGCCTTCGTCCGCGACGAGCAGGTTCGAGCCCAGGCCGACGGTCGCCACCGGCAGCTCGTGCTCGCGGGCCCAGGCGAGCGCCTCTTCGAGCTCCTCGACCGACTCTGGCCGGGCGAACGCCTTCGCCGGCCCGCCGGCACCGAGCGTCGTGAAGCGCGAGAGCTCGACGCCTTCCTCGATCTTCACGTGAGCTCCTCGAGCAGCAGCGGTCCGGCGCGCTCGACGTCTCCCGCGCCGATCGTCAGCACGACATCGCCGGGCCGCGCCCGCCGCGCGAGGAAACGAACCGCATCCTCAAGCGCGGGCGTCCACGCGACGGGCATCCCCGGGCGCTCGGAGGCGAGCGCCTCGACCACGAGCGAGCCTTCGACGCCGGCCACCGGCTCCTCGCGCGCAGCGTAGACGCTCGTCACCGCGACCGCGTCGGCCGCCGCGAGCGCCTGCGCCAGCTCGTGCGCCAAGTACCGCGTGCGCGAGTAGAGATGGGGCTGGAAGACGACGAGCACACGGCCGTCGCCGGCCGAGGCCCTCGCGGCCGCGAGTGTCACGGCCACCTCCCGCGGATGGTGCCCGTAGTCGTCGTAGACCCGCACCCCGCGCCGCTCGCCGCGCAGCTCGAAGCGGCGCCCGGCGCCCGCGAACTCGGGGAGCACGCGTTCGGTCTCCTCGCGCGCCACGCCCGCGACCTCGAGCGCTGCAAGAGCCGTCGCCGCATTGCGGCGGTTGTGCTCACCCGGGACCGCGAGCTCGAACGCGACGGGCTCGAGCTCGTCCCCGCGGACGACCTCGCGTGCACGGGCGAGCCAGTCCTCGAACAACTCCCGCACCTCGGCCTCGGAGGCGAAGGTCGCGTGGTGGTCGAGCTCGACGTTCGTCAGCACGGCGATCTGCGGCCGCAGCAGCTCCAGCGACCGGTCCGACTCGTCGCCCTCGGCGACGAGCCAGCCCTCCCCCGCGCGCGCATTCCCGGCGAGTTGCGGGATCTCGCCGCCGATCAGAAAGGCCGGATCGAGCCCGAGCCGGTCGAGCACGAACGCGATCATCGCCGTGGTCGTCGTCTTGCCGTGTGCGCCCGCGACGACGATCGAGGGCCGCAGTTCGACGAGCTCGGCCAGCAGCTCCGCCCGCTTCTTCTTCACGCGCGCGCGTGACACTTCAGGGTTGTCCGCCGCGATCGCGCTGGAGACGATCACCTCGGCGTCATCGGGGACATTCGCAGCGTCGTGCCCGATCGCGACCGGGATCCCGGCCGCCTCGAGTCGCTCGACGTAGGAGGAACGCGCGCGGTCGGAGCCGCCGACCTCGGCACCCCACTCGTGCGCGACCAGCGCCAGTGCGCTCATGCCGGCGCCGCCGATCCCGACGAACCAGAGGCGCCTACCGTCGAGCGGTCGCAAGCGCCGTCAGCTCCTCCGCGATCTGCTCGGCCGCATCGGGCCGCGCCACGCTCAGCATCGCCGCGCTCATCTTCGCGAGCCGGGCCGGATCGTCCAGCAGCGAGCGAGCGGTCTCGGGCGCGCGGCCGAGCTCGCTCTCCGGGATCACGATCGCACCGCCGGCGGCCTCGAAGTAGCGCGCATTCTTCGTCTGGTGGTCGGCGGTCGCGAACGGATAGGGCACGAGCACCGCCGGCAGCCCCGCGGCCGCGAGCTCCCAGACGGTCGAGCCGCTGCGCATCAGCGCGAGATCCGCGGCGCCGTAGGCCGCGCCGAGCCCGTCGAGCAGCGGCAGCAGCACGTAGTCCGGCCGCGAGACGCGCATGCGCAGCTCGTCGTAGTCGCGCTCGCCCGAGATGTGCAGGACGGCGGGGCCGCTCTCGCCGAAGGCCTCGACCGCCAGCTCGTTCAGCGAGCGAGCGCCGGCCCGCGCGCCGGCGACGAGCAGCACCGGCCCCGCCGCCGGCAGGCCGAGCTGTGCGCGCGCCTCGTCGCGTGGCAGAGGCCGCGCGTTGTCGGGAATCGCCCGTCCGGTGACCACGTACTTCGGCGGCTTGCGGCCCGCGATCGGATACGAGAGGAAGACACGCTTGGCGAACGGCGCCGCGAGGCGGTTGGCGAGACCAAGGTGGGCGTCGGCCTCGGTCAGCGCCGCCGGGATGCGGCGACGCGCCGCGGCGACCACCATCGGGCCGGCCACGTACCCGCCGGCGCCGAGTACCGCGTCGGGACGGCGCCTCGCGAGGATCCGGTCACAGGCGGCCGGCGCCGCGAGCGCGCGCAACGCGGCACGGGCCTGCTCGACTCCCGGCCGGCGCGGCAGGCCGCTGACGCGAAAGGTGTCGAGCTCGAAGTCGGCCTCAGGAACCAGTCGCGCCTCGGCGCGATCCGGCGACCCTGCGAACGTCACGCGTGCGCCGCGGTCGCGCAGCACCTGAGCGATTGCGAGCGCGGGCAGGACGTGCCCCGCCGTCCCGCCGGCTGCGATCAGGAACACCGGCGCTTCTTGCTCCCGCTCCTGCATTGCCCGCGATGTTAAGGAGGATGCCGACGCAGGCGAGCGCGACCACGAGGCTGGAGCCGCCGTAGGAGACGAACGGCAGCGGAATCCCGGTCAGCGGCGCGAGCCCCATCACGGCCGCAAGGTTGATCGCCGCCTGCCCGCAGACGAGAGCGGTCAGACCGGCGGCGAGCCGCTTGCCGAACGGGTCTTTGCACTGCAACGCGATCTTCAGGCCGAGGTAGGCAAACGCGCAATAGGCGGCGATCACGGCGGTCGCGCCGACGAGGCCGAGCTCCTCGCCGATGATCGCGAAGATCATGTCGGTGTGCGCCTCCGGGAGGTAGTTCGTCTTCTGGACGCTCTGGCCGAGGCCGACCCCGAAGATGCCGCCGGAGCCGAGGCCGATCATCGCCTGCACGGTCTGGAAGCCCGCGCCCTGCGCGTCCTGCCACGGGTTGAGGAAGCTGAAGAGGCGTGCGCGGCGGTACGGCTCGAGCCAGACCGCGAACAGGCCGAGCGTGGCGACGATCCCGAGCCCAGCGCCGAGCGTGCGCCCCGGAGTGCCCGCGACGAGCAGCATCGCAGCGAGCATCACCACGATCGCGATTGCCGTGCCGAGGTCCGGCTCGACCAGGATCAGGCCGCAGAAGACGAGCGTGACGAGTCCGATCGGGCGCCAGAGCTCGGCAAGGCTGCGCGGAGCCTTGCGGCGCGCCAGGTAGCCGGCCGCCCAGACCGCGAGCGCGAGCTTGGCGAGCTCCGATGGCTGGAAGACGAGCGGACCGAACGAGATCCAGCGGCTGGCGCCGTTCGCGGCGCGGCCGATCACGAGCACGGCGAGCAGCAGCACGGCACTCGACACCATCAGCACCGGTGCGATCGCGCGCAACGCGCGGAAGTCGATCCGCGAGAACACGACCATCAAGACGAGCCCCAGCACGGCATACATCGCCTGCCGCTTGAGGTAGTAGGCGGGGTCGCCGTTGGCCAGTGCGGCCGAGGCCGAGGTCGCGCTGTAGACCATCACGAGGCCGAACGCGACCAGCCCCATGGTCACGAGGATGAGCACGCTCGATTCGAGGCCGCGCCTCACCCGGACAGGTTCTGCACCAGCCTCCTGAATTCCTCGCCGCGCTGCTCGAAGTCGCGAAACTGGTCGTAGCTCGCGCAGGCCGGGCTCAGCAGCACCACATCGCCGGGCTGCGCTTCGATGTGCGCGAGCGCGGTGGCCAGGTCGCCGTCGTCGTGCCCATCGGGGATCGCCGCCGCGAGCTCGTCCGCGGTCTCGCCGATCAGGTGGACACTGCGCACGTTGGGTCCGATCGCCGCCGCGAGCGGCGTGAAGTCCTCGCCCTTGCGCGAGCCGCCGAGGATCAGGTGGACGGGCTCGTCTGCATAGGCGGCGAGCGCGCGCAGGGCGGCGGCGACGTTGGTCGCCTTCGAGTCGTTCACGTAGCGGACGCCGTTCACCTCGCCCACCGGCTCGAGCCGGTGCGGCACCCCGGCGAACGTCTCGAGCGCGCGCGCGATCTGTTCGTCGGGGACGCCGAGCGCGCGGGCGGCCGCCGTCGCCGCGGCGGCGTTCTCCCGGTTGTGCGCGCCCCGGATCAGCGGCTCCGCCGGCAGCTCGTCGTCGGCCGAGAACTCGATCCCCTCCAGGCCGCTCGACTTCGGCACGACCTTGACGCGCGCCCGCTCGAAGATCCGCAGCTTCGCGTCGCGGTAGGCCTCGAACGAGCCGTGCCGGTCGAGGTGGTCGGGCTCGAGGTTCAGGAGCACGGCAACCTCGCAGGCGAGCTCGTGCACGTCCTCGAGCTGGAAGCTCGAGAGCTCGCAGACGACGCGCGTGCCAGGCTCGACCTCGCCGTCGAGATCGGTCAGCGCCCGGCCGACGTTCCCGGCGGTCGGCGCGTCGAGGATCGCGCCGAGCAACTCGGTGGTCGTTGTCTTGCCGTTCGTGCCGGTGACGCCGACGAGCCTCGGCTGCAGCAGCCGGTAGCCGAGCTCGACCTCGCTCCAGATCGGGATGCCTCGCCGCTCGGCCTCGGCGACGAGCGGCGCCTCACGCGGCACACCGGGGCTCTTGACGAGCAGCTCGGCGCGGTCGAGCAGCGAGAGGTCGCCGTCGTTCCCAAGCTCGCGATCGACGGCCGTCACCTCCAGCCCGCGCCGCGCCAGCGCCGCGACCGCCCCCTTCCCGGAGCGCGCGAGCCCGAGCACGAGCACCCGCTGCGGCAACGTGCTCAGCGGAACCCGGGGAAGTAGCGGTAGTACAGGGCGAAGCCGACAGCGCAGAGGAGGCCGGTGACGATCCAGAAGCGCACCATGATCTTCGTCTCGGACCAGGCCTTCAGCTCGAAGTGGTGCTGGATCGGCGCCATCAAGAACACGCGCCGCTTGAAGTACTTGAAGCTGAAGACCTGGATGATCACCGAGAGCGCCGCCACCGCGAAGATGCCGCCGATCAGCAGCAGCAGGAAGATCGTCTTCGTGAAGATCGCGAACGAGGCGAGCGCGCCGCCGAGCGCCATCGAGCCGGTGTCGCCCATGAACACCTCGGCCGGCCAGGCGTTGAACCACAGGAAGCCGATTGCCCCGCCGATCAGCGCCGCCGCGATCACGGCCAGGTCGAGCTTCGTGTCGAAGCGATGCCCGGGGGGCCCGGACCGGATCCACGAGATCACGATCATCGAGGCGAACGTGAAGAGCGCGATGATCACCGTCCCGGCCGCAAGCCCGTCCACCCCGTCGGTCAGGTTGACGCCGTTCGCGGCGCCGGCGATCACGAGGAAGAGCAGCCCGTACCACGCGTACGAGAGCTCGAGGTCGCCGACGCCCGGGATGTAGACGCTCGTCGGCAGGTGCTGGTGCTGCGCCGCGATCCCGACGCCGACCGTGATCAGGCCAAGCAGAATCAGCTTCCAGCGGCCGTTGAGGCCGAGCGAGCGGCGGTGCGTCAGCTTGATGAAGTCGTCGAGGAAACCGATCGCGCCGCAGGCGAGCGTGACGAAGAACACGGTGAGCGCCGGCACCGTGTAGCGACTGAAGGCGAGGAAGCCGATAGCGGCAGCGAACAGGATCAGCAGGCCGCCCATCGTCGGCGTGCCCTGCTTGGAGACGTGGTGTTGGGGCCCTTCCTCGCGGATGTGCTGGCCGAGCTCCTTGCGGCGCAGCACCTCGACGAACTTCGGGCCGGCCAGGATCGAGATCAGCAGGGCGATCACCCCCGCCAGCAGGACTCGGCTCAAGCGCTCACCGCCGCGAGCGCTTCCGCGACCCGCTCCAGGCCGAGCGCGCGGGAGGCCTTGACCAGGACGACGTCGCCCGGCAGCACGAGCTCGGTGACCTTGGTGGCCGCCGTTTCCGCGTCGGGCACCCAGCGTGTCACCGACACACCGTCGCCGGCGCCGTCCAGGTAGGCGCGCGCAAGCTCGCCGACGGCCAGCAGGACGTCGACACCGTGCTGTGATAGCTCGCGGCCGATCTCCTCGTGGTAGGCCGGCGCGGCCGGGCCGAGCTCGGCCATGTCGCCGAGGATCGCCACCCGGCGCCGCTCGCCCGCGGTCGTGGCGAGGTGGGCCAGCGCGGCGCGCATCGAGACCGGGTTCGCGTTGTAGGCGTCGTTGATCAGCAGACCGCCGCCGGGCAGCGGCAGCTCTTCTCCGCGCCAGGGCGAGAACTCGACGTCGACCCGCTCGGGGCGCGGCAGGCCGAGCGCGTCGAACGCGGCCAGTGCTGCGGCGGCGTTGGCGACCTGGTGCTCGGCGGTGAAGTTGAAGCTGACGCCGTCGACGACGGTGCGCCCGTCCTCACGGTGCGCGTCGGGCTGCGGCGGGTGAACGACGTCGATGTCGTCGCGCTCGACCGGGAACCCCTCCGGCACGACGGCCGTCCCGCCCGCGGGCAGCGCCGCGACCAGCTCGCCCTTCGCCCGCTGCACGCCCTCCAGGTCGCCGACGAGCTCCAAGTGGACCGGCCCGACGTTCGTGATCACGCCGACATGCGGCCGCGCGACCCGGCAGAGGTCGGCGATCTGGCCGAAGCCGCGCATGGCGAGCTCGAGGATGCAGACCTCGGTGCCGGGCTCTAGGCGGCAGAGCGTGAGCGGCACGCCGATCTCGTTGTTGAAGCTCGCCTCCGCGGCGACCGTGCGAGCGGCCGGAGCGCATAGCGCGGCGAGGATGTCCTTCGTCGACGTCTTCCCGGTCGAGCCGGTAATGCCGACGACGCGGGCATCCGAGCGGTCGCGGACGAGCGAGCCGAGCGCCGCGAAGGCCTCGAAGGGCCGGTCGGGTAGCAGCGTCGCGGCGGCGCCGCGGACGAGCGCCTCGTTGCGGAACTCGGCCCCGCGCCCGACGGCGACGAACAGGTCACCGTGCTCGATGCGGCGTGAGTCGACCTGGACGCCGGTGATCTCGTCGGCATGTGCGTCCAGCTCGCCGAGCTGCGGCAACTCCTCGACGCGCAGCGGGATCAAGCCGGAGCTCCGAGCCGGCGCAGCGCCTCGCGCGCCACCTCGCGGTCGTCGAACGGGATCGTGCGGTCGGCGAACTGCTGCCCCTGCTCGTGGCCCTTGCCGGCGATCACCACGACGTCGCCCTCCGCGGCCTCGCCGATGGCCCGCGCGATCGCCTCGCGCCGGTCCGGCTCGACCTCCGCGTCGCCCGCGCCCGCAAGGATCTCCGCGATGATCGCCTCTGGCTCCTCGCTGCGCGGGTTGTCGGAGGTGACGATCGCGAGGTCGGCGAGCTCGGTCGCGATCCGGCCCATCAGCGGGCGCTTCCCGCGGTCGCGATCACCGCCACAGCCAAAGACGCAGATCACGCGGTTCTGCGCCAGGTCGCGCGCCGTGCGCAGGACGTTCTCGAGCGAGTCGGGCGTGTGCGCGTAGTCGACGAGCACGGCAAACGGCTGCCCTTCGTCGACCGCCTCGAAGCGGCCCGGCACGCCGCGCAGCTCCCTGACCCCGTAGGCGATCGCGTCGTCGGGGATCTCGAGCAGCCGCGCCGCCGCGACCGCGCCGAGCACGTTCTCGACGTTGAAGCGGCCGCGCAGCCGGGTCTCGAGCTCGATTCCGTCCGCTCGGAAACGCGCGCCTCGCGGGCCGAGCTCGAGGTCGTCGGCGCGCAGCTCGGCGTCGTCCGTCAGGCCAAAGGTGAGCAGCTCGTTCTGGCCGCGCAGCTCCTCCGCGAGGAGACGCCCGTGCTCGTCGCCCACGTTGACCGCCGCTGGCGGCCGCGACTCGGTGAAGAGCCGCCGCTTCGCGTCGAAGTACTCCTCGAGCGTCCCGTGGAAGTCGAGGTGGTCCTGCGTCAGGTTCGTGAAGACGAGCACGGCGAAGCGGACGCGGTCGAGCCGGCCGAGCGCCGAGCCGTGAGAAGTCGCCTCCACGGCCGCGCTGCGATCGCCGGCGTCGAGCATCTCGCGGAACTCGCGCTGCAGGTCAATCGCCTCGGGCGTCGTGCGGACGGCCGCGCGGCGCTCGCCGCCGACCCGGCTCTCGATCGTCCCCAGCAGCCCGGGGCGGCGCCCGGCGGCGGCGAGGATCGCGTAGAGGAGGAAGGCGGTCGTCGTCTTCCCGTTCGTGCCCGTCACGCCGGCGACCTGGAGCTCCTCCGTCGGGCGGCCGAAGAACTCGTCGGCGGCGACGGCCATCGCAGCCCGCGCGCTCGGGACGACGAGCTGCGGCACGTCGAGCTCGAGCGACCGCTCGACGACCAGCGCCACGGCGCCGTTCGCGACCGCGTCGGCGGCGAACTCGTGCCCGTCCGCTCGTGTCCCGGGAACGCAGAAGAAAAGGCTCTCCGGCCCGGCCGCGCGGGCGTCGTAGGCGAGGTCGGCGATCTCGACGGGAGCCCGCCCGAGCACGTCCGACGGCGCGAGCGCCGCGATCAGCTGGTCGATCTCCATCGAGGCGCGAGTCTAGCGACCGGCCCAGCCGAAGCGGCTCGCCTCGACGTCCCGAGAACCTCGTCTTTGCAGCACTTTTCTTGACACTTTCGACACAGACACGCGCGCCCGGGGCCGATACGATCGCCTTGGGGAGGAGGCCGGGCGAACCGTAGTACGGAACCTAGGGGGTGTACGCGGGCGTTGCGGTTGTCGTGGCGGGCGCGTCCGGGGGCACGCCGCCGTCGAGGTACTGCATATCGAACTTCGCGATCTGTGCGAAGGCAGGCGCAGCGACGACGCCGCCCCAGATCGCGCCGCGGGGCTCGTCCACCGAGACGAGGATCACCAGCCGCGGGCGCGATGCCGGCACGGCGCCGACGAACGAGGCCACGTAGCGCGAATCCGAGTAGCCGCCGTGCGCGTCGGGCTTTGCCGCGGTCCCGGTCTTGCCGGCGACCTGGTAACCGGGCACGACCGCCAGCGTCCCGGTGCCCTCGGCGACGACGTTCTTCAGCATCGCCATGATCTCCCGCGCGACCCAGCCGGAGACGATCCGACGGTGGGCGGGTCGAGCAACGTCGCCATCGCCGACGTGATCGACCAGGTGCGGCCGCACCCAGACGCCGCGGTTGGCGATCGCCGCGTACGCGGAGGCCATCTGGATCGGCGTAACCGCGATCCCCTGGCCAATCGGGATGTTGCCGATCGAGGAGCCCGACCACTTGTCCTCCGGGAGCACGATCCCCTCGCTCTCGCCGGGGAAGTCGATCCCGGTCGGCTGCCCGAAGCCGAAGCGTGAGATCCAGTGGACGAGCCGGTGCCGGGTCAGCCGCTCGGCGAGCGTGATCGCGCCGACGTTGGACGAGCGCGAGAGGATCTCCGAGACGCTCATCGTCTCGGTCCCGCGCGGCTCGGCGTCGTGGATCCTGCGGTCGGCGACCTGGATCTCGTAGGGAAGCGTGAAGCGGGTGTTCGGGTTGACGAGGCCTTCTGAGAGCGCGCCGGCGACGGTCACGAGCTTGAAGGTCGAGCCGGGCTCGTAGGTGTCGGTGACCGCGCGGTTGCGCTGCAGCACCCGCCAGACCTCTGGATAGACGTTCGCGTCGAACCCGGGCGCGATCGCCATCGCCCGCACGGCGCCCGTCGTCGGGTCGAGCACGACCGCGCTCGCGCTCTTCGCGCGCCAGCGGAGCACCGTGTCGCGCAGCACCGCCTGCGCGTTCGCCTGGATCGTGTGGTCGAGAGTCAGGTAGACGTCGCGGCCGTCGCGCACCGTCTGCGAGACGACGGTGTCGATTGCCTGGCCGGAAGCGTCCTTGACGATCCGCTCTCGCCCTGGCCGCCCTGCAAGCTCCCGGTCGAGCGAAAGCTCGAGCCCGGCGAGGCCGCGGTTGTCGACGCCCGCGTAGCCGAGCACCTGCGAGGCGAGCGAGAACTGCGGGTAGAACCGCCGCTCCTCGCCGTAGGAGTTGATCCCCGGCAGCCCTTGGCGGCGAAGCTTTGCGACGAGCCGCGGATCGGCCTTGCGCGCCACGTAGACGAAGCCGCGCGTGCGGTCGCTCAGCGAGTGGTAGACGGTGACCGGGTCGAGGTGCAGCGTGCGCGCGATCACGAGCGCCTCGCGCTGCGCGTCCTTCACCTGGCGCGGGTCGGCGTAGACGGTCTGCGCCTGCTCGCCGATCGCGAGCTGCACGCCGCCGCGGTCGTAGATCGTCCCGCGCGCGGCCGGGATAACGACGTCCTCGCTTTGCTGACTCGACGCGAGCCGCCCGAACGACGACGCTCGCACACCCTGCAGCCAGGCGGCGCGCATGAACGTCAGCGCGAACGCGAGCACGAAGACGCCGAGCAGGAGACGGATGCGGCGGTTCGCGGACTTCGCGCTCACCGCGTCCGCGGCCCCAGCCGCACGAAACTCGTCTCGGCGGGGTTCGCGGGCACGAGCCCGTGCTTCTGTGCCTGCAGCTGGATCCGCGGTGAGGCCGCGGCCATCGACAGCTGCGAGGCGAGCTCCTGCTTCTCGGCGCGGAGGTGCGCGCGCTGGGTGTCGAGCTTGTCGAGCTGGACGTTCAGCCGCAGGACGGCGACGTTCATCGCGACGACGCCGGCCAGCAGGACCGCGACGACCACGATCCAGACGACGCCACCGGCCACGCCCCGGCGCGCCTGCCGCTTGCGCTTCGGTGCAGGCCTCGGCGCCGGCCGGGAACGCGGTCGCGGAGACGGCAGTGCGGGTGCGGCGTCGCTCCAGGAAGCCACGGCGCTACTCCTCGCCCCCGCTCTTGACCGCCGCACGCAGCCGAGCGGACGAGGCGCGGGGGTTCGCGGCGAGCTCGGCCGGCGTCGGCTTGATCGGCCGGCGCGAAAGCGCGCGCAGCTCAGGCTCGTTGCCGCAGACGCACACCGGGAAGTCCGGCGGGCACGTGCAGCCCTTCTCGCGCGAGCGCAGAAAGCGCTTGACGATCCGGTCCTCGAGCGAGTGGAAGCTGATCACGGCGAGCCGGCCGCCGGGCCGCAGCATCTCGAGCGCCTCCGGCAGCGCGCGCTCCAGCGAGCCGAGCTCGTCGTTGACCGCGATTCGCAAGGCCTGGAAGACGCGCTTCGCCGGATGCCCCTCACCGAAGCGCGCCGGAGCCGGGATCGCCGCCTTGATCGTCTCGACCAGCTCGCCCGTGCGCTCGAACGGCTGCTCACGCCGCCGGCGCACGATCGCCCTCGCGATCGGCCGCGCGTAGCGCTCCTCGCCGTACTCGCGGAAGATCTGTGTCAGCTCGCGTTCGGCCGCCTCGTTCACGAGTTCGCGTGCGGAGACCTCCGAGGCCGGGTCCATGCGCATGTCGAGCGGCGCGTCGGTCGCGTAGGAGAAGCCGCGCTCCGGCCGGTCGACCTGCATCGAGGAGACGCCGAGATCGAAGAGGATCGCGTCCGCGCGCACGTCGTTGGCGGCGAGCTGCGCGAGCACGTCGGAGAACTCGCCGCGCAGGAAGCGCCCCTGCGTGCCGGTTCGCTTCCGCACCGAGTCGAAGTACGCGCGCACCGACGGGTCTCGGTCGATCGCGATCAGCTTGCCGCTGCCGCACAGATCGGCGGCGAGCAACTCGGAGTGGCCGCCGGCCCCAAATGTGGCGTCGACGACGGTCTCGCCCGGCTGCACTACGAGCGCCTCCCGCACCTGGTCGGCGAGAACCGGGACGTGGTCAGTCGCGTTGGGACGCAAGACGTTCGGCAACATCCTCCGCACTCCCTTCGAAAACCTTGACGTGGTCGTGCCAGGCCGCGCGGTCCCAGATCTCCAGGTGGTCGTTCACCCCGGCGACCACGACCTCGCGGCCGATCGCTGCGTTCTTGGCGAGCGACGCCGGCAGCATCACGCGGCCCTGCTTGTCGGGCTCGGTCTCGGAGGCCCCGGCGAAGAAGTAGCGGTGCATCAGGCGCCCCTCCCGGCTGAGGGGGTCGAGCCCGGCGAGCCGTTCCTCGACGAGCCGCTCCCAGGACGCCTGGGGATAGCAGTAGAGACACCCGTCCATACCGCGCGTGATGACAAGACCGCCGGAAAGCGCTTGGCGAAACTTGGCCGGTAGCGTGAGGCGGTTCTTGTCATCGATCGTGTGCTCAAACTCACCTAGCAGCATGCTCCACTGCGCCCCACTGTAAACCACAAATCCCCACCGCGCAACCCCGCGGCACCACTTTTTCTATTGGAGCAGCAACGCCACCGAGTTGATCGCGAGCGCGCCGATCACCGCCACGAAGACGAATGAGAGCAATGCGTGCCGCAGGGCTGTCCGCCGCATCTTCTTCAAGCTCAGGTTCGTGTCCGAGACCTGGAACGTCATCCCGATCGTGAAGGCCAGATAGGCGAAGTCGTGGTAATCGGGCGGCCCGTCTTCGTTGAAGGCGATCCCGCCGATCGGATCGCTGTAGTACAGGTCGCCGTAGCGAACCAGGTAGAGCGTGTGGACGGTCGCCCACGAGAGCGAGACCACGGTGATCGCGAGCGCGATCAGGAGCACCTTGTCACTGCCGTGCGCGTGCCCTGCGCGATGGAGGGTGTAGCCGATCGCACCGAGGCTGGCGACGCTGGCGGCAAGAATGATGACGTCCGCGATCGGGCGCGCGACGTCCTCGGCGCGGGCGTTCGCCTTCGTTTGCTCGGCGTCCATCGGCCAGATGCGGACCCAGACCGCGACGACCGTCACGAGGGCGGCGACGCCCCACGAGCCCGTTACCGCGACGGGCCAGGAGACGCCGAGCGCCAGCGTCACCGCGAGCACGATCACACCGACTCCGAAAGCCACCACCATGCGGAGAATTCGATCGCTCCGCCGCCTCGGGCTGCGAGCCATGCACGGGACCGTCTCACACCCGAGCGGGCCTTCGCGTTGGTAGGAATGATGGAAGCAATGTCGGTTCCCCCGTTCGAACGGTTCTACGAGGAGCAGCAGGGGCCCGTGCTCGCGCAGCTGCGGAGCATGCTCGGCCGCGACGCCGCCGACGACGCGTTTCAGGAGACGTTCTTGCGCGCGCTGCGGGCTTACCCGACGCTCGAGCACGGGCGCTACCTGCGGGCGTGGGCGCTGCAGATCGCGCGCAACGTCGCGCTCGACGCCCTCCGCCGGACGCGGGTGACCTCGGCCGACGTGCCCGACGTCGAGTCGGTGGACGAGCCGCTCCCCTACGAAGAGGTGCACCGGCTGACCGCCGGCCTGCCCGAGAAGGAGCGTGCCGCCGTCTTCCTCCGCTACGGCTACGACCTCAGCTACGAGGACATCGGCGCGGTGCTCGGCTCCTCGCCCGAAGCGGCGAGGCAGGCCGCCTCGTCCGGTGTCCGCCGCCTGCGCAGAAAGGAGCTCTCATGACCGTCTCTCCCGAGCTCGACCGGCGCTTCCGCGACGCCGCCGCCGCGGAGGGCCTGCTCGACGTCGCCTACGACCTGCACGACACACCGGTCGGCGAGCTGCTCGTAGCCGTCACCCGGCGCGGCGTCTGCGAGATCCACTACGACGCCGACCCGGACGCAGAGGCCGAGCGCCTGGCCCGGCTCTTCGGCACCCGCGTGCTCCGCTCGCCACGCCCCACCGACGAGGTGCGGCGGCAGCTCGACGAGTACTTCGCCGGCGAGCGGCAGGAGTTCGAGCTTGAGCTCGACCTCGGCCCGGCGCGCGAATTCGGCCGTGCGGTGCTCGAGCAGCTCGCGCGTGTGCCCTACGGCGAGCTGACGACCTACGGCACGCTCGCCTCGCGCGCCGGCCGCCCGCGCGCCGCCCGCGCCGTCGGCACGATCATGAACCGGAACCCCGTGCCAATCGTGCTCCCCTGCCACCGCGTGGTCGGCTCGACCGGCTCGCTCGTCGGCTACGCCGGCGGGCTCGACCGCAAGCGCACGCTGCTCGAGCTCGAAGGCGCCCTGCTCGGCGGCTAGCATTGCGCCGAACCACTCGAGGCTCAACGGGGAGGCACGGATGAGGCAGGTACTGACAATCGGGGCCGTCGCAGCCATCGTGCTGCTCGTCGCGTCGCCGGCGAGCGCCGGCTCGACGAAAGGGCCGACGCTGAAGTCGCTCCAGGCGCAGATCAAGTCGCTGCAGAAGCAGGTCACGACACTGAAGAAGAAGGAAGCGCTGGCCGAGAGCGTGATCGGGCTGACGCTCGAGTACGCCGTCTGCTCGACGGCGGTCACGGCCGACACGTTCCAGGACAGCTTCACCGGGCTCGACGGGTACTTCGCAACCCAGCTCGCGAAGCCGGCGTACTTCGGCGCGCAGACCGCGGTGAACGACTACAAGGCCTGCACGGCCTTCGAGATCGTCCGAGCGCACAACCAGAGCCCGCCGAACACCAACATCCTGCGGGCGCTGCTCGACATCTTTAGCGCGCGCTCGTTTGCCGCGCACGGCATCGATCTGGCGGGCCCGGCGCGCGCCTTGTCCGCGCAGTTCTTCGCGCTGGCGGCGCGGGGCGGTATCGGCTAGCGGTCAGTCTTCTTCGAGGAGGGCGCGCGCAGCCTCGAGATCGGCGGGCGCGACGAGGATCTCGCGCTCGCCGCCCTCCCCGCCGAAGCCCTCGAACGCCGAATCCGCCTCGTCGGTCGGCCGGTAGGCGCACTTGATCCCGTTCGCCCGCAGCAAGCCGCAGAAAACCTCTGCCTCGGGCTCGCCGGGCACCTTCGTAACGCGAACGGCGTCCTCCATGCCGCGAGGCTAACGGTTCGGGTCAGGCGGTGCTGAGAGCCTCCTCGTAGTCGGCGATCAGCCGGTAGCCGACACCCCAGACGTTGAGCACGCAGTCCGCCGCACCGGCTCGCGCGAGCTTGCGGCGCAGGCGCGAGGCGTGCGAGTCGAGCGTGCGCGTGCGGCCGAGCGACCGGAAACCCCAGACCTCGCGCAGCAGCTCCTCTTTCGTGAAGACGCGCGTGGGCTGCGTGGCGAGCTTGACCAGCAGCTCGTACTCCTTCGCCGAAAGGGCGACCGTCAGGCCGTGCACGGTCACGCGTCGAGCGGCGCGATCGACCGCCAGCGGGCCGGCGGCGAGCCGCTCGCGGATCCCGGGCTGCGTGCGGCGCAGGACGGCGTGGATCCTGGCCACGAGCTCCTCGTAGTGGAAGGGGCGCGGCACGAAGTCGTCGCAGCCGCGCTCGAAGGCGTGCACGCGGTCGACCGCGTCGGCGCGGGCCTCGCCGAGCACGATCACTGGCACGTCGCGGTCCCAGGAACGGCCCGGCTCGCCCTCGCGCAGGACGCGGCAGACCTCGAGCGCCGGCGCGTCCGGGAGGCCGCCGACGAGCACGAGGTCTGGCCGCTCGCGCTCGACTAGCTCGAGCGCCTCGCGCCCGGCGTCCGCACCGAGCACCGCGAAGCCGTCGCTCGCCAGGTGCCGCGCGAGGAACTCCCGTGTTCCCGGCTCGGCCTCCGCGAGGAGCAGCGCCTGCGACATGAGCCGAAGCTATCCGCGGCTGCACGGCCGCGCCAGATGTCCTTTCGCGCGGAAGTGCGACGAGCTTTCTACAACCGTCCGGAGCGGAGCACGCCCCAGAGCAGCCACAGCCCGAGGATCGCGGAGAGCACGAAGCCGACGAACGAGAGGAAGTTCACGCCGGCGATCTGCGGGCCCTTGGTCGAGAAGATCCCGATCAGGCTCGAGCCGATCAGGCCGCCGACCGTGACCAGCGCGATCACGAGGCGGTTGAAGGCGACGTCGAGCTTGCGCATGAACTCGTCCAAGCCTTTGTGCACGAAGCCGACCTCGATCTGGCCGTCGCGGAACTCCTCAAGAACATCGTGCACCTGGTACGGCAGATCGCGCGCGATCCGCGCCAGCTCGATCCCCTCCGAGCGCGCCCGCTTCAGCACGCGCTGCGGCGTGTAGCGCTCCAGCATGAGCCCCCGCGCATACGGCCTGGCCACCTCGAAGACGTTGAAGTCCGGGTAGAGGTCGACGCCGACCGACCCGAGTGTTGCAATCGCTTTGTCGAGCATCACGAAGCGCGCCGGCAAGCGGAGGTTGAGCCGATAGATCAGCTGGAAGGCCTCGCGGATCACCTGTAGCGGGTCGATCTCGGCGAGGCTGGCGCCGTAGTAGCGCGCGTACATCTCGCGCAGCTCGGCTACGAACTCGTCCTCGCGTTCCTTCGGGTACCGGACGCCGAGCTCGGCCAGCCGGCGCGGCAAGGCGTCGATGCGCTCGCTCGCGGCGTCGATGAAGAGCCGGGTCAGCTTCGACATGTCCTCGTCGGTGAGCTTCCCGACCTGGCCGAAGTCGACGATCCCAATGTGCTCCGCGTCGCCGACCACGAAGATGTTGGCCGGGTGCGGGTCGCCGTGGAAGAAGCCGTGGCGGAAGATCATCGTCATCCACGTCTCGGCCATCAGGTAGGCGAGGCGGCGGCGCTCCTCCATCTCCCACGCGTCGAGCGGGAGGTCGGCGAGCTGGATGCCCTCGATCAGCTCGAGCGTCAGCACGCGCGTGCGCGTGTAGCTCCAGTAGACGCGCGGGATGTGGACGTGCGGGTGGCCCGAGAAGCGGTGGTGGAAGGCCTCGGCGTTGCGGGCCTCGAGGCGGTAGTCGAGCTCCTGCCGGATCGAGCGCGCGAACTCGTCGACGAGCTGGCGCGGGTCGATGAATTCGAGCGCGCGCACACGCTCGCGGATCAAGCGGGCGGCCTGGTAGAGCAGCGCCAGGTCGGCTTCGATCTGCCTCGGTGCGTTCGGGCGCTGGACCTTGACGGCGACGCGCCGGCCAGTTGGCAGCGTGGCCCTGTGCACCTGGCCGATCGAGGCGGCCGCGATCGGGGTCGGGTCGAAGTCGGTGAAGAGCTGTTCGACGCTTAGCTCGAGGTCCTCGCGGATCACGCGCTCGACGTCCTCGTACGGGACCGGGCGGACGTCGTCCTGGAGCTTCTGCAGCTCGACCACGATGTCCGGCGGGACGACGTCCGGACGGGTCGAGAGGAGCTGGCCGAACTTGACGAAGGTCGGGCCGAGCTCGTCGAGCATCTCGCGCAGGTGCCGGCCGCGCTCGGAGGGGCTGGTCGCGGCGGCGCTCAGCTTCGGGCGGCCCGGCAGCAGGTCGGTCAGGCGGTGGGTCTCGAAGAAGTAGCCGAAGCCGTGCCTGACCGCGACCTGGGCGATCTCGGAGATCCGGCCGAGGTTCCTGCGGCTGGCCGTGCTCGCCATGCGTTCAGTGTGACACGCGCACCAGAGCCGCTACGGCGTCGGGTTGATGCCGCTGCGACGTGCGCCGTCAGGGAGCTCTTCGGGCAGGCCGGCGGCCGAAGCGGCGACCGCCAGGCGCCAGAGGCGGACGATCTCCTCGCCCACCCGCTCGCCAGCCGCCGCGTAGCCCTTCCGGTTGCGCGGCAGGTCGGCGACACTCAGCGGCTCGCCCCAGACGACCGAGCACACGCGCCGGTTCCACGGCCGCCAGCCGAAGGTATCGACCGCGCACGGGATCACGGGCGCGCCCTCCTGCATCGCGATCATCAGCCCGCCCGGGTGGAGCGGCCCCGGATGGCCGAACCGCTGCCGCGTGCCCTCGACGTGAACGCAGACCAGGTTGCCGTCGCGCACGAGCTCGCGAGCGCGCCGCACCGCCTCGCGGTCGCCCTCGCCGCGGCGAACGGCGAAGACGCCCAACCAGCTCAAGACCGATCCGAGTACCGGAATCTCGAACAGCTCGGCCTTCGCCAGGAAGTAGAGCGGCCGCGGCGAGAACGAGCCGATCAGCGGATGGTCGATCGCCGAGAAGTGGTTCGCAGCGACGACACCGCCGCCCTCGAGCGGAACCCGCTCGACGCCGTAGCCCGCGGCCGGCGCCAGGGTCACCGCCACGCGCGGCGCGATGCGGCGGCCGAACCACCACCCTCCTTCGACGCTGCGCAGCCAGCGGAGCGGGTTCACGGCTCGAGCAGCCGCAGCCGGTGCTCGATCTGCGCGACCCGGAGCTCGAGCTCCTCGAGCTCGACCCGCGTGACGAGCCCGAGCTCGCGGAACAGCGCCGCCAGCCCCACCCCGGTCCGCTCGCCGATCCGGACGCCTTCGCTGCGCCAGCGGCCGACCAGCTCCTCGATCAGCGCCCGCGCCTCCTCACGTCCGATGCCGCCGCGCGCGGACAGCTCCTCGGCGAGTGCATCCGCCCGCTCGGCCGTCAGCGCCACCGCGCCGACACCGGCGAGCACGACCTTTTCCGCGAGGTCGCGAAGCTCAGCGGGAGCGGCCATGGGGCCTCGCGCGTCGCCGCTGCCGCCGGCGCTCGCGCTTCTCCGCGCTGGCTCCCGCCGGGCGGTCGGCCGCTCCAACAGGCGTGAGCTCGGGCGCAGGCTCGGCCGCGAGGGCTTCCTCGGATTCCTCGAGCGCGGCCGCGTCGCCGCTCGGCGACTCTTGGCCGATCCGGCGCGCGTATTCCGGCTCGCGCTCCTTCCAGATCGTCAGCAGCGGCGCGGCGATGAAGATCGACGAGTAGGCGCCGGAGAGGATCCCGACCATCAGCGCGAAGGCGAAGTCCTTCAGCGTCGCGCCGCCGAAGATCAGCAGCGAGAAGATCGGCAGCAGCGTGATCAGGGTCGTCGCCAGCGAGCGACGGATCGTCTCCCAGAGCGAGACGTTCGCGATCGTCGCGAACGGCGCCCGCCGCATCAGCGGGATGTTCTCCCGGATCCGGTCGAAGATGATGATCGTGTCGTAGATCGAGTAGCCGAGCACGGTCAGCACCGCGGCGACCGTCGAGTTGGACACCTCCCGCCCGAGCAGGGCATAGACGCCGACCGTGATCACGACGTCGTGCACCAGCGCGACGATCACCGGCCCCGCGAACTTGAAGTCGAACCGAACCGCGAGGTACAGGATGATCAGGAGCAGCGAGAAGAGGATCGCGATGATCGCCGAGCGGGCGATCTGTCTCCCGAAGCTCGCGGAGACGGTCTGGATCTGGATCTTCGTGGTGTGGAACTGCTTCGCGACCGCGTCCTTGAGCGCGCTCGTCTCCGGCCCGTTGAGCGTCTGCAGGCGCAGCTGGAAGCTCTTGTACTCATCGCCGTTGACGCTCCTTCCGCGGCCCTGGACGACCGGTTCCTTGCCGAACTTGGTCGTCTGCTCGCGCACCGAGGACAACGAGGTCGGCTGCGGCGTCGTGAACGAGACCTGCGTGCCGCCCTTGAAGTCGATCCCCAGGTTTAGGCCCTTGACGGCCAGCGCACCGATCGAGATCACGACGATCGCGCCGGAGATCGCGAACCAGAGGTAGCGCTTGCGCATGAAGTCGATCTGCAGCCAGCGCCAGCTCTGCTCACCGCTCGCGCCCATGAAGCTCGGGTTCTCGAACCAGCGGAAGCCTGCGAGCAGTCCGAGCATCGCGCGCGTCGCCGCGACGGCGGTGATCAGCGAGATGACTGTGCCGATCATCAGCATCAGGGCGAAGCCCTTGACGCCGGCGGTGGCGACGGCGAACAGCACCAGCGCCGTGATCACGGTCACGACGTTCGCGTCGATGATCGTGTGGAAGCCCTTGGCGTAGCCGGCCTGGATCGCGGCGCGCACGGACTTGCCGGCGCGCACTTCTTCCTTGATCCGTTCGAAGATGACGACGTTCGCGTCGGCCGCGACGCCGATCGTGAGGATCAGGCCGGCGAAGCCCGGCAGCGTCAGCGTGACGTTGAAGACGCAGGATCGCCGCGTAGAGGAAGGCCGCGTAGATGCCGAGGCCGACGACCGCGACGACGCCGAGGAAGCGGTAGAGCACGAGCAGGAAGGCCGCGACGACGAGCAGGCCGATCAGCGCGGCGAGCTTCGCCTCCTTGAGCGAGTCCTTGCCGAGGGTGGCCGAGACGTCGGTGCGCTCGATCTGCTCGAACTTGACGGGCAGCGCGCCGGTCTGCAGGACGAGGGCCAGGTCCTTCGCCTCGCCGATGCTCGAGATGTTCGAGATCTCTGCGCCCGTACCCGTCGGGTCGATCCCGTCCGGGTTCTGCTTGTAGTCGATATACGGCGTCGACTGGAGCTGGCCGTCGAGCACGATCGCGAAGTGCTGCGCGAACTGCTGGATCGTGGCGGCGTCGCTGCCGGTCTGGCCGGCGGCCGCTGCGTCCGCCGCGCCGCGTTGCGCCTCCTTGCGCGTGATGTCGTGGAACTTGTCGGCGCCCTTGCCGGTGAAGCCGAGTCGCACGACGTTGCCCTGGCCCTGCGTGCTGATGTCAGCGGCGATGTCGGAGAGCTTCAGGTCCTCGCCGGTCGCCTCGGGGATGGGGTTCGTCGGGTTGTTCGGGTCGTACTTGAAGAGGTAGTAGACGGTCGGGGCGGTCGCGTCGACCTGTTGCACGCCTTGACAGCCTGTCGTCGCCTGGTCACAGCTGATCACGATCTGCTTGGGCGGCACCGCCAGCACCGTGAAGCCTTCCGGGACTTCGCCGTTCAACCTGCGGCCGCTTGGCAGCGTCGCGTTCAGCAGGCGCTCGCGCGTGGCTTCGGGCCCCGCTACTGGCTTCTTCTTTGCGTTGAAGAGGTAGTAGGACGACGCCCCCTTCTTGGTGTCGGCCTTCACCTTCGAGAGCAGGTCGTAGAGGCTGCCGTTGGCGATCGCGTGATGGGCGCCGTCGTTCGATGGCCCCACCGTGTCGACCTCGAAGTCGTAGAACTGCAGCTGCGCAGTCGTGCCGATGATCTGCGCGGCCTTGTTCACGTCGTGGACGCCGGCGAGCTGGATCACGATCTGGTCCTTGCCCTGCTTGCGGATCTCGGGCTCGGAGACACCGAGCTTGTCGATCCGGCTGCGCATGATCGAGACCGAGCGGTCCATGCAGGCCGAGTCGCAGGTCTTGCCGGGCGGCGGCACGGCCTTGAGGACGACTTCGAGGCCGCCCTGCAGGTCAAGGCCGAGGGTGACCTTCTTGTGCGCCGGCGAGCTCGGGAACGCGAGCAGCGCGACGCCGGCCAGAGCCGCGAGGATCAGGCCGACCAGGATCAGGTGGGAGCGCCGATTGCTCATTCGAGCCGGGACAGATTAGCTTTCACCGGGCGAGGGCGAGTCCTCCGCTTCCGCCTCGATTTCTTCCGGCTCCGGCTCGGTTTCCTCCGGTACGACCGCTGCAACGGCCCGCCGGTCGAGGCGGACGATCGTGCCCGGCGCGATCTCGAGCTGGACAACCTCGCCCTCGATCGCGCGAACGGTCCCGTAGACGCCGCCGGCGGTCAGGATCTCGTCACCGGCCGCGAGGTCGTCCTGCATCCTCGACGTCTCGACCTGGCGGCGCTTCTGGGGCCGGATCAGGAACAGCCACAGGGCGCCGAACAGCACGATGATGATGATCAGGTAGCTGCCCACGTGGATGCCTCCTTGGGACGCTGCAGACGGGCCAGCGCCTCCTCCTTGTAACTCGCCAGCCGACCCCGCTCGATCGCGTCGCGCGCGCCGGCGACGAGGTCGAGCACGAAGCGCAGATTATGCAGGCTCAACAGCTGCATCCCCAGGATCTCCTGTTGGTTGAGCAGGTGCCTCACGTACGCGCGCGAGAACCGCGTGCACGCCGGGCAGGCGCAGCCCTCGTCGAGCGGGCGCGGGTCGCGGGCGTAGCGGGCGCCCTTCAGGTTGAGCTGGCCCTCCCAGGTCAGCGCGGAACCGGTGCGCGCATTGCGGGTCGGCAGCACGCAGTCGAACATGTCGATCCCGCGCTCGATCACTTCCAGGATGCCCACCGGATCGCCAATGCCCATGAAGTAGCGCGGGCGCTCCTGCGGGAGCAGCTCCGACGCCCACGCGGTCGTCTCCAGCATCTGCTCCTTCGACTCGCCGATCGCGAGGCCGCCGAGCGCGTGACCGTCGAAGCCGAGCTCTGCGATCTCCTCGACGCTGCGGCGGCGCAGCTCGGGATCCGAGCCGCCCTGGGCGATCCCGAACAGCAGCTGGCCCGGCGATCGCTCGGCCTGCTGTTGGCGCTTCGCCCAGAGCGTCGTGCGGCGGACTGCCTGCTCGAGCTCGCTGCGCGGGGCATCGGGCGGCGGGACGACGTCGAGGCACATGGCGATGTCGGAGCCGAGCTGCGCCTGGATGCGCGCCGCGAGCTCGGGCGTGAAGCGAGCCTCGTCGCCGTCGTAGACCGAGCGGAACGTGAGGCCGTCGTCGTCCTGGCGAAGAATCGTGTGCCGCAGCGAGAAGACCTGGAATCCGCCCGAGTCGGTGAGGATCGGCCCGTCCCAGGCCATGAAGCGGTGCAGCCCGCCGAGCTCGGCGATCAGGTCGGCGCCCGGGCGGAAGTGCAGGTGGTAGGTGTTGCAGAGCAGGATCTCCGCGCCGAGCCGGCGGAGCTCGTCGGGGTCGACCGCCTTGACCGTGCCCTTGGTGCCGACGGGCATGAACGCGGGCGTCCGCAGCTCGCCATGCGCCGTGCGCAGGACACCCGTGCGGGCGGCGCCGTCGGTTGCTCCCGGGGTGAACGCGCTCACCAGTCACGCGTCCGGATCGCGTGATCGAACCAGTCGCCGATCTTGTCGGCGGCACGAGCGTCCTCTTCGGGGCACGGTTCGCTGCCGAGCGCGTCACGCCGGATGCGGCCGAGCTCCTCGGCGACGGCCGCGCGCGAAGCGCGACTCCCGAGCAGCGACGCGACGCGGAAGGCGTAGTTGTCGTACTCGCCCGGGGGTGTGCCGCCGATCGGATCCCAGCAGGCCCAGAGCACGAGCCGCAGCTCCCGCGTGCCGCGATCGCGCCAGAACTCCCGCCACTCGCGCGCGCTCATGGGGCTCGAAATCTCAGCCAAGAAGCACACCCCCGCCCTGATGGGTGGGGTTTGCGGTCCACCCTCGCTCCCGCTGCGAGCGTACCGGTCGAAGGCGCGCGTGTCTGTGCGTCGATCGCGCCGAAAGCGTGTCGGTTCGTCCACAGCTGTCGATCGTGCTCACAGCAGCAGCATCGCGTCGCCGAACGAGTAGAAGCGATAGCGCTCCTCGATCGCGAGCCGGTAGAGCCGGCGCGTCTGCTCGACTCCGGCGAACGCCATCACCAGCGCGAGCAGGGTCGAGCGCGGCAGGTGGAAGTTCGTCAGCAGCGCGTCCACGCGGCGGAACTCGAAGCCGGGCGTGACGAAGAGGTCGGTGCGGCCGCTCAAGGACGCGCCGCGAACGAGCGACTCCAGCACGCGCACCGTCGTCGTCCCGACCGCGAGCACCCGCTCGGCGGCCTGGATCCGCTCCCACGCGGCGGGCTCGACCTCGTAGCGCTCGCTGTGCAGCTCGTGCTCCTCCAGCGTCTCGGCCGCGAGCGGGCGGAACGTGTCGAGGCCGACGTGGAGCGTCACCCGCTCGACGTCGAGGCCCGCGAGCAGCTCCGGCGTGAAGTGCAGCCCGGCGGTCGGCGCCGCGGCCGAGCCCTCGCTGCGGGCGTAGACGGTCTGGTAGCGCTCGGGATCGGCGAGCGGCTCGTGGATGTACGGCGGCAGCGGCGCCTCGCCCGCCGGCTCGCCCTCGAGGCGAAGACGCCAGCGGCCTTCGCCGAGCGACTCGAGCAACTCGACCGGGCCGAGCCGCTGCCCGGGTCGCAGCTTGCGCGAGGGCCGGGCGAGCCCTTCCCAGGTCCCGTTCGAGCCGACCCGCTCGAGCAGCAGCACCTCCGCCTCGCCCCCGCCCGGACGCTCGAGCCGCAGCCGCGCCGGCAGCACGCGCGTGTCGTTGACCACGACGAGCGTCCCCGCGGGAAGCTCGAGGGCCAGCTCGTCGAAGCGCCGGTGCCGCGTCTCACCGCTCGCGCGGTCGTGGACGAGCAGGCGCGACGCATCCCGCCGCTCGAGCGGGTGCTGCGCGATCAGCTCCCGCGGTAACTCGTAGTCCAGCTCGGAGGACCTCATCCGACCCGGACGTTACCGTTGCCGCCGATGACTGACGACGCGATCGAAAAAGCGCGAGAACGGCTCCGCGAGGCGGCCGAGGGCCGTCCCGACGCGGCCGCGGTGGACGCCGCGCTCGAGCGGGCGCGCGCGCAGGTCGAGGAGCTGGCGCAAACGGCCGCCGAGCTCGAGGCAACGATCCCGGCCAGGGTCGAGCACGCGGTCAGCGACGGGCTGGCCGAGCAGGTTCGCCCGGTCGGCCGCAATCTCGCCGAGATCCGTGGCCTGATGAACCAGGTGATCCGGCGGCTCGAGCGCGTCGAGGGCGACCTGCTCTCAGAGCGCCATGCGCGCGTTGACGACCTCGGCCTGCTGGTCGACCTGATCACGTCCAGCTGGAAGTCGGTCGAACGGCGGTTGACGACACTCGAGCGCAAGCTCCAGACGGGCGAGGGCGCGATCGTCTACCGCATGGAAGAGCGCCGTACCGGCTAGGGCCGCGTTTGCGCCGCCGCTTCAGGACGTGCGGGCTTTGCCCGTGCGTCCGATCTTGGAACGGTAGAGCCGCTCCTCCACGGCCAGCCCGACCAGTCCGAGCGCGACCGCAAACCAGAGCGTCGAGAGCCTGATCAGAAGCGTGGCGGCCGCCGCCTGGGCCTTCGTGGTGTCGCCGAGCGCCTTGATCAGCGCGGCCATGCTCCCCTCCGCGACGCCGAGGCCGCCCGGCAGGAAGGAGAGCGCGCCGGCCAGGCTGCCGAGCGTGAAGACGACGATCGTGTCGGCGAGCGAGAGGTCGAGGCGCAGGCCCTTCATGCACACGTAGGCCGCGAGGCACTCGAACAGCCACGACACCGCGGAGAGCAGCGTCATCTCGACGAGCAGACGGGTGCCGAGCAGCGCACGGGCAGCGCCGGGTGCTTCGCCGAGGCGCGACCACCGATCGAGCAGCGGGCTGTGGACGACGAACACCGCGCCGGTGACGGCGACGACGGCGGCCACCAGCAGCGGCCAGTCCCGGGTGCCGGCGCCGCCGACGACCGCCAGCACGACCACCCCGGTCGCGTCGGTCACGCGCTCCGCGAACACGACCGGGGCCGAGCGCCGCACGGGCACATCGAACCCGCGCTTCAAGAGGCCCGACTTGAGCAGCTCGCCGAGCTTCGCGGGCGTGATCGTCATCGTCAGCCCGGCGACGAAGATCGTGAAGCTGCGGCCCGGCGGGATCTCGATCTCCAGCTTGGTCAGATAGCGCTGCCAGCGGAAGAAGCGCAGCAGGTAGTTGAACGCGGTCAGCGCCAGAGCGAGCGGGAACAGCTCCCAGCGGAAGCTCGCCAGCTCGTCGCCGAGCGAGCCGAAGTCGGCCCAGAGCCCGAGCCCGAGCACCACGGCCACCGCCAGCGCGGCGGCGAGGATCAGCCCGCGCTTCAGGTGAATGCGAGGATCGCCGCCGCGGTCACGATCCAACCGGCGACCGTGAGCATGATCGGCACGTCGCTCAGCAGCACCTGCTCCGGCTCTTCGCCGACGTCGTGACGGTGCATCAGCAGCAGGTAGCGGAAGACACCGAAGACGACGAACGGCACCGTCGCCAGCAGGGCCCGCGAGTGGCCGGCCGTGAGCGTGTAAAGGGCGTACGCGATCACCGTCGCGGAGGCGACGATTCCGATCAGCTGGTCAACGAGCTCGAGCGAGTAGCCCTCGAGCACCGGCCGGCCGGGCGTGCGCTCGGCGCCGACGAGCACGAGCTCGCCTCGGCGCTTCGCCAGGCCGAGGAAGAGCGCTAGCAGCGCAGTGCAGAGCAGCAGCCAGCCGGAGATCGGCACGTTGACGGCCTCTGCGCCCGCGGCCGCGCGGATCACGAACAGCGCCGCGATCGTCAGCACGTCGAGCAGCACGACGTGCTTCAGCCGCAGCGTGTAGCCGGCCTGCAGCCCCGCAAAGGCCAGCACCAGCAGCACCGAAGCGAGCCCGAGCGGCACCACGAGCAGCAGCGCGAGCAGCGCCAGGCCCGCGGCGATCGTCAGCGCCGCACGCGGCGAGAGCTCACCGCGGGCGATCGGCCGCGAGCGCTTGACCGGGTGCAGCCGATCGTCGTGACGGTCGCGCACGTCGTTGCCCAGGTACGACGCACTCGAGACCGCGCAGTAGGCGACGAAGCAGACGCACGCCTCCAGCCAGCGCAGCGGGTCGCCGAGCTTGGCCGCGAAGACGAGGCCGGCGAAGACAAGCAGGTTCTTCGACCACTGCCGCGGGCGCAGCGCCACGAGCGCGGCTCGCGCGGGCGAGCGGCGGCGCGGCAGCTCGACGAGCTCGGGCGCGGCGACCACGCGCGGAGGCTATCTGGGGCGCACGGGCAGCATCAGCTCGAAGCGGCTCCCCGTCTCGGCCGAGCTCTCGAGGCTGATGCGCCCGCCGAGCGCCGACGCGAGCTCCTGCGCGATCGCCAGGCCCAGGCCGGTGCCGCCACCGCCGCGCGACCAGAACGGCCGGAAGATCCGCTCCCGCTCGGACGGCGCAATCCCCGGCCCACTGTCGGCGACGCCGACGTAGACGCTGCCGTCGGTCGCGGACAGCTCGAGCCCGACGCTGCCGCCGTCCGGCGTCCAGCGGAAGGCGTTTGAGAGCAGGTTCGTGATGATCTGCAGGACGCGGTCGCCGTCCGAGACGATCACCGGCTTGGCCTCGAGCTCTTGCCGGTAGTCGATCCCGCGCCGCCGCGCCTCCTCGCTGAAGGTGACGTACGCGCGGTCGACGACCCGCTCCATGTCGACCTCCTCGTGCAGCACGGTGAAGCGGTGCGCATCGAGCTTGGCCAGGTCGAGCACGTCGCCGACGAGCCGTTCGAGCCGTTCCGCCTCCGCCGCGATCACCGTCAGCGAGGCCGCCCGCATCTCGTCGTCCGTGACGACGCCCTCACGCAGTGCGCCGACGTGGCCGCGAATGGCAGTCAACGGCGTGCGCAGCTCGTGCGAGACCGTCATCAGGAAGTTGCGCTCGAGCTCCTCCGCCTCGCCGAGCCGCGAGGCCATTTGGCCGAACCGCTCGGCGAGCTCGCCGATCTCACCGGCGCCGCCGCTCGGCACCTCGACGTCGTAGTTGCCGTGCGCGACCTCGTCGGCGGCCGCCGAGAGCTGCAGCACCGGCGTCGTGATCCGCCGCGACGAGTACCAGGCGAACGCCGCCGCCACGAGCACGCCGCCGGCGAACGCGATCAACAGCCGCTCGATCAGCGCGAGCCAGCGCTGGTTGAGCACCGTCTCCGGCTTGGCCACGACGATCGTGCCGAAGACGGTGCGGCCAACCTGCAGCGGTAGCGCCGCCGCCAGCAGCCGCTGGTGGCTCCCGGGTGGGCGGAAGGTGAAGTAGAGCGGGTTCTTGCGAGTCCGGATCGTGCGTTGGTTGACGACGTTCTTCGGCAGCACGGTGAACGCGGTCCCCTGCCCTGGGAAGAGATCGAGCCCGCGGTAGAAGATCTTGTCGCCGGTGGCGAGCTCGAGCTGGTGGGCCGAGAGCAGTTTCCGCCCGGCCTGCTTCCGGTAGAGCTGCGTCAGCCCGTTCGCCTCGCGGCCGACCTCGTTGTAGGCCTGGTGGCGCGCCTGGCTCTGCGCGTACGAGCGGAACAGCCGCAGCGCGATCGCCGCCGAGACGAGGCCGGCGACGACCACGCCGAGCAGGAAGAGCGCCGGGAGCTGGAAGCGCAGCGACCGCAACATCGCGGCCTCGGGCGCCTAGGCGCTGACCGCCGCGTCGCGCGGGGGCGCGACCTTGTAGCCGACCCCCCAAACGGTGACGATCGGCGAGGCGTCGCCCAGCTTGCGGCGGAGCTGGCGCACATGCACGTCCACCGTCCGCGTGTCGCCGGCGAACGTGTAGCCCCAAACCCGCTCGAGCAGCTGGTCGCGCGTCAGCACGAGGCCGTTGTGGTCGAGCAGCTCCCAGAGCAGGTCGAACTCCTTCGGCGCGAGCTGGATCTCCTCGCCCGCGACGCGCGCCGTGCGGCGGCCGGCGTCGATCTCGAGGTCCCCGTGCTTGAGCTGCTTCTCCTCGGACTCGCGCCGCTCGGGAACGCTGCGGCGCAGGATCGACTTCACGCGCGCGACCAGCTCGCGCGGGTTGAACGGCTTCGTCAGGTAGTCGTCGGCGCCGACCTCGAGCCCGATGATCTTGTCCACGTCCTCGTCGCGGGCGGTCAGCATCAGGATCGGCACGTCGGAGTCCTTGCGGATCCGACGGCAGACCTCGATCCCGTCGACGTCCGGCAGCATCAGGTCGAGCACGATCAGGTCGGGCCGCTCCGAGTCGACCTGCGCGAGCGCCTCGGTGCCCGTGGCGGCGGTGCGAACCGAGTAGCCGGCGTTCTTCAGGTAGAGCGCGACGAACGAGGCGATCGAAGACTCGTCCTCGACCACCAACACCGACTGCGCCTGGGCTGTCATGGCCTCAGGATAAAGAGGGCGTCAGCTCCCGGGCGGCGGCGACCCGAGGGTGAAGGCCGTCCAGAAGTCCGGCAGCGATTGGTAGGGCCCGTTGTCGATCGACATCACGCCGTCGTTCAGGCCGTTGTCTCCCGTGCCGTCGATGTCCACTTCCCCGTGCGCCACGGCCGAGATCGAGATCCCGTTGCCCCTGACGTTGACGGTGAAGCGGCCGTCCTCGACGCGGAAGCCGAGGTTGCGCCCGGTGCAGTAGCTGACCTGCTTGGAGATGCGGCGCCGCTTGCAGCTCCACTGTGGCGCGTTCGCATCGTTGGGCCGGAAGTCGCGAATCTGGATGCGGCCGTTGTTCACGTGGCCGATGATCGTGCCGGTGACCTTGAGCGCGAGCGTGCCCTTGCCGCGCTTGACAGAGAGCGTCCCGTCGGTCGGGGTGCCGGCGGCCAGCGCGAGCGGTACCGTGATGGCCAGCAGGAGCAGGGTGAGTCCGAGGATCCGCCTCATCTGCTCGAAAGTATCGGCGCTCCAGGTGAGTTGGGGATCAGCGGGTTGTAAGGAATGCGTAAACGCTTGGCGATAGTGGCGCTGGCAGCGGGGATCGCTGTGGGAGCCGTGGCAGCCGCGCCGGCTCAGACAGGGCCGCCGCGGCTGCTCGGGCTGCGCATCTCCAATGGCGGCACGCCCTTTGCGGGCGACACGCCGTGGCTGGCGACCGTCAGCCCGAACGGCGACGGCTTTCGCGACCGTGCGCTGATCCGCTTCAAGCTCGACCGTGCGGCCACCGTCGAGGTGCGCATCGTCGCCACTGATGAGGTGCGCCGTCCCGTGCAGACGATCTGGAGCACGCGCCGGCGGCTGCCGGCGGGCCCGCGGACGATCGTCTGGCGTCCCGCCCGCTCGACGCCCGACCGCACGTATCTCGTCCGGCTCGCCGTCACCGGCGCGAACGGGAGCCGTCGCGTCTACGGCTACGAGCCGCCGCGGCGGTACCGGCTGACGAGCGGGCTGGTCGTCCGCGTGCAGGGAATCGACGCCGGCTTCCTCGCCCGCAGCTACCCGGTCGGCGGGACCGCGACCGTCGGGATCTCGACCGACGCCAAGCGCGTGCGGCTGCAGCTCTTCTCGTTCGCGAGCCTGCCCAAGCCGACCGTGCACGACCTCCGCACCGGCGGCGTGGCGGTCGCGCCGGCCGTGGAGCTCGCCTGGCCGACCCGCGGCAGCACCGTCCACTACGTGCAGATCAGCGCCGCGGGCGTCGCCGCGAGCGGGCTCTACTTCCTGCGCGTGAACTCGGGTGACGGACGCGTCGGCTACGCGCCGCTGATCCTGCGGCCGCGCACGCTCGGCGAGCACAAGGTCGCGGTCGTGCTCTCGACGAACACCTGGCAGGCCTACAACTTCCTCGACGCCAACGGCGACGGCTGGGGCGACAGCTGGTACGTGGGCGGCGCGAACCCGACGGTCGACCTGAGGCGTCCGTTCCTCGACTTCGGCGTCCCCTTCCGCTTCAAGGACTGGGACCTCAGCTTCATCTCGTGGCTCAATCGCACCGGCAAGCAGGTCGACTTCCTCACCGACGACGACCTCGAGCGCGCGCCGAGCGGCGACGCACTGCGGCGCGCGTACGACCTCGTTGTCTTCCCCGGCCATGAGGAGTACGTCAGCGGCCACGCCTATGACGTCGTCAGCCGCTACCGCGACCTCGGCGGCGACCTGATGTTCCTCTCGGCGAACAACTTCTTCTGGAAGGTGACGCGCTCGGGCCAGACGATTCGTCGCGTGGCGATGTGGCGCACGCTCGGCAAGCCGGAGGCCGCGCTCGTCGGCGTGCAGTGGGCCGCCTCGAACTACGGCAGCTCGCAGGCGCCGTACCTCGTGCAGGGCGCAACCTCCTCGCCGTGGGCATTCGCCGGCACCGGGCTTCGGAACGGCTCGACCTTCGGGCGCTACGGGATCGAGATCGACACGCGGGCGCCGAGCTCGCCGGCCGGGACCCGGCTGCTGGCACGGATTCCGAACGCGATCGGCTCGCACGACGCCGAGATGACGTACTACGAGGCGAGCTCGGGCGCGCGCGTGTTCGCCGCGGGGGCGCTCAACTTCACCGCGTCGATCACCGACCCGGCGGTCTCGCGCCTGGTCGACAACGTCTGGTCGCGGCTCGTCCGCTAGGAGTACTCGAAGAAGCCGCGGCCGGTCTTGCGGCCGAGGTGGCCCTCGCGCTGCAGCTCGAGCAACCGCTCCGGCGGAGCCATCCGCTCCTCGCCGAGCGCGCCGTACAGCGCCTCGGAGGCGTGGACATGGATGTCGACGCCGATCAGGTCGATCAACGCGCAGGGGCCGATCGGCCAGCCGGCGCCGAACCGCATCGCACGGTCGACGTCGTCCGGGCTGACGCGAGCCTCGTCCAGCACGCGTACGCAGTCGTTCAGCAGCGGGATCAGGATCCGGTTGACGATGAAGCCGGGCGTGTCGTTGCAGGCGACGGGCTCCTTGCCGAGCTGCCGGGCGAAGGCAAACGCCGTGTCGAAGGCCTCGTCGCTCGTGTGCGCGGTGCGGACGACCTCGACGAGCGGCAGCACCGGCGCCGGGTTGAAGAAGTGCATGCCGACGACGCGCTCGGGCGTCTGCGTCGCGTCTGCGATCTGCGTGACCGAGAGCGCGGAGGTGTTCGTGGCGAGGATCGCGGGCGGCGGGACGAGGCGGTCGAGCTCTCCGAACAGCTCGCGCTTGACCTCGAGATCCTCGAAGGCTGCTTCGATCACGAGCTGGCAGTCCGCGAGGTCGACGAGCTCAGTCGTCAGCGTCAGGCGGCCGAGCGCGGCGTCCTTCTCGTCCTGGGTCAGCCGCTCCTTCTCGACTCCTCGGCCGAGGTAATGGTCGATCGTTCCTCGGGCACGCTCGCCTAGCTCGGGCTGCATCTCCCGGCCGACGACCTCGAAGCCGGCCTGCAGGCAGACCTGCGCGATCCCGGCACCCATCGTGCCGAGCCCGACGACCCCGACGCGAGCGATCTCCACGGCGCGCGATCCTACAGCCGCTGCGCGAGCAGCCACTGCCAGCGCACCTCGCCCTCGGGCTCGACCATCGTCTCGAGCTCGTCGCGGACGACCTCGAGGCCCGCTTGCTCGGCAAGCGCCCGGTTCGTCGCGGGTCGCAGCCCGCGAAGTACATCTCGACGCCGAGCCAGTCGCCGCGCCAGCCCGGGTTGTCCGAGCTCGGGAGGCTCGCAAGGAGCCAGCCGCCTGGGCGCAGCCACTCCGCGATGCGCCGGAAGAGCGGCGCGAGCTCGGGCTGCGGAAGGTTGTTGAGCACGTAGAAGGAGACGACGGCATCGAACCCCGCCGCCGGCAGCTCGACGGCGGTGAAATCGCCGTGGATCAGCGTCGCTTCCGGCAAGCGATCTCGCGCGCGGCGCAGCTGCTCGCGAGAGAGGTCGATCCCGGTCAAGCGGCCGCGGGCCGCGAGGATCCGGCTCGACTCAACTCCAGCACCGACACCGAGCTCGAGCACATCCGGTCGTTCGGGCAGCAGCTCGAGCAGGTCGGCGAGGTATCGAAGCCGGCTCTCGTCGGAGATCTGGGCTTGCCAGGTGGCGAACCGATCCGCGATCGCGTCGTAACCGCGCTCGACGATCCGCTTGGGATCGTCCTCGCTCACACCCGCTCGATCACGGCCGCGATCGCCTGGCCGAAGCCGATGCACATCGTCGCCACGCCGTAGCGTTCGTCGCGGCGCTCGAGCTCGCCGAGCAGGGTCGCCGTCACCCGCGCGCCGGTGGCGCCGAGCGGGTGGCCGAGCGAGATGCCGCCGCCGTTGGGGTTCAGGTCGGCCCACCGCTCCTCGAGCCCGGCGTCCCGCATGAACTGGAGCGCGACCGAGGCGAAGGCCTCGTTCACCTCCACCACGGCGACGTCGTCCCAGCCGAGGCGGGCCCGCGCGAGCGCGCGATCGCACGCCTGCGGGTTGCCGTGCAGCATCAGCCGCGGGTCGACGCCGACCAGGCCGAACGAGACGAACCGCGCGCGCGGCTCCAGGCCGAGCCTCGAGCAGGCGGCCTCGCTCGCGACCAGCACGGCCGCGGCGCCGTCGCAGATCTGGCTCGAGTTCCCGGCCGTCACCTTCCCGTCGGGGAGGAAGGCCGGCTTCAGCGCCGCCAGCGCTTCGGGCGACGTGTCGGCGCGCGGCGTCTCGTCGACGCCGAAGACGATGCCCGTGTTCGGGTTCGAGACCTCGACCGGTACGACCTCGCGCTCGAACCGGCCTTCCTCGATCGCCGCCAGCGCGCGGCGGTGCGACTCGTACGAGTACACGTCGAGCTCCTCGCGCGAGAGCCCCCACTGCTCGGCGATCAGCTCGGCCGAGATCCCCTGCGGGACGAGCTCCCAGCGCTCGAGCAGCTTCGGCGAGAAGTCGCCGCCGCTCGAGCCCATCGGCACGCGCGACATCGACTCCACCCCGCCGGCGACGACCACGTCCAGCTGGCCCGACCAGACCGCGGCGGCGGCGTTGAAGTTGCACTGCATCGACGAGCCGCACTGCCGATCGACGGTCGTGCCGGGGACCGAGTCCGGCCAGCCCGCGACGAGCGGCGCCATCCGGCCGATGTTCCAGCCCTGCTCGCCGACCTGCGAGACACAGCCCAGCTGCACGTCCTCGACCGCAGCCGGGTCGAGCCCGTTTCGCTCCACGAGCGCGTCGAGCACCTGGCCCGCGAGCTCGTCTGCGCGCAGCGAGGCGAGCGTGCCGTTCCGCTTGCCGATCGGCGAGCGGACGGCGTCGACGATCAACGCGTCTTTCACGCTTCGAAGTCTAAGAATCGGGCCTCGGCGACCGTCCGTACACGGCCACGTCAGCCACGGAGTAGAGCCGCCACGAGCCGGGCACGCCCTTCAGCTCGTGCTCGCCGCGCTCGTCGAACTCGACGCCCGCGCCGGCCACAAGGTCCTTCACCGTCTGCGAGACGAGCACCTCTCCGGCACCCGCGGCAGCCGCGACACGAGCGCCGATCACGACTGCGAGGCCCGCGACCTTGCCCTCGTGCACCTCGCACTCGCCCGTATGCACGCCCGCCCGTACTTCGAGGCCAAGCTCGCCGACCTCGTCCACGATCGCGCGCGCACAGCGGATCGCGCGAGCGGGCCCGTCGAAGGTCGCGAAGAACCCGTCGCCGGCGGTGTCCTTCTCCTCGCCGCGATAGCGCGCGAGCTCGCGCCGCACGAGCGCGTGATGGCGTTCGAGGAGCTCTCGCCAAGCGCGGTCGCCGAGCTCGGCCGCCACCACGGTTGAGCCCACGATGTCGGTGAACAGCACGGTCGCGAGCACCGAATCGGGAACCTCGGCGACCGGCTCGCCCGCGACGAACCGTGCCACCTCCTCGGGAATCTCGGCCGAGAGCCAGATCCCGAGGAAGTCGGTGCCCGAGACGCGGGTCGCCTTCGCGCCGGGAATCCGGTCGGCCACGTCGCGCGCCAGCTCGGAGTGCACTTCGCGGTAGAGCACGAGCGTCGGCACCCGAACTAGCGGCAACACCTCGCGCAGGTCAGTCTCGAACCAGGCGCGGTTCAAGGCGTATGCGACCGACGGGCTGGCCCCGACGCGGAGCCAGTTCGTGAACCACTCGCGAAACTCGGGGTCATTGGCAAGCGAGGGTGATCCCTCGACCAGGATCTCGTCGGCGAGCTCTTGCGTTCCCCAGGTGTCGCGCAGGCGGCCCAGATCCTCGAGCGTCGCCTCGGCCTGGCCCGCCGGGTTGTAGGCGACGGGGTGGAAGAGCGCGAGCGCCCGAGTGCGCTCGGGGTACGTCGCGGCGTAGAACGCGGCCATCGAGCAGCCGTCGTGTGCGCCAAGCAGCACGGCACTCGACGAGCCGACGGCGTCGAGGACGGCGCGCACGTCGTCCATGCGCGTCTCGAGGGCCGGGAACTGGCCCCCGAGATCGGACAACCCCGTGCCGCGCTTGTCGAACAGGATCAGCCTGAAACGTTCGGCGAGCCGCTCGTAGAAACCGCGCCAGTACGGCGTCTCCCATCCATACACCAGGTTCGAGACGTAGCTCGGCACGTAGACGAGGTCGACCTCTCCCTCGCCGACCACCTGGTAGGCGATCGAGACGCCGCCGCTGCGTGCGTAGCGGATGTCGAGCGCCATGTTGTTGAGTATTCCTAGACTTGCGCCATGGCCACAACTGTTGCCGACCGGAAGCTCTTCGTCGCCGGCGAGTGGCTCGAGACGGGCGACTGGATCGAGGTGCGCTCGCCCTACTCCGACGAGCCGGTCGCGCGGGTCGCGAAGGGCGGTGCCACCGAGACGAAGCGGGCGATCGACGCCGCGGAGCAGGCGATGCTCGAGCCGCTGCCCGCCCACAAGCGAGCGGAGATCCTCGTCAAGGTCGTGGCCGGGATCGCCCGTCGCCACGACGAGATCGCGCGGCAGATCTCGGACGAGGCCGGCAAGCCGCTCAAGGCCGCCCGCGTCGAGACCTCGCGGGCGATGTCGACCTACACCTTCGCGGCGGTCGAGGCGCGCAAGCTGGCCGGTGAGATGGTGCCGATGGACGCGGCCCAGGCCGGCGAGGGCAAGCTCGGCTTCACGCTGCGGCGGCCGATCGGGATCGTCGGCGCGATCTCGCCGTTCAACTTCCCGCTCAACCTGGTCGCACACAAGCTGGCGCCGGCGCTCGCGGCGGGCTGCGCGGTCGTGCTCAAGCCCGCGTCCCAGACGCCGCTCTCGGCGCTGCTGCTGGCGGAGCTCGAGGACGAGGCAGGTCTCCCGCCGGGCTGGCTCAGCGTCGTCGTCGGCCCGTCGGCCGAGATCGGCGATGTGCTGGTCGAGGACGAGCGCGTGAAGGCGATCACGTTCACCGGCTCGGGCGGTGTCGGCTGGGGCCTGAAGGAGCGGGCGCCGAAGAAGAAGGTCAGCCTCGAGCTCGGCAACGCGACTCCGGTGATCGTCGCGGCCGACGCGGACATCGAGACCGCCGCGGCCGCGATGGCCGCCAACGCGTTCGCCTTCGCCGGCCAGAGCTGTATCTCGGTGCAGCGAATCTACGTGGAGCGGCCTGCGTACGACCGCTTCGTCGAGGCGTTCGTCCCGCGCGTGCGTGAGCTGAAGGTCGGCGACCCGGCCGACGAGGAGACCGACGTCGGGCCCGTGATCGACGCCGACGCCAAAGAGCGGATCCTCGCCTGGATCGACGAGGCCAAGAGCGGCGGCGCCGAGCTCCTGGCCGGCGGTGAGGAGCAGGACGGCCTGATCCAGCCGACGGTGATCGCGAACGCGTCGCCGGAGCTGAAGGTCAGCTGCGAGGAGGTCTTCGGCCCGGTGGTGACGGTGAACGCGGTCGACTCGCTGGACGAGGCAATCGAGCTCGCCAACTCGACGCGCTACGGGCTGCAGGCCGGGATCTTCACGAGCCGGCTCGACAGCGCGCTGCGGGCGGCGCAGGAGCTCGACTTCGGCGGTGTGATCGTCAACGAGGCACCGACGTTCCGCTCCGACCAGATGCCCTACGGCGGCGTCAAGGACTCGGGCAACACGCGTGAGGGACCGGCCTACGCGGTACGCGAGCTGACCGAGGAGCGGCTCGTCGTGATCGACCTCTAGTGATCGGCGCCGCGATCGCACTGATGGTGATCGGGCTCGTCTTCGGGTTCGTGATCCCGTGGGTCGGGATCGTGGTCGGGCTCGCCGGGGCACTGCTGTTCATCGGCTTGCTCACCGGCTTCGGACGCCGGCCCGCGTCGGACTAGGGCGTCCAACGGCACTGCTAGACTCGCGCCGCTCGTGGTGCGTTTTTCCCTGCTAAATCGCATCGGCAGCCGGTCCAGCAGCGGAGCCGCGCCGGGGCCGCAGCCGGTCTTCCGGCGAGCGCCGTCACCGGGCGCCCTCAGGCGCGAGCGGCGCGCGATCGTGAAGGCCCGTGAGGAGCGGATCCGCCACCTCGGCGGGCTCACGCTCGAGATGTACCGCCGCTCGAGCTTCCGCGACCAACTGTTGATCGAGCACTGCCGGGAGATCGTCGCGCTCGAGGACCGGCTCCGCGAGCTCGACTCGATGCTCGAGGCGGTCGCGACCGCGCGGCGGGCGCCGACTACCTGCGAGTGCGGCGCGCCGGTGCCGTGGGGATCGCACTTCTGCGCGAACTGCGGGCGGCCGGTGGGCGCGGAGGCGGTAGTCGCCTGCGAGGGCTGCGGGCATCCACTCTCGGCCGACGCCACCTTCTGCGCGCACTGCGGCCGGCCGGTCGAGACGAGCGACGAGGCGGAGCCGGAGGCCGACTCGGCACCGAAGCCGGAAGCCGAAGAATCGCCGGCCGACGAGACGATCCTGCACTCGTCCGATCCCTGGGAGCGCTGAGTGGCGCAGCCCGAGGGCGACCGGCGCTGCCCGCGCTGCGGCACGCCGTACAACGAAGGCCAGGAGTACTGCCTCGAATGCGGTGAGCGGCTGCCCGCGCGGCCGAGCCTGGCCACGGGCCTTGGCGCACGCTGGCGCCGGCACCTGGGCTGGTACCCCGGCGACTGGATCTGGCCGGCGCTGCTTGCGCTCGTGGTGGCGATCGTCGCGGGCGTCGTCTCGGCCGTCTGGCTCGCCGACGACTCGAGCTCGGCCAGCGACACGGTCGTCCGCACGCAGGTCGGTTCGTCGACGAGCGTCCCAACCCAGACCGCGCCCGAGCCGACCACCACGGCGCCCACGACGACCGCGACGACCGCGGCGCCGCCGCCTCCCCCGCCTCCCAAGCCGGCCCTCGTCTCGTGGCCGGCGACAAAGAGCGGCTGGACGATCGTGCTCGACTCGGTGCCGACCACCAACGGGCGCGCCGGAGCGGTCGGCGAGGCCAAGCAGGCACTGCGTCTGGGCCTGAAGCCGGTCGGCGTGATGGACTCCTCCGCCTTCTCCAGCCTCCACCCTGGCTACTACGTCGTCTTCTTCGGGATCTACGACAACGAGCCCGAGGCGCAGAGCCACGTGATCGAGGCGCACCGCCGCGGCTACCGCGAGCCGTACCCCCGACGGATCACCCGCTGACGTTTACCGCGAAGCAAACGGGGTAGCGGACTTTGTAACACGGCCCGGGTTCGTTAGACTCGCGGGCGCGGCGAAGCGCCGCCAGAGGGTTAACCGCCTATTAACAAAGCTTTGCGGGAGATCAACACAAGCCGGAGATACTGACGATGGACGAGCGAACGCTTCAGATACAAGCCTGTATGTATCAGTACTCACGCGCCATCTACCGGACGATCAAAGACCTGGTCGACCCGTATGTGACGGGTGAGACCCGGGTTCAGTACCGGCGTGAGGTGCTCGAGGCCTGCGAGCAGACGATGGAGCGGCTCGCCAAGGATCCGCTCTACTTCGCCAAGCCCGACCGGGCGCTCTTCCAGGACATCCGGCGCTACTTCCCGATCACCTGCCAGGCGCAGGTGGCCTGGGCGGTGCGCGAGGGCGTCGCGGCCGCGGTCGCGTTCATCGAGAGCCAGATCGAGGCCGGCGCCTTCGACGGCGGCATCGCCCGCTGCCGGGCGACGACGCGCAAGGGCAAGCCCTGCCAGCGCACGCCGCTGCCCGACCGCGACTACTGCCCGTCGCACCAGCACCTCGAGCGGTCGAAAGTCGCCGCCTGAGGCGCCGACTTGGCGGCGCCGACCATTGGAGGCCGCGCGGGCTTTGCCCGTGTGGCCGTTTAGCTGACACGCCTCTGACGCGGTAGGCTCGCTTCGGGTGTCGCACGACACGGACAAGCTGATCCGTCAGCTCTCGCTCGTCGCCTTCTTGATGGCAGAGCGGCGGGCGGTGACCGCGCGCGACATCAAGGGGCAGGTCGAGGGCTACCAGGAGATGTCGGACGAGGCGTTCGCCCGTCGTTTCTACTCCGACCGCGCCGAGCTGATCGCGCTCGGCGTCCCGCTGCATTCGCAGCGCGACGAGTACACGGGCGAGGAGCTCTACAACATGCGCTCCGAGCGCTACTTCCTGCCGCCGCTCGAGCTGACCGACGACGAGCTCGCGGCGCTACAGACCTGCCTCTACCTGCTCGAGGGCAAGTTCGCCTACGCGGAGCCGCTGCGGCTCGCGCTGCAGAACCTCGCGCTCGGCCGCGAGGGCTTCGCCGAGGCGCCCACCGATACCGCGCTGCGCGTCGAGGTGCTCGACCCCGAGTACTCGGTCGAGATGCAGGGCCGGCTCGGGAAGCTCGAGGCAGCGATCTCGAAGCAGCGCACGGTCAAGTTCCCGTACTGGTCGATCTCGCGCGACGAGGAGCGCGAGCGCACCGTCAACCCCTACGCGCTCTTCCAGGACGGCGGCGCCTGGTACGTCGTCGGGCTCGACCTCGACGCCGAGGACGAGCGCACGTTCCGCGTTTCGCGCATCCGCGGCGAGATCCGCTTCGCCACGCGCCGCGAGCGAGACTTCCGGCTGCCGGCCGAGTTCGACGTCGACCGCTACCGCGGCCGCCCGCCGTGGCAGATCGGCGACGCCGCCGGGGAGGCGCGGATCGAAGTTGCCGGCGACACGGCCTGGTGGGTCGAGCGCACCTTCGGCACGAAAGTCGAGGGCGGCGTCTTCGTGACCGAGTACTCGAGCCTGCCGCTGCTCGCCTCGTGGGTCCTGCGCCAGGACGGCCGCGCGGTGCCGCAGGCGCCCGACGAGCTGCGGAAAGAGGTCGCGCGGGCACTGAAGCTCGTGCGCGAGCGGCACGAGGGTGCACCGGACGCACTCGCCGCCGAGAGCGGCCCTGAGGCCGAGAAGGACACGATCGAGCGGCCCACCGCGCCCGTCCATCCCGAGCGCTTCGCCGTCCTCCAGGCACTGCTGGCCTACCTGCTCGACCGCTGCGGCGAGGACTCGCAGGCCGAGTTCCCGGCCCAGGAGCTGGTCGACCGCTTCAACATCCCCTTCGAGGCGCTCGAGGAGCATCTGTCGCTGCTGAACCTCGTCAACTTCGGCGGCGGCTGCTACGCGGTCTACGCCGAGCTCGACGGTGACACGATCAGCGTGGACAAGGAGCTCTTTGGGGACACCTTCCGTGCGCCGCCGCGCCTGACGCCCCTGGAGGCGCGGGCGATTCGGCTGGCGCTCGAGTTCGTGGGGCCGATGATCGCCGCCGATGCCGGCTCGGCGCTCGATCGCGTCCGGGACAAGCTCGAGGAGACCTTCGGCGAGTTCGAGCTCGCCCAGACGCCCGAACTGCACGTGCAGCGGGCCGAGGAAGACCTGGTCGGCACGCTCAGCCGAGGCCTGCGCGAGCGGCGGCTGGTCGAGGTCGACTACCTGAAGGAGGGCGAGGAGGAGGTCTCGACGCACCTGGTCGAGCCGTACTCGCTCGAGCGCCGGTTGCCCTACTGGTACGTGCACACGTGGGACCGCACGCGGGACGGCGAGCGCTCGTTCCGGCTCGACCGCATGCGCAGCGCCCGCATCCAGCGCGGGCACTTCGAGCCGCGCGAGGGGTTCGACCCACACGAGTTCCGAGACGCCCGCCCCGCGCGCATCTGGTATTCGCCCGAGATTGCCCGCTGGGAGCTGGAGAAGGGCGCGCGCTCGCTCGCGGACGGCTCGGCGGTCGCCGAGCGCCCCGTCGGCAGCCCGGAGTGGCTGGTCGGCGAGATCCTCAGCTACCGGGGCGAGGCGGTCGTGCTCGAGCCACCGGAGCTCCGCCGCGAGATCGTCGCCCGCGCCAAGGCCGTGCAGCGTGAGCTCGGCCTCTCGCGCGTGCGAGTCGCCTAGCTCGCTTTCTCTTCCTGCTTGCGGGCGTCGAGCTCGGCCTGCGCCTTGAGCGCCAGCTGCCGAGTTCGCTCGGCGTTCCTGACCATCTCCTCGCGTCTCTCGAGGTCAGCCTTCGTCAGCTTCCTCTTCTTCGCCATCGTCGCCTCCGATGAGAATCTCGATTCGCTTGAGCGACTCAGCGACATCGCTCACGTTGAACAGTAACGCCACGACTTCGTCGCGCGAGATGATTCCGTCCTCCACGGGGAAAGCCTGGCCTCGCGGAAATGGAAGCGCAAGGTGTCCATTCCGGGCTAGCCCGCCAGCGGCAGGTCGAGCGTGAACGTCGCGCCTTGCTCGGGTGCCGACTGCACCTCGAGCGCGCCGCCGTGGGCCTCGGCGATCGAGCGCGCGATGAACAGGCCGAGCCCGGTCCCCGGACGCGTGGCGCCCGAGCCCGTCACGCGGCCGAACTTCTCGAAGATCAGCTTCTGGTCGGCCTTCGCGATCCCGGGACCCCGGTCGCTTACGTCGACGAGCACGCGCCCGTCCTCCTGGTATGCGCGAACCTCGACCTCGCCCTCCGCGGGCGAGTACTTGATCGCGTTGTCGATCAAGTTCGTCAGCACCTGCCGCAAACGATCGTGGTCGCCGCGGATCTCGGGCAGCGGCGACCGCACGTCGGCTCGGAGCCGCACCTCGTCCTGGCCGAGCTGGGCGGTCGACACCGCGTCGTGCACCAGCTGCCCGAGATCGACCTCCCGGAAGCGGAAGGTGAACGTGCCCGCCTCGATGCGCGAGGTGTCGAGCACGTCGCCGATCAGCTCGGCGAGCCGGTTCGTCTCGCCGGCGATCAGCTCGAGGAACGACTCGCGGTGCTCGGGAGAGAGCTCGCGCCAGCGCTGCTGCAGCGTGCGGGCGGCCCCGATCACCGCGGCCATCGGCGTGCGCAGCTCGTGGGAGACGAGCGACACGAAATCGGCCCGCAGCGCCGAGAGGCGCCGCAGCTCGTCGACTGTCTTGCGCTCGCTCTCGTAGGCGCGGATGTTCTGTACCGCACTTGCCACCAGACGTCCGAGCAGGCCCGCGAGCTCGATGTCGTCAGGGCTGAAGGCGTCGCGCTCCCGGCGCACCAACGAGAGCATCCCGATCGCTCGGGCCCCCTGGAGCAACGGCGTGGCGAGCCGGCAGTGCAGGCCGAGCGCCAGGAACTCGTCTTCCTCGGGGTAATCCGCCGAGCTCATGTCGCGCCGGTAGACCGTCTGGTTCGTTCGCAACAGCTCCTCGAGCAGGGTCCCGTGGATCGGCCGGCCCGAGCCCGGCGGCAGCACGTCCGCCGCGCCCTCGCCGGCGACGGCCATCACCTGCGCGACGCCATTCTCGCTGAGCACGATCGCGATCCGGTCGAACGGCAGTAGGCCGCGTACCTCCCGGATGAACGCATCGAAGGCCTGGTCGAGCTCGAGCGAGGAGCTGAGCGCGCGGGCGCAGCGGTTGGCGGACTCGAGCACGTCAGCACGCCGGCCGAGCTGGTCGCGCAGCTTCTCCGCCTCGGCGGCGCGCGCCTCGGCGACCGTGCTCTGGCCGAGCAGGCGCAACATCAGCCAGCCGACGATCAGGCCCAGCAGCACCTCGAGCCCGAGCTGGAGCGTCACGTAGTCGACGCGGTAGCGGTGCGGCGCGAACCGGTCCGAGCGCAGCCATTCGTAGCCGGCCATCACCGGGGCACTTGCGGCGGTGAGGGCGAGTGCGCCGACGATGCCGTAGCGCAGCGCGGCCTCGACGAGCGGGAGATACATCACCTGCCGGATGGGCGAGGCCTGCTCGAAGCTGAAGATCAAGGTGTAGGCCGAGACGATCGCGAAGTCGAAGGTGAGCGCCGCGAGCCCGATTCGCTTCAGCGCCGCCTTCGACCACTCGCGCCGGCTGAGCGCGAAGATGGCCAGCGCCCCCACCGCGAGGATCCCCGTCACGAGCCACGCCCAGAGCTCGTAGTGCGGCGGGTAGTGCTGGCCGATTGCGACCTGGAAGATCGCGAGCGGGACGGCGCCGAGCCGTACCCAGCCGATCCAACGCTCGACGTCGCGTAGCCGCCGCAGCTCGCCGTTCACCGGAGCCGCTCCAGCGCCCACTCGGCGTGCTCGCGCAGCAGCGGGTCGTCGCCTTCGGCGAAGGGCTCGGCCAGCGACGCGTCGCCGCCGGCGTTGCCGAGCGCCACGAGTGCGTTCCGGCGCAGGAAGCGCGGGTCGTTGCGCGGGACGAACAGGCGGTCGTAGCCGGCGGCCAGCTCTTCGTCGTCCGCCTGGAGCCAGTCGGCGAGCGAGACGTGCGGCTCTGCTCCTGTCTGCGTCTCCCCCACCCTGCGCTTCTCGACGCCGCGGTTCCACGGGCAGACGTCCTGGCAGATGTCGCAGCCGTAGACGCGGTCGCCGAGCGCTTCGCGGATGTCCTCTGGCATCGGGTCGGCCGACTGCGTCCAATAAGAGAGACAGCGCGTCGCGTCGAGCACGCCGGCCTCCTCGAGCGCATCGGTCGGGCACGCGTCGATGCAGAGCGTGCAGGAGCCGCAGCCCGCGTCGAGCGGAGGCGTCGCCTCCAGCTCAGCGGTGGTGACGAGCGTCCCGAGCACGACCCAGGAGCCGTGGCGCCGCGTGATCAGCATCGTGTTCTTGCCGTAGAAGCCGACCCCGCAGCGCGCAGCTGCCTCGCGATCGACGTGCTGGTTCGCGTCCACGAGCACGCGGTACTCGCCACCGAGCCGCCGGCCGAGCTCGTCGAGACGCTCGCGCAGGACGGCGTAGGCGTCCCACCAGGTGTAGCGCGGGAGCCGTCCGTGGCCGGGAGGCGGTTCCTCGCCCTCGAGCCAGTAGCAGAGCGCGGCCGAGACGACCGTGCGCGCGCCTTCGAGCAGCGTCTCGGGATGGCACGAGACCTCCGGGCGAGCCATCGTGAAGCGCATGTCCGCGAACAACCCGCGGGCACGGCGCTCGAGGATGTGCCGTTCGGTCTCGTCGTAAGGCGCGACCGGCGCCGCCCCGACAGCGTCGAGTCCTAGCTCATCCCCTAGCCTGGCCAGCTGTTCACCCTGCATATGGGAGATTGTGCCCCGGATGAAGGCAATTCGGATCCACGAGGACGGCGGGCCCGAGGTTCTGCGCTACGAGGACGCGCCCGATCCCGAGCCCGGGCCGGGCGAGGTGCTCGTCCGTCTGCGCGCTGCCTCTCTCAACCATCTCGACCTCTGGATCCGCAAGGGCCTCCCTTCGGTGCCCAAGCCGCGGATCCTCGGCGCCGACGGCGCCGGTTTCCGCGAGGACACGGGCGAGCGCGTCGTGATCAACCCCGGGATCGAGCACGGCGAGCGCATCACCGTCGTCGGCGAGCATATGGACGGCACCCACGCGGAGCTGGTCGCCGTGCCAGAGACGAACGTCTACCCGCTCCCGGAGGAGCTCTCGTTCGAGGAGGCCGCCGCCTTCCCGCTCGTCTTCGAGACCGCCTACCGGCTGCTGGTGACGAAGGCTCAGCTGCGCGGCGGCGAGTGGGTCCTGCTCTGGGGGATCGGGAGCGGCGTTGCCCTCGCCGGCCTGGAGATTGCGAAGTCGCTCGGCGCCCGCACGGTCGTCACCTCCTCCAGCGACGAGAAGCTCGAGCGGGCGCGCGCGCTCGGCGCCGACGCAACCGTCAACCATGTGACCGGCGACGTCGGCGCGGCGGTCAAGGAGGCAACCGAGGGCAAAGGCGTCGAGGTCGTGCTCGAGCACGTCGGCGAGGCGACCTGGCAGATCTCGCTGCAGTCCGCGCGCGCGAGCGGCCGGATCGTCGTTTGCGGAGCGACCAGCGGCCCGAACCCGCCGGCTGCGCTGCATCGGATCTGGTGGAAGCAGCTGACGATCTACGGCTCGACGATGGGCACCCGCAAGGACTTCGAGGCGGCCTACGAGCTGGTCAAAAGCGGCCGCGCAAAGCCGGTCGTCGACTCCGTCTTCCCGCTCGCCGAGGCACGCGCCGCCCACGAGCGGATGGAGGCCGGCGAGCAGTTCGGCAAGATCGTGCTCACGATCCCTTAGGTCAGCTGGAACGGCACCGAGGTCAGGATCACCCGCGGCTCGAACAGCAGCAGCCGTTTCAGGTAGAGCGCCCGCTGGTTGTGCAGCAGCCGGTCGGTGCCGCGCACGACGAGCTCCGGCATCACGACGACGGCGACGGCTTCGGGATCGGCCGTGATCGAGCGCAGGTAGGTCAAGAGCGGCGTGCCGACGTCGCGATACGGCGCCTCGACGATCTCCAGCGGCAGTCCGGTCGGGAAGCGGCGCCAGTCATGCTCGATCGTGCCTGCCTCGTCGTCGCCCTCGGCGAAGTACACGGCCCTCGTCTCGCGGATCCCGAGCGAGCGTGCGTACAGCAGCGCGCGGAGCGAGGCCGCGTTGACGCCGGAGATCGGGACGACGACCTCGGCCCGCTGCGGGAGGAAGTCGTCGTCGCCGAGCTTCGGCACGTCGGTGACCGCGACGCCGGGCTCGCGCAACAGGCCGAGCTTGAGCGAGAAGGTCGAGCGCCGCATCACGGCCGAGAGCAGCGACGGCTTGCGGAACAGCTCCGGGACGACGACGGTCACGTAGCGGCTCTCGCCCTGCGGGATCGCCCAGATCTCCTCGAGCACCGCGTCGAGCCGGTCGCCGTCGGCGGGCAGGATCTCGAGCCGCGGATCGCCGTCGGTCCAGTGGAAGAAGCGCGGGCCGATGCCCGGGTCGCTGCCCGGGAACGGCACGTGGATCGCGCGCAGCGACTCCTTCGAGATCGTCTGCGCGTACCAGAGCGCCTCGCGGGTGGCGGCGTCGAGTCGCTCGACGTAGAGGATCACGTTGTTCTCGACCTCGCGGCTGCAGAGGACGGCGCGCCCTTTCGCGCGCAGCCGGCGGCCGACCGACCGGTAGTGGCTGCGCACGCCGTAGAACACGAGCACGAGCACCGGGATCGCGATCAGCACCATCCAGGCACCGTCGAGGAACTTCGTCGCGACCACGACCACGGTCACGAGCGCGGTCGTCGCAGCGCCGAGGGCGTTGAGCCCAGCCCGCCAGCGCCAGCCACGCTCTCGCGTCTTCTGCCAGTGGCGCACCATGCCCGACTGGGCGAGCGTGAACGCGGTGAAGACGCCGATCACGTACAGGTGGATCAGCGAGTTGACGTTCGCCCGGAAGGCGACCAGCAGCAGCGTGGCGAGCCCGGCGAGGACGACGATCCCGTTCGAGTACGCGAGCCGGTCGCCGAGATTCACGAACTGGCTCGGCAGGAAGCGGTCGCGCGCGAGCAGCGCGGCGAGGCGCGGGAAGCCCTGGTACGACGTGTTCGCCGCCAGCACGAGGATCGCGAGCGTGAACGCCTGGACGAGGTAGTAGCCAATCGACCCGGGCGAGCCGGCCGGGAAGGCGCCGCGCGCAATCTGCGACAGCACCGAGGTCGTCGAGCTCGGGCGGGCGTCCATCTTCACGGCCAGCCACGAGACGGTGACGAAGAAGCTGATCGCGATCACGGCCATCACGTAGAGCGTCCGGGCTGCGTTCTGGGACTGCGGCCGGCGGAAGGCGGTCACGCCGTTGGAGATCGACTCGACACCCGTCAGCGCAACGGCGCCGGATGAGAACGCCTTCAACAGGAGGAACACTCCCAGCGCGCCGGTTCCGGCCGCGAGCGGGTGCGGCACGGTTGCAACCGGGCACGTGCCGACCGTGCACTTCGCCACGCCGATTCCGAGCGTCAGATAGAGGATCGCGATGAACCCGTAGGTCGGGAACGCGAACAGCAGGCCGGACTCGCGCACCCCGCGCAGGTTGCCGACGGTCAGAATCGCAACGCAGGCGAGCGAGAGCGCGAGCTGGTGCGCCGTCAGCGACGGTGCGGCCGAGGTGATCGCGAAGACCCCAGCTGCGACCGAGACCGCGACCGTCAGCACGTAGTCGGTCAGCAGGGCGGCACCGGCCACGAGCGCGGGCAGCGTGCCGAGGTTCTCCCGGGCGAAGACGTACGAGCCGCCGCTCGAGGCGTACGCCTTGACGCCTTGGCTGTACGAGAGCACGACGATCGCGAGCAGGACCGCGACCGCGAGCGAGATCGGCAGCACGAAGTGCAGCGAGGCGACCCCGGCCGTGATCAGCACCGCCATCGCCGCCTCGCTCGCGTAGGCGACCGAGGAGATCGGGTCGGAGGAGAAGATGGGTAGTGCGAGCGTCTTCGAGAGCAGCGTCCCTTCGAGCTCGCGGCTCGACCGAGGACGCCCGATCAGCAGCCGCTTCGTGCGCGCGACGAGCGGCGCGGCAGGAGCGGCGCTCATGGACGCATCACGAGCACGCGGCAGCGCGCGTGCTTCAGTACGTAGTCGACCGTCTTGCCGAAAAGCGCCGTGCCCGGCCGGCGACCGGCGCGGACGACGATCAGGTCGGCCTGGGCTGCCTCGGCCTCTGCCACGATCGCCTCACCGCGGGCGCGCGCCCGGATCACTCGCGCGCGCAGCCGCACGCCCCGGCTCGCGGCGATCGCGTTCGCCTGCTCGAGCGCCCGCCTGGCCTGCGCCTCCTCGTCGTGCATGTGCGCATCGAGCGGGAGCTCCGGTGAAACCTCGATCACGACGACCGCGGTGATCGCGGCGCCTCCCTCCGGCGCGAGCTCCGCCGCCAGGGCGACGCCAAGCTCGGACTCATCGTCGTTCCCGAGCGGGACGACGATCCGCCGGTAGGCGAGCTGCCCCACCGAGGCACGCCTGAGCGCCCTGACAGCCATGGCATCGAGGCTAGGCCGGGCCTGCTCAGGGCCGCCTCAAGCCTGCGTGTCAGCGGCTCAGGAGGTTCTCAAGAGCGCGCGACCGGATTCACCAGCCGGTAGCCGGCGCCGGCTTCGGTGAGCAGGTAGCGCGGCCGCGCCGGATCGTCCTCGAGCTTCCGCCGCAGCTGTGAGATATAGACGTGCAGGTAGTGGGACTCCGTGCCGTAGGCCGGGCCCCAGACCTCGCGCAGGATCGCCGGGTGAGTCATCAGCTTGCCCTCGTTCTGCGCGAGCACGCGCAGCAGGTCGAACTCGTTCGGCGTCAGCTGGACTCGCCTCCCGCCGACGGTGACCAGGCGCTTCTCCAGGTCGATGGACAGCTCGCCGACCTCCAGCACCGGCTCACCCGACGGCGCAGCGCGCCGCAGCAGCGCCCGCAGCCGCGCCAGCAGCTCGTCGATCCCGAACGGCTTCTGCACATAGTCGTCAGCGCCGGCATCGAGCGCTGCGACCTTCTCCGTCTCGTCGCCCACGACCGAGAGCACGAGGATCGGCGCCGAGCTCCAGGAGCGCAGCTCGCGGCAGACGTCGATGCCGCTGCCGTCCGGGAGCACGAGGTCGAGGATGACCGCGTCGGGCGGCCGGATTGCCGCCATGGTCAGGGCATGCTCGGCCGTGGCGGCCGTGGCGACCTCGTACCCCGCGCCGCGGAGATTGGTCTCGAGGGCACGGAGGATCTGCGGCTCGTCGTCCACGACGAGGATCCGGGCGCTCATCGGACGAGCGTTGGCCTGGCGGCGGCCGACGGGAGCGCAAGCGTGAACGACGCGCCGGAGCCCGGCCGCGCCTCGGCCCACAGCCTGCAGCCGTTCGCCTCCGCGAAGCCACGGGCGATCGCGAGGCCGAGGCCCGTTCCCTCACCGCCGGCGCGTCCGTGTTCGAATGGCTCGAAGATCCGTTCCAGGCTGTCCGGTTCCAGGCCCGGCCCTCGGTCCGAGATCGTCACGAGTACGTCGTCGCCGGTGCTCCCCACCTCGAGCGCGACGGGGTCGGCGGGCGAAGAGAACCGCAGCGCGTTCTCGAGCACGTTCACGAGCACGCGCTCGAGCTGCGCCGCGTCGACGCTCACGAGCGGCGCGTCGCCGTCGAGCGTGACGCTGACGCGCGCCGCGTCGGCCCCGAGCGACTCGAGCGCGCGCGAGACGAGCTCGTCGACCGGCCACAGCTCGCGATGCGCGGGCGCGACTCCGGCTTCGAGCCGCGAGAGGTCGAGCAGGTTCGCCACCAGCCGCTCCAGCCGGGCCGTCTCGAGGCGGATCGTCTCCAGCAAGGCGGCGCGGTCGCCGGCGTCGAGCTCGAGCGAGCCGCTTTCGAGACCGCCCGCCGCGACCCGGATCGCCGTCAGCGGCGAGCGCAGGTCGTGACTGACCGCGTGCAGGACGGCCGTCTTCGCGGCGTCGCTCCGGCGCAGCGCATCCGCCTCGGCCGCCGCGAATCCGCGCCGCCGTGCCCTAGTCGCCAGCTCGCTGACGACCACCGAGGTGACGACGAAGACCGCGAGCGCGACCCAGTTCCCCGAGTCCGTCAAGGCCAGCGTGTGCAGCGGCGGCAGGAAGAAGAAGTTGAAGGCGAGCATGCTCGCGATCGAGACCGCGATCGCCCACGCGAGTCCGTAGAACACCGCGACTGGTAACACGGCGAAGAGGTAGAGGACTGCCAGGCTGAGGACCGGCGCGACCCGGTCGAGGCCGAAGACCGCGCCCGTCACGGCCGCGACCACCAGGACGCTCACGGCCAGCCGTTCGAGCCGAGCCCTCACGAGCGCATGCTAGAGATGCGCGGAGTGGCGGCGTTCGAGCCGCTCCTCGAAGCAGCGCCGCAGGTAGTCGCCGCGGAGCTTGGGCAGCACGCGCGGGACGGGCGGCGGCTTCGGCGTGACGACGATCTCCGTCGTCCGCTCGCCGTAGAAGCGGTCGTACGCCTCACGCTCGTCGTACACCGGCTGCGGCGGCTTCCGTCGAAGCCACGAGAGAAACCGGGCGAGCAGCGTCATGCGCGGGTCCTACCACGCTCAGGCGAGTTCGTACAGATACTCCTCGATGTCCGTGGTGTGCTCGCCGACGCGGACGAAGCCGCACTTCTCGAGCACGCGAATCGAGCCGACGTTGGTAGCGGCAACCCAGGCGTGCAGCGGCCGGGTCTCCAGCTCCTGCATCAGCTCCGCGAGCGCGCCGGTGGCGAGGCCGCGGCCCCAGAACTCCCGGCCGAGCCAGTAGCCGACGAGCTGCCGGCCGTCCTGCTCCCACGAGCCGATGTTGCCGGCGACCTCGCCGTCCACCTCGATCGCCCGGACGAAGAGGGTGTCGTCCGCGAGGAGCTTCCGCCAGTGCGCGTCGAACGCCTCACGCTCGCGCGCCGGGAAGACCGCCATCGCAACCGCCTCGGGCTCGCGTTGCTGCTCGAACAGGACGTCGAGGTCGTCCTCACGAACCTCCCGCAGCATGCGCTGCTCAGCCGCCCCGCTCGGCGCCCGTCGGCTCGAGTGTGTCGTGCACGTGCTGCCCGACCTTGCGATCCGGCCGCGCGATCACGAAGTACAGCGCGCCGACGACCGCGATGATCACCATCACGAACAGCGTGATCCAGTCGAGGTTGAAAAGCGCACGACCGCTCGAGAGCCCGCTCGGCACGACCACGTTCACCAGCATCAGCCCGAGGTAGGCGGCGGCGATGATCGTCACCGTCCAGCCCCACTTGCCGAGCTTGAACGCACCCTCCGGCACCCAGCCGCGCGTCCGCGCGATGATCGACGCGATCACGGCCAGCAGGAACGAGAGGTAGATGCCGCTGACGCCGAACGAGACGAGCGAGTAGAGCGCCGTCGTGTTCGCCGGATAGGTGATGAAGCCTAGGTCCACGTTGTGTTTGGGCTGGTAGTAGACGAGGAGCACGAACAGCACCGAGACGAGCGCACCGGTGATCAGCGCATTGACCGGCGTCAGGAACCTCGAGTGCACCTTCGAGAGCCACCCGGACCCCGGAAGGGCACCATCGCGTCCGAAGGAGAACGCAAGCCGGCTGCCTGCGCCCTGGACCGCGCTCCCGCAGGAGAAGAACGCGAAGATGATCAGCAGGAGCAGGAAGTCCTGCATCCCGCTCGAGAGCTGGGCGAGGATCGCCGGGACGCCGCCGCCTGCGAAGGTGGTCTTGATCGGGTCGTGCTCCGGCATCGCGAGCAGCAGAGCGCCGGTCAGGATCAGCGACCCGACGCCTCCCCAGATCAGCGCCCAGCGCATCGCCTTCGGGATCTTCGTTCCCGGGTCCTTCGTCTCCTCGGCGATGTCGCCGCACGACTCGAAGCCGTAGAAGATGTAGACCGGCGCGAGCACCGCGATCAGCGCTGCGGACAGCCAGCTGCCGCCGAAGCCGACGCCGTAGACGTTCGTCGAGGCGTGCGTGGCCCCCTGCGTCGAGAACAGGAAGCCGAGGCCGTGGTGGAAGCCGTGGATCGCGAGGATGATCGCGATGCCGAGCGTCCCGAGGATCTCCACCCCGACCCCGAACTGCGCAATGCGGCCCATGACCTTGGCGCCGGTGATGTTGAGCGTGGTCTGGATCGCCAGGAGGACGAGCGTGATCAGCAGGACGGTCGTGTGGTTCGTCGGATCCCAGTTCGTCCCGAACCAGTTGTGCGACAGCGCCGCGATGTACCCGACCGACCCGGTGTCGACCGCGGCCACGGTGACCAGCAGCGCGATCCCGTAGAACCAGCCCACGAACCAGCCGTAGGCCGGCCCGACCGAGAACTTGGAGTACTGGTAGAGCGCTCCTGCGACCGGGTAGTGGCTCGCGAACTCCCCGAAGACGAGGGCGACGAAGAACATCCCGATCAGCGGGATGAACGTCAGCCAGATGTACGCGGGGCCTGCGAGCGCGACGCCGAGGATGAACAGCGAGTAGATGCCGACCATCGGCGACAGGTACGTGAACCCGACGGCGAAGTTCTCGAAGAACCCCAGAACGCGGTTGAGCTGTGGGCGGTAGCCGAGGTTCTCGAGCCTCGCGTCCTCGTCTCCCGCGATCGGAACATCCGGGATGTTCGGGGCAGCCGTCTCAGACATGGGTCCTCCTGCTTTCGCAGAGCCGGGTGGCCGATCTAAGACCGCCGTTCGGGCCGTTGTCAAGGGAGACGGCGTCGGAGCCTTAGCGAACCGCGAAGGTGGCCGTGCCGAGGAGGTGACCGTACACGGCCCGGCTGCGGACGCCGAAGCCGGGCCAGACGTACCAGCGGTAGGAGCCCCTGCTCAACCGAAGCTGGCGGGCCTCGTAGAACCAGCGGCGCGCGAGCGCACGCCTCGGCTTGACCGGCCAAGCGCTGAGCACCTTCTGCGCTCCGCGGTAGAGCTGGACGTTGTAGTAGGCGGCCCTCGGAACGGCCGTCCAGACCAGCGCCGTGGTCGACGTGCGCACGACGCCGCCGTCTCGCGGCGAACGAAGGAGCGCTCCAGCCGACACCGCGGTGGTCGCGAATGCCGACGCATTGCCGGCCCGGTCATAGCTCCTCACGCGGTAGATGACGTACTCGCCGTTGTCGAAACGCCGGTCGACGTACCTCCGCTCCGCTCCCGCATAAACGGTTGTCTGCACCTCATCTTTCGCGCTTCGCGCGCGCTGGACACGAACATGGTCGAAGTCGGCATCGGAAGGCGGTAGCCAGCGCAGGCGCAGGTAGCCGTAGCGCACGCTCATGTGGAGCCGCTTGACCCTTCCCGGCGGGCGGGTGTCCGGGGAAAGGACTCTCCAGGAGTACACAGGCGGCACGGCGTCGATATTCCCGGCGAGATCGGTCGCCCGGACGCGAAAGGTGTGCTCGCCGAATGCCAGCCCTCCGTAACTCTTTGGGGACGAGCATGAGGAGAAGCTCGCGCCGTCGAGGCTGCACGAGAAGCTCGACGCCTCGCTGCTTGCAAAGGCGAACGACGCAGTGCGGCTGCTGCTCACGGCCGTTGGACCGCTCGTGATCGTCGTGTATGGCAGTTGCGTGTCGACAACCCAGCCTCTTGAGGTCTCCGGCCCCGGGTTGCCTGCCGCATCCGTCGCCCGAACGGCGAAGACGTGCGACCCGTCGGCGAGTTCGTTGTAGCTCGTCGGGCTGCTGCATGCGACGAACCCGCTGCCGTCGATCCGGCACGAGTGATGGAGCCCGGCCTCGCCGTCGCTGAAGGTCAAGGTTGCAGTCGACAAGTTCGTCGGGCTCGAAGGTGCCGAGTCGACGGTCGGCGCCGCAGGCGGAACCGTGTCGACCGTCCACGCCCACACCGTCGCAGGCCCGGTCGTGCCGAGGGAATCGGTCGCCCTGACGGCGAATGAATGCCTGGCGTCCGCGAGACCGGAGTAGCTCACTGGGCTCGTGCACGGGGCGAACGCCGCGCCGTCGAACGCGCAGGTGAATGTGCTTCCCGACTTGCTCGAGCTGAACGTGAACCTCGCAGAAGTGATGTTCGTCGGGTCTTGTGGCTCCGTGGCGAGGTCGATCGTCACGACGGGATTGATGAGGTCGATCATCCAGGTGTACGAGGTCATCGCACCCTCGTTGCCGGCCGGGTCGCGAGCCTTGACTTCGAAGACGTGCTGCCCAGCCGAGAGCCCCGTGTAGGCCTTCGGGCTGACGCAAGCCGCGAACGCTGCGCTGTCCAGCCTGCAGAAGTAGTTCGCGGTCGCATCGTCGTCCGTGAACGCGAAGCTGGCGGAGGTCGAGGCGGTGACGTTCGGTGGCTTTGACGTGAGGGTAGGCGCTGGTGGCGGCGTAAGGTCGATCGTCCAGTTGAACGCGGCTGTGGCGCTCTCGTTGCCCGCCGCGTCGATGGCTTTCACGGCGAACGTGTGGCCGCCTTCACGGAGCGCCGCGTAGCTCGTCGGGCTCTTGCACGCCGTGAACCCGGCGGCGTCCAACCGGCAGCTGAGTGTCGCGGTTACGTCGCCGTCGACGAACGTGAACGCGGCGCTCGAGCTGTTTGAGGGGTTCGGCGGGAACTGGGAGATGGTCGGTGTCGGCGGCGGCGTCCCGTCTACCGCGACCTTCGGCTGTGCCCCCTGCAGCTCGAATGCAGTTGCGTCCCGCGCGAGCGTCGTCGTCCACGTGTACGTCTGCTCGGCAGTCGGTGCCTTGGCAGCGAACCTGATCCGCAGCGTCGCGCCGGGGCACAGCTCGCTCGCCGGCCCCGGCGGCGCGACCGCGTGGATCGCGATGGGCGAGCCGTCGAGCGTGACTGTCCAGTCGGCCGTCGAGCAGCTACCCGAACCACTGGTTGTCGCGGTCAGAGTCCCGGCGTCGACCGTGAACCCGGCCGGGACGACGACGTGGCCGTTGTTCGCCGCCGCGCTCGACGCGCTCCGGTTGGTCACCGCGATCGTGTACGTCGCGCTCGCATTCGGGACGACCGCGGGCGGCGCGATCGTCGCGCCGTAGCGGTTGTCCGACGCCGCGCCGGCCGCTCCCGCAAGCAGGGCGAGCGCAAGGGCGGCAAGACCGGCGAGGACTAGGCGCGTGACATTCCTCATGACGAGGCGAGGGCGACGAGGAGGACGAGCGCGAAGCCAAACGAGAGCGCGCACAGCGCGATGAACATGAGACGTTCACGCCTCCCGTCGACCGCCGCGGCGACCCGAGGCGGGAGAGCGCGTGCCGGGACGACCACGACGGCGACGGTGATCAGCAGGAACACGAGCGCCGCCGCGAGCAGGACGAGGACGGCAGCGGGAAGTCGCAACTCGCTCGTCGTCGCAGCGGGAGGCGCGGGCGCAACTGCCGCGACGAGCTCCGCGCTGTCCGGCGCGGGCGGCGGGCGCCCGGCGGCGGCCCGACGCACGTGCCAGGTCACGAAGGCCCGAGCCCGCGGTGCCTGGGTGCGCGTACGCTGCACAGGCTTGGGCTTCGGCTTGGGCCTGGCCCGCATCGGAGGAGTCCGGGGAGCGAGCCCTGGGGTGGATGCGGTCGTCGGGGGTGGTGGCGGCGCTGGCTCGTATGTCGTCGCCGGTGGTGGCGGCGGCGCGCTTCGGGCAGTCGTCGGATACGGGTCCGGCTTGGGGACCGTCGTGGGCGGCGGGGGCGCGCTCGAACCCGTCGTCGGCAAGTACGCTAGCCCGAAGCCTGCGAGCCCAATCGCTAACAGGGGTAGGACACGCTTCCTACTCGAGGCCCGCCGCAGGCGGGTGATCCGGGCACTCCAGGTTGACGTCAGGGTGGCGGCCCCCTCCGCATTCGCCGCAGTCGCAGAGGCCGAAGGTAACACCCTGATTTTCGAATGCGACTAGCCGAAGGTCGAGTCTCGCCGAGGCGACGTCAGGGTCGTTCCTCCTCGGCGCTTACGCGCGGGCGGGCGACGAGCTGGATCGGCTGGCGCCGGTGTCCGCGCGCACGCCAGCCGGCGAGCTCGCCGCAGTGCCCCCGACTCATTTGGGACGAGCGGCCCCTCTCCAGTGGTTGGGCCACTCCTCCCCCGGCCTGGGCGGATCAGCCGAAGCCGAGGATGAACTTCGCGTCGTCGGACATCTTGTCGGGCGTCCACGGCGGGTCCCAGGTGAGCTCAGTCTCGACCTCTTCCACCTCGGGCAGCGACCGCACGACCTCTTCGATGTTCTGCTGGATCAGCGGGCCGGCGGGGCAGCCCATCGAGGTCAGGCTGTAGAGCACCTTCACCCGCGGGCCGCTCACCTCGGCGTCGTAGAGCAGGCCGAGCTCGACGATGTCCATCCCGAGCTCGGGATCCTCGACGGAGCGGAGTGCCTCGATCACGTCGTCGCGCGTCATGCCGCCCAGCCTACCGATCAGTACCCGAGCAGCCGGACTTCCTCGCGCCGCTCGCGGGCGAAGAAGTGGATGCCGTCCACGAAGCGGACCCAGTTGCAGCGCGTGCACATCACAAGCGAGTGCGTCCGGGCGCTGTCGGCGAGGAAGCGCACGCCGCGCAGCAGGTCGCCGTTCGAGACGCCCGTCGCGACGACGATCACCTCGCCGGGCGCCAGGTCGTCGATCGTGAACAGCCGCTCGAGATCGTCCACGCCGGCCGCTGTCGCCGCCTCGACCTCGCTGCGGGAGGTCGGCCACAGCTGTGCCTGCAGCTCCCCGCCGAGACAGCGAAGCGCCGCAGCGGTGAGGACGGCCTGCCGCGTGCCGCCGATGCCGATCGAGAGGTGGTCGTTGGTGCCGCGGATGGCGGCCGAGATCGACGCGGTCACGTCGCCGTCCTGGATCAGCTTGATCCGCGCGCCCGCGGCCCGGATCTCCTCGATCAGGTCGTGGTGCCGCGGCCGGTCGAGCACGATCGTGGTGACGTCGTTGACCATCCGGCCGAAGGAGTCGGCGATCGCGCGGATGTTGTCGCCGACGGGCTTTTTCAGGTCGATCGAGCCGCGCGCCTTCGGGCCGACGGCCATCTTGCGCATGTACATGTCCGGCAGCCGCTGGAACGATCCCGGGTCGCCGACGGCCACCATCGACATCGCGCCGTAGCCGCCGCGTGCGACCACGCCGCGGCCCTCGAGTGGGTCGAGGGCAAGGTCGACCTCGAGCCCGCCGGCGCCGACGCGCGTGTCCGCGGCCAGCTGGCCGTCGTCGGCGCCCGTGCCGATCACGACCTTGCCGTCGATCGGGAGCTGGTCGAGCGCGAGCCGCATCGCCGTCGAGGCGTCCTCCTCGGCCGTCTCCTGCTCGGCCCGGCCGAGCCAGCGCGCCCCTGCCAGAGCAGCGCGCTCCGTGACGCGGGCGTAGTTCTCGCAGAGGCAGAAGCGCGCCTCCTGTCCGAGCGGGTCGCCCCGGGTCTCCGGCTGCGTCTGCGTCACGATTGCACCTCGAGCGGCTCCGCGGCGCTCAGCACGAGCTCCATCACCTCGCCGATCGCCTCCTCGATGTTGCCGTTCTCGATCACGGGTACCTCGTTCTTTCTCGCGCGTCCCTGGATGTACGCCTGCACCAGCCGAATGTCGTCGAAGGCGTCGAGGTACTTCTCGTACGGCCGCACGCCCTCGGAGTCGGAGTCGCGGATCCAGAAGTGGCTCGCGTGCGCCTCGGCGTCGTTGATCGCGAGCACGCACTGGACGACGAGCGCGCCGCGGATCTCGCGCGGCAGCATCCCCGGAACGAGGTGGACGCCCTCGAGCACCATCGACCAGCCCTCTTCGAGCGCGCGTTCGATCGCGGCCTGAACGCCGACCAGCACGTCGCGGGTCTGCTCGAGGAAGCCGTCCAGCACCGCCTCGCTGCCCTCCGCGTCCGCGTCGGCGATCGCGCGCCCGGCCTCGAAGCTCGAGTAGTGGATCGCGGGCATGAACTCACGCGAGAAGAAGGCTCGCATCGTCTGGCGGACGAAGTCGGTCGAGGTGACGCGCGTGATCCCGAGCCGGTAGGCGACGTCCGTGGCCACGGTCGACTTGCCGGTGCCGGTCGCGCCGCCGACGAGCAGGATCACGGGCAGGTCGAGGTCGTAGAGATCCTGGAAGCGGTGCAGCCGGCGCATCGTCGTCGCGCCGTCCTCCTCGCCCAGCTTTTCCCGCGCCAGCTCGCCCAGCCGCTCGAACGAGATCGACTCGAGGCCGCCCTGCGCGATGTCGGCCTCGGCCGCCAGCGCGAGCTCGTAGGCGCGATCGGTGGAGATGCCGGTCGCCGCCAGCGACCGCGCCAGCAGGCCCTTCGAGAAGGGCAGGCCGTCCTCGCCGCCGAGCGGCAGCGGCCGCCGATGGCGCCGGTCCGTCACCGGGCTACCGCCTCGCGCGCGATCGCCTGGTCGGCGAGCCGGACCAATTCGCTGTCGAGGTCGAGCACGCCGACGGGAACGAGCTCGTTGTCGGCGAACACGACCTCCACCCCGCGCTCGAGCGCCGCCTCGGCGACGACGTCGATCGCGGCCGCCTTGATCTCGACCAGGTAGACCTCGGCCTCGCTCGCGCGCGCGAGGTCCTCGCGGAGAGCCTCGCGGCGGGCGAGATTGCCGGAGACGAGCACGACCTCGGCGCCGAGCTCGTCGCGCAGGTGCCGCTCGATCGCCGCGTGCGCTTCGGCCGGCGCCGTCGTGAAGTACGCGATGCGCCTGCCGAGCACCGGCGTCACCGGCCGGGGCCGTAGCTCGACCGAGACGACCGGCAGCTCCTTGACCCGGTGGATCGCCTCGACCAGCTCCTCGTCGAGCCCGCCGGTGACGACCACGAGGTCGGAGACGAGGATCCGGAAGGCGTTCAGGTAGCCGGTCACGACCTCGGGCGGCTGCCTCGTGCTGGTGACGAGCACGCGGGCGTCTGTCTCGACCGGCGGGATCGCCGCGCCGCTGCCGTCGAAGATCACCAGCTCCGGGCTCCGCTCGGCGGCCAGCGCAGCGCCGGCCGGCACGTTGGTCTCCCCCGGCGCGCCCGCGAGCCCGCCGCCGCAGCGGCGGCAGCCGATCGTGACCACGCCGGCGAGCGCGGCCGTCTCGAGGTAGTCCGAAGCCGCGTGCCGTCCTTCGCGCGAGAGCTCGAGCAGGAGCTCGAGCGTCGGCTGTACCTCGGCCAGCTCCGGCTCGGGCGGCCCGCCGCGGCCCATCGCCACGACGACGACGTCGCGGTCGAGCGCGAGCAGCCGAGCCACGTGGCCGGTGACGGCGGTCTTGCCGACGCGCTTGCCGGTGCCGACGATCGACAGCGACGGCCGCGGGAAGGGCGCGAGCGGCGGCGGGTCGAAGCGAAAGTCGGGACCGACGTACGGCAGCCCGAGCGCGAGCACGCGGCTGGCGACCCGGAAGCGCTCGCGCGGGCCGAGCACCGGCTCGTCTGACAGGTCGATCACGACCTCCGGCTCGAGCTCGGCGATCGCGCCCTCGAGCGAGTCCACCACCGGGACGCCGTAGTCCTCGCCGCCGCGCAGCTTCTCGCTGCCGCCGGCCAGCCAGAGCGCGACCACCTCGTACGGCAGCGCCGCCAGCGCGTCGCGCACCACGGGCGCGTAGTGCTCGCCGTCGCAGATGGCCAATGCGCGCATCAGGTCCTCGCGGTGACCTCGTCCTCGATCCGCGTCGTGTACTTCTCGAACGCGCGGGTCTCGGTCGAGAACTGGATGATCCGCTCCTGCCCGTGGAACGGGTACTTGCGCCAGACGTCGACGTGGCGCTCGTTCACCTCGATCACGTTGTAACAGGGGCGCGTCTTGCCACGGAGACGCATCGAGGAGACCGTGCCGGCGTTGACGACGAACAGGTTCTCCAGCCGCCACGCGTACGGCACGTGCTTGTGGCCGGAGAGCACGAGATCGACGCCCGCGCGCTGTAGGCACTCGATGCAGTCGCCCGCGTCGTAGACGACATTCCGCTCGCGGCCCGTGCCCGGCACGGGCAGCAGGTGGTGGTGCAGGACGAAGATCTTCAGGTCGGACTCGTCCGCGAACTGCTCCTCGATCCAGCGGTAGCGGCCGCGGCCGATCTGCCCGTGGTCGAGGTCGGGCTCGGTCGAGTCGACGGCGACCACGGTCACGCCCCCGCACCTGAGCACCGAGTTGCGCTCGCCGAACATGTCCTCGAAGTGGACGTAGCCGACGTTGCGCGAGTCGTGGTTCCCCGGGATCACGACGAACGAGTCGCACTTGAGCTGGTCGAGGTAACCCTTGGCCATCGCGTACTCGTGCTTGAAGCCGAAGGTGGTCAGGTCGCCCGAGCAGATGACGATGTCCGGGTCGATGTCGTTGATCTCGTTGACCGCGCGCTCCATCAGGTTCGGCACGAAGTCGGGCCCTCCGCAGTGGATGTCGGAGAGCTGCGCGATCGTGAAGGCGCCGTTGTGGCCCTGCGGCATGGCCGAAGTGTAGAGCCGCCGCTAAAAGATCCCCTGGATCGGCCAGTACAGGGCCGCCGCGACGAGCCCGGCCGCCGGAATCGTCAGCAGCCACGCGGTGACGATGTTCCCCGCGACGCCCCAGCGCACCGCCGAGAGCCGCTTCGTGGCGCCCGAGCCGAGCACCGAGCCTGAGATCACGTGCGTGGTCGAGAGCGGATAGCCGAGCTTGGTGGCGCTGTAGATCGTGATCCCCGCGGTGATCTGGGCCGCAAAGCCGCTGGCGGGCTCCATGTTGACGACGCGCTGGCCGAGCGTCTTCATGATCCGCCAGCCGCCGACGTACGTTCCGGCGGCGATCGCCAGCCCGGCGGTGACGATCACCCAGGTGGGGATGTAGAAGTGCGACAGGTGCCCGCCCTCGAAGAGCGCTAGCGCGATCACGCCCATCGTCTTCTGCGCGTCATTCGCGCCGTGCGTGAACGCGACCCAGGTGCCCGAGGCGAGCTGGCCGAGGCGGAACGTCCGGTTCGCCATCCCGGGGTTCATCCAGACGAGCAGCCAGTAGATCGCCAGCAGCAAGAGGAAGGCCCCAGCGAAGGCGATCGCGGGCGCGGCGATCGCCGGAATCGCCACGCTGTGCACGAGCCCGTGCCACTGCACGCCTTCCAGGCCCGACTGGGCGATCGCCGCGCCGACGAGCCCGCCGATCAGCGCGTGCGAGGAGCTCGAGGGCAGCCCGGCCCGCCAGGTGATCAGGTTCCAGACGATCGCTCCGATCAGCGCAGCCAGCACAGTCTTCTCGTTGGCGAGGCCGGTGTCGATGATTCCCTTGCCGACCGTCTTGGCGACCGCGGTGGTGACGAACGCTCCGGCCAGGTTCGCGACGGCGGCGATCAGCACCGCCAAGCGCGGCGAGAGCGCGCGCGTCGAGACCGAGGTCGCCACCGCGTTGGCCGTGTCGTGGAAGCCGTTCGTGAAGTCGAAGCCGAGCGCGACGAGCACGACCACGACGAGCAAGACGTCGTTCATTGCCGCCTAGCGGTTCTTGACCACGATCGCCTCGAGCACGTCGGCGGCGTTCTCGAGCGCGTCGACGGCCTCCTCCAACCGCTCGTGGATGTCCTTCCAGCGGATGATCGTCTTGGCGTCGTCGGTCGTCGCGAACAGCTCGGCGACCGCGTCGCGCTCGAGCTGGTCGCCCTTGTCCTCGAGCTCGCGCAGTGCAGCCAGCTGGTCGCTGGAGTCCTTGAACCCGTCGAGCTTGCGCACCGCCTCGTCGAGCTGCTTCGCCGCCTCGAGGATGACGCCCGCCTGCCCCCGCGCCTTCTCCGGGACTCGCTCGACACCCCAGGAGCCAAGGTTGTCGGCGGCCTCGTCCACGTGGTCGCAGACATCGTCGATCGCGCCGGCCAAGCGGTACATGTCGTCCCGGTCGAACGGGGTGACGAAGGTCGAGTTGAGCAGCAACACGACCTCGTGCGTGAGCCGGTCGCCGTCGTGTTCGCGCTCCTTGATCCGGGCGATCAGGGTGTCGCCGTCCTGCGGAAAGGTCTCGAGCAAGTCGACGAGCAGCCGCGCGATCTCGACGGCGTTCGCCGAGGCCTGCGCGTAGAGCTCGAAGAACTCGCGCTTCTGAGGTGTGAGCCGGAGCTTGGGCACCTGAGCGACGGGGCTTGTATCACGCCCCCGCGAACGGCCGCGTCCGGACCCACTGCTACCCTGATCGACGGGTGGGAGAAATCGGCGATTTCCAGGCGGATTCCGTGAAGGAGCCGCCGAGGTTCGCAAACGAGGCCGAGCGCGAATGCGCCAAGGTCCTGGACTTCTACGGCGTGCCGTGGGAGTACGAGCCGCACACGTTCGTCCTCGAGGAGGACGCCGACGGCCGCACCACGCTGGCCTTCACACCCGACTTCTTCCTGCCCGAGCAGAACCTCTACCTCGAGATCACGGTGATGAAGCAGCGGCTCGTGACGCGCAAGAACCGCAAGCTGCGCCGGCTGCGAGAGCGCTACCCGGACGTGAACGTGAAGCTCTTCTACAAGCGGGACATCGAGCGGCTGGCCCAGCGCTACCGGCTCGATCTGGCGTCATAGGACTGACTGCGTTGCAGATGCAGACAAACGCATCGACCGGTCATTTCAGACGGGCGCCCGAGCAAAGCTCGCGCGCCCTGAGGTCGGCATCGCAAGCGACGCCTTAGACTCCCGAGTCGGCGAGGTCTTTCTCACAGCGGACGAGCTGGGAGCTCGCGTCGACGAGCTCGGCGCGGAGATCGCCCGCGAGTACGCCGGCCGCGACCTGCTGCTCGTCTCGCTGCTGAAGGCGAGCTTCGTCTTCCTGACCGACCTCTCGCGCGCAATCTCGATCCCGCACGCGATCGACTTTGTCGAGCTCGCCGGCTACAACGGCGCCGACACCGGCGGCCACTCGCGCGTGCGGCTCCTGAAGGACACGGCGATCCCCGTCACCGGGCACGACGTGCTGCTCGTCGAGGACGTCGTCGACACCGGCCTGACGCTCAACTACCTGCGCAAGCTGTTCGACCTACGCCAGCCGACGAGCCTGCGCGTGGCCGCGCTGCTCGACCGCCCGTACCGGCGCCTGGTCGACGACCTGCCGGTCGACTACGTCGGCTTCACCGTCCCGGACGAGTTCTTCGTCGGCTACGGCTTCGACGTCGACGGCCGCTGGCGGAACCTGCCCGATCTGCGCCTCGCAAAAGTTTAGGCACGCCTAAACTTTTCGCTACACTGCGACCGTGATGGCGACACGGTCAGCTGCGGTCGCCACCGGCTCGGTCGGTGCCGCACAGCGGGCGCTGGAGAGCCCCGGCAGGAAGCTCCGGATCCTGCCGTTCCTCGGGCCCGCGTTCGTCGCCTGCGTCGCCTACATCGACCCTGGCAACTTCGCCACCAACATCGCCGGCGGCGCAAAGTTCGGCTACACGCTCTGCTGGGTGATCCTCGCCTCGAACCTGATGGCAATGCTGATCCAGACGCTCTCCGCGAAGCTCGGGATCGCCACCGGCCGGAACCTGCCCGAGGTCTGCCGCGAGAACTACTCGCGCCGCACCTCGCGCGGACTTTGGATCCAGGCCGAGCTGATCGCGATGGCCACCGACCTGGCCGAGTTCCTCGGCGCGGCCCTCGGGCTGCACCTGCTCTTCGGGATCGCGCTCTTTCCTGCGGCGCTGATTACCGGCGTCGTCACCTTCGTGATCCTCGGCCTGCAGCGCTTCGGCCTGCGGGTCTTCGAAGCCGTGATCGCCGGCTTCGTCGCCGCGATCGGCATCTGCTACCTGGCCGAGCTCTACTTCGCCCACCCGCCGCTCGGCACGGTCGCGCTGCACTCGGTCAAGCCGGAGTTCGCGGGCAGCGAGTCGGTGCTGCTGGCAGTTGGGATCCTGGGCGCGACGGTGATGCCGCACGTGATCTACCTCCACTCGGCGCTGACCCAGAACCGCGTCGTCCCGCGCAACGACTCGGAGGCGAAGCGCCTCTACCACTACACGAAGATCGACGTGGTGATCGCGATGTCGATCGCCGGCCTGATCAACATGGCCATGCTGGTAGTGGCCGCGACCGTCTTCTACGGTCACGGGATTTTCGACGTCGCCTCGCTCGAGACCGCGCACAAGACGCTCGAGCCGCTCCTGGGCAGCGCCTCAAGCACGCTCTTCGCGCTGGCGCTGCTGGCCTCGGGGCTCTCGAGCTCGACCGTGGGCACGCTCTCGGGCCAGGTGGTGATGCAGGGGTTCATCGACCGGAAGATCCCGATCTTCGTGCGCCGGTTGGTGACGATGCTGCCCGCGTTGGTCGTGGCGGCGATCGGGCTCAACCCGTCGCGCGTGCTCGTGCTCAGCCAGGTCGTGCTGTCGTTCGGGATCCCTTTCGCGCTGATCCCGCTCGTGTGGTTCACGAGCCGCCGGCACCTGATGGGCACGCTCGTGAACGCAAAGACGACGACGGCCATCGCGGCCGTCGTCGCTGCGTTGATCTCAGGGTTGAACCTGTTCCTGCTCGGCCAGACCTTCGGCCTGCTCTAAGCGCGCTACCAGCGATACCAGCGTGCTTCTGGGCCGCGGGCGAGAAAGCCGATCAGCCAGAGCACGAGCACGATCACTGCCAGGATCCACAGGAACTTGAGCGCGAAGCCGGCACCGAACAGGAGCAGCGCCAGCAGCAGTACGAGCAACAGTGTGAGCATTCGGGAACCCCTCCTACGTGTTTCGCCCGAAGTTCCCGCGTAGCGGGGTTTTACACCCCTAGAGGTAGCCGAGCGGATCGACCGGGTTGCCGTTGATCCGCACCTCGAAGTGCAGGTGCGGGCCGAAGCAATGGCCCGTGCAGCCGACGTAGCCGATCGTCTGGCCCTGCGAGACGATCTGGCCGACGGAGACGGCGATCTGCGACTGGTGGCCGTAGGCGGTCGAGATCCCGCGGCCGTGGTCGATCGCGACCAGGTTTCCGTACCCCGACATCCAGCCGGCGTAGATGACGCGGCCGGAGGCGGCGGCGTGGATCGGCGTGCCGTACCCGACGCCGATGTCGATGCCCTCGTGCATCCGGCCCCAGCGCCAGCCGAAGGGGCTCGTCACCGGCCCGTTGACCGGCCAGATGAATCCGGCCGCCGATGGCGTCGTGTCGCCGGGCGAGTACGAGTAGGACGACTGGGCCGAGCGGATCTGCGAGCCGAGCGCGGCGCTAGCAGCCTGCAGCCCGGCGACCTCGTGCAGGTACTCGGCCTTCGATTCCTTGACGTTGCGCAGCGCCTCGCGCTTGGTAACGCGAGCAGCCGCCAGCCGGTCTTCGCTGGCCAGCAACTGGTCGCGCAGCGCGCGCACCTGGTTGGTGCGAACCCCGATCGTCCGCACTTCGGCGGCGGCGAGGGAGCGGAAGCGCTTTGTGACCTCGCGCTGCTCGTGCACCCGTTCCTTCGCGTTTCCGACCTGCCCGGCGATCGAACGGTCCTGCGCGTTGAGCGAATCGAGCACCTGCGCGGCGTCGATCAGGTCGGTCACGCTCTTGGAGCCGAACACCACCTCGAGCGAGCTCGGTTCCCCATTCTCGTAGAGGTCCACGAGTCGGTTGCCGAGCCGGTCGACCATCGTCTCGTACTCGCCGCGGTAGAGGTTGAACCTGCTCGTCTGCAGGTTGAAGAGCTCGGTCAGCTTGTCGAGCTTCTCCTGGTGCAGCTGGAGGTCGCGCTCGAGCGGGGCGAGCCGCGTCGAGACGAGGCCGACCTGCGAGGCGAGGGTGCGGATCTCGGAGTTGACCGTGGCGATCTGGCCGGCGAGCGTCCGCTCGCGCTGCTGCGCCCACGCGAGCTTCGCCTGCACCCGCTGGAGGCGCGCGTCGATCGCCTGCTTGCGGCTCGCGACGTCGCCGCTCGCAGGGCTCGCCGAGACGGCCACGAGGACTACGAGCAGCGGCAGCAGTCGCCGAAAGCGCATCGCGCGTGACTTCGTCGGTGCGACGGGCGTCCCTGCCCGTGAGGGCGTTACTGGGGGCTCGGCGGCGGGCTCGGAGCTGGCGTGGGCTCGGGGACTTGCGCTGGGCCCGGTGGCTCGGATGGCTCGGGCGTCGGCTCCGGGACGGGGACCGGCTGCGGCGGCGGGCTCGGCTCCGGGAACGGCTCGGGCGGGGGTGCCGGCGGCTCGATCTGGGTCGGCTGAACCTGGAGCTGCGCGCGCTGAATCCGCTCCATGGCGTCTGCGGCTGTTCGCTCCATCTCTTCCTCCTTCGCGCTGACGAGCCCGTCGAGCTCTGCCAGCTGCTCGCGGGCCGTTTTCGTCCCTTCCTCGTCGTCAGCGTACACCGCTTCTCCCAGCAAGCGGGCGGATTCGGCCCTTTGCGCCAGCAGTGCGGTCAGCTCGCGGCGCAGGCGGTAGAGCTCCACGCGCGCAGTCGAATTGACGGCGACGGACTCGACGGCGTAGCCGGTGGTTTCGCGGAGGGCGCGGAAGACCGGCGCGAGCGCCTTCGCCGGCCGGAAGACGCCGAAGTAGCGCGGCCTGGCGGTCTCGTACTCGACCGGCACCTGGCCCGTCTCGTCCGGCGGAAGCTCCTCGACCGTCGTTTCGCCGGCGCCGGCACCGACGCGCGCGCCGCACTCGGGGCAGAAGCGGCTTCCCTTCGGCAGCGCCGAGCCGCAGTTCTCGCAGCTAGCGGCGGGCATGCACCTGCTCCCGCTTGCGCTCGGGATCGAGTGCCCGCAAGGCCTCTGCGGCGCGCCGGCGCAGCGGCCCGACCTGGGCGCGATAGTCGTCGTCGGAGACCTTCCCAGTGCGGTGGTCGAACTCGAGCTCCTTCAACGCTCCCAGCGCGCGGTCACGCTCCTCGGCCAGGGCAATCCGCTCCTGCTCGTCCTCGGCAGGCTGGCCCAGGCTGTCGTCGGCTCCCCGCGGGTCGCGGAGGAACGGCGCGGCCACGAGCACCACGCACGCGACGGCGAGGAGCGCGCCGAGCGCGAGCCACATCAGCTCTTCGCGGGCGCGTACTTGGACGGGCATTTCGTCACGAGCGTGTTCGGCTTGGCGACGAACGCGTCGTGCGCGAAGCGGCCGTCGACGACGACGTGGCGGCCGAGCTTGAACTGATCCGGCACGCTGCCGCGGTAGACGACCGGAACGCTCGTGTGGCCGTTGATGTCGGCGACGCGGAAGCGCAGTCCGTTCTGCGCGTAGCCGGCGCCCTGCACCGGACCGACGACGCGGCCGACGAGCGAGACCAGGCCCTTGTGTCCACGCAGCTCACCCGGTGAGACCTGCGCCGTACGGCCGCCGGCAATCGAGACGTACAGCAGGAAGACCGCGAGCACCGCCGCGACCGACAGCGCGAGCACCAGACGGACGGAACGCGGGTTCCGGGCCACGCTGGAATTGTACGGGCGCTTGTTAAAGCTCGCGCGCGGGCTCGGTCTTGCGCGTCGGGATCCGGTAACCGTGCTCTTCGCAAAGACTGCCCGGATTGTCCTCGGTGAGCGCGTCGCAGTAACCCTTGCCGTAGGCCGCACGCATGAAGGCCGCGACGACCTCGAGGTTCCACTCCCCGATGTCGGCGGCTTCGCGCCAGAGATCGGCCAGACGGAGGTCGATGTCGAGCTCCAGCAGGTCGATGCGGGAAGGACGCTTGGCCATGGCGCGAAGGTAGCTGGGGCACCGGACGGCATACGATCCGTGCGTGGGAAAGCTGCGTTTTGGCCCTGCGCGCGTCCCGTCGCGCCGAAGTCCGAAGACCGCGATCTCGATGCTGCAGAGGCGGGGCTTCGACGCGTGCGAGATCGACTTCGAGGGCGGCTTCTGGATGGACTACGACTGGGCCGAGCGCTTCGGGGCTCTCGCGCGCGAGGCTGGGATCGCCCTCTCGGTGCATGCGCCGATCGCCGGCTTCATGGGCCACGTCGAGCGCGACAAGAAGCAGCGGATGGCCGTCGGGATGCTCGACCACTCCGCCGGGATCGCCAAGGCGGCCGGCGCCGAGCCGGTCGTCTTCCACCCCGGCTTCCTGCTCGGCCGCACTCGCGCGGCCGCGATCAAGTCCATCACCGAGCAGCTCGCCGAGCTACGGGAACGGCTCGAAGGGAAGGGCCGTGCCGTGCCCTTCGGCGTCGAGGTGATGGGCCGCGTGCGCGAGATCGGCAGCCTCGACGACGTGCTCGAGATCTCCCGACGGCTCGGCTGGGTCCGCCCAGTGCTCGACTTCGCCCACATGCACGCGACGAGCGACGGCGCCTTCACCGACGTCGAGCCCTTCGCCGCTGCGCTCGAAGCCACCGACCAGGTGCTCGAGCCCGACGCGTCGTTCCACATCCACTTCTCCGACATCGCCTACGCGAACCGGAACGAGACCAAGCACCTGCCCTACGGCGAGGGCACGCTCCGCGCCGACCCGCTCAAGCAGGCGCTGCGGAAGTTCCGGCGGACGGCGAATGTGATCTCCGAATCGCCCGACCTCGAGTCGAGCCTGGCGATTCAGGCAGTGCTGGCTTCTTCGAGGACGCCCTCGCGGCGCGCGTCCAGCTCGGCGGCCTCCTCGTCGCGGCCGCGGTCGCGCAGGAACTGAACGAGCGCCTGCAGGAGCTCGCATTGGTGCTTCCGGTGCTCGGTCTCGGCGAGCGTGTCGTACGCCTGCCGGAGTAGCTCCTCGGCCTCCTCGTCGCGCCCTTGGGCGGCACGCACCAGGCCGAGCGACATCGTCGTCGTGGCGAGCGAGGTGACGTCGTGCGGCCCGACGGTCTCACGCGCGGCCAGCGCGAAGCGCTCCGCCTCGTCGACCCGGCCTTGCACCAGCAGCAGCTCGGCCAGAGAACGTTGGGTCTCGCAGAGCGTCGCGCGGTCCTCGAGCGGCGCGAGGATCCTGATCGACTCGCGGAAGAGCCGCTCCGCCTTGTCGAGCTCGCCCTTGTGTCGCGCCGTCCAGGCGGCGAAGTTGAGCGTGCGGCCGAGCATCCACGCGGCACCGGCCTCGGCGAGGTGCTCGCGCGCCGCCTCGAGCGCGGCCTCGGCATCATCGAGCTCGCGCCGGTACAGGTACAGCTGGCCGGCGAAACGAAGCGCCCTGCCACGCGCCTCGGCGCTGCCGCTTTCCTCGGCTAGCAGAATCGCCTGCTCGATCAGCGGCTCTGCGCGGTCAAGCTCGAGCCGAGCGAGGTAGACGCTCGCAAGTTCGTCGGCGGCCTCGCTCTCGAAGCCTTTGTGCCCGGACGCGCGCGCGAGTTCGAGCGCCTCGAGCATCACCTGCTCCTCTTTGGCGAGGTCGCCGCGCATCCACGCGATCGTGGCGTGCGCCCGCAGCGCCCGGTAACGGCCATTGTGATCGTCGGGCTCGAGCACCGCCAGTGCGTTGTCGACCATCTCCTCGGCGGCGCGGACGTCGCCTTCGCGCATCACCGCGGCCTCCGCGAGGGTGATGAGCGCCCGGCCCTGCGTCCAGCCGTCGCCCTCGGCGATCGCGGCCGCCAGCACCTCCTCCATCTCGCGCGAGACGGCCGGCAGGTCGCTGAGGCGGTCTGCCGCGCGGGCGGCGAGATACCGGCGGCGCAGCGTCGGCTCGAGCTCCACCGCGCGGACGAAGTGCTGCCGCGCGGTGCGGTTCGCCTCGCGGGCGAACGCGCGCAGCCCCGCCTCCGCCAGCGCTTCTGCCGCCTCCTTCTGTAGCTCGACCGGAGCGGCGCCGTCGAGCTCGGTGAGCAGGGCGGTCGCGCGGTCGAGGTGGAAGGCGCGAATCTCGAGCAGCTCCTCACCCGCTCGCTCCTTCAGCCATTCGGCGAAGCGCGCGTGATGCTCGGCGCGGGCCGACTTGGAAAGACCCGAGTACGCGACCTCGCGGATCAGGACGTGCTTGAACTTGTACGCCTTCTCGCCGCGGATCGACGAGCGCTCCTCGTCGAGGACGAACTCGCGCAGCCGCAGGTCGTCGAGCGTTTCCTCGAGCGACTCGAGCTCCGGCGAGAGCCGCTCGAGCGCGCCCTCCCAGAAGATCCGCCCGATCACTGCCGCGCGCTGGAGCAGCGCTTTCGCCTCCGGCGCGAGCCGGTCGATGCGCGCGGCGATCAGCGCCTGCAGCGTGTCCGGGATGCGGCCGATGCCCTCGGAGCCCTCCTCGGCCAGCATCCGCACGGTCTCCTCGACGAAGAGCGGGTTGCCCTCGGTCTTCGCGAGCACGGCCTGCCGCTCGGACTGGTCGAGCGTGCCGCCGAGCGCGTCGATCAGCTCCTCGCTCTCGCTCGGGCCGAGTGGCTCGAGCTCGATCGAGGTCGCGCGTACGCGGCCGCCGCCCCAGCCGGGACGGATGTCGAGCAGCTCGGGCCGCGCCAGCGTGATCACCAGCAGCGGCGCCTCGCGCACCCAGGTGACGAGGTGCTCGATCAGCTCGAGCAGCGGCTCCTCGGCCCAGTGGATGTCCTCGAAGACGAGCACGAGCGGCTGTTCCTGCGCGACGCGCTGGGCCCACTCGCGACCCGCCCAGGCGATCTCCTGCTGGCTGCGCTCGGCCTGCACGGCCTCGAGCACGCCCGAGGCGAGCCCGAGCAGGTCGGCCACAACTTCGTCCTCGCAGAACGAGCGCAGCTTCTCGATCGCCACGTCGAGCGGGTCGTCGTCGACGATCCCGGCCGCGCACTTGACCATCTCGGCGAGCGGCCAGTAGGTCACGCCCTCGCCGTAGGGCAGGCTGCGGCCGGAGAGCACGGTCGCTCCCTCGATCGCCTGGCTGAACTCGCGCGCGAGCCGGCTCTTGCCGACCCCGGCCTCACCGTAGATCGTGAACAGGTGGGCGCGGCGGTCGCGGAGAGCGCGGTCGTAGGTGTTCTGCAACAGCTCGAGCTCGTAGTCCCGGCCCACGAGCGGGGCCTGCTGCATCTCGCGAACCTCATCGGCCTTGCCACTCAGCGCGCGCCACGCCCAGATCTCGCGGTCGAGCCCCTTCAGCTCGACAGGCCCGAGATCCTCGACCTCGACACGGCCGAGCGTCAGCCGGTGCGCCCCCGGGCCCAGCAGCACCTGCCCCGGGTCGGCGGCCTGCTGGAGCCGCGCGGCGACGTTGACGGCCTCGCCGGTCGCGAAGGTCGAGTCGCTGTCGTCCGCGACGACCTCGCCCGACTCGATCCCGATCCGCGCCTCGAGCTCCAGCTCGTGCACGCCGTCCAGGATGGCCAGCGCGGCGCGAACCGCGCGCTCGGCGTCGTCCTCGTGCGCCTGCGGGATCCCGAAGGCTGCCATTACGGCGTCGCCGGCGAACTTCTCGACGATCCCGCCGTGCGTGGTCACGCAGTGCGAGACGCGTTCGAAGTACGTCTGGACACGGCGCCGCACGACCTCGGGATCGGAACCCGTGACGAGCGCCGTCGAGTCGACGAGATCGACGAACAGGACCGTTGCAAGCTTGCGTTCCATGCGTCAAGTGTAGAAACGATTCAGAGGCCCGCTTCCTTCCGCGGTTGGCATAGCATCGGAGCGTGCTCGACCCCAAGGTTTTCAAGGCATACGACGTCCGCGGGATCTACGGATCCGAGCTCGACGAGGAGGGCGCGCGTGCGATCGGGCGGGCCTTCGTCGAGGTGTTCGGGCCGAAGCGGATCGCCGTCGGGCACGACATGCGCGTCTCCTCGCCCTCGATGGCCGAGGCGGCGATCGCCGGCGCGGCCGAGGCGGGCGCGGACGTGCTCGAGCTCGGCCTCGTCGGGACGGAGATGGTCTATTTCGCGGTCGGCGAGCTGGGGCTCGACGGCGGGATCGCGGTCACGGCCTCGCATAACCCGAAGGAGTACACGGGTCTGAAGATCGTCCGCGAGGGCGCGCTCCCGGTCGGCGGCGAGTCCGGCCTGCTGGAGATCCGCGACCGGGCCATGGCCGATCCGGCCGCGGCCGAGGGACTGTCCCCGGGACAGGTCCAGCCGTACGACATCTGGGAGCAGTACGTCGAGCGCGCGCTCTCGTTCGTCGACGTCGAGGCGATCAAGCCGCTCAAGGTCGTGATCGACGCCGCGAACGGGATGGCCGGCGTGATGCTCCCGCCCGTGCTCGAGCACCTGCCCCAGCTCGAGGTCGAGCGTTTCTACTTCGAGCCCGACGGCACGTTTCCCGAACCACGCGCCGAACCCGCTGCTGCCCGAGAATCGCGAGTTCATCGTCGCCAAGACGCTCGAGGAGCAGCGCCGACTTCGGGGTCGCCTTCGACGGGGACGCCGACCGCTGCTTCTTCGTCGACGACTCGGGCGAGTTCGTCCCCGGCGACTTCGCGACGGCGCTGTTCGCCGAGTCGGTGCTGGCCAAGGAGCCGGGCGCCAAGATCATCTACGACGTCCGCGCGAGCTGGGCGGTTCCGCAGACGATCGAGCGCGCCGGCGGGGTGTCGCTGATCAACCGCGTCGGCCACGCGTTCATCAAGCAGCGGATGCGCGAGGAGCATGCGGCCTTCGGCGGCGAGGTCTCGGGCCACTACTACTTCCGCGACTTCTCGCAGGCCGACTCCGGGGTCGTGCCGTTCCTGCTGATGCTCGAGCTGCTCTCGAAGCGCGGGCAGAAGCTCTCGGAGATCCTGCGGCCCTTCCGCGAGCGCTTCTTCATCACCGGCGAGCTGAACACGCCGGTCGAGGACGTCGACGCGACGCTGCGCGAGCTGGAGCAGCGCTTCGGCGCCGAGGGACGGGTCACGCACCTGGACGGGCTCTCGGTGGATGCCGACGACTGGCATTTCAACGTGCGGCCGTCGAACACCGAGCCGCTGCTGCGCCTGAATCTCGAGGCGCTCGATCCGGCGCTGATGGAGCGCAAGCGTGACGAGGTGCTGGCCGTGATCCGCGGCGACGCTTGATCTAGAAAACCGATCGGCTACGCTGCTGGTGACCGTGGCCGTCGATCACTCTTCCGGCGTCGAGATCCGCCACCTGGCCGCGCTCGCGGCGGTTGCCGAGGAAGGCTCGTTTCGCCGTGCCGCCACCCGGCTCGGCTACGTGCAGTCGGCGATCAGCGAACAGATCGCAGCGCTCGAGCGGATCGTCGGCCAGCAGCTCGTTGTCCGCTCCCGGGGAGCCGGCGCGGTCGAGCTGACCGACGCCGGCGAGATGCTGCTCGCGCACGCGCACGCGATCCTGGCCCGCGTGAAGGCGGCCGAGGCCGATCTCGGCGCGCTCGCCGACGGCTCGGCCGGCTCGCTGCGCCTCGGCATCTACCAGAGTGTGGGCGCGCGGATCGTCCCGCGGCTGCTGCCGCGCTACGCACGCGACTGGCCCGACGTCCGCGTGCTGCCGCAGGAGTCGCCGACCGACGCCGGCCTGTTCGAGCTGGTCGAGCGCGGCGAGCTCGAGCTCAGCTTTGCCGACCTGCCGCTCCACCCCGGCCCGTTCGAGTCGGTCGAGCTGATGGACGACCCGTACGTGCTCGTCGTCCCGGGGGACTCGCCGCTCGCGCAGGCGGGGCCCGCCGGGCTGGAGGAGATCGCCGACCTGCCGCTGATCGGGCACTGGACCTGCCGTGTGCTGCCGCGCGTCGAGGCGGAGCTGCGCGCCCAGGGCGTCGAGCCGAACTTTGTCTTCCGCTCCGACATCATCGGCACCGTCCAGGCGCTCGTCGGCGCGGGCGTCGGCAACGCGATCGTCCCGCGGCTGGCCGTCGACTTCGCTGACGAGCAGGTCGCGGTCGTCGAGCTCGCACCCGACGTGCCGGTGCAGCCGCGCGTGGTCGCGCTCTTCTGGCACCGCGACCGCTACCGCTCGCCGGCGGCCCAGGGCTTCGTCGAGGCCGCGCGAGAGGTCTGCGCGCAGGTCACGGCCGAGCTCGACGGCGACGTGCGCCCACTCCATCGGCGCGCCCGATCAGCGTGATCGGCAACCTGCGTAACCCCCGATGAAGACAGGAGCTACCTTGTGCCGATGAAGGTCGTCGCCGCAGTGTTCGTGGCCCTCGCGTTCGCCGCGCCCGCGGCGGCGCAGCCGAAGCTGACGCCGGCCCAGGAAGCCGCAATCACGCGCTCGATCGACGTCTTCGTCAACCACGCCGTCAAGCGCAGCAACCCCCAGGCGGCCTTCGACGTGGTCGCGCCCGAGATGCGGCCCGACATGACCCGCAAGAACTGGAAGGGCGGGGACATCCCGGTCTACCCGTTCCCGGCCGCCGGAAGGACGCACCCGTGGAACGTCCTCTACGTGACGCGCGAGGAGGTCGGCTTGGAGCTCCAGCTCCAGCCGCGCGCCGGCAGCAAGCAAGGGCCGATCATCTTCCACATCTATCTGCGGCCGGCCGGCAAGCGCTGGCTCGTGGACTCGTTCATGCCCGTCGCGACCCTCGCGCCGCTCGACGCGAAGCACTCGAAGGTGCGCTCGGTGCGGGACTTCTCGCCGCAGAGTGCGGGCGGGATCTCTCTCGGCGGTGGCGGCCCGCACCGCCTGAGCAGCATCTGGGTCGTCCTCCCGTTCGCGCTGATCGGCTCCGTCTTCATCGGGCTGGTGGTCTGGGGCCTCGTCCGCGTCGTCCGCAACCGGCGGTTGCAGGGTCCCCGCGGCGCGCTGCCTCCGCTTCCGCGCAGCGGTCCGTAGGATCATGCGCCTATGGCGCTCGAGCTCGGCCGGGTCACCGACCGGAAACCGCCGTTCAAGTACTCCTCGCTGATCCGGGTCGGCTTCTCCGACACCGACGCGCAGGGGATCGTCTACTACGGCCGCTATCTCCCCTACTTCGACAGCGCGCGCGTCGAGTACCACCGGCACCTGGAGATGCTGGTGACCGAGCCGCGCGAGCACGAGTTCGTGATGCGCGCCAACACGATCGAGTACCACGCGCCGGCACGCTTCGACGACCTGATCGAGGTCTTCATCCGCGTCTCGCGGATCGGCCGCACGAGCGTCATCTACGAGCATGCGGCCTACCGGGCCGATGACGACGTCCTGATGGTGACCGCCACACAGACGCTCGTGCTCGTCGACCTGGACGAGCGGCGCGCATGCCCCGTGCCGGACTGGTACCGCGAGCAGATCGCGGCCTTCGAGGGCGACGACCTGGCGTGAGCCCGCTCGAGACGATCGAGGCGATCGCCGAGCGCGGCGAGGACGTCCTGCAGCAGGTTGTGGACGTGCTGCACGACGACTTCGAGAACTACTCCTGGGTCGGCATCTACCTCGTCGAGGGCAACGACTTGGTGCTCGGCCCGTGGAAAGGGCCGCAGGAGACCGAGCACGTGCGAATCCCGGTCGGCCAGGGCGTCTGCGGAGCGGCGGCCGCGAGCGGTGAGACCGAGATCGTGGACGACGTCAACGCCGACCCCCGATACCTCGCCTGCTTTCCCGCGACCCGTTCGGAGATCGTCGTCCCGATCGCCCACGAGGGCCGCGTCGTGGGCGAGATCGACATCGACTCCGACCGGCCGGCCGCGTTCGGCGAGGACGACAGCGCGTTCCTCGAGCGGGTCGCGTTGATCGTCGCGCGTTTCTGTAACTAGTATGGAACGGCTATGGCACCACTCAGTTACCTCGACGCCGGCTCGGGGAGCATGCTGCTCCAGATCGTCCTGGGCGGCGTGGCGGCAATCGGGGTCACCGCCAAGATGACGTGGCGCCGCGTGCTGCGAACCCTGCGCATCCGCAGGGATGACGAGCTCGACAGCTAGCACTCCGGAGCCCGCCTCCTTTCGCGATCCCGAGGCGCGGGTTGTGTATTCCCCCGCGGGCGAGGTGCTGCGTGAGCTGTCGCCGCGCGCCCGAGAGGACTGGGACGCGCTCGAGCGCACGCGCTTCTTCCGGCGGGCACTTGAGGACGGGCGCATCGTCGCGACCGAGGAGCTCGAGCCTGGCCTGCTGCGGCACGAACGGCTGCCGTTCGTCTCATACCCGTACGAGTGGCCGTTCGAGATGCTGCGCGACGCGGCGCTGCTGCAGCTCTCGCTGCTCGACGAGGCACTGTCCGAGGGCTTCGTGCTCAAGGACGGCTCGCCGTACAACGTCCAGTGGCGCGGTTCGGAACCGGTGTTCGTGGACGTCGGCTCCTTCGAGCGGCTGCGCGAGGGCGAACCGTGGGCCGGCTACCGCCAGTTCTGCGCGCTCTTTCTCTATCCGCTGATGCTGCAGGCCTACCGCGGCGTCGCGCCACAGCCGCTGCTGCGCGGGAGCCTCGAAGGGATCGAGCCGAGCCAGGCGCGAGCGCTCCTGCCCCGTTTCCGGCGCGGCGTGCTGACGCACGTCTTCCTGCACGACCGGCTGGAGGCGAGGCACGCCGACCGGCAGCGCGACGTCCGCGCCGAGCTGAAGGCCGCCGGGTTCAAGAAGGAGCTGATCCAGGCGAACGTCCGGCGGCTGCGCAAGCTCGTCGAGCGGCTGACGCCGAAGCGCGGGCGCTCCGAGTGGGCCGGCTACCGCGAAGCGGCGCCCTACAGCGACGAAGACGCCGAGCGCAAGGAGCGCTTCGTGCGAGAGGCCGGCCCCACACGGCTGGCGTGGGACTTGGGCGCGAACGACGGCCGCTTCTCGCGCGCGCTGGACGCCGAGTACGTGCTTGCGGCGGACGGCGACGAGCGGGTCGTCGGCGAGCTCTACACGGCGCTGCGGGCTGAGGGCTCGAAGAAGATCCTGCCGCTCGTGGTCGACCTGGCCGACGCCTCGCCGGCGCGCGGCTGGCGTGGCCTCGAGCGGCGGCGGCTCGAGGAGCGCGGCCTACCGGATCTCGTCCTCTGCCTCGCGCTCGTCCACCACCTCGCGATCGGTCGCAACGTCCCGTTCGTGGAGCTCGTCGCGTGGCTGCGGAGCCTCGACGCGAGGCTCGTGATCGAGTTCGCCGACCGCGACGACCCGATGGTCTCGCGCCTGCTCGCCGCCAAGCGCGAGGAGGTGCACGAGGGCTACGGCCGGGAGGCGTTCGAGCGAGCGCTCGGCGAGGGCTTCGAGGTCGAGCGCCGCGAGCAGCTCGGCTCGGGCACGCGCACGCTCTATCTCGCCGGCCCGAGAACGTGACGCGGCCACCGGCCCTGCCGTGGTGGCTGGCCGGCCTGCACCTGCTCGTGCTCTGGTCGTTCGCGGTCGCGCAGCCGCTCTTCGACCTGCTCGGCAAGAACGGCGAGTTCTTCGCCGCCCGCGGCTCGACCCGCTGGGACGCGATCGTGTTCGCGGTCGTGCTCCTGTTCGTGCCGCCGGCGATCCTGCTCGGGCTGGAGTATCTGTTCGGCCGGAGCCTGCGCGGGGTCGTGCACGCCGTCTTCGTCGCCGGCCTGGTGGCGCTGTTCGTGCTGCAGGCGGTCCGCGGCTCGAGCACTCCCGGCTGGCTGCTCGTGGCCGTCGCCGTCGCGTTCGGCGCCGGCGCGGCCGAGCTGTACCTGCGCGCGGGCGCGGCCCGGCTTGCGCTGACGGTGCTCGCCCCCGCGCCTCTCCTCTTTCTCGCGCTGTTCCTGTTCCATTCGGACGTCTCGCGGCTCTCGCTCTCCACAGAGACCGCACAAGCAGCAGGCGAGCGGGCCCACGCGCCCATCGTGCTGGTCGCGTTCGACGAGCTGCCGGTCAACTCGCTGCTCGACGCGCACGGCCGCATCGACGCGGTTCGCTTCCCGAACTTCGCTCGGCTCGCACGCGGCTCGACCTGGTTCGAGCACACAACCACGGTCGGCGAAGGCACGTCGCACGCGGTCCCGGCGATCCTCACCGGCCGCTTCCCGAAGGCCGGCGAGTTCCCGGTCTACACCGACCACCGACAGAACCTGTTCACGCTCTTCGGCGGTGCCACGAAGCTCCACGTCGCCGACCAGGAGACGCACCTCTGTCCGCCCTCGCTCTGCCCGAACCTCGAGGGCTCGCTCGGTCACCGCACGGCCTCGCTGGCCGAGGACACGGGCGTCGTCTACCTGCACGAGCTGCTGCCGGACGACCTCACCGGCGGCATCCCGTCGATCGCGAACGGCTGGGGCAATTTCCTCCAGGACGCAAGCGGGCACAACGATCCCGGCCGCATCGACCCCGCGTTCCTCCGCTCGCTGCGCCCGCAGGCGAGCTCGAGCCTCTGGTACCTCCATCTGATGCTCCCGCACAGCCCGTGGACCTTTCTCCCCTCGGGCGAGCGCTACGACGTGCGGGCCGCGCCGGGCTGGGGCTCCGACGAGGTCTGGAATGCGAACCAGGCCGCCGTCGACCAGTACTGGCAGCGGCACCTGCTGCAGCTCGGCTACGCCGACCTGGTGCTCGGGCGGCTGCTCGACCGGCTCCGCGCCACCGGCCTCTACGACCGCGCGGTGTTGGTCGTGACCGCCGACCACGGCGTCAGCTTCCGCGCGGGCCAGAAGCGTCGGCCGCTGTCGGACGCCAACCGGGAAGACATCGCCTACGTGCCGCTGTTCGTGAAGACGCCCGGCCAGCGCCGAGGGCGTATCGCCGCAGTGTCCGCGCGCACGACCGACATCTTCCCCACGCTCGCCGGCGCGAGCGGTGTCCGCATCCCGTGGCGCGTGGACGGGCACTCGCTGCTCGGCCCGCGCCCGGCCGAGTCGAACGTGATCCTCGTCAAGGACAAGGGTGAGCGCTTCACGCTCCCTGCCGCCGGGCTGCTACGGCTGCGCGAGCAGGCGCTGAAGCGACAGCTCGGGCTGTTCGGCTCCGGCCAGCCGAGCTCGGCCCTGTACGCCGTCGGGCCCGACCGGGCGCTACTCGGTCACTCGTTCGAGGGAGACCGCCGCGTGAGCCAGCTTGACCCGATCGACCTCTCGAGCCCGGTCGTCCAGGTGAGCGGTCGCGCAAGCGGCCGCTCGGTGGCGGTCGTTTCCGGTGGCCGTGTGGTGGCGGTCGACCCGGTTGTTCAGGGCCGCTTCTGGGCGCTCGTTCCGCGCGCAAAGCTCGGCGGCAAGCCGCCTGTCGTCTTCGCAGTACGCTGAGTCGAGGTACCCGGCGCACCCGGACGGCCGCCACCGGCCGGGTGCGCCGGGCGCCCACCCGCTGTCCTCGGAACGCGCGGGCGCCGCAGCCTCTTGCGAGATGACCCTCTCCCCTCCTCACGTTGTAGTCGGCGCTGCGAAAAGCGCCATCCCTCGTTCGAGGTACCCCGCCCGTTCGAGGGATGATCCCTCGAACGAGTGATTCCCAAGGCGTCGCTTTGCGATGCCGTCTCAGGACAGACGAGTTTGCTCGTGCGTCCGTCGGAAATGACCGGTCGATCCTGTTGGAAAGAGGTCCTCGGCTCTAGGACGGCGTGACGCGGTACGCGTCGAAGACCGCGTCCACGTTACGTAGCGCGGTCAGTAGGGAGCGCAGCGCCTTCACGTCGCCGACCTCCGCCACGTACCAGTTCTTGGCGAGCTGGTCCTCGACGTGGCCGCCGTATTCGACGATGTTCGCCCCGTGCTCGGCGAAGGTGCGGGCCACGTCCTCGAGCAGCCGCGGCCGGTCCCAGGAGTCGACCGAGATCTGCACCCGGAAGCTCTGCGTGGCGCCGCCGTCCCAGGAGACCTTGGTGAACCGCTCCGGGTTGCGCTTCAGCGCCTTGACGTTCGAGCAGTCCTCGCGGTGGATCGTGATCCCCTTGCCCATCGAGACGTAGCCGACGATCTTGTCGCCGGGGAGCGGCGTGCAGCACTTCGCCAGCCGCACCAGCACGTCGTCCACGCCGCGCACGTTGATGCCGAAGTTCTCGCTCGAGATTGCGTGCCGGGCCTTCGGCGCCTTGAGCGGGACTGCCTCTTCCTCGGCGACCTGCTCGGTCTTCAGGCGCTGGATCACCTTGTTCACGATCTGGCCGGGCTGCAGCTTCCCCGAGCCGAGCGCGAGGTAGAAGTCCTCCGCCTTCTTGAAGCCGCTCTCGCGGATCACCTGCGCGAGCACGGCCGAGCCCTGCAGCTTCTTGTACGGCAGGTTCTGCTTCTTCAGCGCCGTCTCGAGCGACTCGCGGCCCTTGTGCTCGGTCTCCTCGCGCGTCTCGCGTGAGAACCACTGCCGGATCTTGTTTCGCGCGCGCGAGGAAGCGGCCAGCGACATCCAGTCGCGGGAGGGGCCGCGGCCGCTCTTCGTGGTCAGGATCTCGACGAAGTCGCCGCTCTTCAGCCGGTAGTGCAGCGGCACGATGCGGCCGTTGATCTTTGCGCCGACGGTGCGGTGGCCGACGTCGGTGTGAACGGCATAGGCGAAGTCGATCGGCGTCGAGTTCGACGGCAGTACCTTGACCTCGCCCTTCGGCGTGAAGACGTAGACCTCGTCGTCGAAGAGGTCGGTGCGGAAGGTCTTGAGGAACTCGCGCGGGTCGGACTCGTCCTCCTGCCAGTCCATCAGCTGGCGGATCCAGGCGAGCCACTCCTCGTCGGCCTTGGCGTCCTTCTTGCCGCTCTTGTAGCCCCAGTGTGCGGCGACGCCGAACTCGGCCGTCTCGTGCATCTCGCGCGTGCGCACCTGGATCTCGAGCGGCCGGCCCTCAGGCCCGACCACCGTCGTGTGCAGGGCCTGGTAGCCGTTCAGCTTCGGCATCGCGACGTAGTCCTTGAAGCGGCCGGGCATCGGCTTCCAGAGCGAGTGGATCAGCCCAAGCGCGCCGTAGCAGTCGCGCGCCCCCTCCTCGCCGCCGCGCTCCACGATCACCCGCATCGCGGTCAGGTCGTAGATCTCGTTGAACTCGCGGCCCTTCTTGGCCATCTTGTCGTAGATCGAGAAGAAGTGCTTCGCGCGGCCCGCGATGTCGGCCGGGATGTCGACCTTCTCGAGCTCGCGCTGGAGCGTCATCGCCGCCTCGCGCACGTGCTCCTCGCGGTCGGCGCGGCGCTCGCTGACCATCGCCTTGATCTCCTCGTACTTGCGCGGATGCAGCGTCGCGAAGGCGAGATCCTCGAGCTCCCACTTGAGCTTGTTGATCCCGAGCCGGTGCGCGAGCGGCGCGTAGACCTCGAGCGTCTCCCTGGCCTTCTGCACCTGCTTCTGCTTGCCCAGGTACTCGATCGTGCGCATGTTGTGCAGCCGGTCGGCGAGCTTGATCAGGATCACGCGCACGTCCTGCGCCATCGCCACGATCATCTTGCGGTAGTTCTCGGCCTCGGCCTGCTCGCGGCTCTGGAACTGGATCCGCGTCAGCTTCGTGACGCCTTCGACCAGCTGCGCGATCTCGTCGCCGAACTCCGCGCGCACTTCCTTGATGTCGGTGCCGGTGTCCTCGACCACGTCGTGCAGCAGCGCGGCGGCGATCGTCTGCTCGTCGAGGTGGAGCTCGGCGCAGATCTTCGCGGCGCCCCACGGGTGGTGGATGAAGTCCTCGCCCGAGCGCCGCTGCTGGCCCTCGTGCGCGGCCGCGGCGAACGCGAAGGCCCGCGCGAGCAGGTCGCGGTCGACGTCCTGGTTGTAGGCAGCGACGGCCTCGATCAGCTCGTCGATCAGCTCCTGATGCTGTTCTGCAGACTCGATGACCGTCATAGGAAAAGTGTACTCAGGGCCTTTCCCGTGGCCGTCGCGCGTAATTCCCCACGCAGGAGGGAAGTCATTCAGATCGAACCATGACCCTCGTGCGCAGAAGACGACAAGAGCGAAAGGCGGCGCGGCTGGCGCGAATGCTGGTGGCCCTCGACGGCGCAGCGTGCGAGCAGCGTCTCTGGCTGCCGCGGCGCGCTCAGCCGGCTCGGCTCAGTGCCGCGGGCGGCCGTCGTCCGTCTTGACGTAGCTCAGTGCCGGGGCCGGCCCTCGTCGGCCGGACGCACGTAGTTCGGCGGGAACTGTTCGCCCCCGCTGGCCAGCTGCGCCCAAGCGTCGTCGTTCTCGACGGTGCGACCGCTGAGCTCGGGAATCCGGTCGCTGCGATCGAAGGGCAAGAACGCAGTCTGCTTCAGCTTCTGCCTCAGCTTCTTGAGCCAGCGCACACCCGAATGGTACGTGCCTAGGCGGCGCGCGCGAGCTCGGGCTCGGCCAGCAGCGCGACGAAGCGCTCGGACTCGAGCAGGTGCCGCCTCGCGCCGCCCTGGGTGAGACCGAGCTCGGCGAAGATCGCGGCCGCGTCGGGATCGCGCGCGTCCTTGTGCCACTCGGCCTTCAGCCACTCACGTCTGGCGATGTAGCGCTCGTCTGCGTCAAACACGTAGCGCACGTTCAGCTGCGGCGCGACCGTGCCGTTCCACTGGTTGGCCTCGAGCTTGAACGCGACGTCGTAGTGACCGACCCGACGCAGGCGGTCGAGCTGCCGCCCGAGCCGGAAGGCGATCGCGCTGCCCGCGTCCCGGCCGTCGGCGCGCACGCGGAACTTGAGGTGCTTGCCCTCGCCGACCGCCGCGAGGTCGGCCAGCTCGCAGCCCGCGAGCAGCAGGGTCACGTTCGGGTTGCCGAGCCCGAAGGGCGCGAGCCGCGCCAGCTCTTCGCAGAGCTCGAGCGTCAGGTCCGGCCCGTGGACGAGCGCGTCCACGACCGTCGGCTGACGCAGGTCGTCCTCGGCGAGCGCGCCGTCGCCGACCGCGGCGAACGCCTCGGTGAAGGCCGGGACGTTCTCGGGCTTGATCGAGAGCCCGGCCGCGGCGGAATGCCCGCCCCAGCGCTCGAGGTGGCCCGCGCACTGTCGCAGCGCGTCATGCAGGTCGAAGCCGGCGATCGAGCGGCCCGAGCCCTTCCAGTCGCCGTCGGTGCCCGCGATCAGCACGACCGGCCGAGCGTAGCGCTCGACCAGGCGCGAGGCGACGATCCCGATCACGCCTTCGTGCCAGTCGGCGCCCGCAACCACGTAGGCGCGGCGGCGGTGCTGCTCCTCTGGCCACGACTCGATCTCCTCGACCGCCTCGCGCAGGATCCGCTCCTCGACGGCCTGCCGGTCGCGGTTGAGCTCCTCGAGCTGTCGCGCGAGCTGCACGGCCTGCTCGCGCTCCTCGGTCAGCAGCAGCTCGAGCGCGGACTCGGGCCTCCCCAGCCGTCCTGCCGCGTTCAGCCTGGGCGCGAGCCTGAAGCCGATCGTCCCCGCGTCCACCGCCGCCGAGTCGACGCGCGCGACGCGCATCAGCTCCTGCAGGCCCGGCTTCTGCGTTCGCGCGAGCGAGCGCAGGCCGGCGACGGCGAGGCCGCGGTTCTCGTCCAGGAGCGGCACGACGTCGGCGACCGTCGCGACCGCGACGAGGTCGAGGTGGCGCGCGAGCGCCTCCGAGTCGGCGCCGAGCAGCGCCTGGCCGAGCTTCCACACCACGCCGGTCCCGCAGAGCTCGCGGAACGGATAGTCGCCGCGGTAGGGCCCGACGACCGGGCAGGCCGGCAGCTCTTCGCCGGGGCGGTGATGGTCTGTGACGACCACCTCGAGCCCGAGCTCGCGCGCGTGCGCGACCTCCTCGACCGCGGTCACACCGCAGTCGACGGTCAGCACGAGGCCGACTCCCTCGCCGGCCAGCCGTGTCAGCGTCTCGCCCGAGACCCCGTAGCCCTCCTCGAAGCGGCTCGGCAGGTGGTACGTAACGTCCGCGCCGAGCTCGCGCAGGACCAGCACCGCGAGCGCGGTCGCGCAAATGCCGTCGGCGTCGTAGTCGCCATGGACGCAGATCCGCGTCCCCGCCGCGACCGCCGCGCGGATCGCCTCGCACCCCTCACGCATGTCGCCGAGCGCGAACGGGTCGTGCGCGGGCAGCTCGGCCTCGAGGAAGGCGCGCGCCTGTTGCGGGTCGTCGAAGCCCCTGCGCACGAGCACCGAGGCGAGTACTTCGCTCACCTCGAGCTCGGCCGCAAGACTCTCGACCTCGCGCCGTTCGCACTCGTTTCGCAGCTGCCACGACATGGGCAGTCCACGGTACGGAGGCCTTCGGACGGAGCTACTCGCGGGGCAGTTCGAGCCCGAGCAACGAGAGCGCTGCGATCAACGCGAACGCGGCGACGGCGATCCCGGCCACGAGCCACGGCCGTCTCTGCCTCCGGAGCGCCTCCCAGCCGACCTTCGCCCAGAGGACGGCCAGCCCAGCCGCGGCACCGGCGCAGACGACGATCACCGGCGCCAGCAGTGCCGCGCGCGAGAGCGAGATCTCGAAGGCCCAGGTCACCGCCAGCACGAGCGCTGCGATGACGAATCCCGACGCGACTGCGGCTTTGGTGCTCACCGGCCGCAGTCTAGAGCGAGGGCTATCCTCCGCCCGTGGACGCGGACAACTACTCGTCCGGGGACGACATCGTCGTCGAGTTCCTGCGTCTCCGCTTCAGCTTCAACGCCGCCGACTTCGCCCAGCGCGTCTGCGCGGCAGCCTTCCGGCTCGGGCTCGTGGACGAGAACGAGCTCGACGCCGAGGAGACCGAGGACCTCGTCGAGCTGACCGCCGACGGCGTGATCGAGGAGCCGCGCAGCGAGCTCGGGCGCTACCTCGTGCGCCACTGGGAGCGGCTCTCGCTGGTCGGAGGCGAGTCGCTCGTCTACTGGCTGCGGAAGCTCGTCTTCCGCGGCGCCTGGCTTGACCACCGCGTCAAGGACGGCCGGCTCGACGTCACCTGGGACGAGGGCGCCGCCGAGTTCGCGTACCTTGAGCCGGGCGGCGAGCGAGCGCTGCTCGAGCTGGCACCGACGCCCTCCTGGCACGAGCTGCAGTTCAGGCGCTAGCGGCTGCGACCGCCTCCGCGAGCCTCGTCACCGCCGCCCTAATCGCCGGCTCCGACGAGACCCCGTAGCCGAGCAGCAGCGCCGCCTCGCGCCTTGGCCGAACCGAGTGCTCGCCGAGCGTGTAGAGACTGATCCGACGCGCCAGTGCCTCCTCGCGTATGCGCGCCTCGTCAGAGCCCGGCGGCAGCACGGCGAGGATGTGCAGGCCGGCGGCGATCCCGCGCACCTCGATCTGCGGGAGCTTGTCCCCCAAGGCGTCGATGAGGACGTCACGCCGGCGACGGTAGCGGAGGCGCATCCGCCGCAGGTGCCGGTCGAGCTCACCCCGCTCGAGGAAGTCGGCGAAAGCGAGCTGTTCCAGCCGCGGGGGTGCGATCACGGTGTAGAGCACCTCGTCGGCGAGCGGCCGGACGAGCCGCGGCGGCGGGATCAGCCAGCCGAGGCGCAAGGTCGGGGCGAGCGTCTTGCTCGCCGAGCCGAGGTACGCGACCCGGTCCGGGGAGAGACCCTGCAGTGCGCCGACCGGCGCGCGGTCGTAGCGGAACTCGGCGTCGTAGTCGTCCTCGGCGACGATCGCGTCGCGCCGCTCGGCCCACTCCAACAGCCGCGCGCGACGCTCAGGCGACAGCACGACGCCGGTCGGGAACTGATGCGCGGGCGTCACCAGCACCGCATCCGGCCCGGCGGCCTCGAGCGCGTCGACGTCGATTCCCTCGTCGTCGACCGGGATCGAGACGGGGCGCAGGCCGGTGCGGGCGACAACCTCGCGGATGACGGCGTGCCCGGGGTCCTCGACGCCGATCGACGAGCGGCCCGAACGCCGCAAGGTCGTGCAGAGCAACCCGATCGCCTGGGCGAAGCCGCCGCAGACGAAGGCGTGCTCCGCGGTCGCGGAGACCCCGCGCACGCGCCCGAGGTACGAGACGAGCGCCGACCGGAGCGCCAGGGCGCCACGGACGTCCCCGTAGGCGAGGTCGAGGTCGGGCGCGGCCTTCAGCGCAGCGCGATACGAGGTAAGCCACCTGTCGCGCGGGAAGGCGGAGTAGTCGGGCAGGTCGGGCCGCAGGTTGTGGGCCGGGTGGTCGGCCTGCGCGGTGACCGCAGGGTCGGGCGAGGCGGCGACGCGCGCGACGCGTGGGCTCGCGCCTCGGCGGAGCAGCAGGTAACCCTCCGCCCCGAGCTGCGCGTAGGCCCCGACGACGAGCCCGCGCGAGACGCCGAGCTGCGCCGCCAGCGCGCGAGTCGAGGGCAGGGGCGTTCCCGGCTTCAGCCGTCCCGAGCGCACTGCACCGCGAAGCTGGCTCTCGAGCTGCGACGAGAGCGTCTCGGGCGACCTGCGGTCGAGCTCGACCAGCAGTTCGCGGGCTTCGCTCAACTGGTCCACGAAATCGGTACCGATGTGGACCTTAACAGTGGCCAATAGCGCCTCTAGCCTGCATTCCGTCAATGCCGGGAAACCGCAGATCGGAGGGGTTCTGATGAGACGGGTCGTGGCCTTCTGCACCAGCATTGTCGCCGGCGGTGTGATCGTCGTCGCCGCCCTCGCGGCGTCTGGTAGCACGCAGGTCGTGGCGAAGATCGACACGGGCGCCAGCCCCTGCTCGGAGACCGGCGGCTTCGGCAGTGTCTGGGTCGGCGTCGGGGGCGCCGGAAGCCTGGCGCGCATCGACCCGGCCACGAACGCCGTCACCGGCTCGGTCGACGTCGGCTTCGGCCCGTGCGGGGTCGCGATCGGCGCGGGGAGCGTCTGGGTGGACGGCTACGGGACGAGCTCCGTGATTCGCGTCGACCCGGCGCGCATGAAGGTGACCAAGCGGATCCCCATGCGCGACCAGATCTGGGACGTCACGTACGGCGACGCCTCGGTCTGGGCGACGGAGCCGAACCGCGCCTACGTCGACCGGATCAACCCGAAGACGAACAAGGTGGGCCGGCGAATCCACATCCCGAAGTCCGGGCCCGCGAACCTCCGCTACGGCGGCGGTGCGGTCTGGGTCGGCTCGCTCTTCGGCAACCGGGTCTTCCGCATCGATGCGCGCACCAACCGCGTGACGAGCGTGCGGGTCGGCCAGAAGCCGCGCTCGGTCGCGGTGACGAGCAATGCCGTCTGGGTCTCCAACAACGGCTCGAACACCGTCTCGCGGATCAACCCGAAGACCCGCAAGGTCGTGGCCACGATCCGCGTCGGCCAGGCGCCCGAGAACGCGGCAGTCGCGTCGGACGGAACCGTCTTCGTCCCGAACGTCGGCTCGGACACGGTCTCGCGCATCGACCCTGCAACGAACACGGTGATCGAGACGATCCCGGTCGGCGCAGGGCCGTTCCCCGCAGCCAGCGCGTTCGGCGACATTTGGGTCCCGAGCTCCCGCGGCACTGAGGTCTTCCGCCTGCACGTCGGCTGAGCTTGACCTCAGGCTTACGTAAGCATACACTTACGTAAGTCATGGCTTACAGAGACGCCATGGATGCGCTGGGCGACCGAACCCGGCGGGCGATCTTCGAGCAGCTGCGCGAAGGCCCGATGGCGGTCGGCGAGATCGCGGACGAGCTGCCGGTCAGCCGTCCCGCCGTCTCACAGCACCTGCGCGTGTTGAAGGAGGCCGGCCTCGTGACCGAGCGACGCAACGGCACGCGGCGGATCTACCGGCTCGATCCGGACGGGCTGGGAGAGCTCCGCGACTACTTCGACGACTTCTGGAGCGAGGCCCTCGCCGCCTTCAAGGCGATGGCCGAAGACGAGAGGAGGAACAGATGAGCACGCAGGCAAGGGAGACGGAGACAATCAATCGCTCCGTCACGGTGGATTGCGCGGTGGAGCACGCGTTCGCGACGTTCACCGAGCGGATCAACGACTGGTGGCCGCTCGCCAAGCACTCGATCGACTGGTACGAGACCGGCACCCCGGCCGAAAGCGTCTTCTTCCAGGGCGGCGCGGGCGGCCAGGTCTACGAGCGCACGAGCAAGGGCGAGGAGCTGAAGTGGGCCGACGTGATTGCCTACGAGCCGCCCCACCGGTTCGTCCTCGCGTGGAGTCCGTACCGCGACGAGAATCGGCCGAAGACCGAGATCGAGGTGACGTTCACCGACGACGGCGGCAAGACCCGCGTCGAGCTCGTCCACCGCGGCTGGGAGGTCTTCGGCGCCGAGGCCGCGGAAGCACGCGAGGGCTACAGCGAGGGCTGGAGTTCCCTGCTCGCCGACTACGCCGAGCACACGAACGATTAGATCAGCGAACCCGTCAGAACAGCGCGTCGGCGTCGGCAGCGGCGCCGACGTGCTGCCGTCCCAGCTTCGTGACCACGCGTCCGCGCGGCGTTCGCTGCAGGAAGCCGAGCTGAAGCAGGTACGGCTCGTAGACGTCCTCGATCGTGTCAGGCTCCTCGCCGAGCGCGACCGCGAGCGTGGACAACCCGACCGGGCCGCCCTCGAACTTCTCGACCACCGCGCGCAGCAGGGCGCGGTCGGTGCGCTCGAGCCCGCGTTCGTCCACCTCGAGCAGCTCGAGCGCCTCGCGCGCGATCTCAGTCGTGATCGCGCCCTGGTGGCGCACCTCGGCGACGTCGCGCACGCGGCGCAGGATTCGGTTCGCGATTCGCGGCGTTCCGCGTGAGCGCCGGGAGATCTCCTCGGCCGCCTCGGCCTCCATTTCGACCTCCAGGATCCGCGCCGAGCGGCGAACGATCCGCGCCAGCTCCTCGGGCTCGTAGTGCTCGAGCCGGAAGGTCATCCCGAAGCGATCGCGCAGCGGCGTCGTCAGCAGGCCGGTGCGCGTGGTCGCGCCGATCAGCGTGAAGGGCGGCAGGTCGAGCGTCAGCGTGCGCGCGGCCGGCCCCTGGCCGACGATGATGTCGAGCCGGAAGTCCTCGAGCGCCGGGTAGAGGATCTCCTCGACCGCCCGGTTGAGCCGGTGGATCTCGTCGATGAAGAGGATGTCGCGCTCGCCGAGCCCGGTCAGGATCGCGGCCACGTCGCCCTTGCGCTCGAGCGCCGGGCCGGCCGCCGAGCGGAGGCCGACGCCGAGCTCCTCGCGCACGATGAAGGCGAGGCTCGTCTTGCCGAGCCCGGGCGGGCCGATCAGCAGCAGATGGTCGAGCGCCTCGCCGCGTGACCGTGTCGCCTCGAGCGCGATTGCAAGCTGCTCCTTGACCCGCTCCTGGCCGACGAACTCGTCGAGAGAGCGCGGCCGGAGGGAGCGGTCGAGCTCGTCCTCGTCCGGCTGCTCGGCCGGCGCGAGGAACTGGGTCTCCATCTCGGTCACGCCGCCACCTCCTCACGGCCATCATGTCGACCGGTCATTTCCGACGGACGAACCGGCAGAGCCCGCGCGTCCTGAAGTCGGCATCGCAAGCGATGCCTCACGCCGCTGCTTTCAACGCCTGCCGCACGCGTTCCTCCGGCGGCAACTCGGGATCGGTCGCGGCGAGCGCCTCTTCGGCCTCGGTCACCGACCAGCCGAGCTCGACCAGCGCGTCGCGGGCGACGGCATGCGGCTTGCCGGCTATCGGCGTCGGCTCGTCCATCGAGCCGAGCTTCTCCTTCAGCTCGAGCACGACCCGCTGCGCGGTCTTCTTGCCGATCCCGGGGATCGCCTCGAAACGAGCGGTGTCGTCGAGCGCGATCGCGCGCCGCAAGTCGCCCGGCGACGACCCCGACACGATCGCCAGGGCGACCTTTGGCCCAACGCCCGACACCGCGAGCAGATGCTCGAACAGCTCGCGCTCGGCGGGCTCGCCAAAGCCGTAGAGCTGGAGCGTGTCCTCGCGAACGTGGAGGTAGGTGTCGAGCGAGACCTCTCCCCCGCCCTCGGCGAGCCGCGCGGCCGTCGGCGTAACGGCCAGCGCGTAGCCGACCCCGCCGACGTCGAACACGATCCGTTCGCCGTTGCGCGCGACCGCGGTCCCGCGCAGACGCGAGATCATCCGACCGCCTTCATCAGCGGCGGCGCCATCGCGTGACAGATCGCCACCGCGAGCGCGTCAGCCGCGTGATGCGGCTGGGGCACCTGCTTCAGGCCGAGGATCGCGGCCACCATCCGCTGCACCTGCGCCTTCTCGGCGCGCCCGTAGCCGCAGACCGCCTGCTTGACGCTCGACGGCGCGTACTCAGCGCACTCGATTCCGTACGACGCGGCCGCGACGAGCACGGCGCCGCGCGCCTGCCCGACGGAGAGCGCGGTACGGGCGTCGACGCCGACGAACGATTCCTCGAGGACGACCGCACGAGGCGTGTACTCCTCGATCAGCTCGACCACGCCATCGAAGATCGTCTTGAGCCGAACCTCCGGCCGCTGGCGGGCGGTGGTCTGCCACCACCCGAAGTCGACTGCCTTGAGGCGGTTTCCTCTTTCGCGGACTATCCCGAAGCCGCATGCAGCCGTCCCTGGATCGATGCCGAGAACCGTCACGGCGACACCTTAGGGACCGCGTCGGACACTCCTGCCCTACAGTCAACAGCCGTGCTGGAGCTCAGGATCGAGCCCGCCTCGGACGACCTCTACCGCGGCTGCGGGAGTGGCGCTATCCGCCGCCGTACGAGCCGAAACGGGCCCTAGGGGCTCAGACCAGCTATGGCCTGCTCACGGCCTCGATGGATACCAACTGGGTACCAGCGACGTCGCTCAGTACCACTTGCCGCGCACGAAACCGCCGAACGCGATCAGCCCGATGAGCGTGACGACCAGTCCGATCCAGAAGCTCCAGACAATGATCAGGACGATCCCGAGAATCACGATGATCCCGCCAAGCGTTATCCCACCGAATCTGCGGTCAGCCATGCCGTTCCCCCTTCAGTTGGCTGGGACCCTAATGGCTGGAACCACAATCTCCTAGGCTCAGCTAGCCGTCCGGCCGGCGACAACCCCCCGGTGCTCGTCGTAGAGAGGATTCTTAGGCTTTTCTTAGGCGCACTGAGCGCATCATTCGAGAGGGAGCCGGGCGAGCTCCGAGGGACTGACGGCTGTTCCACGGGAGCGTATGATCGCCCGGCTCCCTCACTAGCCCTTGCGGGCGTCGCCAGCATGGGCGTTACGCCGAGGATCCGAAAGACCCCTGTGGGTCAATTGCGAGGATCGCAGGCTTAGCGCGTTGAGCGCATCTAACAGAGCGGGAGCCGGGCAGGCTTTTCCGGGGAGGCTGGGCGGCAGTTCTCCCAGGGGTTAGCGGAGGAGCGCCTGGCTCCCATTCTCCTCCGAGCGAAGAACCTGCCCAGTGGCGCCGAGCTGCTTGAGTGCCACGCCGCTCAGTGGTATGACCGTGATACCGCGAAGAGGAGGGAACGATGTCCACGGTCCCTGAGGCTGCAAGCTGCACCCCGGCCCCATCGCGAACCTAGGGAACGTCAGGCCGCGCCGGCTAGACGCTCTTTTCGCCATGCGCGGATGCCACGGTGGAGGACTGACCACAGGAGCCATGGAGCATTGAGGGATACCAACAGGGATACCAAGGCCCGTTTCGCGGAACTCACGATCACGGAAATGTCGGAGGAAAGCCACGTGGCGATGCGGTCGTGGCGCTACCCGCCGCCGTACGACTTCTATGACGGGGACGTCGACCCGCCGTCGAACCCGGAGCGGTTCTTCGTCGCGCTCGACCCCGACGGCGAGCTGGTCGGCTTCTACTACTTCGAGGAGAAGCAACCCGACCTCGACTACGGGCTCGGCCTGCGGCCCGATCTCGTCGGCCAGGGGTTCGGTCTCGACTTCTTCAACGCGGGCCTCGCCTTCGCGCGCGAACGCTATGAGCCGCGGCGCGTCTACCTCCACGTCGCCGAGTTCAACGAGCGCGCGCGCCGCGTCTACGAGCGTGCAGGCTTCGAGGTCGTCTCGCGCCACGTTCGCAGCTTCGAACGCTTCGGCGACGTGCCGTTTCTGACGATGGCCGAGCGCTAGGAGGCGACCGCCTCCATCACCTGCTCGGGGATGTCGAAGTTCGCGTAGACCTCTTGCACGTCGTCGTTCTCCTCGAGCGCGTCGATCAGGCGGAGGGTCTTCTTGGCCGCGCCCTCGTCGTCGAGATTGACGGTCGTCTTCGGGACCATCGTCAGCTCGGACGAGTCGACCTCCATGCCTGACGCCTCGATCGCCTCGCGAACGGCGGTCAGGTCCTCCGGCGCGGCAGTGACCCGGAAGCTCGAGCCGTCGCGCTCGACGTCCTCCGCCCCGCCCTCGGCGGCGGCAAGCGTCAGCTCGTCCTCGTCGAACCGGTCGGCGTCCACGAGGATCACGCCGCGGCGCTCGAACAGCCAGGCGACCGCGCCGGAGCCGCCCAGGTTGCCGTCGTGCTTGGTGAAGGCTGCACGCACGTCGGCGGCTGTGCGGTTGCGGTTGTCGGTCAGCGCCTCGACGATCACCGCGACGCCGTTCGGGCCGTAGCCCTCGTAGACCACTTGCTCGAAGCTGTCCGCGTCGGCGTCGGCGCCCGAGCCGCGCGCGATCGCTCGGTCGATGTTGTCCTTCGGCATCGAATAGGAGCGCGCCTTCTCGATCGCGTTCGCCAGCGCGAGGTTCGCGGCCGGGTCGGGCCCGCCCTCGCGCGCGGCCACGATCAGCGCGCGCGACAGCTTCGAGAAGAGCTGGCCGCGCTTCTTGTCCGCCGCGCCCTTCTTGTGCTTGATCGAGCTCCACTTGCTATGCCCGGACATTCGCCTCCTCCCGTACGAGGTCGAGGAACCGCTCGTGCACCCGCGTGTCGCCGGTCAGCTCCGGGTGGAACGAGGCGACGAGCACACGGCCGTCGCGCAAGAGCACCGGCTCGCCGTCGAGCTCGGCCAGCACCTCTACGCCAGCCCCCGCTTCGGCGACCCTCGGCGCGCGGATGAAGACGCCCCGCAGCGGCTCGTCCTCGCCCGCCAGCTCGAGGTCGGCCTCGAAGCTCGCGACCTGCCGGCCGTAGGCGTTGCGCGCGACCTCCAGGTCGAGCAGGCCGAGGTGGTTCCGGTCGAGCAGGATCATCCCGGCGCACGTGCCCAGCACGGGCCGCGCGAACTCGCGGATCGCGTCCTCGAGGCCGTAGAGCCGCACTAGGCGCATGATTGCGGTCGTCTCGCCGCCCGGGATCACGAGCCCGTCGAGCCCGTCGAGCTGCTCGGGCTTGCGCACCTCGACCGGCTCCGCGCCGAGCTGGCGCAGCATCGCGGCGTGCTCGCGGAAGTTGCCCTGAACGGCCAGAACCCCGATCTTCATGGCGGAAAGTCTAGTGGCGGGCTAGAGCAGCTCCGCGCCAGGCGCGGTGCGCCGCCGCCGCGCGAGCAGCAGCCCGATCAGCATGAAGACGACGGCGATGCCCGCGAAAGAGAGCGCCGCCGCCCACGGGTGCGTATCCCGCCCGAACGAGGTGTTGCCGAAGGCATCGACCAGCAGGAACGGGAAGAGTAGAAGAACGCGCCGAGTGCCTCGGCCGACCATTTGGCCGCGAAGTGCGCGGTGGACTGCAGCAGCGCCCACGCGCCCTAGCCGGCGAAGCCGCCGCTCCCGTAGTCGTCCGCCTGAACGGCGAGCAGCGACCCGGCTCGAGCGCGGCGAAGAGGGTCAGCCCGCCCAGGTAGACGAGAAACGAGGCGCTCGACCACGGGACGCGGATGGCGCTCACGTTGCAAACGGTGGTCCGATCGTCGGACGGTGCTGACTCTGTTCAGCAGCCCGTTCGCGCCCTAGAATCCGCACGCGAAGTGAGAGCCGAGGTCGCCCACCCCATTCGCTCCACTCCGCTCCGCCGAAGGGGGGTCTCAATCGGGGGGCGGCGTCTGTGGCGCTGCAGCGCCAGCGACGGCGCGCGGCCGGATTCCGAGGAGGCGCAGCGGGGCGACGCGAAGCCCGCTGCCGGCACCGCGCGGCGCGTCCTCGTCGTCGACGACGAGCGCTCGATCCGCCTGCTCTGCCGCGTGAATCTGATCGCCTCGGGGATGGAAGTGACGGAGGCCTCGAACGGGCGCGAGGGCCTCGAGCTCGCGCGCCGGGAGCGGCCCGACCTGGTGCTGCTCGACGTGATGATGCCGGAGCTCGACGGCTGGACGGTCGCGCGCGAGCTGGCCGCCGACGAGCAGACGCGGGAGATCCCGATCGTCTTCCTGACCGCCCGCGCCGACCCGGCCGACCGGCGGCTCGGCGAGCAGCTCGGCGGCGTCGGCTATGTCGTCAAGCCGTTCGACCCGGTCACGATCGGCGAGTTCGTCGAGGACGTGCTCGTGCGCATCGAACGCGGCGAGCGGGACCAGCTCAAGCGCGGGATCACGTCAGACCCAGAGCGGTGACGACGGCCGAGCGCAGCGAAGCCGCCGACCGAGCTCGACGACTCCAACGCGTCGCGGAGCTCTTGGCCGAGGCGGTCACGCCGCAGGAAGTGCTCGACTCGATCCTGACCGAGGGCGTCAGGGCGGCCGAGGCCCGCGCCGGTGCGATCGGCGTGCTCAGCGTGGACGGCGCCAGCGTCGAGCTGCTCGCCCAACGGGGCTACGACGCCTCATCGATGACCGGCTGGTCGAGCTTCCCGCTCGAGGCCGACGTGCCGATGTCGGAGGTAATCCGGAGCGGCGAGCCGATCTTCCTCGCGTCGGTACAGGAGCGGAACGAACGCTATCCGGCGCTCTCGGACCAGGGCCAGGAGAGCCACGCGCTCGTGGTCGTCCCGCTCGCCATCGAGGGCCGCGTCTTCGGCGCGATGTCGCTCTCCTTCGACCGCGACGTCGAGTTCGAGTCGGAGCGCCGCGAGATGAAGCTGACGCTCGCGCGGCAGGCCGCCCAGGCACTCGCGCGCTCGCGTCTCTACGCGGCCGAGCAGGACCTGCGCAAGCGGATGACGTTCCTGGCCGAGGCGAGCGAGGTGCTCGCTTCCTCTCTCGACTACAACCACACGCTGACGCAGGTCGCGCAGCTCAGCGTCCCCGGCCTCGCCGACTGGTGCGCGATCGACATGGTCGGGCCGACGGGCGAGATCGAGCGACTCGCGGTGGCGCACGAGGATCCCGAGAAAGTGCGCTGGGCCTACGAGCTCCAGGACCGCTACCCGCCCGACCCGGACGCCACCACGGGAGTGCCGCAGGTGTTGCGTACCGGCGAGCCCGAGTTCTTCCCGTCGATCCCGGAGGAGCTGCTGGACCAGGCGATCGGCGACGACCAGGCGCTGCGACGGATCATCGACGAGCTCGGGTTGAAGTCGACCATCTGCGTGCCGCTGATCGCCCGCGGGCGGACGCTCGGCGCAGTGACTCTCATCGCGGCGGAGACGCACCCGTCCTACACGCAGGCCGACTTCGAGCAGGCGGTCGAGCTCGCGCGCCGCGCCGCCGTTGCGGTCGATAACGCCCGGCTCTACCGCGAGGCCGAGCGCGGCGCTGACGCGGCGCGGGCGCTCGCCTACGTCGCGGACGGCGTCGCGCTGCTCGACACCAACGGCCGCGTGCTCCATTGGAACCCGGCCGCCGCGTTGATCACCGGCGCCGCCGAGGACGGCGCCGTCGGCCGCCTGGTCGGCGAGGTCGTGCCCGCCTGGGAGGCGCTCACCTCACACGTGCCACTGGTGCCGCCCGGCGGGGCGGCGAGGCCGGTGACCGTGCCGATCGTGCTGGGCGACCGCGAGCGCTGGGTCGCCGTCTCGGGCGTCGACTTCGGCGACGGCACCGTCTATGCGCTCCAGGACGTGACCGAGGAGCAAGCGCTCGAGAAGACGCGCAGCGACTTCGTGGCCACCGCCTCGCACGAGCTACGCACGCCGCTGGCCGCGGTCTACGGCGCCGTGCGCACGCTCCGGCGCGACGACGTCGAGCTGTCCGAGGCCGACCGCAGCCAGTTTCTCGAGATGATCGAGTCCGAGGCGACACGACTGGCGAGGATCGTCGACCAGATCCTGCTCGCCGGCCAGCTCGACGCCGACGCGGTCGAGCTTGACGTGACTGAGTGCGACCTGGAGCAGGTCGCCGCGGGCGTGATCGAGTCCGCCGCCGTGCAGGTGCCAGAGTCGATCTCCCTCGGCCTCAGCATCGACGGGGCCGCGCCGGTCCGCTGCGACGAGAACAAGCTCCGCCAGGTGCTCGTCAACCTCGTCGACAACGCAGTCAAGTACTCGCCGGAGGGCGGCCGCGTCGAGCTGCGCGTCCGGAGCGAGAACGGCTCCTGCCAGATCGAGGTCGCGGACGAGGGCCTCGGCATCCCGCCCGACGAGCACGAGCGGATCTTCGAGAAGTTCTACCGCCTCGACCCGCAGCAGACTCAGGGCGTAGGCGGCAGCGGACTCGGCCTTTACATCTGTCGCGAGTTGGTCGAGCGCATGAACGGCCGCCTGCACGTCCAGTCCGAGCCCGGCAAGGGCTCGCGCTTCATGGTCGAGCTGCCGCTCAGACGTTAGGTGCTCGACGTCCCTGACGTCGTCCGCGAGAAAGCACTCTCGGTCGGAGCGGCGGAGTGGCTCGACGCACTGCCCGAGCTCGTCGGCGCCATTGAGGCGGAGTGGAGCATCACGGTCGGCAAAGCGTTCCCCTTCTCGACCGAGGCCTTCGTCGCCGCGGTCGCCAGCGCCGACGGCACTCCGGCTGTGCTCAAGCTGATCGTCCCGCGCGGAGGCGACGCGGCCGCACGTGAGGCGGCCGCCTTGCGCCTCGCCGCCGGAGAAGGCTGCGCGCGGCTGCTCCGTGAGGACCTCGGGCGCGGCGCGCTGCTGCTCGAGAAGCTTGGCCGGCCGCTCTCCGAGCTCGGGCTGCCGCTCCGGACCAGGCACGAGGTCCTTGTCGCCGCGGCGCAGCGGGTCTGGCGGCCGGCGCCTGATTCGGGACTTCCCACGGGAGACGAGAAGGCGCACAGCCTCGGTCAATTCATCACCGCGATGTGGGACGAACTCGGCGGCCCCTGCAGTCGTGCCGCGGTCGACCACGCACTCGAATGCGCAGAGCGACGGCGGAACGCGCACCGAGACGAGCGCGCCGTCCTGGTGCATGGTGACGTCCACCAGTGGAACGCGCTCGAAGCAGCCGACGACTTCAAGCTGGTCGACCCGGACGGACTGCTCGCCGAGCCCGAGTACGACCTCGGCATCATCATGCGAGAAGATCCGCTCGACGGCGACCTGCGGCAGCGCGCCGCTTGGCTGGCGGAGCGAACGCGTCTCGACGAGGAGGCCATCTGGGAATGGGGAGTCGTCGAGCGAGTCTCGACCGGCCTGCTCGGAACCCGCGTCTCCCTGCAACCAATCGCTCGCCAGATGCTCGACGCGGCCGACCGGATCGCCGGCTGACGCAACAAGCTCCGGCGCGTCAGGCGTTGACACCGGTTTATGCTCCTCCCGGCCGTGGGGGAGCCCTTGCTGACATTCGAGACGGCTGACGGCCGCACGCTCGCCTACGCGCTGTGGGGCGATCCCAACGATTTCCCGGTGCTCGTGTTGCACGGCACGCCGGGCTGCCGGCTCGAGCGCTGGCCGGACGAGGACGTGTACCGGCGCCTGGGCATCCTCCTCGTCACGCACGACCGGGCCGGGTACGGCAGGTCGACGCGCCGGCCCGGTAGGCGCATCGTCGACGAGGTCGACGACGTGGCGGCGCTCGCCGATCACCTCGGCTTCGAGCAGTTCGGCGTCACCGGAGGTTCCGGCGGCGGGGCGCACTCGCTCGCCTGCGCGGCACGCCTTCCTGACCGCGTCGTGCGCGCCGCCTGCGTGGTCGGCGTCGCGCCCTTTGGCGAGGCCGGGCTGGAGCAGGAGGACTGGCTCGCCGGCATGGACCCGGAGAACATCAAGGAGTTCGGCTGGGCTGTCGCCGGCGAGGAGGTCCTGATGAGGGAACTCGAGGCCGAAAACGCGAAGGTCGTGGCTCGAGTCGCCGACGATCCGTCAGCGGTGCTCGGCGACTTCGACCTGAGCGAGTCGGACCGCAAGGAGCTGACCCGCAAGGAGCGGATGCAGGTCATCCGCGAGTCATGGGCCGAGCACTCGGTCAGGGGCGTCGGCGGCTGGGCCGACGACGACCTCGCGCACATCCGCCCATGGGGCTTCGACGTCGACGAGATCACCGTCCCGGTGCTGGTCAGGTACGGCGCGACCGACGTGCTCGTTCCGCCCGCGCACGGCAAGTGGCTGGCCGCGCATGTCCCGGGATGCGTCGTCAAGATCGACGGCGCCGCCGGCCATCTGAGCTCCGACCCGACGGAGGAGATCGCAGAGTCGGCACGCTGGCTGCGCGATGGCGTGCCGCCCGACGGCAGCAGCTAGTGCAGCTCGAGATCCGACCGGCCGGCAACGCGGACCGCCGTCAGCTCGCGATGCTGTTCGCGACGGTCGCCGAGGAGCGCGACGGGATCGCCACCGAGCCCCCGGTCGACGTCGATGCCTGGGCTGGGAAGTGGCGGCTCGAGGGGACGTTTCTCGCGGTCACCGAGGGCGAGCTCGTCGGCTCGCTGAGCATCGAGGCGAGCCGCTTCGGCTTCGGCGAGCTCGGCATGGCGGTGGCGCGAGACTGGCGCGGCCGGGGCGTCGGCTCGGCGCTCGTCGAGGCCGCGATCGAGTGGGCTCGCGAGCGCGGCCTCCACAAGCTGACTCTGAGCGTGTTCCCGCACAATGCCGCCGCGATCGCCCTCTACCGCAAGTTCGGCTTCGTCGAAGAGGGCCGGCGGGTGAAGCACTACCGGCGGGCGAGCGGCGAGCTCTGGGACGCGCTGGAGATGGGGCTGCTGCTCTGACGCAGCTTCGCGCCCCTCGCTCCCAGGCGTTCTAGTCGTGTGCATTCGTTACCAAGCGCGATACGCCTGGCGGGAGATGAACAGGCCGTGGCCGGTGCGGTTGCGGCACGTCACCCCGGTCACGCGTGAGGTGCACGTGAACGGCCCAAGTTGCCGGCTCTGGCCGTAGGCGAGGATTCGGTAGGCGGGCTTGTCTCCGGAGGCGCCGCCGGGACAGAAGATCATCGGCTTCTGCCTCGGCGTCATCGTGAAGCCGTGCCAGTCACCGGTCTCGCAGCGACGCTGGAGTCTCGCGCCGTAGTCGGCGTGCTCGAGCGAGCACTTCAGCACCGGCGCGAATCCCGCAGACCCGAGCCCCTTGGCGTTGTAGTAGCACTTGATGTTTCCGGACGGCGAGCGGAAGCCCGGCAGGACTGCGCCGGCCACGGACGACGATGCGGCTACGGCGGCGATCACGGTTGCGATGACGCTGATGCTGAGGAGCGAGGGCTTCATTCGGGAGCCTCCTGGTCGGGGACTCGCTCATCTTCGGCTGCCTGGGCAACAGCCAGGTCCCGGCCGCGTAACCGTTCTGCAACGGGTGCTGCCTAGGTGCTCCAGACCACTTCGATCGGCCGGTCGATTGGAAGCGGCAGGGCGGCCGCCTCGGCCTCGACCGCGTCGCGCGCTGGCCGCGAGAGGCGTCCCCAGGGCTCGACCCGCACCGTGTGTTGAGCCCGTCTCCAGGTTCCGCGGATCTCGCCGTCGACGAGCAGCGCGCCTGGCCAGACGCGGGACGTCCAGAGCCGTTCACGCTGATCCTGGCGCGGCACCAGCAACTCGCGCTCGGCTGCTTGGAGGAAGAGGAAGAAAGCATCGCCGCTCGGCAGCAGGCGCGCGGGCGCCGCGACCGTCTCGGCACCTCGCATCGCCGGCTCGTCCTCGGCGAGGAGCCACTCGTCGCCGAGCGGCGAGCGAACAGGCAGCAGCGAGCTCTCGAGCGACGCGAACGGGTCGGCCGCCGAGCGGCTCGAGATCCCTGCCCAGCGCGCGAACACCTGGGCGGTCGCGGGGCCGTAGACGTGGAGGTAGCGCCGGGCCAGCTCCCGGCGCGCGTCGGCCGGGTCGATGTCCGGCACCTCGACCGCCCAGACCTCCGGCGCCCGGGCCCCGCCCCACCGGATCGCGAGCGTGCCCGTCGTCGTCGCGTACCTGAGCTCGTTGCCGATTCGGAGTGCCGTCCCGAGCTCGCGGTCGGTCATCCGCCTGTCGCGGAGATGCGTGTGGAGCCGCTCCGCCATCTGCTGCGCGCGTTGGCGGCCCTTCTCGTCCTCGGGCAGCCGCGCGAGGGTGAACAGGGGGAAGTCCCGCTTCGCGACGACGTAGACCTGGTAGCGAGGGCCCCACGCCTGGGTCAGCGAGCGATGCTCCCACGTCGACGGCTCGACCCCATCGACCCGCGCGTGCAGCGAGAGCAGCGCAGCTCTCGGCATGCTGTCCTGCAGGCCGGCCCACGCCGCCCGACGCAGCGACCCCGCGCCCGTCGGCAGGCGCTCGTCGAGCGAGCCGACCCGTCGCCGGAACGCCAGGATCTCCCGCCGTGTGACCCGCAGTCGCGATTGCGCCGAACCCATCGGCGGGTATCTTCCAATGCAGTGGCCGGCGTCGCCTGGATCTCGGTCTCTCCGGTCAAGGGCCTCGCCCTTCGCCAGCTGGACGAGTGCGAGCTGACCGAGGCCGGCGTGGCAGGCGATCGAGCGTTCTTCCTCGTCGACGACGACGGCCGGCTAGTGAACAGCAAGGGCCTCGGCGCCCTCCAGCAGATCGTCCCACGCTTCGAGGGCGACGTGCTGGAGCTGCGCTTCCCCGACGGCACGACCGTCGCCGAGCAGGTCGCCGTCGACGGCTCGCTCGACGCGCAGTTCTGGGGTATGGCCGTTCCCGTCCGCGTGCTCGTCGGGCCGTGGAGCGAGGCGATCTCCGACTTCTCCGGGCGGAGCCTGCGGCTCGTCCGGGCGCCAGGGCCGGCCACCGACCGGATGCGCAGCGGCGCCGCGACCCTGCTCGGCACTGCGTCCCTGCGCGCGATCGCTCGGGTCACCGGCGTGGACGAGGTCGACGGGCGGCGGTTCCGGATGAACTTCAGCATCGACGGGCTGGGCGAGCACGAAGAGGACCAGTGGCTCGGGCGTCGCGTCCGGCTCGGCGAAGCGGTCGTCGTGCCGCAGGGAAACGTCGGGCGCTGCGCTGTGACGACCCAGAATCCCGACACCGGCGAGCCCGACTTCGACACGCTCAAGGCTCTGGCCGCCTACCGGCGTGAAGTGGAGACGACGGAGCCGCTGCCGTTCGGCGTCCACGCGGCCGTCGTGGAAGCCGGCCGCGTGTGCGTCGGCGATCCCGTCACGCTGCTCTAGAGGTTCCGGGCATGAGCCGCGAGCGTTCCATGGCGGTCTGCTTCGCTCTCGGGTCGACCTGCTTTCTGATCGGCCCGTTTCCGGGCTACGCGCAACTGGTCGGCGAGTCGACCGACGCGATCACGTTCTTCATCGGCTCGATCCTGTTCACCGCAGGCGGAGGGCTGCAGAGCTGGCTGGCCTGGTCCGGCCGGCACTCCCCGGGCGGAAGCGCAGGCTGGTGGGCCGCGATCGTGCAATCCGCCGGCACCCTCTTCTTCAACGTCACGACGTACGAGGCGATGCACAACGCCTTGACCAGCCCGACGTACAACAAGCTCGTCTGGCGGCCTGACTGGCGAGGGTCGATCTGCTTCCTCGTCTCAGGTGCAATCGCCTACCGCGCCTCGGCGCGTCGTGGCTGGCTGCCGGCGCGCGGCGGCCCGGGCTGGTGGCAGCCGGGAGTCAACCTGCTCGGCTGCGTCTTCTTCGGAATCTCGGCCGTTGCGGGCTACGTCGTTCCGTCCACCGGGTCGATGCTCGACCAGGCGGCGGCGAACTGGAACACCTCGCTCGGGGCGGCGTGCTTCCTGGCCTGCGCGCTCGACACGTTGCACACCGACAGGGCTTCGAAGCTGCCGCACGGCCGGCGAGCTCGAGCTTCGCGGGCTTAGCGCTCGCGGGTTGCCCAGGTGCCCGCGCGCTTGGCCAGCCTGACGGCCGGGCTGCCCGTGTAGCGGCCGCGGATCGTCCACGGCCAGAACGGCGACAACCCGGCGCACAGCCACACGGTCCAGCTGAACAGCGTGGGCGTCACGCCGAGCCGCTCTCGATTGGTTGCACCAAAACACCTCCCGTCCGCCCCCGCGGACAAGTCCCACCTAGATCGTGTGGCGGGATCGGCCCGCCGTCAAGGGGGAGCTACCAGCCGCGGGTCTCGAGCAGCTCTTCGGGCCGGAGCGATCCGGCGGCGAGACCGCTCATCGCGTCGCCCAGACCGCTCGAGACGCGGGCCAAGATCTCGGGGTCCTGGAAGTGCGTGGTCGCCTCGACGATCGCCTTCGCCCGCGGGGAGGGCTCGTCGGACTTGAAGATCCCGGAGCCGACGAAGACGCCGTCCGCGCCGAGCTGCATGCAGAGCGCCGCATCGGCCGGAGTGGCGATCCCGCCCGCCGTGAAGGTGACGACAGGCAGCTTGCCGTTCTCGGCCACCCACTTGACCAGCTCGTAGGGCGCCCGCAGCTCCTTCGCCTCCGCGTAGAGCTCCTCGTCGCGCAGCGCTCCGAGCCGGCGGATATGGCCGAAGACGGCGCGCATGTGCGTGACCGCGTTGACGATGTCGCCCGTGCCCGCCTCGCCCTTGGTGCGGATCATCGCCGCACCCTCCGCGAGCCGGCGCAGCGCCTCGCCCAGGTTCGTGCAGCCGCAGACGAACGGCACCGTGAAGGCCCACTTGTCGACGTGGTGCGCGGTGTCGGCCGGCGTCAGCACCTCGCTCTCGTCGATGTAGTCGACCTCGAGCGCCTCAAGCACCTGCGCCTCGACGAAGTGGCCGATCCGGCACTTGGCCATCACCGGGATCGAGACGGCCTCCTGGATCTCGCGGATCTTGTCCGGGTCGGCCATGCGCGCGACTCCGCCCTCGGCGCGAATGTCGGCCGGCACGCGCTCGAGCGCCATCACGGCGACGGCGCCCGCGTCCTCGGCGATGCGCGCCTGCTCGGCGTCGGTGACGTCCATGATCACCCCGCCCTTGAGCATCTCGGCGAGGCCGCTCTTGACCCTCATGGTCCCGGTCTCGGCCATCGCCGTGATTCTAGCCAGCGCTTGCCAAGCTGCCCGGATCGGCGTACCGTCCGACTGCGGCCCAGCCTCTCGCAGAGGAGGGCACAGATGAACGTTGCGGCAGCAGGCACCGCGGTCAAGGCTCCGGCAAAGAAGCGCTTCTGGAGCCTCGGTCGGCGTCGTCATGCCGAGCACAGCGTCTCGTTCCCGGAGCTCGTCTGGCTGCACCATCTCCGTCAGGATGAGCTGAAGAAGCGCGGCCACGATCCATACGAAGGCCCGGCGGACGCGCGCTATCGCCGGTACCTGAGCTGGTTCGAGGAGGAGCACGGGAAGATCGTCGACTCCTACTGGTGCGTCAACGACGCCTCGGGCGTGGCGCTCACGGTCAAGCGCCGGCCGCTGTTGTTCCCGGACGTCGTCCGCCTGCATTGGGCCACGGACTGGACGACCAAGGACAAGCCGAAGCTGATGAACATCCTCTACCGAGCGGAGGGGATCGCGGTGCGCGTGCACGAGGTGCTGCGCGACACGAGCCAGCGGCTCGCGATGCAGTCGCTGTTCACGGTCTTCAGCCACGTGCTCGGCTTCAGCGAGACCGAGCGGGCCCACAACGACCGCGCCTGTGCGGAGCTCGACCGCGAGACGCGCGCCGAGCTGAAGGGAATCGAGAGCTACTACCAGCGCGCCGCGGTGCGGTCGGGCCAGATCGTCTACGTCGGCGGGATGCTGCTCGGCGCACTGCCGCTCGTGGTGCTGGTCTTGCTGGCGTTCGTGCTGAAGCTGGCCGACTCGAACGACGCCGCCGTTCGGACCGGGCTCTTCTGCTTCGCGGCAGGAGGCCTGGGCGCCCTGATCAGCGTCATGTCCCGCATGACCTCCAACCGCATGCGGGTGGATTGGGAGTTCGGCAAGGACACGCTCCGCACGCTGGGTGCACTGCGCCCGTTCGTCGGCGGCGTGTTCGGGCTGATGACGTTCTTCGCCCTGAAGAGCGGAGTCGTAGCCCTCGACATCATCAACTCCAGCAAGAGCGCCTACTTCTACATCCTGTTCGCGTTCGCCGCGGGCTTCAGCGAGCGGCTCGCGCAGGACATGCTGATCGCGCCCACGGTGGGAGCCGCTGCGGCCAAGGGCAAGCGGGCGGCTCAGGAACCGGAGACAGACGAGATGCCTCCACCTGCGCCCGACGACGAGGTCCAGCCGGCCACGACATCGGGAACGGGGCTCTGACATGGCCGCGATGACACAGACCGCGCGCAAGCGATACGAGCTGCTCTACGAGTCATGTCTGTTGCGGCCGAACCGCCGGGCGGCGGTCGACCAGCTCGTCGCCCGCATCAGGGCCTCGCGCCCGCGCTACCAGAAGGTCGGCAAGGCGCTCGGGATCCCGTGGTACGTGGTCGGGATCATCCACTCGCTGGAGGCGGGCGGAGACTTCACGCGCCACCTGCACAACGGCGACCCGCTGACGGCCCGCACCACGCACGTCCCGGCCGGACGGCCGAAGACGGGCAGGCCGCCGTTCACGTGGGAGCAGAGCGCGATCGATGCGCTGCGCGGCCAGGGGCTCGCCGCCTGGAAGGACTGGACCGTACCCGGAACGCTCTTCCAGCTCGAGGGCTACAACGGCTTCGGCTACCGCGACCACCACCCCGATGTGCCGTCGCCGTACCTCTGGAGTTGCTCGAACCACTACACCCGCGGGAAGTACGTCGCCGACGGGCGGTTCTCGCCGACGGCGGTCTCGCAGCAGGTGGGCGCAGCGTTGCTGCTGAAGCAGCTGTCCTTGGCGAAGAAGGGCGCGAAGGCCATCACCGTGCAGCCGGGGCCGCGCGTGCTGCAGCTCGCCAACCCGCACGTGACCGGCCCGGACGTGGTCGAGGCGCAGAAGCTGCTGGCGAAGAACCCGTACGGCGCGTTCGACGCGGGCACGGCCGACGGCGACTACGGCGAGTTGACCGCCGGCGCCGTCCAGCGGGCGAAATGGGAGCTCGGCTACCCGGCCAACGCGCGCGACAGCACGTTCGGCCCGCAGCTGAAGGCGTTCCTCTCGGGCACGAAGCCGCTGCCGGCGGCGTTCAAGAAGCGGCGGGTACAGCGCACGAAGCAGGCCGGCTCACAGCAGGCGATCCGCAAGCGAATCGTCCAGTGGGCACTCTGGGGCTGCAAGAACGGCGGCCGGATCGCCTACACCCAGAACGGCAATGTCAGGCTCTCGCAGCTCGGCAAGAACGCGTCCGTGCCGCTCGCGACCGACTGCTCCGGCTTCGCGACGCTCTGCTACTCGTGGGCCGGCGCGCCGAACCCGAACGCGACGGGGGCCTTTGACGCGCGCCAGCCTGCCTTCACCGGTTCGATGCTCGGTCACATGCGGAAGATCCCGAAGGCCTCGGCACAGCCCGGCGACCTGGTGGTCTGGACGCCACCCGGCACCGGGCAGCACGTGTGCCTGGTGGTCGCCGGAGGTGCCGACCCGATGCTCGTCTCGCACGGCGACGACTCGGGCCCGAAGAAGCTTCGCTTCTCGGCCGAGGACGCCTACCAGCGCGGCCACGGACACGGCACTGCGGTCTGGCTGAGCGCGTTCTAGTAGAAACCGCACATGAGCGTTGCCGAGACCCTGGGCCAGCTAGCCCTGTTCGCCGACCTGACGCCCTCGCAGTTGGAGGCGATCGCCCACTCGCACGAGGAGGACGTCTTCGCGCCCGGCGAGCGCGTCCTGCGCCGCGGCCTCAGCGGCGGCAACTTCTACGTGATCCTCGAGGGCGAGGCCTCGGTCGAGATCGACGGCGAATCGCGTGCAAAGCTCGGGCGCGGCGAGTTCTTCGGCGAGATCTCCGCACTGGCCGGCGAGACACCGACCGCAGACGTGGTCGCCTTCACGATGCTCCGCTGCCTCGTGATCCCCGGCCCGCAGCTCGAAGCGCCTGCTGCTCGACCGGCCGCAGCTGATGCTGCGCATGCTGCGCATCGAGGCGCGGCGGCTGCGGACCACGCTCGAGTGGCAGCCGTAGAGCGCCCGTTCCCGCCCGGCGACTACGACGTGGTCGTCGTCGGCAGCGGCCCGGGCGGGCTGCAGACGAGCTACTGCCTGCGGCAGCTCGGGATCAGGCACGCGCTGCTCTCGCGGGACGAGCAGCCGGGCGGCATGTTCCAGCGCTTCCCGATCTTCCAGCGGCTGATCACCTGGACGAAGCCGGACGCGCCGGTCGAGCGCACCACACGCGAGTACGAGTGGTACGACCACAACAGCCTGCTCGCCGAGGAGCCGGAGCTGAAGGCCCTTGTGCCCGCGCTGATGGACCGCGCCTTCGACCTACCCTCACGCGCCGAGATGGAGTCCGGCCTGACCGCGTTCGCCGAGCGAGCCCGGCTCGAGGCGCGCTACGGCTGCACCTGGGAGTCGACCCGCTACGACGGCGACCGGCTCGTGCTCGAGACGAGCGACGGCGAGTACCGTTGCCGCGCGGCGGTCTTTGCGCTCGGGGTCACCCAGGCGTGGCGCGCGGAGGTTCCCGGGCTCGAGCACGCGGCCCACTACGTCGACACGCGCGTGCCGGAGCGCTACGCCGGCCGCGACGTGTTCGTGGTCGGCAAGCGCAACTCCGGCTTCGAGGTCGCGCAGGGGATCCTGCCCTGGGCGCGCTCGATCGTGCTCGGCTCGCCGCGTCCGGTGCAGACCGACGCGCTCGCCCTCTCGGCGCTGCGCGTGCGCTACCTGCACCCCTACGACGAGTACGCCCGCGGCGGCCCCGGTACCTATGTGATCGACGTGACCATCGAGCGGATCGAGCGCATCGGCGAGCGGTTGCGTGTGTCCACTCGCGGCACGACCTGGGATGGCGCGCTCGAGTTCGAGGTCGACGACGTAATCGCCGCGACCGGGTTCCAGACGCCGCTGCAGGACCTGCCGCAGCTCGGACTGGTGACCGTCGCGGACGGGCGGATCCCGGCGCTCACGCCGTTCTGGGAGAGCGTCTCACTGCCGGGCGTGTTCTTCGCCGGGAACGCCTCCCAGGGCGCGCGTGGCATCGGCAAGCACGGCGCGGGCGCAAGCTCGAGCTCAGTGAACGGCTTCCGCTACAACGCGCGTGTGCTCGCCCGTCACCTGGCGGAACGGCTCGACGGGCGGGAGCCTGCGCGCACGCCGGTGGGCGAAGTGGTGCCGTTCCTACTGCGGGAGCTGACGGCCGCGCCCGAGTTGTGGGTGCAGAAGGGCTATCTCTGCCGCGTCGTCTCGGCGGAAGACGGCTCCTACCTGGACGAAGGCGTCGTCCCGCTCTCGTCGTTCCTCGACGCGGCAGGGCCCGACGCGCTCGCCGCAACGGTGGAGGTCGACGAGGCCGGAAAGATCATTCCGATGCTCTATGTCCGCCGCGGCGGAGACGTCCTCGAGCACCAGCTCGAGCCGCATCCGCTGCACGAGTACGAGGGCGAGCGCTACCGCAACGAGCTGACCGCAATCACCGGCTAGGGCCCCCGTGTGGGCCCCTAGCCGAGCGACCCGATAGCAGGTCGCGCTGGTGGTGTTGCCCCTGACCGTCGGGCCGATCGAGTCCGTCGTGTCGTAGAAGAGGTGGCCAAGCGCTACTGCGTCGTCTACCAGACCCTCGCAGGTGGCGTGCCGCTCGAGGTCAGCCGCTCAGCCAGTCGCTGACGCCCCTGCACTTCCCTCTTCCACGATGTCTGACCGCGCGCTGCTGTCCGACTCGTCCGTTGCTCCCTGAGCGGGCACCAAGCCCGCAACGTTCTTGGCCAGCACCCGCGTGAAGCGCTCGCTAAAGCCGGCGACGAAGGCGAGTGAGCCGTAGTAGTACAAGGAGGTGTCGTCGGTGGGCTGTGTCGTCCCGAGAACCCCGCTCGCCAGCACGAAGTAGGTGAAGACGCCGAAGACGACTCCCAGAACGGGCCGGTAGCTCCCGAGCATGTAGAGCACGCGCTTGCCAAGGTCGTAGTGGACCGGGAACGACTTGTCCGAGGCCATGCGCTGGAGGACGCTCACAAACGCCCCGATCGCGCCGGCGGCAGCCGAAAGCACGATCGCTTGCACATGTCTGTCCCAGTTGACGGAACCCCAGAGAACGAGCGGCGCCAGGACGAGCCCGACCAGAAAGGTCATCAGCAGCAGCCCGATGATCATCCCCTGCGTGTAGACCGTTAGGCCGATACGCACGCCCGCCCGCCGGTAGTAGTCGCGGATCTCCCGCAGCTCGTGATCTTCCTCGGCGGCGATCTCATCCGCCTGGGCGTCGTCCACCTTGCCTTCGGCGCGGTCGATCACGCCGAGCACGTGACTCGCGACGGCCATGAGCCGCTTCAAGCCGACGCTCTCGCTTGTGTACCTGAGCACCTCGCTGATGCGGATCGAAAGGTTCTCGCAGTCGAACAGCACGTCCGCCAGCGGCGGGTTGTGTCGCGTCACCCAGTCGGTGGAGCGGTGGAACTCACGCCGGTCGTTGATGAACGGGCTCAACAGGAGCGGCGCCTTCTTGAAGGTGAGCGCGACTGCGGATGGCTCGACGATCGACCAGTACTCGCCCACGATCTCACCGTGTCTGGCCTCGAAGGCGGCTCTGGTTTCGCGATAGCGGTCGGCGGCTTCCGGGTTGTCGGTGCTGCCCGTACGCCGTCGGCGCTCCCAGTGGAAATGGTCCCAGGTCAGGTCGGGGAACGTGACCTGTTGCAGCTCCAGGCGTTCCGTCTTGTCGCCGACTGCCAGGGGAGCTGCCTCGGCGTGGCCGTGAAAGAGTCGCGCGAGCACGGTGTTCATCTGGCCTCCTGCCTCGTCCGTGCCGCAAACGAACGGTTTCCTTCGTTTGAAGGTACGACCTTCGGGCCGCGTGTGCAAGCCCGCGGGCCTGCCGGCGAGGGACCTCGAGCCGCCCGGCGGGCGTATCTCCTCCAGACGCGACGAAGGAGGAGCGATGAGACGGCTGATCTTGGGGCTGCTGGGAAGCGCGGCAATCGTCTCCGGCGCCGGGGCGGCGGCCGCGAGTGCCGACGGGCTGCCCGTGCTGGGAGTTGACGTCGGCTCGAAGGGCGTCACCGTTCCGGACGCCGCCGCGCGCTACGTGACGTTGTGGTCGGGCCCGAAGACGACCGTGGTCGCCCGCGTCCGGCGAAACGGCGGGCGGGTCGACCGCTCAAGGCTCCTCGAGGGAACGTTCACGGTTCCCGCAGTCGCCTACGACAGCTCAGCGAGCGGCCTCTCTGCCGACGGCAAGGTGCTCGTCCTGATCCAGCCGCGGGTCTCGTTCCCGCGGGCTCGAACCTCGTTCGCGGTGCTCGACGCCCGCCACTTGCGCGTCGTGAAGGTGCTGCGGCTAAAGGGTGACTTCAGCTTCGACGCGATCTCGCCGAGCGGCAAACGGATCTACCTGATCCAGTACCTCTCGGCGAACGATCCGACGAAGTACGCGGTTCGCGCGTTCGACGTTGGAGCCGGCCGCCTGCTGCCCGAGCCGGTCGTCGATCCGCACGAACCCGACGAGCAGATGCGCGGACAGCCGCTCTCGCGGGCGATGAGCCCCGACGGGCGTTGGGCCTACACGCTCTACGACGGCAACGGCAAGACGCCGTTCGTACACGCGCTCGACACGAGCCGCGCGACCGCGCGCTGCATCGACCTCGACGCGCTCGGGGGAGCTGAAAACCTCTGGCGCCTGCGCCTGAGCATCCGCGGCGGCGGGAAGCAACTCGCCGTCCGGGACGGGAGCCAGACCGAGCTCGTGGTCAGCACGAGGACGTTCGCGGTGAGCTCGCCATCGGCTCCGGTGGCGGCTTCCCAGGAGTCGAGCCTGACCTGGCCCTGGGCTGCCGGGGCAGGCGCGCTCGCGCTGGCGCTCGCCGCCGCCGCCCTGGTCGTGGCGGCTCAGAGGAAGAACGTGAGCTTGTCCGAGACCCAGCACTGAATGCGATCGCGCGTCCCCGCCGGAGGCTCGGCGCGCTTCGCCCTGGCGATGTCGGGCTCGAACAGCCGCTCCTCGAACAGCGCCGCGGCCTCCGGGCTTCGGGCGATCATCATGATCTCCGAGTTGCGGTAGAGCGCCCAGGCGTCGAGGTTGACGGTGCCGAAGCTGACCAGGTCGTCGGCGACCACGATCTTGGCGTGGACGACCGTGCCGGGCAGCTCCCACACCTCGACGCCTGCGCCGGCCAGCTCGGCGTACCGGTGCCTGAGCGCCGCGCCGGCCTGGGCGTTGTTGGAGATCTCGGAGACGAGCACCCGCACCGTCACCCCACGCCCCGCAGCGGCGAGGATGCGGCCGATCGCGTCACGGTCGGTCAGGTAGGGGTTCGCGATGTCGAGCCGCTCGCGCGCCGAGTCGATCTGTTCGCGGATCGCCTGCGAGGCCGCGACCAGCCCACCCGGGAGCACCTCGGCGAGCGCAACCGGGGTCGTGCCGAGGTCGGCCTGCTCGGGAAACAGGTGCGACAGGTCGTCCGGCAGCGGCCCGCCGCGCCGCTGGAAGCCGCCCAGAAAGGCGGCCTGCGCCTGGCGCACGACGCCGCCGGTGACGCGCACCATCACGTCGTGGAAGCTGCCGTCCTCGAAGTGATCCTCCAGGCCCGCTCCGCCGATCCACGCCACCGAACCGTCGACCACGTACAACTTGCGATGGTCGACCCGGCCGAGTTCGCCGTCCCTCCACACGAGCCGCTGGCGATCAGGGAAGAGGCCGTACCGGTCGAGCGGCGAGAAGTCGCTGACGACGATCTCCGCGCCCGCCGCCGCGAGACCGGTGAACATCGCGCGCGCGGCCCCGTAGGGCCGGGACCCGAGTCGGTCGACGAGCACTCGCACCTCGACCCCGTCCGCCAGCTTCCGGTTCAGCAGTTCGGCCATCTTGGTTCCGGCCGTGCCCTCCCTCCAACCGAACATCAGGATGTGCGCGGACGAGGTCGCCGCCTCGACATCCGCGAAGATGCGAGGGAAGAAGCTCGCGCCCTCGACCCACGGCTCGATCGTCGCCGCCGTTGACCACGCGAAGCGCAGGGGTCCGGGCGACGCCTCGACCGCGGCCTCGGCGCCCTCGGGCGTCACCGCGTCAGGCGGCGGCGGCCAGCTCGGATGCTGCGGAATCGAGAGCACGCGCCGGTAGAGCGCGACGAGGAGCCAGGCCCCGAGAAGCGCGACGGCCGCGAGCGCCCGCCGCCCACGCCGCGCCCTCGTCCTCGTATCCCGACCCATCTAGGCGAGGAACCGGCGTGAGAGCCATCCGGCAAGCGCACCAAGTAGCAGCCCGGCCTCGGGTGCAAAGGGAACGTCGGTGGTCACGCTTACGAGGATGCCGAGCGCGAGCCCGATCACCGCTCCGACTACCGGTAAGAACCACGTTCCCCTCAAAGCCCGCTCGCACTCTACTGCCGGAGCTAGAGGAGTTATGGGCCCGCCTGGATTCGAACCAGGGACCAACGGATTATGAGTCCGCTGCTCTGACCAGCTGAGCTACGGGCCCGGCTTGTCTAGCGTAACGGGGTCGTCGGGTTTGCTCCCGTGCAGTTCGGCTAGACGTGAACCGGGTGCAACCCTCACAATAGGCGGCGTTGTTCCGCACTCCAGGGCCGTCCACGAAGGAGGGTGGCGAACCGTGAAGGTCTTCCAGCACGAACGGCAGCTTCGAACCACCGGCGGGCTTGCGGTCCGCGACATCACCGAGGAGGTGGTGGACGCCGTCCGCGAGAGCGGCGTCGTGGACGGGATCGCCTGTGTCTACTCGCCGCACACGACGTGCTGCGTGCGGGTGAACGAGTTCGAGAACGGCTTCCTGGAGGACTTCGCCAACATGCTCAAGCGGCTCGTGCCGAGCGAGACCTACTACGCGCACGACGACTGGGACCGGCGCACCGAGAACATCTGCCCCGAGGACATGGACTTCGGCAACGGCCACTCGCACTGCATGGCGATGCTGCTCGGGACGGCGGGCGAGTCGATCCCGGTGCGCGACGGCGAGCTCTGCCTAGGCACCTGGCAGCGCGTCTTGTTTTTGGAGCTCGACCGCGAGCGCGACCGCCGCTGGATCGTGCAAGTGGTCGGCACCTAGCGCGACAGCGCTTCGACGAGCTGCTCCTGGATCCACGAGAGGTAGGCGTAGACCGCCAGCGCGGGCGCACGCGGGTCGTCGGACCGTAGCTCGGCCGCGAACGTGTCCTCCTGCACGTCGAGGCGCGTGCCGAGCGCCAGGCGCAGGTCGTTCAGCGCCCGCAGCCAGGTGTCGGCCTCCTCGGCGCTGAGTCGGTCGCGATCGAGCGTGTCGGCGACGAGCTGGAGCGCCGCACGCCGCCCGTCGAGCAGCTCGCCGCCCATCAGGTCGCGGTAGGCACGCTCGTCGTCATCCTCGTCGTAGGCCGGCGGGAACAGCCGCCGCAGCGACGGGTCGCCCGCGTCACCTTCGAGCAGCGCGCGCAGCTCTGCGACCAGCCCGGCGAGCAGTGAGCGCTCGTCGCGCGAGAGCCGTAGCTCGACCGCTCCTCCGTCGCCGCGCTCGAACACCTCAGTCCTGCCGCATGGTCGCCCAGAGCCCGTGCGCGTGCAGGCGCGCGACGTCGTGCTCGGCCTTCTCGCGCGTGCCGGTCGAGACGACGGCCTTGCCCTCGTTGTGCACCTGCAGCATCAGCTTGGTGGCCTTGGCCTTGCTGTAGCCGAACAGCTTCTGGAAGACGAGCGTGACGTACGACATCAGGTTGATCGGGTCGTTCCAGACGATCACGATCCACGGCCGGTCGTGCTCGACGTGCTGGACCTCGCGCGGAGCCTCGACCTCGACCGGCGCGGCGGTGCTCACGCGACTTGCACCGCGTCGCCGTCGAGCTCGAAGACGAAGAAGCCCCGCGCCAGTGAGGGCACGGAGACGTTGTACACCGGCACGTCGCCGACCGCGCCTTGGAAGGCGCCGACGTGGGCATGTCCGTGGAGCGCCAAGTGCGGGTGGTGCTCGACGATCGGCGCGGCGAGGCGGTCGGAGCCGAGGAAGGCGTAGATGCCGCGCGGCTCGCCCTCGAGCGTGCTCGCGGTCGGCGCGTAGTGCAAGAGAGCGATCCGGTATTCGCAGCCGCCGATCGCGGCGAGGCCCGCTTCGAGTGCCTCGACCTCCGCAGTCGTCTCGGCGTACACCTGGCGCAGGAGCGGCTCGCCGAAGTCCGGCAGCGCCGAGTCGGGGAAGCCGCCGACGAAGCCCTTCGCGCCGGCGATCCCGAGGCTGACGCCGTCCAGCTCTTGGATCGCGTGGCCGCGGTCGATCATCCCGACGCCTGCGGCTTCGAGCGCGGCCATGAGCTCGCCCGCCTGGTTGCAATGCCAGTCGTGGTTCCCGAGCACCGCGTAGATAGGCGTCTCGAGCGGCACGCAGATCTCGGCGAGCAGCTCGCCCTGTTCGAGCTCGCCGTACGTGGTCAAGTCGCCCGCGAGCAGGATCGCGTCGACCTCGCCCTCGATGCGCGCGAAGGCGCGCTCGATCTCGTCGCGGTTGACCTCGTCGCAGTGCACGTCTCCCGCAGCGGCGACGCGGATCGGCCTGGCCATGGAGCCGGATTCAACCGATTGGAGCCGGCGCGTGACGGGTATAGGCCCGCACCGTGGCCGTCACGGAGACCAACTTCGCGCAGCTGCTGGACACGCTCAAGCGGGCCGGCGCCGCCCTCCGCGACGCGGAGATCCCCTTCGCACTGGGCGGCGGCATGGCGATCTGGGCCCACGGCGGCCCGGAGACTGAGCACGACCTCGATTTCTTCGTCAAGCCCGAGGACGCCGAGCACGCGCTCCAGGCGCTCACCGAGCTCGGCTTCCGGCCGGAGAAACCGCCCGAGGGCTGGCTGTACAAGGCCTGGGACGGCGACGTGCTCGTCGACCTGATCTTCGAGCCCGCCGGGATGCGCGTCGACGACAAGCTGTTCCGGCGGGCGACCGAGCTCGAGGTGAACGCCGTCCGGATACTCGTCGCAGCGCCGAAGGACGTGCTCGTCACGAAGCTGCTCGCCCTGCGCGAGCACGAGCTCGACTACGACCAGCTGCTCGAGATCGCCCGCACGGTGCGCGAGCAGATCGACTGGGACGACGTCCGGCTGCGGACCGCGCACTCGCCGTTCGCGAAGGCGTTCTTCACGCTCGTGGACGAGCTCGGCGTCTCCTCCTGAGCGCGCGGGACGGATCCACACAGAGTCGGCGCATTCCCGTCACGCTCTCGCGCGCTTCGAGCCGGTACCGTCCCTAACCCCCTCCCACCCAGGGGGCACGCGTGAACATGAAGACGGGCGGCGCGCGGCGGGTTACGCGACTTTCAGGGCTTCGATCTCGCGGTTGACCGCGAGCTGCTCGAGCGCGCTCGCCTCGATCTGCCTCACGCGCTCGCGCGTGATGCCGAGCTCGCGCCCGATCGCCTCGAGCGACGCCGGATCCTCGTCGCCGTTCAGGCCGTAGCGCCGTTTCAGCACTTCCTGCTCCCGGTCGGGAAGCTGGGAGACGGCGCGCCGCAGCACGTCCTGCTCGAGGCTGACCGTCAGCTCCTCTTCGGGCTGCGCCTGCTCGGAGGCGAACAGGTCGCCGAGCGCGGCGTCGCTCTCTGCGCCCAGCGGCCGGTCGAGGCTCGTGATCGCGCGAGCGGCCTCGCGCACCTCGCGGAGCTGCTTGAGCGGGAGCTTCGCCTGCTCGGCGATCTCCTCGTCGGTCGGCTGCCGACCGAGCTTCGGCGCCAGCGTCCGCTCCGCGCGCGCGATCTTCTGCTCGCGGTCGGCGATGTGCACAGGAATCCGGATCGTGCGCGACTTGTTCGCCACGCCGCGCTGAACGGCCTGGCGAATCCACCAGGTCGCGTAGGTCGAGAACTTGAAGCCGCGGCGCCAGTCGAACTTCTCGACCGCGCGGATCAGTCCGATGATCCCCTCCTGGATCAGGTCGAGCAGCGAGAGCCCGTGGCCCTGGTAGCGCTTCGCGATCGAGACGACCAGGCGCAGGTTCGAGTTGATCATCCGCTCCTTGGCCTCCGCGTCGCCGCGCTCGATCAGCTTGGCGAGCGTGATCTCTTCCTCCTTGGTCAGCAGCGGCCAGCGGCCGGCTTCGTTGAGGAAGAGCTGCAGCGCGTCCGTGGTCGCGACGGCGAGGTCGCCGTTCACGTAGGTGCTCTCGTTCTGCTCGCGGCCACAGTCGTCGCTGACCTCGATCCGGCGCTCCTCGAGCTGCTCGTACAGGCGGCCGATCTCGTCGTCGTCGAGCTCTTCCGCGGCCACCAGCTCGTTGAGCTGGGAGAGGTTGACGCAGTCGTCCTCCTCGCTTCTGGCGAGCAGCGTCTCGAGCAGGCTCGTGTGTTCGCTCATACCGATCCCCTTCCCGCTTCGGGGCGGGTCGAAAACGAGCTTAGAGCAGACCGCAGGAACGCGCCGTGTTCGGCCACGGGCCGTAGCCGCGGCCGCTGCGGTGGGCGCGCTCGGCGACCCACATCTGCTCGAGCGCTGTCCAGCGGTCCGCCAACCCCTTGCGCAGGAGGAAGCGCGGCGCATAGGTGTGCATGAAGCCGCGGTCCATCTGCAGGCCGCCCCAGTACGGGTCGCCGGAGTCGCTCCAGCGGCCCTCGAAGCGGTGGATGCAAAGCCAGCCGCGCTTGTGGGGTGGGTGCGCCGCGAGCCAGCTCACGTGGCGCACCTGGCGGCGCCAGTAGCTGAGCGCGCGTGGCGAGTGAAGCGGCGCCACCGAGTGTGTGTGACGCATGCCGATCACCGCCTGCCAGCGCCAGGCCGTGTTGCGCAGGCGCCGGACCAGCGCCGGATTCACGTGACGCCGTGGCTTGGCGCTCTGCGATTGGGGATGGCGCGTGAGCTTCGGGCTCGGCTTGAGCGGCACACCCGACGCCGCCGCGAACGTTGCGGCCACGGCCGCGCTGATTAGCAGCGCAGCAAGCATGGGCAAGAGCAGACGTTTTGGTTTCAACGGAATGACCCCTCCTCTGGAGTCCGGACGCTTCTTGGCTCTACCGAGCGCGTCCGCGGGCGGGCGGCAGCACACGCTCAATGGCCTGGTCGATTCGACCTTGTTCCGTCAGCGTCCGACGCCCAAACCTGCAAACGGTTAGTGAAATCTCGTGCCGTTCGGCACCAGATGCGGCGGGAACCCGCTTGCTACCGTCGCTGAATGCGCCGCCTCGTCGTCCTCCTGAGCTCGATCGTGGCGCTCGACATTGCCTTCTTCGCGGCGCTTGCGCCGCTACTGCCGCACTTCGTCAGCACCTACGGCCTGTCGAAGGGCGCAGCAGGCGTACTCTCGGCCAGCTACGCGGCGGGAGTGCTGGCGGCCTCGTTGCCGAGCGGTCTCGCGGCGGCTCGCTACGGCCCACGCGTGGCCGCGCTGGCGGGCGTCTCGCTGACCGCGGCCGCGAGCGTAGCGTTCGGCTTCGCCGACAGCGCCTGGCTGCTCGGCGCGGCACGCCTCTTGCAGGGCGTCGGCAGCGCGCTCTCGTGGGCGGGAGCGCTCGCGTGGCTCGTGGCTGCGGCGCCACGGGAGCGGCGCGGTGAGCTGATCGGCACGACGATGGGCGCGGCGGTCTTCGGTGCGCTGCTCGGCCCGGTGATCGGCGCGATCGCCACCGTGGCCGGGGTGAAGTGGACGTTCCTCGGCGTCGGCTTGCTCGGCATCGCGCTCGCGGCCTGGGTCGCGCTCACACCGGGCGTGCCCGCCCAGCCGCAGCCGATGCACGAGCTCTTCCGCCGCGCCGACCGCCGCCTGCTCGGAGGGATGTGGCTACTGGTGCTGCCCGCGCTGCTGTTCGGCGTGCTGGCCGTGCTCGTCCCGCTGCGACTGCACGCAGACGGCTGGGGCGGCGTCGCGATCGGCGCCGTCTTCCTGGTCACCGCGGGCTTCGAAGTGGTGCTCAACCCGTTGCTCGGGCGCTTCACCGACCGGCGCGGCTACATGCTGCCGGTGCGGGTCGCGCTCGTCGGCTCGGCCGCGGTCTCGCTCGCCTTCGCGGTGACGAGGTCGGCTCCGATCGTGGCCGCGCTCGTCGTCGTCGCCGGCATCGCGTACGGAGGTTTCTACACCCCCGGGATGACGCTCCTGACCGACGCGGCCGAGCGTGCGGGGATCTCGGCGGCGCTCGCCTTCGGAGCGATGAACGGCGCCTGGGCGGCCGGCAACGTGGTCGGGCCGGCGTTCGGCGGCTGGCTGGCCGAGCTCGCGGGCGACGCTCTCCCCTACCTCATCCTCGCAGCGGTCTGTCTCGTCAGCCTCGGCGCGACCGAACGGTTCTCGCCGCGTCAGCTCCAGCCGAGCTCGCGCCCGAGCAGCTCGTAGAGCCGCCGGTTCGGCCCCTCGAACTCGGCGGCAAGCCGTTCCCGCGTCTCCGGCGTCATCGGCTCGTACTCGCGCTCGTAGACGCGGGGGTACGTCTCGAGCCGTTGCGGCGCCGCCCCGAGGAAATCGAGCACGCCGCGCGTGCGTCTCCGCCGGCTCGGCGGCGAGATCGTCGCTCGGTACGACCAGCAGCTGCTCGCGGGGGAAGACCTCGAGCCAGCGCTCGAGCTGCTCGGCGTACCGCCCGCGGGCCTGGTACGTGTGGCTCCACCACTCGCGGCTGAAGTAGCGCGGGTCGACAAGGAGCCGTTCCACCTCGCCGCGCAGCCGCTCGTCCTCGGCGGCCAGCGCGTCCTCGAAGGAGAGCGGCTCGCGGCCGAGCGCGACCTCGTGCTGGTAGTGCGAGAGCGCGCGGTCGACCGGGTCGCGAACGAGCGCGACGAGCCGCGCGTCCGGTACCAGCTCCCGCACGCGTTGCGGGCCTAACGGGTGGAAGAGGTAGCTCGGGCTCGCCTCGCCGACGAGTTTGCCGCGTGTGCGTGCCTTGTTCGGGAAGTTGCCTCGGTACCAGGACTCGCCGCGGGCGTAGTGGCGGTCGAAGTAGCTGACTTCCTTCCACGAGGGCCCGGTGATCGATGGGTGGCGGCGCAGGTACGAATAGAGCGCCGTCGTGCCTGCTTTCTGCGCGCCGAGGATCAGGAAGTCCGGCAGCGGGCGCGCGGCCGAGGTGGCGCGGCCGTAGGTCCAGACCGCGTTGCGGAGCACTGCGCGGATGGGATCCGGCAGCGTCGGGACCAGCTCGGCGAGGCCGCTCAACGGGCGCCGCGGTAGTCCAGCGCCTCCCGGACGAGCGCCTCGAACAGCCTCAGGTCCTCGCCGGCCTCCGGGTGCCAGAGCACGCCGAGCGTGAAGCGGCGCGAGGGATCTTCGAGCGCCTCGATCGTGCCGTCTTCGGCGCGCGCCGACTCGCGCAGGCCATCGCCGAGCTTCCCGAAGCCCTGGTGGTGGTGCGACTTGACCGGCGCGTGCTCCCCGAGCAGCTCGCCCAGCTTGGTCTCTGGCTCGACGATCACGCCGTGCTCCGAGAATTCTCCGGGCAGCTGCTTGTGCTTCTCGTCCCCGATCACTTCCGGCAGGTGCTGGACCAGGTCGCCGCCGAGCCCGACGTTCAGCAGCTGCGAGCCTCGGCAGATCGCCAGCACGGGCATGTCGCGCGCGAGCGCGGCCTGCAGCAGCGCCAGCTCGGCGCGGTCGCGCTCCTCGACGATCCCGTCTGTCGCCTGGTGGCGGTCGTGGCCGTAGGTCTCGGGGTCGAGGTCCGAGCCGCCGGAGAAGACGATCCCGTCGAGCGCGTCGAGTGTCTCCTCGACGCCGTCGTCCGAGGGCGGCACGAGCAGCGCGCGCCCACCGGCCCGCTCGACCGCCCGCACGTAGTCGGCCGGCACGAGCGCCGACTCCTCCTCCCAGTCGCCGAACGTCGCACGTGTCAGGTACGTCGTGATCCCGATCAACGGCCGCATCCGGGGAAGTCTGCCCGACTGCGCGCCAAGCGACTGGTTAGGTTCTCCCGATGGCGTGCCCGCACGAGAGGCAACGGCCATAGCTGGGTTTATACCTACGCCTGCGATGCCTGTCTGGGCCGCCGAGATCGAGATCGACGAACGGCTCGTCCGCCGGCTGCTGGCCCAGTTCGGGCTCGAGGGCGCCCGGCTGCGCAAGCTGGCCGAGGGCTGGGACAACAGCGTCTGGGTCGTCGACGAGCGCTATGCGTTCCGCTTTCCGCGCCGGGGGGTCGCGATCCCGCTGCTCGAGCGCGAGCTCTCGGCGCTGCCGAAGCTGGCGCCGTTGCTGCCGCTGCCGGTCCCCCGGCCGGCCTTCGTCGGGAAGCCCGCCGATGGCTACCCGTGGCCGTTCTTCGGCGCCGAGCTGATCCCCGGCGTCGAGGCCGGCGTGGCCGAGCTCGACGACGAGGCGCGCCTGGCGGTTGCGCTCGAGCTCGCCGGCTTCCTGCGCGCGCTCCACGCGATCGACCTCGACGAGCCGCTGCCGCTCGACCAGAACGGGCGCACCGACATGCCGAAGCGCGCCGGGCTCGCACGCGAGGAACTGCACGCGCTCGAGCAGCTCGGCCTCTGGCGGGCGCCGCCGGAGCTGTCGGACGTCCTGGCCGAGGCGGAGCGACTGCCGCCGCCGGAAGCGCCAACCGTCGTGCACGGCGACCTCCACTTCCGCCACTTGCTCGTGGAAGGCGGCGCCGCGAGCGGCGTGATCGACTGGGGCGACGTCTGCCGTGCCGACCCCGCCATCGACCTGCCGCTCTACTGGAGCTTCGTGCCGCCCGAAGGACGCGAGGCCTTCCTCGACGCGTACGGTCGGGTGACCGAGACCCAGCTGCTGCGAGCCCGGGTGCTCTCGATCCAGCTGTGCGCGGTGCTCGCCCACTACGGCCACTCCGAGGGCCAGCCGGAGATCCTGCGCGCCGGGCTCGCCGGGCTCGAGCGCACGCTTGCCTAGGCCAAACCGGCGATCCACTCCGCGAAGAGCGGGTCGACGATCGCTTGCTTGCGATCGTTGTCGGCCTCGATCTCTGCGCGAGAGCTCAGCCGCTGGAGCGCCTTCTGTGCGCTCGGCTTGGTCAGCCCCAACCGCTCGAGCACGGCCGCCCGGTAGGGCGAGCCGTCGCCGGCGAGGATCGCGCGCAGCGTCTTCTGCTCTGACGTGTCGAGCCCGCGCCACTGGGCCTCGAACTCCGGCTGCAGCTCCTCCAGCGCAGCCGAGTGCGCCCGCTCCCAGTCCTCGAGGCTGGCGGTGCCCTTCAGCTCGACCTCCTCCCAGAGCCGGTGGGCGAGCAGCATGGCCCGCTGGGGATGGCCCTTCGCCGAAGCGAGCAGCGGGTTGAGCGCCTCCCCGACCGAGCGCTTGGTCTCGCGGAAGCGCTCGGCGACGTAGTCCGCGAGATCGTCGTCGCGCAGCCGCCCGAGCCGCAGCGGCACGGCCGAGCCGTAGAGCGGCGCTTCCTTGTGCTCGAACAGCTGCTTCATCAGCCCGGGCTCGGAGCCGGCGAAGACGTACGACGCCACCTCGCCCTGGAACTGGATGTGGCTGCGCAGGAGGCCGTCGAGCGAGTGCACCTTGCGGATGTCCTGGAACTCGTCGAGCGCGATGTAGGCCCGGAAGCCGCCCGACTCCTCGAGCCGCAGAGGCAGGTCGAGCAGCGCATGTAGCGCCGGGAGCGGATCGGTCTTGGGCTCCAGCTGCAACCGCGCGCTGATCCCGAACGCCCCCAGTGACAGACCGAGTCCGGTCTTCTGCAGGAACTCCTCGATCCGGCCGCGGATCGCCCCGCGCAGCTCCTTGGCGTAGGCCCGCTCGAAGCGGACGGCCACGTCGGCGAGCGAGACGACCCCGTACAGATCGACCAGCACCGGCACGAGCCCTTCCTGCCGCTCGCCGTCCGCGAGCGCGCGGCGCAGCAGGCTCGTCTTGCCGTACTTGCGGGGCGCGTAGAGGCGGACGTAGTGGCCGCCGACGGCGTTCTTGAGCAGCGCGCGGGTCTCGTCGTCGCGGTCGACGATCTGGTCCGGCTCGATCGGTCGCGAGTAGACGAACGGGTTGACGTCGGTGATCACTGTCGTCCAGCAGGATACCTATCGGTAGTCCTCAGAGATACCTATCAGTACCCTCTACGCATACTTTCCTTGTGGCCGTTGCAGCATGAACGGCATCGGAGTACCCTCGGAAGCAGGAGTTCTGAGGGGAGCATTGCCCTGGTCTCTACGCCGCCGGGATCGCTGGTGCACCGCACGTGGTGGTACACCGCGCTCGGACTGGCGGCGGTCTTCTTCTCCCCGACGCCCGCCGAGGCACGATACGTCCTGCAGGACGACGCACCGCCCGTTGTCGCCTACTCGATCGACGGCACCGCCGGGACCAACGGCTGGTACGTCGGCAGCGCGAGTGGCCGGTTCATCGTCGTCCACTGGTCGGTGAGCGGGTCGATCACGTCGACCACCGGGTGCGAGCCGGCGATCCGTGTCGACGATCCCAACACCGGAACCACGCTGACCTGCACGGCCTCGGGCCCTGGCGGCACAAGCTCCGTCACGACGAAGCTGCTGAAGGTCGATGCGACCGCGCCGTCGACCTCGGTCGCGCCTAGCCGCGCACCGAACGCCGCGGGCTGGTACCGAGCACCGGTCATGCTCCAGTGGAGTGGCAGCGACGCAACGTCGGGGGTCGCCTCGTGCAGTCAGCAGCTGACCTACGGCGGCCCGGACGCCGCGAGCACCAGCCAGACCGGCAGCTGCACAGACAATGCAGGGAACAGCTCGAATGCCTCGCTGACCCTTCACTACGACTCAGCCCCGCCGACAGTCGCCGTCAACCCGGCGCGTCCCGCCGACCACGACGGCTGGTACAGCCGCCCGGTCTCGATCAGCTGGAGCGGCACCGACGCCACCTCGGGCATTGACTCCTGCAGCGCAACGCTGACGTACAGCGGCCCCGACAACGCCAACGCGAGCTCGATCGGCGGCTGCACGGACCAGGCCGGCAACAGCGCGTCGCCTCCCCCGCTCTCGTTCCAATACGACGCGACGTCGCCCACCGTGCAAGCCGGCGCGACGCGGCCGCCTGACGCGAACGGCTGGTACGACCACGGTCTCAGGGTCGAGTGGAGCGGCACCGACCCGATCTCCGGGATCGCGTCGTGCACCTCGTTCGCGTACAGCGGGCCCGACGCCGCGAGCGTCCAGCCGAGCGGCGCGTGCACCGACAAAGCGGGCAACACGTCGCCTCCCATCGCATTCGGCTTCCGCTTCGACGCCACAGCGCCGACCGGGGTCGCGGTCGCTCCGGAACGTCCACCCGACCACGGCGGCTGGTACAACCGCCCGTTCGCCGTGCGCTGGTCAGGGTCCGACGCGCTCTCGGGAATCGCGTCCTGCACGACCGCCACCTACGGCGGCCCAACGAACGGCGCCACGGCGCTGACGGGCAGCTGCACAGATCAGGCCGGAAACACGAGCGGCTCCCTCGGCTACTCCTTCAAGTACGACGCGACGCCGCCGGCGTTCGACGGGCTCAGCCTCACGCCGCTCGACAAGATCGTCACCGCCCGCTGGCGCACGTCCGGCGCGAGCGGCTTCAAGGTCACCCGCAAGCCGGGGCTCGGCACCGCTGCCTCCAGCGTCGTCTATGTCGGGCCAGCCTCCTCATTCGCCGACCGCAGGGTCGAGAACTACGTCCGGTACACCTACCTCGTCACGGCCAAGGACGCGGCCGGCAACGAGCTCGCCCGGACGGCCGCTGCGACCCCGATGCCGGTGCTCTTCGCCCCACGGCCAGGCACCCGTGTCGGCGCCGGTAGCTCGCCGCTCTTCGCCTGGCGTCCCGCGCGGAAGGCGACTTATTACAACCTCCAGCTCTGGCTCGACGGGCACGCCGCCGGGAGCTGGTGGCCGGCGCGCCCGCGGCTCAAACTCCCCTCGCGCTGGCGCTTCGGCGGCTCAGTACACGCGCTCGAGCAGGGCTCGTATACCTGGTACGTCTGGCCCGGCCGAGGCTCTCGCCGCCTCGGCAAGTACGGCCGGTTGCTCGGAAAGAGCACGTTCGTCGTCGGCACTTAGCGCCGACGTGCGCTAGCGGGCGACCGAGGCGACGGCGTCCTCGAGCGCGGCGTGCACCTCGTCGGCGACGTACACCGTCCAGGGATGCGGCGGCGTGCCGCCCGTGTAGACGACCACCGTCTTGCCGAGCGAGTGCGCGTGCCAGGCCTCCATCGCCGTGCCCTCGTCGGGCGCGGTGAATGCAGCCAGCACGGCGTCGCAGGAGGCGATCTCCTCCAGGTCGCCCTCGACGATCTCGGTCTCGTTCCCCACCGTGTTGCCGCGGAAGTCCCGGCGCATCGGGTTGACCGGCTCGCAGCCGCGGGCGCTGACGAGCTCGCTCGCCCGGCGGCGGTACTCCTCGGCGAACGGCGGCCCGGCCAGGTAGATGCGCCTCACGGCGGCGTACAGTACGCGGCATGAGCGAAGAGTTCGTCGCACTCGGTCACGCGGGCTCGGAGCACTACGCCGGGCTCGAGACGTTCCCGAATCCTGGCGTCGCGCTCGTGGAGATGACGAGCGACGAGCTGGTGGCGATGTGCCCGGTCACGAACCAGCCCGACATGTACGTGGCGACGATCGAGTACGAGCCCGACAAGCTCTGCCTGGAGTCGAAGTCGCTCAAGCTCTACCTCGCCTCCTTCCGCAACGAAGGCGCGTTCTGCGAGGCGCTCGCGGTGCGGATCCGGGACGACGTCGCCGAGGCGCTCGAGCTGCCTCACGAGCGGGTCAGCGTCGCGCTCGAGCAGAAGGCGCGCGGCGGGATCACGATCGTCGCCTCGACCTGACGGGGTTCGACCCCACCAACGCCGGCTTTCTCGCCGACCCGTACCCGCGGCTGGCGGAGCTGCGGGAGGAGACAGCGCTCTTCTACGAGCAGTCGCTCGACCGCTGGTTCGTCACGCGGCACGCCGAGGTGCGGGCGTGCCTGCGCGACCGGCGGCTCGGCCGGAACTTCCGCCACGTCGGCGGTGAGGAGGAGTTCGCCGCGGCCGAGCCGCTCGACCCGCGCCGGCAGGCGTTCTGGGACACCGAGCGCTGGAGCCTGCTCTGGCTCGAGCCGCCCGAGCACACGCGCATCCGCAAGCTCGTCGCGGCGGCGTTCACGCCGCGCTCGGTCGAGGCGCTGCGCGCGCCCTCGGCGGAGCTGGCGCACGAGCTGCTGCCCGACGGCCGCTTCGACCTGCTCCGCGACTACGCTCAGCCATACTCGATCGCCGTCATCTGCCGGCTGCTCGGCGTTCCCACCGACCGAGCCCGCGACCTGCTCGACTGGTCGCACGCGATGGTGAAGATGTACGAGCTCGACACGACCGACCCGCAGGCCGAGGCGGCCACGCAGGCTGCGGCCGAGTTCCGCGACTACGTTCTCTCGCTGGCCGAGGAGCGGCGCCGCGAGCCGCGGGACGACCTGGTCACTCGCCTGGTCGAGACGCGAGTCGACGGAAAGCGACTCACCGAGCCCGAGGTCGTCTCGACGATCATCGTGCTGCTGAACGCCGGCCACGAGGCGACCGTGAACACGCTCGGCAACGGCGTCCGCGCGCTGCTGACCCACCCCGAGCAGTGGGAGCGCCTGGTGGCCGGCGAGGTCGACCCGGCCGCGGCGGTCGAGGAGCTGATCCGCTGGGATCCCCCGCTCCAGCTGTTCGAGCGCTGGGTGCTCGAGGACGGCGTCGAGCTGGCAGGCCGGCCCGTCCCGCGCGGCGCGAAGGTCGCGCTGCTGTTCGGCTCGGCGAACCGCGACCCGCGGGTGTTCGCGGAGCCGGACGCGTTCGACGTCGGCCGCGCCAACGCCGCCGAGCACATCGGCTTCGGCGGGGGCATCCACGTCTGCATCGGCGCGCCGCTGGCGCGCATCGAGCTGGAGGCGGCGCTGTCGGCGCTGGTGGAGCGGGCGCCGGGGCTCACCCTTGCGGAGGAGCCCCGGCGCAACCGCGCCTTCGTGATCTGGGGCCTCGAGAGCCTCGAGGTGGCCGCCTAGGGACTGACGGCGAAGAGCAGGAACTGCGTGAACTGCGACGCGGCGAAGTTGTTGTCGCTGACCATCACCAGCGACTGCCGCCCGTCCGGGAGCTTCGGCCCCCACGTCATGCCCTCGACGTTGTCGAGCGGGATGCCGAGCGAGCCGAGGTCGAGCAGCAGCGTCTTCTGCGCGGGCCGGATCGAGTCGAGCTTCCCGGCGAGGCTGGGCTCGCCCAGGACGTTCGTCGCACCCGCGAGCGCCACCGAGTAGAGCTTGATCTCGTTGCCGGTGCCGGGGACACCGACCGAGAACGATCGCTCCATCGACAGCATCAGCTCGTTGTTGAAGGGCAGCAGCTCGACGATGCCGTTGACCGCGAACTGCGTCGGCGGGACCGGCGGCTGGAAGATCGGGTCGGTCTCGTAGAGGTACTCGCGGTCGAGCAGGCCTGTCTGGAGGTTGTAGCGCAGGATCCGCGACGGGCTCCCGCTGGTCGGCGTAGCCGCCGGGCCGTCCTGGAAGAGCGCGTTCTCGGTCGCGGTGAAGAAGAAGCGGCCGTTCGGTGGCACGCCCGCGGACTCGAACGCCAGGTTGAACCGGATGCCGCTCGAGTGGTCGGCAGTCGGCAGGTAGTACCCCGGCACCGGCAGGTCGGCGAGGTAGTCACCGGTGAGGTCGTACTCCCGGACGAACGGAGCGAGCAGCGTGTTCGTGTTGCCCTCCGAGGTCAGGATCAGCTGCCGGTCCTTCGTGAGCACGAGGCCCTCGGGATCGAGCCCGCCGAGCGGGTACGGCCCGCCGCCCGGCTTCTGCAACGTCGTGACGGCGTCGAAGTGGACGTCGCTCGCGTCGAAGCTCGGGCCGACGTCGATGCCGACCGTGTAGAAGCGAGCCGGGTTGATCTGCGACTGGTCGTCGGAGAGCGTGTAGTAGACGTTCAGACTCGGGTCGTAGGTGATCGAGGAGAGACCCCCGATCGTCGTGCCGGCAAACGTCGTCCCGGTCGGGATGATCGCCTGGCCGATGAACTGGAGCGACGGCTGGTGGGCACGTGGCGAGACGGCACCGGCCGGCACGACGAGCAGCGAGAGCGCAGCCAATGCGCCCGCGCACAGGATCAACAGACGGCGTGGTGACACGAGAAACCCCCCTGGTAGCGGTCCTGGTGGCCGGAGACTAACGCCGGTCGTCCCCGCGCGCAGCGGCCGGGCTCCGCTTCCGCAGAGCCCGGCCACCGAGTGCCTTACGGAAGCGCGACGAACTGCCCGAGGAACGCCCTCGCGGCGGGCGTGTCCAGCCGGTAGTCGACGTTCGTCGACCGGCAGGGCGTGTCGCCGGTGATTGTCGTCGCCGCGACGATGTTCGTCTCCGAAGAACCGGCGCCGAGGAAGTTCGGGCCGCCGGAGTCGCCGTAGCACGTGTTGCCGTCGCCGTGCGAGAAGTTCCCGGACAGCTTCAGCCAGGCCTTGGTGACCGTGTTGAGCGTGCCGACCGTGCGGTAGCGGACGTCCTGGTAGTGGAACGTCTTGCCGCCGGCGCCGCTGGTGACCGACTGCGCGCCGTAGCCGACCGGCGTGAACTGTTGGTTCTTGGGCAGGTTCGAGAGCGAGTCGGGCCCGGGCAGGCTCGCCGGCGTGATGTGCTCGAGCTGGGCGACGTTGTCTTCGAACACGACCACGGCGACATCGTGGGGATCGCCGCTCGACTGGTTGTAGTTCGGATCGCCGTGCCACGCGCCCCAGTACGTGTGGCTCACGCCGCGCGTGAACGAGGTCGCGAAGGTGACTTCGACGGTGTCCTCGCCCAGGTCGCAGTGCTCCGCCGTCAGGAACACGTGATCCGAGATCAACGTACCGGTGCATTCCTCCCACGTGCCGTCGGGGAACGCCTGCGTCGCGAGCAGCGCGCCGACGGCCGGATGGGCGCTCCCGTCCTGGGTGCCGTTGGTGATCGCGCTGCCGGCCGCCGCGAAGGCGAGCGCGGCCGCGAGCACGACGAAAAGACTTGCCTTGCGCATCTGTTCCCTCCCCTGGTCCTCGGGCTGACTGGGGCGCAGCCTACCCCGAGAACGACCAGAAATCGAAGTCGCTGACCGGCTCGTAGCCGATCCGTTGGTAGATGCTGTTCGAGGTCGGGTTGGCGAGGTCGGTGAAGAGAAAGCAGAAGCGCAGACCACCGTCGAGCAGCCGCTGGGTCACCGCGGCGGTGAGCGCGCTCGCGTAGCCGCGGCCGCGCAGCTCTGGCGGCGTGTAGACGGGCCCGATCCGTGTCCCGTTCGGCGTGCGACCGCCGAAGCCGGCCATCGAGACCACCGCGCCGCCGTCCTCCCAGAAGACGACCCCGCCGTCGGGGTCCTCCTCGCGCCGGTCGACGAACTCCTCGCTCGTTCCGGGCAGCGCCTCGGGCAGCGCCTCCTCGGCGAAGGCGTCCATCCAGCGCGCCGCGAGCTCGCGATCGCTCCGCTCGTAGTCGCGCATGCGGCCGGACACGCCCGCCGGCGGGTCGACATGGTCGGCGCGGAAGGCACGTTGTGCGATCTCGAGCCGTGCCTCGGCCGGCCACGCTGCCGCGAACTTCGCGACCGCCTCCTTCGGGCCGACGACACCTGGGAGCGAACCGAACACCGCTCGCGCGTCCTCGAGCAGCGGCCCGACCGCCGCGAGGTCGTCGAGCTCCGAGAGGATCAGGTTGTGCGGCGGCGTGCGCATCGTCGCGCCCACGACCCGGCCGCCCTCCTCGACGACCGCGAAATACGCTGGCTCGCCGTACAGCGACGGCGCTACCCGCAGGCGCGAGGTGAGCCCGAGGATCAGGTTGTGCTCGGCCTCGCGCGCGCCGAGGAACTCGCCCGCGTGGGCGAGGAAGGCGTCGGTCGTCTCGTGCCGCGTCAGCTCCATCCGCGCAGGCTAGAAGAAGGGGCCTGGCCGGTGCCGGAGCCCCTTCGAACTTCTAGGCGGTCGCGAAACGCTTCGCTGCGCGCTCGCGCTTGCGGGCGGCCTCGACCTCGCGGTCCTTGGGCGGCGCGTTCGTCACGAGCTCGGCGAGCAGGCGGCTCGTCGCCTCGGCGACCTCTCCGACGGCGCGCTCGAAGGCGGCCTCGTTCGCCTGCGACGGCTTCGTGAAGCCGCTCACCTTGCGGACGTACTGCAGCGCCGCGCCGTGAACCTCGTCCTCGGTCGCGGGCGGCTCGAAGTTGTAGAGCGTGTGGATGTTTCGGCACATGCCTCGATCCTAGCGGCGCTGATCCCGGCGGTCGGCGAACCGGGCGATTTACCGTTTTCGACCAACCCGTCTAGGATCGCACCATGATCCGACATACGCTTCTCACCGTTCTCGCGGCCGCGGGGCTGGCGCTCGCCGCCTCCGCGCCCGCGTTCGCAGCACAGCCGTACCCGCTCAACTACAAGACGTTCGACCTGAGCGCCACCAGCAGCTCGGGCACCGGCACCGCCTTCTCGGGCGGCTCGCTCAGCCTCGGTTCGACCGGCACTGGGTTGCTCCCCAACTACGTCGACTCGTTCGCGAACTACTCGAACGACAACGTCAACGGCTCCGGCGCCTACATCTCCGGAACCTGGACTTCGGGGGTCACACGGCTCTCGTTCGGGTTCAACGAGCTCGTCGCGTCGTGGAACGCGGTCACGCCGCCGAAGACCTGGGTGCAGGTCGAAGTGCAGCCGCAGCTCGACGACGGCCACTGGGCCAAGTGGTACATCCTCGGGCAATGGTCGTCCGACGACTACTCGTTCCACCGCACCTCGATCGGCGGCCAGGGCAACGCTGACGGCTTCGTCTCGATCGACACCTGGTTCGCGAAGGACCATCCCGCGATCGCCTATCGCTTGCAGGCGACCCTCTACAGGAAGGTCGGCGCGACCACGGACGGGCCGACGCTGAGCCGCCTGAGCGCGATCGCGTCGAACCTGACCAACCAGAAGGGCAGCTTCCCGAGCAAGACGACGTTGACCGGCCCCACCGGGCCCGACCTCGACGTGCCGCTGTACTCGCAGGAGATCCACCACGGTGACTTCCCGCAGTACGACAACGGCGGCGAGGCGTGGTGCAGCCCGACCTCCACGGCGATGGTGGTCGCGTACTGGTCGCAGTTCAGCGTCACCCACTCGACCATGGACTACCGCCCGACGTCGACCGAGTACTCGTGGGTGACGACGGCGCTACCCTCGCCGCCGCACCAGGACCCGTGGGTGGACTACACCGCCCGCGCGGTCTACGACTACCACTACAACGGCGCCGGCAACTGGCCGTTCAACGCGGCCTACGCCGCCTCGCGGGGGCTGGTCGCCGACGTGACGCAGCTGCACAACCTGGCCGAGGCGGAGCCGTTCATCAACGCCGGTATCCCATTGGTTGCCTCCGTCGCGTGGAACTCGAACAAGCTCGACGGCGCGATCAAGAGCACCAACGGTCACCTGCTCGTGATCCGAGGCTTCAGCGCCGACGGCAGCAAGGTGATCGTCAACGATCCGGCTTCGCTCGACGACTCGGTGGTCAAGCACTTCTACGACCGCGAGCAGTTCGAGCGGGCGTGGATCCCGGCCTCGGGCGGGATCGTCTACCTGATCCGCCCGGTCGGCTGGCCGACGCCGTCACTGACGGGGAACAACTCCTAGGCAGTTCGCAGACGAGGGGCGCGGGCTATCCGCGCCCCTCGTCTTCGCGCAACCAGTCGCCGACCGGGACCCGGGCGTCGAGCGCTGAGAAGTCGCCGGCGCGCATCGCGCTCGCGGCGTCCGCGGCTGCTTTCACGGCGACCCAGGTGAGCGCGCCGCCGACGCTGACACGCTGGGCGCCCGCCTCGGCCATCTCTGCCAACGTGAGTGAAGACACCGCGAGCACGTTGACCGGCTTCGAGACCGCGTCACAGACCGCGCGGATCTCGTCGACCGTCTTGAGCCCGGGCGCATAGAGCACGTCGGCGCCGGCCCGCTCGAAGGCCTGTAGCCGCGCGATCGTGTCGTCGAGGTCGTCGCGGCCGCGGATGTGGTTCTCCGCGCGCGCCGTGAACGTGAACGGGAAGCCGAGCTCGAGGGCCACCGTGGCCGCCGCCCCCACGCGCGCGACCGCGTGATCGAAGTCGTAGATCCGCTGCTCGACGGGATCCCAGTCCTCGATCGAGCCGCCGACGGCGCCGGCCGCCGCTACCCGCCTGATCGCCGCGGCCGCATGGTCGGCCGAGGCGTCGTAGCCGTTCTCGAGGTCGACCGAGACCGGCAGCCCCGTGGCGGCGTCCAGCGCAGCGACATGGGCGGCCACCTCTTCGAGCGTGGCCTTGCCGTCGAGCTTGCCGAGCGTGAAGGCGAACCCCGAGCTCGTCGTCGCCAGCGCCTGGAAGCCGAGCGCCTCGAGCATGCGCGCGGAGCCGGCGTCCCACGGGTTCGGGATCACGAACGGCTCGCCCTCGTGCAGCGCCCGGAACGCCTCGGCCTTCTGCTCCTGCGTGACGGACATCTAGGCGGGGAGCCAGTCGTCGCCTGCGCGGGACGGCGCCCGCTGTGCGACCTTTGCGTACGCCTCTGGCGGCTTGGTCGTGTCCTCGTCGACGCTCGCTCCGTGCTTCGCGGCAGTCTCGTCCACCGTGTAGCCGCCCCAGTTCTCGCCGACCGACTTGTCGCGCGCGCCCACGGCGACCAGCAGGCAGCGCGAGTCGCCCGCGCCGACGATCACGTGCTTCGCTTTCGGCGGGCAGTGGACGAAGTCCCACGCCCGCAGCGGCCGCTCTTCGCCCTCGACGATCAGCAGCGCCTCTCCCGCGAGCACGAGGAAGTCCTCCTGGTCTTCCTCCCAGTGATACATCGCCATCGCCTCGCCCGGAGCAAGCGTGACGAGGCTGATCCCGAGCTGCTCGAAGTCCGGCTCGCCCTCGAGGTTCGAATACGCACCGCGCCCCTCGGCCGCCCACCAGCTTGCATCGGCAGCGTTGAGCACGTACCAGCCCGGGCCGCGCGGCACGAGTCCGTGCTCGGTCTGCTCCAGCTTCGCCTCGGGAACCATCGGCGCCGAGCCTACCGCGGCTTCTCCCAGACCGAGACGTGCTTGCGGCTCTCGCTCGTGAACGGCTCACGGTTCCAGTCGGCCCAGCGGTCGCGCAGGCGCATGCCGGCGAGCTCCGCCATCAGGTCGAGCTCCGACGGCCACACATAGCGGAACGGCACCGTCAGGTACTGCCAGCTTCCGTCCACGAGCGAGAAGTGGTGCGAGCGCAGGCCCTGGTTGGCGACGTCGTACTCGTCGAGCCCGACGTGGTCGGCGCTCAGGTTGAACGGGCGCGACGTCTCGCCGGGCGGCAGCCGCTGCAGGTCCGGGACCATCACTTCGACCACGAAGCAGCCGCCGGGCTCGAGGTGCTCGGCGGCGTTGCGGAAGGTCGCCACCTGCTCGGCCTGCGTGAGCACGTTCTGGATCGTGTTGAAGACGAGGTAGGCGACCGTGAACGTGCCGTCGGCCTTCGCGGTCGTGAAGTCGCCGATCGTGACGGCGATCTCCTCCGCGCCGGGCTTCTCACGGAGGCGGGCGGCCATCGCGTGCGAGAGCTCGATGCCGTGCACGCCGACACCGCGCTGTGCCAGCGGGACCGCGATCCGGCCGGTCCCGATCGCCAGCTCGAGCGCCCGCCCGTCGCCGGCGAGCTCGACGAGCAGGTCGACCACCGGGTCGACGCGCTCCGGGCTGAACATCTCCGGGTACGACTCGTCGTACCGCGCTGCGACGGGCTCGTCGAAGTAGCCGTCTTCGCTCTTCACCACGCCGAATCTACACTTGGCCGGTGGCGACGATGGCCGACCTCGACGCGCTGGCGCTGGCACTGCCGCAGGCCACGAAGGAGCTCACCGACGACGGCCGGCCCGCCTACAAGGTGCATGGCAAGCTCTTCTGCTGCCAGCGCGGCAAGCGGCCCGACGCGCTCGACCCCGAGACCGGCGAGCGCCTCGACGACGTCCTGATGTTCCGCGTCGCCGACCTGGACGTGAAGGAGTTGATGCTCGCCGACGACCGTGGAATCTTCTTCACCACGCCGCACTTCGACGGCTACGCGGCGGTACTGGTTCGGATCAAGCAGCTGGTGCGGCTCGAGCTCGACGAGCTCGATGACCTGGTTGCCGAGGCCTGGCTCACGCGAGCGCAGAAGCGCGTGGCCAAGGCCTGGCTCGCCGAGCACGCCGTTGGCTGAGCTCCCGCGGTCGGTCGTGCTGGTCGAGGGCACGAGCGACGAGGTCGCCGTCGAGACGCTGGCCGAGCAGCGTGGCGTGAGCCTCGTGGCCGAGCGCGTCGAGATCGTCCCGATCGGCGGCGCCCACGCGATCGGGCGCTTCCTGGCGCACTTCGGGCCGCTGGGCGTCCCGCTGGCCGGCCTCTACGACGCAGCCGAGGAGCACGCGTTCGCCCGCGCCCTCGGCGACGACCTCGAAGCGCGCGGCTTCTTCGCCTGCGACCCCGACCTCGAGGGTGAGCTGATCCGCGCGCTCGGGGCGGATGCGGTCGAAGCGGTGGCCGAAGCCCACGGCGAGCTAAACGCCTTTCGGACTCTCCAGAAGCAGCCGGCCTGGCGCGGGCAGCCGGTTGAGGAGCAGCTACGGCGCTTCATGGGCAGCGGCGGCAGCCGCAAGATCCGCTACGCGCGGCTACTCGTCGAGGCGCTCGACCCGGATGCGGCGCCGGCGCCGCTCGACCGCGTGCTGGACCGAGCGCTCAGCGACGGCCGAGGCTGAGCACGAGCGACACCTGGCCGCCCGCAGGCAGGACGCTGCCCGGGAAGCGTGGAGACTGCGAGACGACCCGGCCCCGGTGCACGGTTCTCGAACGAGCGCGGCGAACCGGGCCGACGGTGCAGTCGGCCCGCGTGAGCAGGTCGGTCGCCGCGGCCAGCGTCCTGCCGCGCAGGTCCTGGACGTTGCAGAGACCCGGCCGGTTGCGGTGCACGGTCACGCTCCAGGCGCCGTTGCGGTCGTTCACCCAGGCGCCCGCGAGGTCGAGCCGCCCATCGCCGTTGAAGTCGCCGGCCGCGAGCGTGTCGGCGAGCCCGAACCAGAGCGGCCCCTGGAAGGTCGCGTCGCCTCGGTTCAGCATCACGGCCAGGGCGCCGCCGTCGCTGAAGACGAGGTCCGGGCTGCCGTCGCCGTTCAGATCGCCACTAGAGATGCGGCTCGCGAAGACGCGGGCCGGGAAGTAGCGCCTGAGCCGAAACGTGCCGTCTCCGCGCCCGAGCAGCACCGTCACGTGCCTGGCTCGCGGGGCTCGCGGACTTGCGACGGCCGCGTCGACGAAGCCGTCGCCGTCGAAGTCGGCGAGCGCAAGCGAGTTCGGCGCGCCGGCGGCGGCGTAGTCGGCATTCGCGGCGAACTTGCCGTGACCCCGGTTGAGCAGCACCGAAACCGACCCGGAGGTGTTCGCCGTGACGAGATCCGGGTGGCCGTCCCGGTCGAGGTCGCCTGCCGCCACGGCCACCGGGCCGATCGCCGTGGTGTAGTCGTCCTTCGGCTCGAGCGTGCCATCGCCGCGGTTCAGCAGCACGGAGACGGCCTTCCGATCGGCGTCGGCGGTCGCGACGTCGAGGGCGTGGTCGCCATCCAGGTCGGCAAGGGCGACCGAGACCGGCGAGGCGGCGGTCGAGTAGTCCACGTGCGGCGCGAACGCTCCTTGACCGTCGTTGACGAGCACGCTGACCACGCTGCTGTGTGCCTCGGCTACGACGATGTCGGCGATGCCGTCCCGGTTCAGGTCACCGGCTGCCAGCGCGGACGGTCCGCCGTCGACCGGGAACTCGGCCTGCTGGATCGCGAGCTTCCCGGTCTCCGTGCTGAACGCGAGCCAGACCGCCTCATCCTGGAAGCTCCCAAGCGCGAGATCGGACCTGCCGTCGCCGTTCAGGTCGCCCGTCGTGAGCGTCTCGGCATCGCGGTGGCCGGCGAAGGTCGCAGGCACGCTCGGCGCGGCCCCGGCGGAGAACGAGAGCCTGGGCGGCGCGGCTGCGAGCGCCAGCACGGCGCCGAGCGTCACCACGAGAACCGCGCAGATGCAGGCGAAACGAGCCACGCCTGCAGGCTACGGGATCGTGAGCACGACCTTGCCCCGCGGGTGGCCCTCGCCCTGGTAGCGCACCGCCTCGGCCGCGTCGGCCAGGTCGAAGCGGCGGTCGATCGCCGGGACGATCGTGCCCTGCTCGAGCAGGTCGGCCAGCACCTTCAGGTCCTCCCGGTTCGGCTTGGTCAGCGAAAAGAGCGTCTCCTGGCTGCGGCGCACCGAGCCCAGCTTGGTCCGCACCATGTGGCCAAGCGGCCCGAACACGCGGTTCGTCTTGGGGCCGCCGATCAGGACGACCTCGGCGTCCCGCGCGAGCACCCGCCTTGTGTCTTTCCACGAGCGCGTGCCGGCGTTGTCGAAGACCACGTCGTAGCGCCGCTCGCCGCGGGTGAAGTCCTCCCGCGTGTAGTCGATCACGTGGTCGGCGCCGAGCGAGCGCGCCTGCTCGACATTCGGCGTGCTGCAGACCGCTGTCACCTCTGCCCCGAGCCACTTGGCGATCTGGATGGCGAACGTGCCGACGCCTCCCGACGCGCCCTGGATCAGCACCTGCTGGCCGGGCTGCACGTTGCCCTTGTCGCGTAGACCCTGGAGCGCGGTGAGCCCGCCGAGCGGCGTGGCCGCAGCCTCTTCGAAGGAGACGTTCGCGGGCTTCAGCGCGATCGCGGCCGAGGCGCAGAGGTACTCGGCCAGCGCGCCTTTGCGCTCGCCGAACACCTCGTCGCCGGGCTTGAAGTCCTCCACCTCGGGACCGACCACTTCGACCGTGCCCGCGAAGTCGACGCCGAGCAGCGGCGACTTCGGCCGGAAGAAGCCCGTGTCGGGCCGCGCGATCCACGGCGCACCCGTCAGCCAGTACCAGTCGAGCCGGTTGAGCGCCGCGGCCCGCACGCGCACCAGCACGCCGTCGCTGGTCAGTGGCGGTCGCTCGACCTCGGTCAACTCGATCGTCTCAGGCGATCCGTAGCGCCTGCGGCAAGCCGCCCGCATCGTCGTCGCCTCATCTGGTGCTAGTGCCATCGCCATCGCCATTGTCCTCTCCGTCGACGCGAACTGCATCGACGCGCTGGACGGCCTGAAAAAGATCCATGCCGCCTCGTAGCAAAACCGTTACGCACCAATGACCCGAGCGTCGCAGAGCACAGGCACGATCGGTAGACGTGGCCGGTCGGAGCCTCTCGCGGTGGGCAATGCCGCTGGCGGTGGCGGCCTGTGCGGCGGCCGTCGCTCCGCCGGGCGCGACCGGCCACGCCGCCGACAGTGACACGCGTAAAGTCGCGGCATGGAGACGGCGACGCAGGCGCTGCACCGGCTGACCTCGTACGAGCCCGGGCGCGACTGGGACGAGCCGCTCGACGACCCACGCATCCTGCAGGACCTCGTCACGAACGAGATCGAGCGGCTGCCGTGGTTCTACAAGCGTTACGCCCAGGCGCTGCCACGCGTGGAGCTGCCGCGTGAGCTGCCCACGACGACGGCGCCGGCCGTGGCGGTGCTCGCCGGCGCGGCCGAGGTCGAAGGGGCGGAGCTCGACCTGCCGCAGCTCTCGCGCCTCCTGCACCTGGCCGCAGGTGTGGTGCGCAAAACCGAGCGGCCGTATGGCACCTGGCTTTTCCGCGCCGCGGGCTCGGCGGGCTCCCGCTCGCCGTTCGAGGTCTACGTCGCCGTGCCGGAGGGCGGCGCGCTCCCGGCGGGCGTGCACTGGTACCACCCGGAGGACCATGCGCTGCTGCAGGTCGGCCCGCCGCCGCGAGGCGGCGCGCCGGCGATCGTCGTCACCGGCATCCCGTGGCGCACCGGCTGGCGCTACCGCGAGCGCGGCTACCGACACATCTACTGGGACGCGGGGACGATGCTTGCCCAGCTGCTCGCGGCCGCCGACTCGGCCGGGCTCGGCGCCTCGCTCTACACGCGCTTCCCCGACCAGGCGGTCACGGCCCTCGTCGGCGCCGACGGCGTGCATGAGTGGCCGCTGGCCGTCGTGGCGTTCGGCGGCGAGCCGGCGCTCGAGGCGACCGGCGAGGCCGCCGCCGGCGAAGTGGACGCGGCGCCCATCGAGTTCCCGCTCGAAACCACAGCCCAGCGGGCCGGGGCCGCCGACACGCTCGGCGAGCCGTGGGAGCGCGGCGCACCGGTCAACGTGCCCGAGTCCGGCTCGGACCCGGTCGAGACGGTCGTCCTCTCACGCAGTTCGCAGCGGCGGCTCGACCCGGCCAAGAGCCTGGCCGAGAGCGCCGCCCGCAGCGCGCTCGCCGTCTCGCTACGCGGCATCGACCTCCCCCACTTCGTGGCCGTGAATGCCGTCGACGGCCTCGAGCCGGGGCTCTACCGCTGGCCCGATCTCTCCACGCCAGTTCGAGCGGGTGACCTCCGCCGCGAGCTCTACCGCGTCTGTCTCGACCAGGGCCTGCCGCGCGACGCGGCGTTCGTCGTGATCGGCGCTGCCGACGTGAGCGCCCTCGACGACCGTGAGTACCGCGAGGTCCAGCTCGCCGCCGGGCTCGTGGAGGGCCGCCTTCACCTTGCGGCCTACGCGCTCGACGCCGCTGCCTCGGGCATGACGTTCCTCGACAGCGAGATGCCCCGGTTCCTCGGTGAGCCGCTCGGCGGCCTGCTCTTCACCTGTGTCGGCGTGCCTGAGTACCGGTCGAAGGCCGGCGGCCTGCCAGGCGCACCGCAGGAGATCACGCCGGTGACGCCGCGGCTGGACGACGAAGAGACCTAGCGGTCCTGCAAGGCGTCGAGCCCGACCGCGAACGCGGCCACGAGCCGCCGGTCGATGTCGCCCGCCTCGGGCGTGAGCTCGAGGACGTACCGGTCGCGAAACTTCCCGAGGACTCGCTTGTACGTGCCGATCTCCGCCTCGCCGCGCCGCAGGACGAAGTTGAACGGCAGCCAGCCGAGGATCGCCGCCCAGTCGAAGCCGATGTCTGCGAACCGCCGAACGAGCGCGATGATCCAGCTCGACTCGTGCGCCTCGAGCAGCACGTCGCCCTGCGGGTCGCGCGCGTACCAGTGGCTGCGCAGCAGCGACTTGCCGAATGCCTTCTCGAGCAGCCCGATCACCTTGCCGTCCGCGTCGAGCACCTCGTGCCGGCCGCGGAACTCGAACACCGACTTCGACTTGATCATGAAGAGGTGCTCCTCGACGTCGGGCGAGGTGCGGAAGCGGATGTCCTCCTTGATCTTCATCTTCTTCTGCTTCACGTAGAGCAGCGGCCGTCCCTCCTCGGCGGAGCCGGGCGAGGGCACGCTGATCCGGTACTCGTTCGCGATCGGCTTGAACACCTGCTGGACGAGCAGGCGGTCGGCAGCCTCGAGCTCGGCCAGGACGGACTGAGAATCGGCGGCGGAAGTCACGGCCGGGATGGTAGGCGAACTAGGTGCCGGGCTAACGCCCGGCGTGGTCGGCGGTTACGCTTGAGCCGATGAGCTGGCTCGACCGCATCCGCCACTTCTGGCGCCCGGCCAAGCCGGACCACCCGCTCAGCGAAGACGAACGGCACCAGGAGCCCCAAACGGGGTTCGACGTGCGCGGCGAGCTCGAGCGGGAGTTCGTGGGCGAGGATCTCGACCCCGACGAGCCGCGCTCGGGCCGGCTCTAGCTGGCCGCGTCGTCGTAGCGCGGCAGCCCGTCGTCCGGGAGTTGCTCCCAGGGCGCCTTCGAGCCGACGAAGGTGTGGAACGACGGCCTGATTCCCGGATCGCCGTCGAGCGCGCCGAGACGGATCCCGATCTGGTCGCCCTCCGGCCACTCGTTCCCGAACAGGCTCGAGCCGCAGACCGAGCAGAACGCCTTCACCCGTCCGTCCTCGGGCCGGTAGACGCTGATCAGCTCCTCGCCCTGCAGCAGCCGGAACCCTTCGCGCGGCACGCGCCCCTGCGTCTCGCCAAAGGCGCCGGAGTGCTTGCGGCAGCGCGAGCAGTGACAGTGGCTCGCCCAGACAAACGGCGCGGTCACCTCGAAGCGAACGCCGCCGCAGAGACAGGAGCCGTAGAGCGGGTTGTCGGCGCTTGGCTGTCGCACTGACGTAGGGATCATCCCATTCGGGCGAGTTCCGCGAGACAAAGGCTGAGACCATCCTTCGATGCCCCGCTACGACGTCACCGCCCGCTGGCTCGAGCACGGTCGCCGGCTGGGCGCGAGTGCGGAGGCCGCGCGTTCTCGTCACACGACGGTCGACTTCGGATTCCGCCTCTTCGAGCGGGATGCGTCAATCGGTGGGGGCCTGCTCGCCGGCGCGCTCGCCTACCGGCTCTTCGTCCTGCTCTTGCCGACCGCGCTGTTGTTCGTCTCGGGCCTCGGGCTCTATGCGGATGCCGCCCACAAGAGCACGAGCGAGGCAGCCAAAGAGGCGGGCCTGCACGGGCTGATCGCGTCTCAGGTCGCGTCGACCTCGTCGGACGGTGCCCGCTGGCTCGTCTTCATCCTGCTGGTGCCCGCGGTGCTCTACGCGACGGCCACCCTCTACCGTGCGCTGGCAATCGTGCACGGGATCGTCTGGCATGGGTCGGGCCGCGGTGCCCGCGTGGCACCAAGGGGGATCGGGATCTTGTTCGCAGCGCTCCTGCTCGTGATCGCCGCCGCCCAGATCGTGGGCTGGATCCGCCGGCATGACCAGCTGGGCGGGCTCGCCGCACTGCTCGTCTATCTCGTGCTCGCCGGTGGCGCCTGGCTGCTGCTCTCGCTGCAGCTGCCGCACCGTGACGTTCCCTGGCATGCCCTCCTCCCCGGTGCGACGCTGGTCGGCGTAGGCCTGCTGTTCGTGAACGTGTTCAACGTCTACGTCACGACCCGCCTGGTCGAGGGTCGCGCCGACACCTACGGCGCCCTCGGGATCGCGACCGCGCTGCTGCTGTCGCTCGTGATCGTCGGCCGACTGATCGTCCTCTCGGCGGAGCTGAACGCCCAGCTCGCCGGACCGGAGCGATCGACGTGACACGGTCCGCGCTCCTCTCACTCTTGGCGGTCGTAGTGCTCGGCACCTGCTCCACGGCTCGAGCGAGCGCGGGTGACGAGCAAGCCCTCGCGAAGCGGTACGCGCCGGTGGTCAGGCTCGTCGAGCAGAAGGAGGAGTGCGGCCCGGGCGAGCCCTACGACCCGCTGGACGTCAACGCGCTGTTCGGCCAGCCGACGGTTGCGCTCCGCGGCCCCTGGAACGGGTCCGACCTGGTCAAGATCGCGCCGACCGCGCGCGACCTCACGGGCGGGCTCTACGACTACCACCTCGACTTCCCGGGAGATGCGCTGAGCCCGGGCTGCGGCTACGAGCGCTGGGCCAGGCGCATCTCCGAGGGCTACCAGCCGAAGGTGTACGCCCACGTCGCCACCGATCCTGCACACCCGGGTCAACTCGCCCTGCAGTACTGGCTCTTCTACATCTACAACGACTGGAACAACCTGCACGAAGGCGACTGGGAGATGATCCAGCTCGACTTCGACGCGGCAACCGCAAGCGATGCGCTTGCGAAACGACCGGCGAAAGTCGGGTACAGCCAGCACGAAGGAGCGGAGGAGGCGACCTGGGGCGACGACAAGCTCCAGCTCGTCGACGGGACGCATCCGGTCGTGTACCCGGCGGCCGGCTCGCACGCGAACTTTTACGACGAGGGCTTGTTCCTCGGCAGCTCCGCCGAGCAGGGCGTCGGCTGCGACAACACGACCGGCCCGCACGACGACCTGCGGCCGGCTTTCGCGACGATTCCGAGCGATCCGGCTCAGGCTCGTGCCGAGTTCCCGTGGATCGACTTCCAGGGCCGCTGGGGCGAGCTGCAGCCCGCGTTCTTCAACGGCCCGACCGGCCCGAACCTGAAGACGCAGTGGACCCAGCCGATCACGTGGTCGGAGGGCTGGCGCGACCAGAGCTTCACCGTCCCGGCCGGAAGCGTGTTCGGGACGGCGGCGACCGACTTCTTCTGCCGGGCAATCGGCAACGGGTCGAGGGCGTTGGTGCAGCTCGTCCATCGGCCTTTGCAGTTCATGCTGGTCCTCGCGGTGCTGGCGGTGCTGCTCCTCTTCGCCCTCTCACGAACCTCCTGGCGCCCGACCGCGCCTCTCCATCTCGCGCGCCGGCGCGCCTGGGGTCAGACGCTCGCCGCGGCGACGCGCATGTACCTCGCGAAACCAGGACTAATGCTCGGGATCGGGATTCTGTTCATCCCGATCTCGTTCCTGACTGCGCTCTTGCAGTCGCTGATGGTGCACGGCACCGACATCCTCGGTGTCGAGACGGGCAGCGGATCCGGTGGGCTGCTCGGTTTCGTGGTGCTGGCGATCGGGACAGCCTTGACGCTGCTCGGCCTCGGCCTCGCCCAGGCGGCGACGGCACGCGCGCTCGTCGAGGTCGACAGCGGTCGCCCGGTCGGGCCGGTGCGCGCCTACGTGCTCGCCGCCGACAGCGTCCGGCCGCTCCTCGGCGCGCTGGTGATCGCGGCCACCGTCATCTCGCTGCTCGTCGGCTCGCTCTACCTGATCCCGATCGCTGTCTGGCTAGCCGGACGCTGGGCGCTGATTGCGCCGAGCATCGAGCTGGAGCAGCTCGGCGCGCTCGCCGGTCTACGGCGAAGCCGGCTCCTCGTCCGGGGCGCCTGGCTGAAGGTCGCCTCGCTGATCGTGGTGGGAGCTGCGCTCGCGATCGCCGTCGGCCCGATCGTCGGTGCGCTGCTGATTCTCGCGACGAGCGCGCCGTTCTGGCTCGTCAACGTGATCGCCGGCCTGATCTACACCGTGACCATGCCGCTCGTCGCGATCACCACGACATACGTCTACTTCGACCGGCGGGTGACAGACGAGCTCGCCGAGCCCGCCCCAGCCGAGCTACCCGCGGAAATGGTGAGCTTCTGAACAGGACGACCGTGGAGGAGAACGACCCGATCGCCCCGCCGACCCCGGACGACGTCCGGCGGATCGTCGCGATCGCGAACCCGGTCATCCGCAACCTGGAGATCACCTACTGCTACTCGCGCCTGTCTGCGGCCTTCGTCGCGCGCACCGGCCAAGGCGCGAACTGGTGCACCTTCGCCACCTGGGCCTCGCGGCAGGCGGGGTGCTCGATCCGGGGTGAGGACTTCGTTGACTACCTGGAACTCACGCTCGGCGAGCGGCGCTGGCTGCTCCATCCACTGGCGACACTCGGGCGGCGCCTGGTGCGCCGCGGCCTGTTCCAGCCCGAGACGCGGCTCGGTCGCCTCACGGCTGCGCTGCACACACCGTTCGACGCGTTCGAGCGGGCCAGCGCCTCCGTGGCGCGCGGCAACCTGAAGGTGTTCGAAGAGATCGGCCTCGAGTTCGCGCGCTATCTCCACGACTCGCTTGACGCTGCGGGTCTCGAATCCTTTCTCGACGGTCTGCGACCCGGCGACCCGCCCGAGGGGCAGGACTACCTGCGCCGGGCCTTCACCCACTACGAGCGCGGGCGGCTCGAGCGAGCCCCGCAGGCGCGGGCAGAGCTTGCCGTCCTGGCGAATCTCGAGATCGGCCTACACGAGCAGACTCGCCTGCAGCCGGAGATCCGCGAAGCGCTCGACGCCGCCTACGCCACGCCCGAGGACCTTGGGCGTCGCGTGCTCGAGGCATTCGTCCCCGCGGCAGCGGAGTGGTGGGCGGTGATTCGCAGACCGGCTGCGGCTGTCGCGGGCGCCGTGGCGGCAGCCGCACAGCGGAGCGCGAGCAGAGTCGCACGGGAGGCGATCACTGAGTCCTTTATGCTGCTCTCGCTACCCGGCCGAGTGCTGGCGCTCGGCACGAACCTGACCGAGCCGTACCCGGATGTGCTTGCCAAGCCGCTCGACGCCGACCTCAGGGAGTTCCTCGCTCGGTTCGAGCCCGTTGCGCCCGCGCCCGACGACTGCGGCGCGCGCGACTGGTCGGAGCTCAATCAGCGCATGCACTACATCGCGCACCTGTTCCGCGCGTTCCACCTGAACGACGACCTCGCCCGGGCGCCCTTCACGCGCGACCAGGTCGCGGCCTTCAGGCGGGGCGTCGTGCCGGAGGGCGACCTGGGCCGCTGAGGGAAATACCAGGTGGATCCCCGGACGCACGCATCGGGTTTACGCTGGTGCCGTGCCCGAGGCAGCGAAGATCGCCGTCATCTACTACAGCGCCACCGGCAACGTGCATGGCCTTGCGCAGGCCGTTGCCGCCGGCGCGGAGGGGGCCGGAGCCGAGGTTCGCTTGCGTCACGTCGAGGAGCTCGCCTCCGAGCTGCTGATCTCGCAGAACCAGTACTGGGGACGCCATCGCTCGGAGGTCGCCGAGGCGCCAATCGCGTCGCTCGACGACCTCGACTGGGCCGACGGCGTCGCGTTCGGGTCGCCGACGCGGTTCGGGAACATCGCCGCCCAGCTGAAGCAGTTCATCGACCAGGCCGGTGAGCTTTGGCAGGCCGGAAAGCTGGCCGACAAGGTCGCCACGAGCTTCACGGCCTCACAGACGTCCCACGGCGGCCAGGAGACGACGATCCTTGCGCTCCACAACACGCTCTACCACTGGGGAATGCTGATCCTGCCGCTCGGCTACACCGTGGGCGAGGTCTTCGCCGCGGGCGGAAACCCGTACGGCGCCTCCTTCGTCACCGGCCACACGGTCACCGGGCCCGACGAGGGCGCTCTGGCCGTCGCGCGTTACCAGGGCAGCCGCCTCGCCCACTTCGCCACCGTGATCGCCGAGGCGCGGCGAAACGGCGCGTTCGCCGTTCAGCGGCCGAGCCCGGAGAGCTTCACCGGGCCGACGAAGATCTGAGGCTGGTCTTGGGGGAGCCGCAAGGCACGGCTCCCCCAAGCTCCCTACGCCGCGAGATCGAGCGCCGGCTGTTCCTCGACCGCTGCGGCCGACTGCGGGCTGTTCGGCGTCAGGAGCGCCACGACCGTCGCCGAGAGCACGATCAGGGAGCCCACGAAGAGGGCGCGGCCGAAGCCGCTCGTGGCCGCCTGGGCGAGGCTCTCGGTGCGAGCAGCGACGTGGTGTGCGCGGTCGCAACCGCCGACAGGGTCGCTCCGAGTCTTCCATCTAACCGGCACCTCTCCACATCCAAGGCGGCGGCCTGGGCCCGGCTGACTATTCCCGCTTCGTCATCGCGAGCGCTTCGAGCTCGAAGTCGACGTATTGCTCGCCTGAGACGTCGACGACCGCCTCCTTGATCGTGCCGCCGGTGAACGGGTACGGGTGTGCCCCCGCGTAGTCGTCGGTCACCGGCTCCCCCGGATCTCGCCCGACGTTCAGCCCCTCGCCGACGAGCGAGAAGTTCCCGGGTTGGGTCATGATCTTGCCTTCGCCGACCTTCTCGTCGTCGATGAAGAGCGAAAGGGTGCCGGTGGTGGGCATCGCCTCCCCCTCCCGCACGAATGACGCGCCGAGGATCACTCGCCCGGTCGGGACCTCGTTCGTCGACTCGATCACCTGCTCGTTGTCGCCGACGAAGTTGTAGACGTACTTCAGCCTGCGGTCCTTTACGTACAGCGAGTGGCCGCCGAAACGAGCGCCGTGCGAGAACAGCACCCCGGAGGCATCCTCGGAGTCGATGTTCACCTCGACCGCGATCGAGTAGCTGCGGTTCCGGATGTTGACGGCGGCGGTCTCGGGAATCTCGGCCGCGTCCGGGTAGTAGACATAGCGATCTCGCGGAGCGGCGACCTGCGGCCGGGTCGGGTCCGCCAGCACCTCGACGGCGGTCCTGTCGATCAGCGGCAGGCCGTTGTAGAGGTCGGCGAGGTGGAACCAGTGGTCGATCAGCTCCTTGAGCTTCATGGGGTTCTCGACCGCGAGATCGCGGCTCTCGGTCGGATCCTCGTCGGTGTGGAATAGCTCCCAGCGATCCTCGTCGAAGTGGCCCCAGCCGGCGATCGTCGGGTGGACGCTCACTGCCTTCCATCCCTCCATCCAGACCGCACGGGAGCCGAGCATCGAAAAGAACGCCGACTCCTTCGGGGTCGGCGCATCGTCGCTCTCGAAGGTGGAGCGGAAGCTCACACCCTCCAGCGGAATCTGCTCGTACCCCTTGACGGCCTCAGGCAGCTCGACACCCAGGAGGTCGTAGATCGTCGGCGCGATGTCGGTGGCGTGCAGGAACTGGTGCCGGAGCTCGCCCTTCGCGCTGATGCCCTTGGGCCAGGAGACGAGCAGCGGGTCGGCCACTCCGCCCTCGAAGTTGTAGCGCTTCCACATCTTGAAAGGTGTGTTGAAAGCCCACGCCCAGCCGACCGGATAGTGGTTGTAGGTCGCCGTCGAACCAAGCTCGTCGAGGTAGTTGAGGTTTTGCTCGATCGTGTCGGGGATCCCGTTGAAGAACTTGTTCTCGTTGACCGAACCGTTCGGACCGCCTTCGCCCGAGGCGCCGTTGTCGGAAACAAACACCACGATCGTGTTGTCGAGGTGCCCGGCCTCCTCGAGGAAGTCGAGCAACCGCCCGATCTCGTGGTCGGTGTGAGAGAGGAAGCCAGCAAAGACCTCGGCCATGCGGCAGAACAGCTCCTTCTCCTCGTCAGAGAGGGAGTCCCATGGTCTGACCACGTCGAGCGGCGGCCAGGGCTTGCCCTCGACGCTCTTTTCCTCCGCATACGGGTTCAGCGGGGTCAGCTCGGCGCTCTCCGGGAAGATCCCGAGCTTCTTCTGTCGTTCGAAAACAAGCTCGCGATAGGCCTCGTAGCCCATGTCGAACTTGCCCTTGTACTTCTCGATCCACTCCTTCGGCGCGTGATGCGGAGCGTGGCAGGCGCCTGGGCAGAAGTACATGAAGAACGGCTTGTCGGGCGCGATCGACTTGGCGTCCTTGACGAACTCGATCGCCTTGTCGGTGAGGTCCGTGGTCAGGTGGTATCCGTCCTCGGGCATGGCCGGCTGGTCGACCGGGTGGTTGTCGTAGATCAGGTCGGGATACCACTGGTTGGTCTCGCCGCCGAGGAAGCCGTAGTAGCGCTCGAACCCGCGCCCGACCGGCCAGTTGCGCTTCGTGGAGGCCATGTTCATCTCGTCGGAGGCGACGAGGTGCCACTTGCCGAGCATGTACGTGTTCCACCCACGCTCGCCGAGGACCTCGGCGAGCGTGGCGCACTCGAATGGGATGTGCCCGTTCGCGTTCGGGTAACCCGTTGTGGCCTCTGCGATGCAGGCCATCCCGTTGGTGGTGTGGTTGCGCCCGGTCAGCAGCGAGGAGCGCGTCGGCGAGCAGAGCGCGGTCGTGTGCCAGTTGGTGTAGGTGAGGCCGGCGCCGGCCAGCTTGTTGATGTTCGGTGTCTCGATCAGGCCGCCCCACGGCTCCATCGAAGAGAAGCCGACGTCGTCCAACACGATGTAGAGCACGCTTGGTGCGCCCGCCGGCGCGACCGGCTGCAGGTACGGCTCCCAGTCGGGAGTCGAGTCCCGCTCGTCGAGCTCGATCTTGCCCTTGAACTCCTTGCTCATCTGCTCGCCCCTTCCCAGTGGTGACCCGTCTTCACCATCCCAGCGGGTCGGAGCGGGCGCATCCCCCCACGGGGATGAAGCCCTGCGAAGGAGTAGGCTCGACTCCGTGAGCTCCTTCGATACCACCCTCGAGCCTGCTGTCTCACGCGACCAATCGCGGGCGCTCTTCGGCCAGACGATGGGGCTCGTCGCGATCACGACGGGCTTCTTCGCAGTCGGTGCCTACCTCGGACGGGATCTGTCGCAGGGCTGGGGCATCGTCCTGTTCATCGCGAGCTTCGGGCTCTTGCTCGGGCTCAACTACGCCGCCCAGCGCTCCGAGCAGCTCGCGATCGCCTTCCTCTTCGGCTTCGGCGCCCTAGTCGGGCTCGCAACCGCGCCGACGATCGCCTACTACGCGGAGACGAACCCCCAGTCGGTGTGGCAGGCGGGCGGGGCAACCGCGCTCTTCATCGCCGGCTTCGGCGCGGCGGGATACGCGACGCGCCGCGACCTCTCAGGCGTCGCCCGTGTCTGCTTCTGGGCGCTCCTGGCGCTGATCGTCTTCGGGATCGTGGCCATCTTCGTGAACATCCCGAACAGCTCGCTGATCTACGCGATCGTGGGCCTGGTGATCTTCGCCGGCTTCACGATGTACGACTTCCAGCGGCTGCGGAAGACGAAAGACATCCGCGCGGCACCGCTGCTCGCCGCATCGATCTTCCTCGACGTGCTCAACGTCTTCCTGCTCCTGCTGTCACTGTTCAACCGGCGCTAACGGGCTAGACGAGCAGTAGCCGGCGCTTAGCGCGCCGAGATGTAGTCGTGTAGGAACTGGATCTCGTAGCCCTGCTGTCTCGACTGGAACTTGACGAGGTCCCCGATCGAGATGATCCCTGCCACCTCTCCAGCATCGACCACCGGGAGATGCCTGATCCGTTTGTTCGTCATGAGCGCCATGCACTCCGCGATCGCGGTCTCTGGCGTCACGACGATCAGTGGTGAGGACATGATCTCCCGAACAGACGTCTCCGCGTCGGTGCGCCCCTCGAGCGCGACACGGCGGAGGTAGTCGCGTTCGGTGACGATGCCTGTCACGTCGCCGCTGTCCGTCACGAGCAGTGAGCCGACGTTCTCCTCCACCATCAGCTCGACCGCCTCGAGAACGGAGGCATCCGCGTCGATCTTCAGCACCCTGCGGCCCTTCTCGGTGAGAATCTCCGATATCTGGCTCATATCGCCCATCTGTCCTCCGATAGCTGGCGATAACGAAGCTGGACTCCACAGCTTGACGGGGACTCGCCCCGGACGCAACCGGCGGTCGAGCCCGTGCTCCGGCAACGTGAGGAGTCACTGCAGCGCGCTTCAGATGAGAGGACGCTCGCGCATGCCAACGGCGCTTCCGTTTCTGCGCACACCCGACGTATCATTGTTGTGAGGCGCAAATGAAGTTCTGGACGGGAATCGCCAGACGCAGGCAGAAGAAAGCTCACGAGCGCTACTTGGCGGAGCGGGCACGGCAGCAAGACCTTCAGGACCAAGACGCAAAGAGAGGGATTCGAGCCGTCGCGAGGGGTTTTGCGGGGTGGTCGGGGATGTTCGGCCATTGGCAGTAATGCCCTTCCCGTTCGACGCAGCCAGCTGCCTCGGGTGACATTCCCGAACGCTGGCCCAGCGGGTGGTCATCGTGCTGTCAAAGGTCCCACTCTGCGACAACCCGCTGAGGCCTGTTCGAGACTTAGAGCACTTGCGCGCGACTTTCCGAGGGCGGACACTCTTCGGCGATGCACGTGCCGGAAACCCGCTACGCCCGCTCGGGCGAGGTATCGATTGCTTATCAGGCGCTAGGCGATGGTCCACCAGACCTGGTCTACGCCCCTCCGCTAACCCACCTCGAGCTCGCCTGGGAATCCCTTTCCGCGGCACAGTTCTATAGCCGACTCGCGTCGGCCTGTCGTCTCATTCTGTTCAACCTGCGCGGAGTCGGTATGTCCGATCGCATCGCAGGGGTGGCCACGCTGGAGAGTCGAATGGACGACATTCGCGCCGTCATGGACGCCACCGAGTCCGAGCGAGCAGTGATCTTCGGCTTAGGCGACGCTGGCCCGCTCTGCGTCCTCTTCGCAGCGACGTATCCGGAGCGGACCGCGGCCCTCGTACTCTTCAATTCCTCACCCCGCTTCGTCAGGAACCCGCAACTCCCCTGGCTTCCGACGCGCGCCGAGCAAGAAGCTCAAGCAGAGGAGTTCGGGCGCCACTGGGGAGAGCCGGAGTTCATGAGCAACGTCTTGAGATCGAGCAATCCAGGGCTGACCGAAGCCGAGCTACCGAGTCACCTCCGTACGCTACGCGTCAGCGTCAGCCCCGGCTCAGCGGCGGGATACATCCGAATGAACATGGACGTGGACGTGTGCGACGTGCTGTCCCTTGTTCGGGTTCCGACCCTGGTCATGCAACGGAGTGAGGGAGGTGGTTGGGGCGTTCAGAGCGGCCGTTACCTCGCGGAACACATCGCCGGATCACGCTTCGTCGAGCTACCCGGCGCCGACTTCATGCCAGGCCTCGGCGACCAAGACCCGCTCTTTGCGGAGCTGGAGGGGTTCCTCGCCGACGTCGGCGAGGGCAAGACGGATGTCGAAACTGATCGCGTCCTCGCCACGGTGCTCTTCACCGACATCATCGGGTCGAGCGAGAAGGCCGCTTCGCTCGGCGATCGCGCCTGGGGCGAGCTCTTGGAAAGACACCACGCGCTCGTGCGCCGCCAACTTTCTCGGTTCCGCGGGGTTGAGGTCGATACGGCCGGGGACGGTTTCTTCGCCAGCTTCGACGGCCCTGCAAGGGCTATCCGCTGCGCCTGCGGAATCGTCGAAACGGTGCCGGAGCTCGGTCTTGAGGTGCGTGCGGGGCTACACGCTGGCGAGTGCGAGCTAGTGGACGGCAAGGTGGCCGGCATCGCCGTCCACACCGGGTCCCGGGTCGCCTCCTACGCGCAGGCGGGCGAGGTGCTCGTCTCCGGCACGGTCAAGGACCTGGTCGCCGGCTCCGGCCTTGCCTTCGACGACCGCGGCTCGCACGAGCTGAAGGGAATCCCGGGCATGTGGCAGCTCTACGCAGTGCAGCGCTGATGCCGGGTCAGGTCCGGCCGCCGAGTGCCCGGGCTCGCTCTTCCCCCTTCTGGTGACATTCCCGCACGCTGGCCCATGCCAGTGTCCGCTATCCACCCGCCGAGCCCGCCGGCGTCACGTAGACGAGGAAGTACGCATCCGCAAGTACTGGGTCGCGCCAGCGATCCGTCTCTCCACGAAGCGGACGTGTGGTGGCGCCGGACGGAGCTCGGGGTCGGTGATCAGCTCGGGTTCGACAAGGTCCACGACTCGGCCGCGTGTTTCGATCGAGCAAGTCCCGCTGGCGAGGACGTTCTTCACCCACTGAACGTCCGACCCATAGGTCAGGAAGAAGAAGTACTCGTCGCCACGCCGAAAGACGTTGAGCGGCGTTCGGTAGGTGCGACCGCTCTTGCGTCCCCGGTGCGTCAGGATTGCGAAAGCCGGAAGCCTCTTCGCCACCCGTCGCGTAATGGGATTCACGTAGGTGTTGACGAAGTGCCGAAAACGCCACATGCGGGTCCGGCCATGCGTGCCGTTGTCGTTGCCGCTCACCTGGTCGGGAGATACGGCAACCCTCGGGTCGACAAGACGATGTGCACAGGCTTCTTCCGGGTAAACACACCGAGGTAGGCACCGTGACCTGCGCACCCCGTGTGCCCGAGTGAACCTAGAGCAGATCCCAGGGGAGCGATGCGTAGACGTCGGCCACCGCCCGCATCCGCGCCGGGTCGGTCGAAAGGGATAGCGAGTCGATCCCGCTGACAAGCGCGAGGCCGCGGGCATTCGAGACGAACGCGCCGCGGAAGGACGGGATATCTGCTAGCCGAACCGGTGTGCGCCGCGATCGCACACCTGCCTCCGGCAGCGCACGCTCAAGGAGCTGCATGGTGATCCCATGCAGAAACGGGCCTTCCGGCCAGACAACGCCGTCGTCGAGGAACGCGACGTTAGCCGTTGCGCTCTCCGAGATGTATCCGTCAGTTGCCGTCAGGAGCGCATCGTCGAAGCCGCTGCGCCGCGCAACGCGCGAGTAGTAGCCCTGACCCGTCGCGAGGTGCTTGAGGTGCGCGTCCGGTCGCTGGTACTCGACCGGCAGGAGTCGCTGCGGCGTCGTAGGCTCCGCCGGCTCCTTGACGGTGACCATCACCACGGGTTCGTCGGCGGACTCGAAGACGTAGACGCGGACGGAGGCGTCTACGAAGTCGCCGAGCGCATGCCGTACGAACTCGCGAACGCGGTCACCGTCGAGACCCACGCCAAACAGCTCATGGTTCGCCGCCTCGAGGCGGGTGAGGTGCAGCTCGAGCCCCCGTGTTCGACCGCCCCGCACCTGCATCGCGGTGAAGTGGCCGAACCCGGATGCCGTCGCCCAGAGCGCCTCCGCGCTCGGCGGGTGTCCCTCGATCTCAATGCGCATACGCCCGCTCTTCAGCCGTTCAGTCGCCTGCTCTAGTGTTGCCGCAATCGAACGGGAGACGGCAATGGCTTTAGGGGACGAGATCGATGAGATATTTCGGCGCGAGGTGAAGTCCCTGCCCGCGTACGAGAAGGCACAGGCTGCGGGTGGCTCAGGAGTTGCACCGCCGGTGGAAGAGATGAATCATCTGCTGATGGGGCTGGTCATCGCCGTGCAGCGTTCATTCCACCTGCTCGCGAACCGCGTCGAAGACATCGAGGACGGGTAGCACCCCATAGAATCGGACTCGCCGTCATGGCTGCCGAAAGCAGCGAAAGCGAAGTCCTTGCCCAGGAACTGGACAGCCTTGGGCAAGAGGTCCACGCCCTCGAGACGCGCTTGGCTGAAGTCGAGAGGATCATCGAAGGCTTGGAGGCAGCTGCTCTGACCACGGCCCGCGCCTTGGAGGAGGTTTCGGCTCACTGGGAATCGGTGTACAGAGCGATGCGTCGAGCAGAGTGAGGGCCGCGGCCCCCACACCATTTTGGGAGCAGCATCCAACACCGCACTAGTCGACGCGGAACGTGCCACCCGGGTCATGCGCTGTGGGTTCCAGCCCGTCGACAAACTTGCGCATGATGAGCGCAGCGTTGTGACCGCCGAAGCCGAAGCTGTTGCTCAGCGCGACGCGGACCGGGAGCTCCCGCGCGTTGTTAGGAACGCAGTCGATGTCGCAAGCGGGATCAGGCGTCTCGTAGTTGATCGTTGGCGGCACGATGTCGCGGTTGACCGCAAGGACAGTAAATGCGGCTTCGACCGCACCGGCGGCTCCAAGGCAGTGACCGGTCGCGCCTTTCGTTCCCGAGACCGGGAGCGTCGAGACCTTGTCCTCGCCCAACGCCAGCTTGAGTGCGCGCGTCTCGATTGCGTCGCCGAGCCCCGTTGAGCTTGCGTGGGCGTTGACGTAGTCGATGTCTGTCGGATCAAGCGACGCGTCAGTCAGCGCAGCCTCCACCGCACGGGCTTGCCCCGCGCCGAGCGGATCGGGCTCGGTCATGTGGAAGGAGTCTGAGCTGACGCCGTAGCCGGCGAGCTCCGCGTAGACCTTGGCACCACGGGCACGAGCGTGGTTCAACTCCTCCAGCACAAGGACGGCTGCCCCCTCGCCCATCACGAAGCCGTCTCGGTCGGCATCAAAGGGCCGACTGGCACCTGCAGGGTCGCCGTTTCGGCGTGAGAGCGCTCGCATCGCTCCGAAGCCCGCAACCGCCAGCTCGGTGATCCCCGCCTCGCTTCCGCCACAGAGCATCACTTCGGCCCGCCCCAAGCGGATCGCGTCGTACCCCTCGCCGACCGCCATCGCTGACGCAGCGCACGCCGTGCACGGGGCGCCCAGCGGGCCGCGCGTCCCCAGCTCCATCGACACCCACCCGGCCGCCATGTTCGGCATGAACGCCGTCACCAGACTGGGGTGGATCCGTTGAGACTCGGCGAGTTCGCGCAGACACGCCGCGAGGCTCGCGACACCCCCTTGCGCGGTCGCAATCGAGGCGCCGACCCGATCGGGCTCAGACCCGATCTCTAGCCCAGCGTCGCTTTCCGCCATCCGCGCCGCGGCAACGGCAAACTGCGCGAAGCGGTCGATCTTGCGGATTGTCTTCCGATCGAGCCAGCGCTCCGGCTCGAAGTCGCTCGCCTCACAAGCGATCCGCACAGAATGATCCGAAGCGGCGAAAGCGGTGATCGGGCCGCCACCACCTTCTCCAGCCAAGAGTCGACGCCAGGTCGTGTCGATGTCCTGGCCGAGCGGTGTAACAGCACCTAAGCCGGTCACCACAACCCGCCGCTCAGCGCTCATGGAAATCGCCGTCGACCTCGATTCGACGCAGGGGTTGGCGAGCGGTGGAGGGGTGTCGCCCACCGATCTCGTGGCGCTTGCCGAAGTACTCGATCCGATGGGCAGGCTGTCCTTAGTTTTTCTGGCCTGGCCGCTCGTCGTGCAGCCGTTTGACGGCGTCGAAGAGCGCCCGTGGCTGGTCACCGCCGCCGGTCGGTGCGTTCAGCGCGTAAAAGACGGCCTCGGCCTCGTCGCCGGCCAAGGTGATCGAGTCGGCGGTGTCCTCGATCAGCCGAAGCTCGATCGCGTCGGCGACGGCCCGAGCTCCTACCGCTCCTTCGGCGCCCGGTTCGTGCGCCGCCTTCAGCCTCAGGTGCTCTGCCATGAGCGTCGCTACTCGCTCGCCGAGCGGGTACGGCTGACCCGCGACCTCCAACACGACGTCCACTCGGCTGAGCCTATCTCCGCAATGCTGTGGGTGCCGTGATGCTCCCGGGGTCGATCTGCCCGCCTGGGCTTGAGCGCAACTGCAAGGGTGAACAGCGATGAGCCCGTCGATTCCGATGGTGGCTGATCGCTAGTAGGGGACGGCGCTCGAGGGATATTCGTGAACACTCGCCCACGCGGGCAGGCTGCGACTACTGGCGCCGGTAGACGCCGCGGTCGTCGTGCGTGAATTCGAGGCGGCGTCCGTCGGGTCGTGGACGAACGTAGCTGCGAGCATGTTCAGCCTCGCGCCGACTTTTCAGCACCGTGACCTTCGGTCTCTGAGATCAGCCTGGCTGAGCCGATCCTGGGCGAGGCCCGCATCGGCCGCGTACGAATCACAGCGCGCCGGTCCGGTTTCCACGCAGGTGGGACTAAGGGATTGCCACCTTCGCCGTGTAGAGGTCGAACTGGTGAAGGGTCCCGTCCGGGTTGTCACCGGTGCTGTTCGAGTTGTCCGACCAGGCCGGCCAGAATGCGCCCGACACGAACGCGGCGTGCGTGTAGTCGCCGGTGTCGAAGAAGCTATTTGCATCGATCGCATTCGAGGTTCCCTGGCTCACCTGGAAGTTCGGCGCGAACGTACTGCCGCCGTTCGTGGAATCCGTGGCCCAGATCTGGAAGTCGTCGTTCGGGATCCCGTCGGTGTCTCCACTCCCACCCGTCCCCAGGTCGTTCCGGATGTCGTACCAGGATACGGCGACGGCGCCGTTCGACTGGTCGAGGGCGATCGCAGGGTTGTACTGGCTGTTGGTGGTGCGGTCGTCATTGAGCTTGACCGACGCCGACCAGGACGTTCCGCTGTTGTCGGAGTGCTGGAGCATGATGTCCGTGTTGTCGCTCTCGTTCGGCGTCTCGTCCGTCCAGACGAGGTAGACGCGGCCGTTATTGACGCCGCCACTGCGATCCCAGGCGAGATTCGCCTCCGCGTCGACCGAGCGATCCGGCTGAGCCGCAATGAAGTCGAACCCTCCGACATGGCTATGTGCGACTACGGTCGGCTTGCCAAAACCGGACGAGCCCAGGCCGTCCGGGTCGGCAGCCGTGTAGATGTCGGCTCCGCCCTGGCCGTTGACCGCATTCTGGTAGGTCACCATCACCTGGCCGGCCGGCCCGACGGCGGTGTCGCCGTAGTCGCCGTTCCCGGGGCTGGGGACGTTCTCGGGCACACTGAAACTCCCGAACTGCCCGAGACCGGTGATAGCCGCTCCGAATGCCTGGATCTGCTTTCCAGGCGTGCGCGTGTAGCTGACCCAGACGCTGTTCGACCCGACTGCGATTGAAGGCTGGTCGCCGTTCGTGGCAACGTCTGCGACCTTTGTGAACGTCAACCCGCCGTCGGTGGAGAGCGCGACGAGGACGTTGCCGCTTGTGTTGACGAGATAAGTCATCCAGAGGTTCCCGAACCGGTCCCAGGCCAGCTGCTGGTCGCAGCAGATTTCCCCGAGCGGGTCGCCGGCCGCGCCGATCACTCGTCGCAACCACGTGTGTCCATCGTCGAAGGACACGCCTACTGCGAGCCCAGCGACGACGTCCGGAAGCGTGGACATCGCGACAATGTTGGACGGGTTGGTCGGGTTGACCGCAATTGCGTTCTCCGCTTCGTTCCCCGGCATGGCTGTCACGTTGTTCGGGGCCGGCGCGGCAGCGGTCGCCAGCGTCGCCATCGCTAGAGCGCCGGCGAAGGCGAGCATGATCGTCGAGGACGTCCTCGTGAGAAACCGACCGCGCATATTGTCTCCCCCTTCTTGCAAGCCCGTAATGGCGCGATCGTACGCCCGGGGTTCGGCGCGGGTCAAACGGCTCGCGCCTACACCTCGTCAGGAGCCATCAGACAGTCAAGCAGGCAGTTCCGGCCGGGCGCACCCGCTGGCGCATACCCCGGGCGTAAGCGCAGAGGTTCCGGTAAATCAAATGTTGCAAACTAACTAGCAGGGTCGCTGAGGTAGAAGCCCCTGGACGAAGGCGTGTGTTCGAGTGGCCCTCGGATCTGGCATCCGAGGCGGCGTGCGCGCTCGAGCACATCAGCGAACCCTGGCCGATCGGCGTCGAATGCGATCTCATCCGGGTCGGCAGCCGCGCCAGGCGAGTTCGATGGAAAGAAGGCAATCAACGTGTGGCCGAGCCGGAGTGGGTGGTGCTCACCCTCAAGTTCCTCGGCGCCAGTTAGCGCGAGGTAGAAGCGCCGCAAACGATCTGGGTCGGGCGTGCGAAAAGCAAGGTGATTGATCCCGAGGACCCCCATGCGCGGGCGCAGTCTAAATCGGCGACCGCCGCCCGCCGCTTCTCGCCGGAAAAGCATCAGATCCGTCTAGTGACATTCCCGCACGCTGGCCCAGGCGGCGTCTCGGTCCGGTGAACTCGAGTTGCCACGCGCTGCAGCCGTGCGTCAATCTCGAGAAGCCCGCACTCTCCCGCGACGAGCGCCGCGGCCGCGGTGCGGGTATGGACCCCGAGCTTGGCGAAAACGTTCTCGAGGTGCTTCCGCACTGTCGCGGGTGAGACCCAAAGGCGCTCGGCGATCTCGGCGTTTGTCATGCCGTCGGCAACGAAATCCAGGATCTCGCGCTCGCGTGGCGTGAGCCGAGGCAGGTGCCGCTGCTCTTCCAGAAGTAGGGCCCCGTCAACCAATTCGACGACGAGCGCGCGGCCGCCGACATCGATCCTTAGTGGCTCATCAGTTGCACTCAGCCGCCGCTCGCACAGCCAAGACGCCACCGCATCCGGGAGCCCTACCGCGTCCTCGCCGAAATAGCGATCGAGCAGCTCGCGCGCCGCGGTGCTGGCGAACGCAACCCGGTCGTTGGACTCGAGCAGCACGACGGCGGCTTGGGTCGACTCGTGGAGCGCGAGCGCTTCACGGAGGCGCCGTTTGCTTTCACTGGCATGTCGCAGCCGGACCAGGTGGGGGTGCAAGAGCTCGAGGACGGCGCGGTCACGCGCGCTGAAACCGCGGCCGCCGCGCTCGAAGCCGAACACCCTGAGAATGCCGAGCGGCGCGGGGAGCCGGAGGAGCATCGAATCCTCGACGCCGTATGGCTTCATCCCGAGGTTGTACAGGCCCATGAGGTGGAGTTCGCGCCGGGTCAGGAAGTCCGAGGTCTTGACCGCGCCGAAGCCCCCCGCCGCGTAGTGTCGGGCGATGGGATCCTCCGCCTCGAAGATGGGCGTGAACTCGTCCCAGTCGAGGCCGCGGAAGAACTCTTCCTCACCTGGACGGCCGAAGTGTGGACCGGCCCCCTCGTCGCAGCCGACGCCGTCTGTGTAGCTGACGTAGTCGGCCGGCACGAGCCGTCCGAGCTGCGTGAGGAACTCGCCCTCGAAGGGGTGGTCGCCACCGAAGCTCTGCGCCTCGGCGACGAAGTGGAGCAGCCGCTCCGAATCGCCAGGCGCGAGTGCTTGCACGGCACTCAGACAATACGTCGCGGGCGACGCGGATGGAAGCGCGTCGACGCGAGGGAGCACACCGACGGCGACCGCTGCCGGTCGGAGTGGAACTGCTCCGAGGCAGCGGGCGCCTGCCGGCACAGCCGTCAGAAACTACAGAACGGTCCAGGAGCGGCCAGTTCGGTGCGGAAGGCGCCGCCGACGGGTGCAAAGATGACACTCACGTCCTGCGCGGGCTGACCGGACTCGTTCCGCACGATGTGGCCGTCGCCCGTGTCGACGAACCCGTGGCCGGCCGTCACGACGTGTGGAGCACAAGTCGGATCGTCGTACTCGTAGTACGTGAGCTGCCCTTGGGTGACCGTGATGAAGATCGGTCCCGGGTGCTGGTGCCAACCCGTATTGGATCCAACGCCGTAATCGTGCCGTCGTACCACGACGTCCATCGAAGCCTTAGCTTTGACCTTCAGCTCAACCGGTGACCCAGGTTCGGATTTGAACTTGAAGCTTTCGTAGGTGCCGCGCGCAAGCACCGTGGGCGTTACGCCTGTGGCGGGCTGTGCCGACGAGACCGCAGCCACAGCGGCAAAGGCCCCGAGAGCCACGAGTGCGAGCGCAGCAAACGGCAGCGCCCGCCGCTTGAGCATCGGCATCTTCTTGTTTGAACCCTCTGAATTCATGATCTCCTCCCGGTTGAGTTCCGTGCAAGGAGGATCTGCGGGCAGGACCCTGGTGTCTATTCGCCTTTCGTCATATCTTTCGACGCGCCTGGTAGTCCGCGCGTGCCGAGGCAAGCTCATCCTCGGGTGCCATTCCGCACACTCGCCCAGGCGAGGCCGCTTCAGCGGTCGTCTTTGAAGACGCCGTCGCTGCGGCGGAAGCCCTGTTAGCGTCGGCCCAGCCTGCGACCCGCCGGACCATGAACGAGGATGCGATTCAGATCCGCGAGTTCCGCGAAGAAGACCTTGACGCCGTCGTCGCGTTCTCGCTCCGCGCCTGGGAGCCGGTTTTCGACTCGCTTCGCGAGGTCCTCGGCGACGAGATCTTCCTCCAGCTCCACCGCGACTGGCACGCTGACCAGGCCGAGACGGTCAGGTCGAGCTGTCTGAGCGAGGAGCGGGACGTCTTCGTGGCGCTCGCCGCCGGAAGCCCGGTCGGATTTGCCGCGGTCGCGCTGAACGCCTTCCACGAACGCATGGGCGTGATCGAGATCATCGGCGTCGACCCCGACTACCAGCGGCGCGGAATCAGCTCGCGGCTCACGGAGCACGCCATCGAGCACATGCTGCACTGCGGCATGGACATCGCGGTCGTCGAGACGGGTGGTGATCCCGGCCACTCACCTGCGCGGGCGGCATACGAAGCTGCTGGCTTCACGCTGCTCCCGATCGCCCGCTATTTCCGACTGCTCGGGTGACATTCCCGAACGCTGGCCCACGCGAGTGCCTCGCGGCAGAAGGCGCGCTTCGTAGGCTTCGCTGGGGTGACCTGGTGATGCATGAGCTTCCGTCGTGGGTTGACCGGTGGTGCCGAGCTTTTCTGGGAGCCGGGACGGTGGAGGTTTTCTTCGTCGCTGGGTATCTGTCCGAGGTTGTTGGTGTTCGGCTTGCCGATGGACGCGAGGTTGTGGTGAAGCGTCGCGTCGATGAATCGGGTCGGGCGGCCCGATGCGTTACGGCGCAGAGACTGCTCGCCGAGCAAGGCTTTCCCTGTCCGACGCCACTCACCGACGCGATCGTCAGCGAGGGCGTCGCGGTGCATGCGGAGCGGTTTGTCCCAGGCGGAGAGCTGGAGACAAGGGACACACCGGAGGTGGCCGCGAAGATCGGGTTGGCTTCTGGCCGACCTCGTCCGCCGCCTGGCGACCCTCGACCTCGATCCGCCGCTGCCAAATCCGGAGTGGGTGCGATGGGACGCGACGCCCGAGCTCGACGCCGCCGCGGCCGTGCCCGCCTGGATCGACGACGCCATCCGGCGCGTGCAGACAAAGCTGGCCGGCTGCGACCTGCCACACGTGCTCGGTCACGCCGACTGGGAAGCGCAGAACATCCGCTGGCGGAACGGAGAGGCACACGTCGTCCACGACTGGGACAGCCTCGCCTGGTTGCCCGAAGCGGCGATCGCCGGAAGCGCCGCCGGGATCTTCGCGAGCCACGGCAAGACGACGCTCGCGCCGCTCGAAGGCTCCGAGGCCTTCCTCCACGCCTACGAAGGCGAACGCGGCGCCCGCTTCTCGCCCTCCGAGACGCAGATCGCCTGGGCGGCGAGCATCTGGGAAGCCCTCCACGACGCGCGCGACGAACTCAGCTACGACCGCCCCAAACTCAACTACGAACGACTGAAAGCCGAGCGGGTTGAACGCCTAACCCGAGCTCACGCCTAGCGAGCGCGGAGGCTCGCTCGACGGCCCTCAGGGGTCATTCCCGAACACTTGCACAGCCGACGGTCAGATCGCCTGGCGCTCAGGAACGCGCGGCGACGGGATCATGCCCGCCGAGGCCGCCGAGGCCGCCGACCGCCTCGTCGAGCGCCGGCTGGCCGACGCCGCCGCCTAGCTAGCCGGTGCAGCTCGAGGTCAGGGTCGGCTTCGAGCCGTCGACCGGCACGCGCCAGGTCGACCAGCACTTCTGGCTCCTCGGCACCGAGTTAGCGACCAGCTCGCTCGAGTCCGGCGACCAGGCGGCCGTCGGCGCGTACTTGAGCTGGAGGAGACTGCGCACCTTCCCCGTCGCGACGTCGACGACGGCCAGTTTGCCGAGCGTTCCCGTGCCCGTCTCGAAGGCGATGTACTTGCCGTCGGGCGACCAGCCGAACACGTTCTCGACCCTGCGGGGGACGAGAGCACGGCTCTTGCCGCCCTCGGCCGAGATCAGGTGCAGCGCGACGGACTTCCCGGCGAAGGCGACGTAGGCGACCTTCCCGACCTTCGGCGACCACAACGGATGCTGGCCGACTTTCACCAGCCGCCGGAGGTTGCTGCCGTCCGCCCTCGCCGTCCAGATGCCGAACGTCTTCCCGGAGTCGTTGGACGCGGTGCGCTCGAAGACGACCTTCGATCCGTCGCGCGAGAGACTCGGATCGACGTTGTCGAGCTTCTTTCCGCCGACCTTGCCGACGAGGGCTCCCGACTGGGCGTTGAGGATTGTCACCGGCCCCGAGCAGCTGAGGCACGAGGGCGAGCCACGCCCGACCGCGATACGAGTTCCGGTTGGGTTCGTGACGAAGGAGAAGTCGTTGATTCCCCGGGCGATCTTCCGCGGCTTGCTCCCGGGCGCGAACCGGAGGATGTCTCCGTCCCGCAGCACGAGAAGCTGCTTCGACGGCAGCCAGGCGAGCTGGTTGGGCGGGTCGGGGCACTCGCCGGTGCACACCGTGTAGCGGAGCGGCTGGGCGCTCGTGCCGTCGGCGTTCGCGGTGCAGAGCGCCTGCAGGATGTCGTTCGGGTTGCGGTGGCCGGTCGGCGGAGGCCAGCGCCTTCCGTAGTACGCGATCTGGGTCCCGTCCGGCGACCAGATCGGTTGGCTCACCTGCCGGCACGGCGAGATGCTCGTGGACGAGGCGCGGCTCGTGGCCGCGACGAACGCGAGAAGGACGACAGACGCTATGAGGACGCGACGGAACACGCTCCCAGGATACGCCGCTCGTTTACTGACGCACTAACAGGAAGCTACGTATTCGGCCATCGCGCGCCGGTTCCGCGACCGCACGCGTAGCGCGATCCCGAGCCGGATCGCGAGGACGATCCCGACGAGCACGAGGATCTCGATCAGAGCCCAGTGCGTGCCGCCGATGCCCTGCTTTGAGGAGTGCGCTGGCCACTCCCTTTCGCTGCGCGCTCGGGTCCACCGCGAGTCCTGAGATCATCAACACGTGTGTGTTGGACGCGAACGGTGTCGGCGGCCTCAGCACGAGAAAACCGGCAACCCGATCGTCGAGCACCGCGACGAGCACTTCCTCGGGCCGATCGTTCTTGAACGGGCGCGGCGGGAAGACGCTCGGCGAGACTTCTTGCGACGCCGTCTCCTGCTCGATTCTCGCGAGGGCGTCCTCGTCGCTCATTTCAGCCGCTCGGATCACGATTGACACCGAGGCATCGTGTCACGGCACGGGCGCCGCCGACTGTAGGCGCGGCGGTAATGCTCGCGGCGCCGCTCGCGGCTTTAGATCTCCCGCTCAAGGTGCTGGTTTGGGAGGACGGGAAGGGAGCGGTCGCCGTGAGCTACAACGCACCGGAGTTCCTGGCCGAGCGGTACCACATCGAGGGTGCCGCGCGTGCGCCCTTCGACGCAGTTGCGTCGATCGTTGAAGAGGTTGTCGGTCCATAACTTGAGCTGATCCGCGCGGGCCGAGCCGGAGTCTTGCGCCTCAGCGGCGTGTGGGCGAGCGCTCGGCGTCACGGGGCCGTGAGGCCCGAGCTAGGTCGTGCGGCGCTCCCATTGCGCGCGCGTCATCTCGTATTCGACTTCGCCCTCGTTCATGCCCTCCACGCGCGCGGTCATGGAGGTCGGGAAGGTCCGCACATAGCTGAGACCGATCCGCTCCATCACGGCCCGCGAGCCGGCGTTGACGGTCATCGTCTGGGCGATGATCCGGTCGAGCCCGACGTCGTCGAAGCCGTAGCGCACCAGTTCCCGCGCCCCCTCAGAGGCGAGCCCCTTACGCCAATGGCGCGGCAGGAGCCGGAAGCCCAGGTCGGCCACGCCCGGGTCGTCGGGCTGGTCAGGGCCGTGGGCGGGCTGAAGGGTCCACCAGCCGACGAATTCGTCGTCGACCAGGCCGACCCAGAACCCGAGTCCGTCCACCTTCTCCGCGGCGGCCAGCCGGCGCGCGTGGCCGCCCTCGACCTCCTCGCGTGTGCTCGCTTGACCGCTGAGGTAGCGCATCACCTCAGGATCCGAGTCGAGCTCGACCTCCCACTCCAGGTGCTGGTCGGCGAGTGGCACTAGTGTGAGCCGCTCGCTCTGCAGGGTCTGCTGAGGCACGGGGCTCGATCATGCCGCACCCCTCCGGCTCCCCTTCAAGTGACATTCCCGCACGCTGGCCCAGGCGAGCACGCCCGCCGTTCAGACCTTCGGTGACTCCTGCGGTTCAGAGCCGCCCCAATAGAGCCAGCGCCAGCCGCCGTCGTCGAGCCCGAAGACTCCGGTGGTCCAGTACGGCACCAACTCTTCTCCGCCCTCTCGTACGACACGAACCGATCCCAAGATCTGCGCCCAAGCAACCTCGTCGCGTCGCCAAACGGTCACTTGCTCCGCGGCCCACCGGAAGCCCAACGAGGACACAACAGTCGCCGCACCGACCACCTCGTCCGGCCCCCTCCATAGCTCGCCCTGCCCTGACCCTGCGATCGCGATGTCGTCTGCCCCGAAGATCTCCGCGACATTCGACCCCGGCGTCGACATCGCCTCGTACGTTGCGTCGATAAGCGCTCTGATCTCGCGGCCGGTCCGCTCGTCCGCCAGCATGTGCGGACCCTACTCGACGCCAGTGGCGCAATTAGGGTCGGCTCGGCGTGAGCGTCCGTCGGGGGACATTGCTGAACGCTGGGACACTCGGCCGTTGCCTACGCCATGCCAGCCGGTGAGCACGACCGTCCGGCCCCGCGCGAGGACGCGCCGATTCCTAGGTCGCTAGGCTGTCGCTGACCGATCGTGCGCGTCGCAGGGATCGAAGAATTCGGTGGCGGTGTGACGGTGCTGGAGGTGCCTGACCCTCGCGCACCGGGCACCGGCGAAGTTCTGATCGAGGTCAAGGCCGCCGGTGTCGGCAGTTGGGATGAGTTCGCCCGGACTGGCCGTTGGGATCTGGGACGAGGGCCGCCGATGGCGCTCGGCGTCGAGGCGGCAGGGGTGGTTACGGCCTTGGGTGCCGGGCTCGAGGGGTGGTCGGTCGGTGATCCGGTGTTCACCCATCCGCTCCCACTCGCGGAGCAAGGATGCTGGGCGCCGTGGCTCGTGGCCGAGGCCGCCTTGCTCGCCCCCAAACCGGCGGAGATTTCGTGGACGCATGCCGCTGCGTTCCCGGTCCCGGCACTGACCGCGGTTCAGGTGCTGGACGAAGGCCTGCGCGTGAACCGCGGCGAGCGGCTGCTCGTGAACGGAGCGGGCGGAGCCACCGGAACGTTGATCGTCTCGATGGCAGCTCTCCGCGGTGTCGAGGTGATCGCGACGGCGGGACCGAGAAGTCGCGAGCGGGTAATCGGTTCCGGAGCCGCGACGGTGATCGACTACCACGACCCGGACTGGACGGCTCAGGTCGTGGCGGCGACGGCCGGCCATGGTGTCGATGCCGCTGCCAACGCGGCGCCCGACGGTGCGGCGGTCGCGCTCGCGGCGGTTCGAGACGGCGGTCGTCTGGTCACGATCACTTCCGACCCGCCCGACAGCGAGCGAGGAATCGAAGTCGTCTCGCTGTACGTGCGCCCCGACGGGGAGCAGCTCGCGGGCGCCGGTCAAGATTTGGCCACCGGCCGGCTCGACTTCGAGCTCGGCGCGTCTTTCCCCCTCGCGGAGGCCGACGCGGCACTCGCTCACGCCGTTGCAGAAGGCGGAGCCGTTGCGCTCGAGGTCTAGCTCCTTGCCGGCGACCGGTCTGCAAGCTTTCTCAGCCGATCAGACCGGTCGGCTGCGAAGCGGACGAGCTCGACCTCGTTCGGTGTCAGTTTGGCACCGCTCTCTGTCCGTTCGATCTGTGAGCGCAGATGCTCCTTGACAGCGAGAGCCGTGAAGTTCCGGAAAAAGTAGCGGAGCCCTTTCAACGCCCTGGAAGGATAAGGCGGCCTCGTTGGCGTTGCCTACTGCCAAGAATCATCGCCTAGCCGGCGCGTAAGCAGACCAGAGCAGGAGGTCGAGAATGCGCACCGCGGTCAGCGGCGGGTATCCGCGATCCGCAAGGTCACGCTGGATCTGCCGCAAGGCGCCAAGGTTTCGATCCAGATCTTGCTTGTAGCTTCCGACAAGGGTCGTCGCGCGCTCCCCGAACGGCAAGGTCTTCGGCTCATCCGCCGCGAGGTACGCCTGCACGACGCTGTCCAGCATCGGTATGAGCGCACGGCGCTTCGGGTGCAGGGCCTTCGTCATCTTCGAGAAACCGACACCGGAGATGTCCGCGAAGGCATCGAAGAGCCGCGTCAGCGGACGCCAGGGAATCGACTCTTCGGCGTCCGCCAGCGACGCTTCGGGTGCAATCGAGCGCAAGGCGCGCTCGATCCGGCGGCGGCGGTCGAGGATCGCCGCGATCTGGGCAGCGGAGATGCGCGCGCCGCCGCGGTTCGCGTGCCGCAGGTCGCTCTCGTCGAAGGAGCCGGGCCGCGAGTCACGCGCGTCGTATCCCGGGTACGCCTCGACGAACCCGATCGTCACGCCGAGCGGATCGTCGAGCTCGACGCCCCCGCGCAACACGATCTTCACTGTGCGACGACGCGCCGGTACTTCCACGCTGAGAGCGGCGCGAAGACGGCGATGATCCCGAGCGTCCAGGCCAGCGCTAGCAAGACGTTGTTCTCGGCCGGGATGCCGAGGAACAGCGCGCGGGCTGCGTTCACCATGTACGTGAACGGGTTGTGCTCGGCGATCGGCTGGAGCCAGCTCGGCATCGTGTCGACCGGGACGAACGCCGACGAGACGAACGTGATCGGGAACAGGATCGTGAAGCCCCACGCGTTCGCTGCCTCCGGCGATGACGACGAGAGCCCGATGAAGGCAAACACCCACGAGAACGCGTAGCCGATCAGCAGGAGCAGCAGGATCCCGGCAACGACCTCCCCCACGCTGCTCGAGAAGTTGAACCCGATCAGCAGCCCGACGGAGAACATCACGATCAGCTGGAAGATGTTGGTGACGACGTCCCCCAGCGTGCGACCGGTCAGGAGCGCCGAGCGGGTCATCGGCAGCGACCGGAACCTGTCGATCAGCCCTTTCTTCAGGTCGTCCGCCAGCCCGAGCGCCGTCACGAAGCCTCCGAAGACGATCGACTGGACGATGATCCCGGGGATCAGGAAGTCGACGTAGTCCAAGCCGGGCGTGTTGATCGCCCCGCCGAAGACGTAGACGAAGAGCAGCACGAACAGGATCGGCTGCACCGTGAAGCCGACGAGCAGGTCCGGCTGGCGCGGGATCCGCAGCAGACTCCGCTTCGCGAGGACGAGCGTGTCGGAGATGCCGTAGCGAAGCGCCTTCACCGAGCCTGAGCCTCCACTTCGTCGCCCTCCTGCTCGGCCGCATGCCCGGTCAGTTTGAGGAAGACGTCGTCGAGCGTCGGGGTGCTGACGGAGATGTCGTCGATCGCGATGCCGGCGTCGTCGAGCCGCCGGACGGCATCGGCGATCGTTCCGCGACGCTGGGCGACCGGGACGCGGACCGATCCGTCCTCGAGGAACGGGCGGTCGCTGGCGATCGAGGCCAGAGCGCCGACGGCCTCTTCCCCACGCCGTTCGTCGCAGAGATGGATGTCGAGTCGCTCGCCGCCGACCTGGCCTTTCAGCTCGGCGGGCGTCCCTTCCGCGATCACCAGGCCCTGGTCGATCACGGCGATGCGATCGGCCAGCCGGTCGGCCTCGTCGAGGACCTGCGTGGTGAGCAGCACCGTCGTGCCCCCCGAGACGAGCGCCTCGATCGCGTCCCAGAGCTCGATGCGGCTGCGGATGTCGAGGCCGGTGGTTGGCTCGTCGAGGAACAGCACCGGCGGCCGGGCAACCAGCGCGGCGGCCAGGTCGAGGCGCCGGCGCATCCCGCCCGAGTACGTGCGGACGAGCCGGTCGGCGGCGTCGGAGAGGTCGAAGGAGGCCAGGAGCTCCCGCGCGCGAGCACCCGGTTGCCCCCGGCCGAGGTGGTAGAGCTTGCCGACCATCTCGAGGTTCTCGAACCCGGTCAGGTTCTCGTCCACGGCGGCGTACTGGCCGGCGAGCCCGATGTGCTCGCGCACCTTGGCGGCGTCGCGGACGACGTCGTAGCCCGCAACGCGCGCGGAGCCATCGTCGGGCAGCAGCAGGGTCGTCAGGATGCGGACAGCCGTCGTCTTACCGGCCCCGTTCGGGCCGAGCAACCCGAAGACGCTTCCCGGCTCGACGCGGAGATCAACACCTCGAAGCGCGTGAACGTTGCTGTAGCTCTTGCGCAGCCCAGCGGTCTCGACGGCGGGAGTGCTGTGCACCTTCTCTACGCTAGCTGTCGCAGCCGGTGATCAACCTTGCCCGACTCGGCTACGGGGTGGTCGCGACGAACGATCGGATGATGGTCGTGCAGCTAGGCGAGAGGCCCGTTAGTACCCGCCGCAGGAGTCAACGGGCCCGTCTCGAGAGCGAACGGCGGATAGCGGCCGACGAGCGAGGAGAGGTAGGCCAGCAGGCAGGCCTCCCAACGGACGAGTCCGAGCAAAAATCTCCAGAGGCTGTCCGGATAGCGCTCATGTACGAGTACGAAGACGACTGCGATCACCCAGACGATCGCACCGACGAAGGCGAGGATTGCGAACACGAACAGGCTCGGGATCGCGTACAGAATGCGGAGGAGCGCCGAGCCCGTGGTCGGCGACCCGGACCGGTCGACCTCGAAGCGAACCGGCTGTTCGCCTGCGCCCGGCAAGCGGTCGGTGAGCAGCGCCAGGTAGGCGACCACGGCCACGATCCAGCCGAGGACACGGGTGAACGTCGGGCCGTCCTCATCGAGGAAGCGTTGGCCGCCCTTCTGCGAGACGAGAATGGCTGCGGCCACCGGAAGGCCGAGCCAAAGCAGCCCGACAGGATGCCCAAGCCAACCGATGACGACCAGCAGACCCACGCGAAGGAACAGGTGGGCCCGCTGGAAGACCGGGGGACGCTCGACGTCAAGGGTGACGGAAAGAGCCATTGGACTACGCGGGGACCTTGTCGAGCGCGTCGATGTCGGTGTCGAGTCCCTGCAGCAGGGCGAACCGGTGGAACTCGACGTGGCCGGCGAGTTTCTCCATCAAGGCCGCGAGCGCCGGCGACGGCTCGCCGTAGATCGTCATGTCGTGGTCGTAGGCGAAGTCGCTGAACAGCTTCGCCCTAGCGTCTTGGACGTTGTGGGCATGCTCGAACAAGCCGTCGGAGTCCACGTAACCCTCTCGAACCTCGACCTCGGTGCCGTCGTTGCTGAGGAACCAGTCGTAGCGGAGGGTCTTCGTGTCCTTCTCTCGGGTCTGCCTCATCATCTCGGCCGCCCCCTGCTTGAATCCGTCGAGTTCGCCTTCGCGGACCTTGAGTCGCGCAGCCACCTCGAACATGGCCTTCGTGGCTCCGTTGGTGTCGCCCGGTTGCGGGACAAGACCGAACTGGACCGCGGCGGCCATCGTGTCGTAGTACAGGTTGTCGACGACGATCTTCCCATCGCGCAGTTGCACGAACTCCATGCCCTTGATCTCCACCCGCTTGCCGGTTGGAGGTAGCTGACTGCCGTCCGGCAGAACGAAGGAGCCGGTGTGCGTACCCACAAAGGTCCACTCGTCGGCGAACGCGTCGGCCTGCTCGATGTAGCTCTCCACTCTGTGGGCGAGATCGGTGAACCCGTTCAGTTCCTGGGCGAGGCGCTCGCGGATCGCGCTGCGCCCCTCGAAGATGCCGTCCGGCATTAGTTGGACGGCGTCCTCGGCGTAGAGATCCATGACCGCGTCGAGATCGCCCGCGTTGTACCGGTCGACATAGCTATCCAGGAGTTTCCTGTTGGCGCTCATTCGTCTTCTCCTCTCTGGTTCAGACCTGCTTCGGCACCTTGCGGGCGTAGACGACACGCATAAGCCTGTGCCCGAAATCGGAGGTCGGTTCGAACATCAGCGGACAGCCCCCGTCGATCACGGTGATCCCGTGTTGCCGGCCGTATGTGGTCGCCGAGTCGGAAACGCTGCCGTTGCCTGGGCCTCGGTGCATCCACACGTGCTTGATGCCGAGCTCGGCACAGTCGCGCATCGTCGTGTCGGCGATCTCCGGCCGGGTGCCGATCACGACCGCCTCGACGCCGCCGGGGATCGACTTCAGGTCCGGATAGGACCGATCTCCTTCGACCTCCTGGGCGTTCGGGTTGACCGCGAAAACCTCATAGCCGCGCTCGCGGAGCCGGCGATACACGTTGTTGCTCCCGTGCGTCTTCGGCGTCCGGGATACCCCCGTGACCGCCACTCGCTTGCTGGCCAGGAACGAAGATGCGGCCTCCTTGACGCTTTGCATGGGTCCTCCCTTGGATGAGGCTCTTCTCACAGGACGAGCGTGAGAATGAGCACGCCCACAACGACGCTCTGGGCGCTGTGCACCGCGATTCCAATCCAGGCGCTCTGGTACCGCCTCGACGGGTAGGCGATGGCGAACGTGTCGATCAGCAGCGTCGCCGGCATCATCCACGGCGTGTGGAGGTGGTAGCCGGCGAAAAGGACGCCGTTGGCGAGCCAGTCGCCGCGCCCGAACACCCGTTTCATGCGCGGCAGGAGCAATCCGCGGAAGAGGAGCTCCTCCCCGAGCACCGTGTTGAACACGAACAACACGAGGATGAGGGCGTACCAACCCCAGTTGCCGCTGATGAAGCTCTTCCCGACTGCGGTGTCGAGGAACTTGCCCAGATCGCGATTCGCGGGCCCAAACACGGGGAGCAGCGCCTCGACGGTGAACAGGGCGAGGAACGGGATCACGATCAACCAGAGCTTGCCGCCGACCGCCCCGCTGCGTGGGCTCCGCGGCGACCGAAGCCAGAGCACCTCGCGCACCGTCGACCAGCGGAAGGTTCGCTGCTCCGACCAGACAAGACCGGCCACAAGCACGAACTGCCAGATCAGCCCGGCCGTGAGCAGTACAAGCAGCGCCTTGAACAACGGCACGTTCCCGACACCGGAAAAACTGTCCTTGAGCGCCGGTGCCGCGACCCACGCAAGGATGCCCATGGGTAGAGCGGCCGCCGCCCACACCGCGAGGATCTTGGCGAGCGAGTACTGCTTGATGCCTGCGTAGCGGTCAGCTTCTTCGAGCCGACCCGTAAGCACATGCGGAGTGGCCACAACGACGCTTGGCGTAGACATGACTTCACCTTCCAATGGGCGCAGACGCCCCGTCCCGGCGCACTGCACCCGCGATCAGGAGTCCCCCAGCGGCGAGGAAGACGGCTCCTGCTGCCAGCAAGCCGACGGCGAACCACAGGAGGGCCGGGATCTTCGCTCCCAGCTCCCCGCCGACATCGAGTCCGGGTCGACCGTTCCCATTCATCACGACGACGGTCCACGACCCGCCGTGCGGATCCCACGTGAGCGTCCGTGCTCCATGGCCGGTGGACGAAGCGACCCAGAAGTGTTGCGTCCCGGGCGCGGATCGGGGCGTGCCGCCGCCGACGGCCTCGGTCTTTCCCCCGAAGAAGTCGGAAATGATGCTGTGGTTGACTCCGGCGAGGTAGCGGTCGACGTCCCTCGAGCGGCCAATCCCGACGAACAGCGCCGACGCGGAGTTCGCCGGCGTGGCGCGGATCCGAACCTTGCCGAGCAGGCTCGGCGAGTACAGCCAGCCGACGCCCGCCGATCCGAGGTGGGTCGATTCGGTCGCCAGAGCTGATCCGGAGGTGGAGAACTGATGAACGTCCGTTGTGACATAGCCCGCGTCGCGCTGGGTGAGGTCGGCCCACAAGGCCGTTCCACCGGCGCCTAGCAGGGCCAGCGAGACCAAGACCAGCACCCCTCCGATCACGACTGTAGCGACGCGGCCGCCGGTCCAACCCGCAGGGCGGGCGGCGACCTCCGCCGTGGGCGGGATCGCCGCCGCGCCCGGCGGAGCGGTTGGTGCGACGGGATTCTGGGCCACTAGCCCCACGCTCCTTTCCAGACTCGTTGCGACGTCTTTGCCCTAGGCGGTGACCTCGAACATGGTCGTGATGCCTCCCTCTGCATCGAGCGCGCCGAATCGAGCGCGCCTCGATCTTGGGAGCACGCTAGGCCGCCTACCGGCGCTTCGCATGATCAAGGTTGATCAGCCGCGGCGAGTACGTGATTTCCCGCTGCAGCGATGAGGGTGATCTCTGATGTGGCTCGCCGGGACTGCGACCGATAGTCGCGTCTATGGCCGAGCGATCGGGAGCGACGTTCCGATCGGGCGACGCACTATTCGCCTTTGACGCCGGCCTGACCATCGTCTCTTGGAACCGTGCGGCAGAAGACCTGACGGGAGTCTCTGCCGAGGAAGCCGTCGGACGGCGCTGCTGGGAAGTGCTGGGAGGCCACGACGAGCGCGGCGGCCTCGTCTGCCACGCGGGCTGCTCCACGGCGCGGCTGGCTCGCGAAGGATGGCCGGTGCCTTGTCAAGGGCTCCTGGTCAGTGCTCTCGAAGGCGACCGACCCGTCAACGTTTCCACAGTCGCCGTCGACGATGGTGAGCTGCAACTCTTCCTACACGTCATGGTCCCTCACGAGGAGCGCGCTCCGCCGGAGCAGCAAGACGTCGTCACGCCGCGACAGCTGGAGATACTCCGGCTGCTGGCCGACGGTGTCCATGCGAAGGGCGTCGCGATCCAGCTCGGCATCACCGAGACGACGGTTCGAAACCATATTCACGGCCTACTCGTCGCGCTCGGGGCGCACTCGCAGCTAGAGGCGATCGCGATAGCGCGTCGCCGGCAAATTGTCGATTAGGCCGGTTGGAAGCCGACCAACCGGAGGGCTAGCCAGCCTTGGAGTCGCGCTTCGGGCGATTGGCTCTCCCTAGGCGTTGGGAGAGATGCCCCAGCTCGCCGCGTGTGTCTCGCCCGGGTCGAGCCGGACGAGACCCTCGCCGCTGCGGAAGGCATTCGGCGCGCAGGTCATCGGCTCGACGGCGACGCTGCGCCGCTCGACGTCCGCAAGGCCGTCGCCCGTGAAGATCATCAGGTACGGGTAGCTCTCGTCGGCCCAGAGGGTGGTCGTGCCCACACGTACCCTGGCCCGGCCGTCAGCCTCGCGCTCGAGGTCGGTGAAGCAGTGGTCGAGCTTCGTCGAGCCGATCGCCCTCGGCTCGCGGAAGTCGAGCCCTTCGTCCGCCACGGATCCGCTGCCGACGGGGATGCCGCGCTCGTCCGCAACGAGAACGGTCGCAGCCGGCACGCGCAGCTCGATCTCGTCGACGACGTCGTGGTCGACGGCCAGGTACGGATGCGAGCCTGCCCCGTACGGGGCGCTGTCGGAACCGACGTTCGTCGCCTCGGTCCGCACGGCGAGACCCTCGTCGGAGAGCGAGTACTCGACGCGCAGCGCCAGCGAGAACGGATAGCCGGGGCGCGGGTAGAGGACGTGCTCGAAGGCGACCCGGTCCGCCGCGCGGTCGGCGACCGACCACGCCGACCAGCGCGTGAGACCGTGGATCGCGTTGCGCCGCTCGGGCTCGTCGAGCGGAAGCTGGTGCGAGCGCCCGCCGAACTCGTAGCGGCCGTCCTCGATCCGGTTCGGCCACGGGACGAGCAGCTGGCCGCGGCCGGAGGGACAGACCTCGCCGGCGTCGTAGCCGTCGATCACCGCCCGCCCGCCGACGGAGTACGTCCGCAGCCCGGCGCCGACACCCACGACAACCGCTCGCTGCTCGCCGAACGCGAGCTCGACCTGCTCTCCCGACGCCTGCACCTAGGACGAGACCGCGGCGGCCTCCACCCGCGCGCCCATCCGCTCGAGCAGGTGATCGCCGACCCGAAGCGCGTTCGCCATCGCCGTCAGCGCCGGGTTGACCGCGCCGATGCTCGGGAAGACGCTCGTGTCGACGACGTAGAGGTTGTCGACCTCGTGCGCGCGGCAGTCGGCGTTCAATGCCGAGGTCGCCGGGTCGGCGCCCATTCGGCAGGTCCCAGCCTGGTGGGCCACGCCCGCCACCGGAATCTCGTTCTTCATGTACGCGAACCGATGGAAGAGGCTGTCCGGCTCGATGCGCAGCTTGCCGAGCATCGAGTGCAGCTGCTTGAAGAGCTCCTTCTTCGGCGTGTCGTTCGTCGCCGTGTAGGCGAGGGTCAGCTTCCCCTCGCCGTCGACGGTGACTCGGTTCTCGGGCATCGGCAAGTCCTCGGTCGAGAGCCAGAAGTCGATCGCGTGGCTGGCGACCTGATCCAGCGTCCAGTGCGGCGCGAGCTTCGTCTGGACCGGCTTCTCGCCGTGGAACATCGGCGTTTGCGACTTGCCGACCATCTGGATGTTGCCGAGCGGGTAGTCGGTCTCGGGACCGGCGAAGTAGAAGTCGTTCAGCCCGAGCGTCTTCTGGAACACGGTCGGGTTCTCGTCCTTCGAGAGGGCGAGCACCGCCTGGCTGTTGTGGAACATGTAGTTCCGGCCGACCTGGTCGGAGCCGTTGGCGAGGCCCTGCGGGTGCTTGTCGTTCGCGGACACGAGCAGCACCTTCGCGGTGTTCGCCGCCCCGCAGGCGAGCACGACGAGGTCGCCCGAGTACGTCTCCCGCTCGCCGTTGTGCTCGACGACCACCTCGGTCACCGCCGTGCCGTCGGCGTTCGTCTCGAGCTTGACGACCTGCGCGTTGGTGACCAGCTCGACGTTCGAATGCTCGAGGGCCGGCCGCACTCCGAGCACGTCCGCGTCCGACTTGCCGTGGACGGCACAGGGGAAGCCGTCGCAGTTCGCGCAGCGCACGCACGCGCTGTAGGGCATGTTCGCTTCGTTCAGCCGGATCCCGCACGGCGCATGGAAGGGGTGGTACCCGGCGGCGGCCAGATCGTCGGAGAGCTGCTGGATCCGCGGCTCGTGCGAGACGGCCGGGAACGGGTACGGAGCGCTCGCGTAGGGCTCGGTCGGGTCCTCGTCGTGAGCGCCGTGCACCTCGTAGAGGTGCTCCGCCTTGGTGTAGTAGGGCTCGATCTCGTCGTAGGTGATCGGCCAGGCCGGCGAGACGCCGTCGTGGTGCTGGAGCTCCCCGAAGTCCTCCTCGCGCAGGCGGTAGAGCGCTGCGCCGTAGAGCTTCGTCGCGCCGCCCACGAAGTAGTGGATCTGCGGCTGGAACGGCTTGCCCTGCTCGTCGTACCAGGTGTCCTCCGAGACGTAGCGGTTGTCGACGAAGACGTCCTGCGCGAGCCAGTTCTGCGGCTCGCGCGGGAGCCAGTCGCCGCGCTCCAGCAACAGGATCCGCTTGCCCGATGGCGCCAGGTGCCGTGCGAGCGTGCCGCCGCCGGCACCGGTTCCGACGATGATCACGTCGTAGTCGGCCATGCTCAGTACTCCTCGGCGAGGTCTCTAACGACCAGCCGCGCCGCCGCCTCGATCAGCGCCAGGTGCGAGAAGGCCTGCGGGAAGTTGCCGAGGTGCCGGCCGGTCGCTGCGTCGAACTCCTCTGCGTAGAGGCCGAGGGGCGAGGCCACGCGCAGGAGCCGCTCCATCAGGTCGCGCGCCCGCTGCAGCTCGCCGACGACCGCGAGCGCCGACACGAGCCAGAAGGAGCAGATCAGGAACGTGCCCTCCTTGCCCGACAGGCCGTCGTCGGTCTCGCCGGTCCGGTAGCGCAGGACGAAGCCGTCCTCGGTCAGATCGGTGGCAATCGCCTCGACCGACTTGCGGAGCGTCTCGTCGGTGCCCGGCAGGAAGCCGAAGAGCGCCGCGAGCAGGTTGGACGCGTCGAGCGCGTCCGTCTCGTAGTGCTGGCGCAGGACGCCGTCCCGCACGCCGTGCTCGAGGATGTCTGCGCGGATCTCGTCGGCGGTCTTCTGCCACGTCGCCTGGATCTCGGGGTCGCCGCGGAGCTCGGCGAGCTCGGCAGCCCGGTCGAGGGCGACCCAGCACATCAGCTTCGAGGAGACATAGTGCTGCGGTTTGCCGCGCGCCTCCCAGATGCCCTGGTCGGGCTGGCGCCAGACGTTCGTGGCGCACTCGGCCTGCGACTGGACGATGGGCCACAGCCGCGTCGGCAGCCGGTCGCCGTGCCGCGTGTGGAGCAGGATCGAGTCCAGCACCGCGCCGAAGACGTCGTTCTGGCGCTGGTCGAAGGCGCCGTTGCCGACCCGCACCGGCCTCGCCCCCGCATAGCCGGTGAGGTGGTCACGCGTCGACTCGGTGAGGTCGCGGCGCCCGTCGATCCCGTACATGATCTGCAGCGAGCCGTCCTCGGTCGGCTCGAGGTCGGCGATGAACTCCATGAACTCCTCGGCCTCCCAGTTCAGGTTGAGGAAGTGGAGCGCCTGGAGGGTGAAGGTCGTGTCGCGGATCCACGTGTAGCGGTAGTCCCAGTTGCGCTCGCCGCCCGGCGTTTCGGGGAGCGACGTCGTGAGCGCGGCAACCGTCGCCCCGGTCGGCATGTAGGTCAGGCCCTTGATCGTCAGGGCGGAGCGCTGGATCGGGTCGCGGAGCTGATGGTCCGGGATTCGCGCCGTGCTCAGCCAGTTGCGCCAGAAGCGCGTGGTCGCCTTCAGCCTCAGGCGTGCCTCGTCGACGGTCTGCGGCACTACAAGGTCCTCGGCCCAGGAGAGGGCGCAGAACGCCCGGTCACCCGGTTGCAGCACGTGACGCGCCCGGACCCGCTCTCCCTGGATCCCCAGCGCGAGATCCGACTGGAGGCGAAACCGCTGGCCGGCACCGGTCGCGTCGGCAGCGTGGCGACCGCCGTCCACGGCAACCCACTCCGCCGGAGCCGCCCCGTAGTCGAAGACCGGCTCGCAGACCAGCTCGACCTCGACGTGGCCGTCCATGCACTCGACGGTTCGGATCAGCATGTGGTCGGCGTCGTCGTCGGCCGGAGGCCGCGTGTGCGGCGTGATCGCGTCCTCGTGATCCCAGGGCCCGATCGTCAGGGCGTCGCGGACGAGGACCCAGCCGGAAGGCGTCTTCCAGGTCGTCACGAGCACGTTCGTGCCGGGCTCGTACGCCCGTGCAGTCGGGTGTGCGATCCCGAACGGGCCGAACCGGAAGAACCCTGCCTGCCGGTCGAGGAGGCTGCCGAACACGCTCGGCGAGTCGAACGAAGGGATACAGAGCCAGTCGACCGCGCCGTCGGGGGCGATCAGCGCTCCCGTGTGACAGTTGGAAAGGAACGCGTAATCGGCGATCGGCGGAAACGGAGACGGCGCTGCCGCGCTCTGCGGCTGGGTCTCGGGGGCGTCGGAGGTGGTCGCGGCGGTCATCGGGCTCCTCTCAGGTCGAGATCCATGGATCGCGCCAGCGGCCGTGACCGGCTACGAGCTCGTCCGCTGCCGCCGGTCCCCAGGACCCAGGCTCGTAGGTGTGCACGGGAGGCGGATCGTCGAGCAGCGGCTGCATGATCCGCCAGGTCTCCTCCACGCCGTCCTGGCGCGTGAAGCGCGTGCTGTCGCCATCCATCGCCGCCTGAAGAAGCACTTCGTACGGCGTCGGGCCCTCTCCGCCTTCCTGGGAGAACTCCATGCTGAGATCGATCTCCGAAGCTCCGCCGATGTCGGCACGATGAGCGTCGACGATGATCTTGACGCCCGTCGTGGGGTCGAGCCTGACCACGAGCTGGTTCGGCTCGGGGCGCCTGGATCGCAGGTGGAAGCCCAGATTCGGGGGGTGCTTGAAGACGAGCCTAAGTTCCGTCTCCGTCGCGGGCAGCCGCTTCCCCGTGCGGATGAAGAAGGGCACGCCGGCCCAGCGCCAGTTCTCGATCTCGAGCCGGAGCGCCGCATACGTCTCGGTGGTCGAGTCCGCCGCGACTCCATCGATGTCGAGGTAGCCGTCGTACTGGCCGCGCACGTAGTGGGCCGGTTCGGCCGTGCCGACCGCGCGAAAGAGCGCGACCTGGGCGTCCTTGATCGCGTCGGGGTCGCGGCGGGAAGGGATCTCCATCGCCGCGGCCGCAACGACCTGCATCAGGTGGTTGACGACGACGTCGCGCAAGGCGCCGACCGGGTCGTAGAAGTGGCCGCGATCCTCGACCCCGAAGTCCTCCGCCATCGTGATCTGCACGGACTCGAGGTGGTTACGCGTCCAGATCGGCTCCAGCATCGAGTTCGCGAACCGGAGATAGAGGATCTCCTCGAGCCCCATCTTCCCGAGGTAGTGGTCGATCCGGTAGAGCTGCGACTCGTCGATGTATTGGTGCAGCTGGTCGGCGAGCTCGGTGGCAGAGGCGCCATCGTGGCCGAACGGCTTCTCGACGACCACGCGCGCGTTGTCGGTGAGCCCTGCCTCGGAGAGCCCCTGGACGACCCGTCCGAAGAGGAAGGGCGGAATCTCGAGGTAGAAGACCGGCTGCTGCTTGCCGTCGATCGCTTTGGCCACCCGCTCGTAGGTGGCGGCGTCGTCAAAATCACCCTCGACGTACGCGAGCCGGTTTGCGAAGCGCTCGAAGACCGCCGGGTCGAGCTGCTCGCCGGTCCCCTCGATCGAGGTCCGTGCCCGTTCCTTCAGCTGGTCGACCGTCCAGTCGTCGACCGCCACGCCGACAATCGGGCAGTCCAGCAGCCCGCGGCGTTCCAGCCGGTAGAGGGAACGGAACGTCATCACCTTGGCGAGGTCGCCGGTGATCCCGAACACGACCAGGACGTCCGTCGGCCGGTTTCCGCCGGTCTCTGCGCTTGCGCGCTCCGCCTTCTCTGGTGCTGCAGTCGCCATCTCCGCGTCTCCCTCCCTAGGTCTCGACCCTGATCCGGCCCGAGCGTTGATGTGACAGCCCCGCGCCGGCCCAGTCGACCACGGCCTTCGCGCGGTCCTCGTTGGTCGGCAGCAGCGCGAGGTGGACGGTCCCCCACGCCAACTGAGCCTTCTTTCCCTTCATCGTCTTGCCGCCGAGCATCTGCACCACCGCGGCGCCCCGGCCGATCGTGGCCATAGTGCCTTTGTCCTTGTACTTGAACGGCTTCGTCTCCTTGCCGTCGACCGTGCGGGCGATCGTCTCCCCGACGTGCTCCCCGGACTGCAGCGCGACCGAGCCGAGCTGCGGCAGTACCTGCTCCGTCTTGGGGTCCGTGATCGCCGCGATATCGCCGACTGCGAACACTTCGGGGTGCGACGGGATTCGCAGCTCGCCGTCGACGGCGATGCGGTTGCCCCGCTCGAGCTCGAGCCCGAGCGAGCGGACGAGCGCGTTCCCTTGCAGGCCTGCTCCCCACACCAGTGTGTGCGCGGAGAGAACAGCTCCCGACTTGAGCGTGACCTTCTCCGGAGAGACCGACTCGACGACCTCCCCGGTCATCACCTCGACCCCTCGCTTCTCGAGGGCCTCTGCGGTGTAGGCGCGTATGTCCTCCTTGAACATCCCGAAGATCTCGGGCGAGGCCTCGACGAGCACGATTCGCGCCTGCTCCGGAGCGACGTCGGGATAGTCCTTGCGGAAGACGCCGTTGTAGAGCTCCGCCATCGCGCCGGCCGTCTCGACCCCGGTCGGGCCGCCGCCGACGACGACCATGTTCAGCGCGCCGTCCGCGACGAGCTGCGGGTGGCGGTCGGCCGCTTCCCAGCGCTCGAGCACGTGATCCTTGAGCCGCACGGCATCGGCGAGCGTGTAGAGCGGAAACGCGTGCTCGGCCGCTCCGTCGACGCCGAAGAAGTTGACCTCCGCCCCGAGCGCGAGCACGAGAGTGTCGTACTGCACCGGCTCGAGCTCGCCGAAGGTCACCTCACGGGCCTCCAGGTCGATTCCGGTCACGCGGTCCTGGTGGATGCGGACGTTGTCCTGCTTGTCGAAGAGATCGCGGATCGGGTGCCCGACGGCCGGCAGCTCGAGCAGGCCGGTCGCGACCTGGTAGAGCAGCGGCTGGAACGTGTGGTAGTCGTGCCCGTCCACGAGCACGACGTCGACGTCGCTCTTCTTCAGCTCCTTCGCGGCGCCGATCCCGCCGAACCCTGCTCCCAGGATCACGACCCGGTGGCGGCCGCCGCTCGTGTCGGTTCGAGCGGTCATGGACAGCGAGGTTACGGACGAACGCCTTCGCAGCGGTCACCCGAAGGGGATGAAACCTTGGTGGACGATCCTCCGGTCCGGATGATGACGCAGGCCCGGGATCGAGAGAATCTCGGCCTCGAGATGCGCAACCTGACCGACAAGATGCGCTGGATCCCCGAGGGCTCGTTCCAGATGGGCTCCGAGGACTTCTACCCCGAGGAACGGCCGGTGCATCGGGTCTCGCTGGACGGGTTCTGGATGGACGAGCACGCCGTGACCGCCGCCGACTTTCGCCGATTCGTCCGCGACACGGGCTACGTCACCTTCTGTGAACGGCCTCTCGACCCCGCTGACTTCCCCGGCGCGGAGCCGGATTCGCTCGTCCCCGGCGCGCTCGTCTTCCGCAAGACGGCGGGGCCGGTGGACCTGCGGGACTTCCGCAACTGGTGGGAGTACGTGCCGGGCGCGTACTGGAAGCATCCCGAGGGCCTGGGAAGCACGGTCAACGGTCGCGACCGGCACCCGGTGGTCCAGGTGGCCTACGACGACGCGGCCGCCTACGCCGAGTGGGCCGGCAAGGAGCTGCCGACCGAGGCGGAATGGGAGTACGCAGCCCGCGGCGGGCTGGAGGGCGCGGCGTTTGCCTGGGGCGACGAGCACTCCCCCGACGGCCAGCCGATGGCCAACACCTGGCAGGGCGAGTTTCCGTGGCAGAACCTGAAGCTGGACGGGTTCGAGGGAACCTCCCCGGTCGGGTCGTTCCCGCCCAACGGTTACGGCCTGTTCGACATGACGGGGAACGTGTGGGAGTGGACGACCGACTTCTTCGTGAGCCACCACTCGGACGAGGTCGAGAAACCGTGCTGCGCGCCGAGGAATCCGCGGGTCTTGAGCGACGAGGGCAGCTACGCGGTCGGCGAGACGATTCCGCGCCGGGTGATCAAGGGCGGGTCCCACCTCTGTGCTCCCAACTACTGCCTCCGCTACCGGCCCGCGGCCCGGCAGGGCGAAGCGGTCGACACCTCGACCGGCCACATCGGCTTTCGCTGCATCGTTCGTCCGGCTAGGGCCGACGGGTGATCAGACTCGAAGTCTTCGGCGAGTCCGCGACGATGACCTCCGTTGCGCACCTGCTCGACGGAAACCCCGGCATCAGTCGCCTGAGGGTCGCCGACGCAATGCGGCCGGGGGAGGCTGCCGTCCTTGCGACGGTCGATGCGAGGGCGGTCGACGGGCTACTGAAAGACCTCCGTGGCCTGGGCGTGCCCGAGGGTTCGGTCACGCTGACGCGCGAGGAGGTCCTGGGCCGGTCGAGCGGAGAGGGCGCGGAGGCAGGTCTCGTCTGGGAGGACGTGGTCGGGATGGCGGCCCGCAACTCACGGCCGATCGCGCGCTATCTCGCGTTCATGCTTGTCGCAGGGGTGATCGCCAGCTACGGGGTGATCGAGTTCAACGTGATCCTGATCGTCGGCGCGATGGCGATCAGTCCCGATCTCTTGCCGATCACGGCAGTCGGCGTCGGGCTCGTCGACCGCCGTCTCCGCCTTGCTGGCCGCGCCTTCGGGACGTTGGTGATCGGCATGGCGTTCGCAGCCGGAGCCGCGGCGGTATCCGCGTTGGCGCAGAACGCGTTCGACGCAATCCCGTCCAGCTTCAACATCGACGCGACGGTGCTGGGGAGCCTCGCGAGCGTGAACAACGAAACGATCGTCGTAGCACTCGCTGCCGGCGTGGCGGGCATGCTCGCGCTCGAGACGAGGGCCAGCTCCGGCGTCGGCGTGGCCGTTTCCGTGACGACGATTCCTGCCGCCGCGTACCTTGGCGTCGCCACGGGGCTCGGCGAGAGCCGCGAGGCGCTTGGCGCTCTAGGGGTGCTCGGCGTAAACGTGGTGATGCTGGTGGTCGCAGCCTCTGCGACCCTCGTACTGCAGCGAGCACTCGCGCGGCGTGCCGCAGGAAGCCGGGAGCGCTAGGCAGCGGCCGGCTGCAGAACCTTGTCGACCAGACCGTCGGCGAACGTCTTGGCCTGCTGCTCGAAGTCGGGCTGTAGATTCGGCGGCGGCATCTTCAGCCCCAGCACGCGGCTCTGTGCCTCGCCGTGCTTCATGTAGCCGAGCCAGGAGAGCATCGACTTGACCTGGCCGCCGGCGACGACGAAGTGCGTCTTGTCGGTGAACCGGCCGCCGTCCTGCTCGGCGAGCTTTCGCTGTTCCCGAAGGTTGATGCTGAAGTACCGGCGGGAGATCGACACCGTTGCGAAAGGCTTGCCGTCGAGGACCGCCTTCGCGGCCGGCGACTCGAGATAGGAGCGAATCGGAATACACGTTCGGAACCACCAGGTGGGAGACGCAATCAGTACGAGGTCGTAGTCGCCCGCCTGTGCCTCGGTGGGAATGCGGATCTCCCCGGTCTTGTGACGCATCTGTGCCGGCAGGACGGTCGCGATCTGGGCCACCGGGCGCTCCATCGGAAACCGGGAAAGCGTCGGCACCCAGCGCTGGTCGGTGAACTCGATCAGCGCCTTCGTCACCTCGCAGCCCCGCGCCTCGAGTTCCTCGGTCATGGCGTCGACGACTCTGCGCGACTGTTTGGTCAGTGTGTAGTAGACGATCAACACTCTCGGTTTCGTCTCTTCGCTCACGCGCGTTCCTTCCGGCTCGGCGGCGCGTAACCGGGCGTTTCGCCTGCGTCAGGTACCAGGCGCTTCTTCTCGAGCTGCTGGACGAGGAGCTCGAACATGTGCGCCTCGAGGCTGCGCGAGCGATCGTCTGCGTTCGTCGGGTGGGCGAGGTTGCGTTCCTCGTACGGATCGACAGTCAGGTCGTAGAGCTCGTACTCGTCGGGCTCGGGCTCTGTGACGGTGTACGTCTCGCTCTTGTGGATGCGCTCGTCGCGCTCGCCGGGCACGGTCCAGAACTGCTGGTTGTCGTGATAACGGGTGAACTTGACGAGGTGTCGCTCGCCGTCCACGTCGACCTCGGCGATGACGGCCTCCAGGTGGTTCGGCTGGACGATCGTGCCCGACCGGTGCAGCAGCCTGGCCGCCTTCTGGAACGGACTGGCCGGTGCTTCGTTGCCCTCGCTGATCTCATCGTCGGCCGTGAACAGGATCGGCTCGGCAGGCGCCGCGGGCTCGGCGGCCCGGATCGCGTCGGAGAGGTCGCGCCCGATCAACGGGCGTGTCTCCTTGTGGTCTGCTCGCACCTTGGCGAGAGCCTCGTCCTGATCGATCCTGGCAAGGCCGAGCAGGGTCGGGATCAGGTCTGCGTGGCTCGTCGGCACATCGAGCTCCCGAGCGTCGCCGGGCAGAAGCGGGCTGGACACGACGAACGGCACGTGCAGTGCCTCCTCGTAGGTGCAGTGCCACTTCTCGTGCATCCCGTTGTGCGAGCCCTGCAGGTCGCCGTGATCCGACGTGAAGATCACGATCGTGTTCTCGTAGGCGCTACTCGCCTCGAGCGCGTCCAGCACCTTCGTGATCTGCTCGTCGACCGTCGCCTGTAGCTGGTAGTAGAACTTCAGGTGCGTCTCGGTCCACGGCTGCGGCGCCAGGATCGTTGACCATAGGTCGACCATGCTCTGCTGGCAGGCCGGCTTGGTCGACAGATCCTCCTCGTGCGTCGGCGCCTGCTCCACGTGCGGCACCGTCGACGAGTGGTAGCGCAGCCCTTGGGTCAGCCCGATGATTCCGAACATCGAGTCGTCGTGCGGGTTCAGGAACGAGCAGACCGCGAGCCACGGCTCATCGCTCTCGTCGCCGTCCAGGCGCTGCAGCAGCTCGACCGTCTCGTCCGCGGTGAAGACGTCCTTGATCGTGCCGGTGTTGTGCTTGCCAAGCCCGTGCGGCTCCGGTCCGACCCATTCCGAGAAGCCGAACTCATCGAGGAGATCTGCGTCCAGGTAGCGCTTGATGTTCTCCTCCTGCGGCTTGCCGTCGTCGTCGATCGAGAGCAGATAGCCGTCGCCGTCGTCGGCATCGAGGTGCGCATGCGAGGCATGCCACTTGCCCTTGTAGTACGTCCGGTAGCCGCCGGCCCGGAACCAGTCGCCCATCGTCGGCACGTCGTCCGGCGCGAGCCAGAACATGTCGTCGCCGTCGTCGCTCTTGGTCAGTCCTGGCGTCTGCGAGACACCGTGCAGCGAAGGGTGGTGCCCTGTCAGCAGCGAGGCGCGGCTCGGGGCGCAGGCGGCACTGATGGGATAGTGGCGCGTGAACGAGACACCGTTTGCCCGCAGGCGCTCTTGACCAGCGCAGTGCTCCTTGCGGTACGCGGCCAACTCATCCGACTCGTACGCCGGGGGGTGGTGCAACTGGTCGGTCATCACCAGCAGGATGTTGGGACGGCGATTCTGGGCCGGCTCGCTCATTCGCGGTCTCCTTTCATGCGCAGGGCGGAGACGAGCCTAGGCCCGGTCGGACGCGCCGCCATCAACCGCAAAGGGTGATGCAGCGCTAGCGCGTCTTCGACACCGTAGGAAGACGATGAGCAGCGCAGTGACGAACGAGAGCTCCTCAACGCCCAAGGCAGTGGCGTACTTCACGCCGGCCGAGCGTGCCGCGCGGGGCAAGGCCGTGCGCGGTGAGCTGCCGCGCTCGTCGCATGGCGGCTGGGAGCCGGGGCCAGCACGCGCGAATCCCGTCGATCTCCTCGAGGAGGAGGCGCAGACCCGTCTCCCAGAGCTCGGCCCGATCCGCTACGGGCGCATGCTCGTCTCGCCGTTTACCTTCTTCCGCGGTGCTGCCTCCCTGATGGCTGCCGATCTCGCGGATGGGCCGCGTACGGGCCTACACGCTCAACTCTGCGGAGACGCGCACCTCTCCAACTTCGGGATCTTCGCGGCGCCGGATCGAAGGCTCGTCTTCAGCATCAACGACTTCGACGAGACCCTGCCGGGGCCATTCGAGTGGGACGTGAAGCGGCTCGCCGCCAGCATCGTGGTCGCGGGGCGGGATCGCGGCTTCGACGCTGAGGTCTGCCGCTCGGTCGTGATGGCGGTGACGCGTGAGTACCGCGAAGCGATGGCGCGCTTTGCGGAGATGCGCAACATCGACGTCTGGTACACGCGGCTCGACGTCGCGGCGATCCTCGAACGGCTCGGAGCATCGGTGTCCCGCAAGCAGATGAAGCGTTTGCAGGGCAACGTCGCCAAGGCGCGCACGAGGGACAGCATGCGAGCTCTCGCAAAGCTGTGTGGGACTGTCGACGGCGAGCCACGGATCGTCGGCGACCCTCCCCTCGTCACGCCGATCGAGGACGTAGTACCAGGCGCTGAGCAGGAGCACCTGGAGGACGTCGTGCGGCGCATGATCCACACGTACACGCGCACGCTGCCGCACGACCGGCGCACCCTGCTCGAGAGCTACCGGTACGTGCACGCCGCTCGAAAGGTCGTCGGTGTCGGCAGCGTGGGTACCCGAGCCTGGATCCTCCTGATGGTGGGCCGCGACGAGAACGACCCGTTGTTCCTCCAGTTCAAGGAAGCGCAGGCCTCGGTACTGGAGCCGTTCCTCGGGAAGAGCCAGTTCAGCCAGCACGGACGACGCGTCGTGGAAGGGCAGCGGATGATGCAGGCGGCGTCCGACATCATGCTCGGATGGGAGCGAATCGAGACGATCGACGGGGAACGACGGGACTTCTACATCCGACAGCTGTGGGATGCCAAGGGCTCAGTCGACGTCGAGCTGATGGACCCGCCCGAGCTGGAGACCTACGGCAAGATCTGCGGCTGGACGCTCGCCAGGGCCCACGCGCGCTCGGGCGACCGGATCGCGATCGCCGCCTATCTCGGCAAGGGCGACGCCTTCGATCGCGCCACGGCCTCGTTTTCCGAGACGTACGCCGACCAGAACGATCGGGACTACCGGGCGCTCGAGGAGGCAGCCGCGGCCGGCCGCATCGCCGCCGAGCTGGGAGTCTGATCGGTCGTGTCCTGAGCGTGGTACTCGGCAAGCAGCCGGTTCTCGTCGGCCAGCCTCGGGAACTTGAAGTAGACGAGCACTGCGCCGAGCAACACGGCGACGATCCCGGCCGTGTAGGCCCACTGGTCGCCCTGGAGGAAGGCGGTCTTCGCGCCGGTGATGATCTGATCCTGGATCGAGGACGGGTAGCGGGAGGCGGTGTCGGCCGCGCTCGAGAAGGACTTCGTCAGCTCGGCCTGCGTGCTGCTCGAGACGTCCTTGCCGGAGGACGAGATCAGCGTCCCCGCGGTCGCGGCATAGCCGGCGGTGAGCAGCGCGCCGAAGATCGACTGCATGATCGCGCCGCCGAGGTCGCGCTGCAGGTCTGCAGTGCCGGACGCCATGCCGACCCGCGTCACCGGGACCGAGCCAGTCAGCGAGTGCGAGGCCGGGGTGCCGGCAAGGCCCACGCCGATGCCCACGAACGCGTAGCCGAGCGCCACCTTCCAGTAGCTGATGTCTTCCTTCCAGAGCAGCAGCATGGTGAGGAAGCCGAGCAGCACGAAGACATAGCCGAAGAGCAGCGTGAAGCGGGCGCCTTTCGCCTCGACCAGCTTGGCCGAGCGCGGCGCGACCAGCACCATGCAGAACACCGCAGGCAGGATCGCCAGCCCGGCGTCGACGGTCGAGTAGTCGAGCACGTTCTGCAGGAACTGCTGCCCGATGTACATCGACCCCATCAACGAGCCGAACACGATCAGGCCGGCACAGCCCGCCACCCAGAAGGTCGGGCGAGCCGCGATCTCGAGATCGTAGAGCGGGTTTCTCGCGCGGCGCTGCCGGATGTAGAAGGCGACCAGTCCCGCAGCCGCGACGACGAACAACCCGACGATCAGCGCGGTCTCGTTCGGCACAGCGGCGAAGTTGATTCCCAGGACAAGGGCGCCCACGAACGCGATCGAGAGCACGCCGCCGAGGTGGTCGACCGGGTCGGTCGATTCGTTGACGTGGCTCGGCACCAGCACCAACGCCAGCGCGAGCGCGATCACGGCGAGGGGCAGGGTGAGCAGGAACACCGATCCCCACCAGTAGTGCTCGAGGAGGATTCCCGAGCAGAGCGGGCCGAGCGCCGAGATCCCGCCGCCGATCGCCGCCCACAGCGCGATCGACTTCGTGCGCGCCGAGCCCGACCAGAGCGCGGTGATCAGGGCCAGCGTCGTCGGGTACGCCATGCCGGCGGCGAGGCCGCCGATCACGCGGGCGGCGAACAGCACGTCGATCGACGGCGCCCACGCGGCGAGGCAGTCGGCGGGAACCGTCAGGATCATCCCGAGAATCAGCAGGAGCTTCCGCCCGTAGCGGTCGCCGACGGCGCCGAAGTACAGAACCGAGGCAGCCAGGCCCAGCGAGTAGCCGACCGCGACGAGATTGAGCTCGGTCTGCGACGCATCGAAGTGCTTCCCGATCGAGGGCAGCGCGACGTTCGCGACGGCAAGACCCAGGTTCGCGACGGCCGCAACCGCGATCAGCGCGCCGAGGACGAGACCGGCCCGCTTTGGCGCCATCGAGCTTTCTTCGGGAGCGCTCGGGGTCACGGAGTTCCTACTCGGGAGTCCGCTCGTAGCTGACGCGACGGCGCAGGTTGCCCTCGTCGGCCAGGTCGAACCAGATCGAGATCAGCACTCCTCCGCGCTCCGCCGGGGACTCCACGAGCTCCGCGTACTCGAGCGCAGCCGTGATGCCCCGGTCGGCGATCGCCTCGAGCGCCTCGGCGTTACCGGCCCGCTCGGCGGCGGCCTGCGCCTTGTCCCAGCAACGAACCTCGGCGTGGAGCTCCTCGCCGTCCTGGCGCCGGATCCGGTAGTCCAGCGCCCAGCCATTCTGTGAAGGCTCGGTGAGGTCGCGTGTGTCGACCACTTGGGCCATCGGCGCCACCGTATGCCGCAGACATCTGAGCCGACTCATCCAGATCGGATGACCGTGGCAAGGCTGACCGTGGTTACTGTCGCCCCTCCGACGCTGAACTTGATGGAGCTTCCAGCATGCTGACCCTCGCATCGAACCTCGGCGCCGCGCGAAGCCAGATGGCGTTCACGCTGGGCTTCCACATCATCCTGGCCTCGCTCGGGCGTGGCGCTGCCGGCGATGATGCTGATCGCGAACTACCTCGGACTGAAGCGTGGCGACGCCGAGGCACTGAGACTCGCGCAACGCTGGTCGAAGGCCGTGGCCGTCACGTTCGCCGTCGGGGCCGTGACGGGGACCGTTCTCTCCTTCGAGTTCGGGCTCCTGTGGCCCGCGTTCACCGGACGGTTCGGCCCAGTGTTCGGCGTCTTGTTCGGGATCGAGGGCATCTTCTTCTTCCTCGAGGCGATCTTCATCGCGATCTACATCTTCGGCTGGAAGTACCTCTCGCCGTGGACGCACTTCTGGTCCGGCGTGCCGGTCGTGATCTCGGGCCTCGGCGGCGCCTTCTCGGTGGTCGCGGTCAACTCGTGGATGAACCAGCCGCAGGGCTTCTCGCCGACGACCGGCAAGGTGACCTCGGTCGATCCGTGGAAGGTGATCTTCAACCCCGCGGTGCCCTACGAGGTACCGCACATGATCCTCGCGGCCTATCTCGTGACCGGCTTCATCGTCGCGTCCATCTACGCGGTCGGGATGTTGCGCGGTCGGCGCGACCGCATCCATCGGCTGGGCCTCTTGATCCCGTTGACCGTCGCCTCGATCGTGACGCCGATCCAGTTCGCCGTCGGCGACACCGCCGCCCGCGCGATCGCCAAGGACCAGCCGGTCAAGTTCGCGGCGATGGAATGCGTGGAGCAGACTCACAGCGACGTCACCGAGTACATCTACGGCCGCTGCACCGCGAACGGCGTCAAGGGAGGCCTCGGCATCCCCGGCTTCGACTCGTTCCTGGTCGGCTGGAGCACGAGCACGGAGGTGACGGGACTGGACTCGGTGGCGCCCGACGACCGGCCGCCCTACAACACGATGCTGCACTGGGCCTTCGACACGATGGTCGGCATCTGCACGGTGCTGATCGGCCTCGGCGCCTGGTTCGGGTTCGTTTGGTGGCGGAGACGTGACATCCCGAAAACGAAGTGGTTCCTGCGCGCGGTCGCGCTCTCCGGCGTGTCCGCGATCGTCGCGCTCGAGTGCGGCTGGATCATCACGGAGGTGGGCCGCCAGCCGTGGATCGTCTACAACGTCATGCGCACCTCCGACGCGGTCACCCACGCCGACGGCATCTGGGTCACGTTCTCGCTTGTGCTCGCCCTCTACATCGCCCTCGGCGCGACGCTGATCATCACCCTCCGCGCGATGTCGCGTCGCTGGCGTGACGAGGACGGCGACGAGGAAGTGCCATACGGCCCCGACACGGGCCCGCCTCCGCTGGCTACCGGGAGCCCGCAATGACCCTCGCGAACGTCGTCGCCGTCATCCTCGTCGTCGGCATAACGATGTACGCGGTCTTCGGCGGCGCCGACTTCGGGGCGGGTTTCTGGAGCCTGCTCGCCGGTGGAGGGGAACGCGGCCGGCGGCCGCGCGCGCTAATCGACTGGGCAATCGGGCCGGTGTGGGAGGCGAACCACGTGTGGCTGATCTTCGTGCTCGTGGTCCTGTGGACCGGCTTCCCGTCCGCCTTCGAGGCCATCTTCTCGACGCTGTTCATCCCGCTGAGCCTGGCTGCATTCGGGATCGTCCTGCGAGGAGCCGGCTTCGCGTTCCAGCACACCGCGCGCCGCGCACGCGGCCGAGCGCTTTCGACGACCGTGTTCGGCGCGTCGTCTGTGCTGACCCCGTTCTTCCTTGGGACCGTCGTCGGCGCGATCGCGGGCGGACGCGTGCCGGTCGGCAATGCGGCAGGCGACAGGGTGAGCAGCTGGGTCAACCTGCTCTCGTTCGTGACCGGCGCCCTCTTCGTGGCCACCGGCGCGTACCTGGCGAGCGTGTTCCTGGTCAGCGACGCGCGCCGCGCCGGCACGCCCGACCTCGAGCGCTACTTCACGCGGCGTGCGCTGGTCGCGGCCGTGGTCACGGGCGCGCTCGCCGTTGTCGGTCTGGTCGCGCTGCATCGAGATGCACGCGACGTCTTCGACGGCCTCAAGAGCGATGGGCTGGCGCTCGTGGTGATCTCAGTCGTCTGCGGGATCGGTGTCCTCGTCCTGCTTCGGCGTGGCGCCCAGCGGGGAGCCCGCGTCCTGGCTGTGGGCGCGGTCGCGGCCGTGATCTGGGGCTGGGCCGTCGCCCAGCACCCGTACCTCCTGCCGCCGAGCTTCACCGTCTCCGACGCGGCCGCGCCACACGAGACACTCGTAGTACTGCTGATCGTCTTCGGCGTCGCAGTCCTGGTCATCTTGCCCTCGCTCGGCCTGCTCTACACGCTCGTGCAGCGCAACCTCGTCGCGGAGACGTCACAGCCCAGCCGGCGTCCTCCGGACGACACCGTGGCCGGGCAAGCAAGCGGCCCCTGAACGATCGCATCTTCAGCTCGACAGCAGCCCGAGCTCGTGGGCGCGCGCCACAGCCTCCAGGCGCGAGTGGGCGCCGAGCGCGCGCAGGACATTGCGGACGTGATTCCGTACCGTCTCCTTGCTCAGGTGGAACATGGAAGCGATGTCCTCGGTCGACGCACCCTGGCCGAGCAGCTGCAGAACGTCGTTCTGGCGGGGCGTCAAATGCACCGACCCGGCAGCCGCCGGCCGCGGTGGGCCCAGCACGGCAAGGCCGAACACGGCGTGACAGACGTCTCCACCGGGAATGAGGACCGAGCTGATCTCGGCACGTCGCCTCGAGCCGTCGGCCGTCATGACCTCGGCCTGGTAGTCGGTCATCGGCTCGCCGCTGAGCTTCCGCTCGAGCTGGCGCTGGACGAGCTCGACGTACTCCGGCGCGACGACGGAGACGAACGGCTGCCCGACGCGGTCGCCGAACACGGTCCGCGCCGCGTCGTTCGACCACGTGACCATCCCGTTGCGGTCGACGATCGCCGCCGGGACGCTCACCTGCTCGAGCGTGGCCGTGAGGTCGATCAGACCGCGTTCGCGACCCCCGGCACTCGATCCGTTCGCTTCCACCGCCACCCTTCCGCCAGCAACCAGCTCGAAGCGGTTGGTAGAAGACCAGGGTACTCCTGCGGCGCTATCTACCGACGCTGACGAAGTCCAGCGCTCGCACCAGCCCATACCCCGCCACCGAGCCCACAGCCGCCAGCGCGACGCTCACCAGCGCGATCGTGTTGAAAACCCGTGGTGTTGGAAGAGAAAACAGTGCGCCGAGTCGGGGTAGATGGTGACCCGCGCGTCAGGGAGTAGCCCGGCCAGCCAAGCGATGGCGTCGTCCGGGCTTGAGCCCTGGGCTACGTCGCCTTAGGGGCCTTCCCGACCGAAGCCGACTTGCCCTCCGGGAATTCCCGCAGCGTTTGCCGGCGCAAAGCCTCGATGCCGATGGCGGTCGTGACGGCAAGTAGCAAGACCCCGAGCAGCTGCCGGTTGCCGGCCGCCGGCCCCCATGCGAGCAGGATCAGGAACAAGAAGAGAACGGCCGTCCAGACGATGATCGGATGATGTCTGAACGAAGGTGCGAGCGAGCGCCTGACGGCGACTGCGAGTCGATTCGGGCCTGCGAGGACGGTTGCGAGGAGGACCAACGCCCCGTAGACGACGAGGATGATTGCGATGTCTCGCAGCACGCTTGTCTCGATCGCCCAGATCACACGTACCGGCTGCTTGTTCGCCTCTGTCTTGACGAGCGCGTCAACGATCGCGCCGCCGAGGAAGCGCCTGAGGGAAGCAAGCACCAGGCCGACGAGGACGAGGCTCGCCCCGGTCGCGCCCAGCAGCAGCCTGCGCCGCCCCTGCGCGAGGTAGATCGCGAGCGCGTAGAGCGCGACGACCGCGATCAGCAGAAGCGAGCTCAGCGCCTTGAGCGTCTTCACCGCCGTCTGGGCGGCGCTGAGCTGGTCCGACTTCATGATCACGAGCTGGCCGGCGTCCGGATCAGCGTTTGCCTTCAGCTTGTCCTCCAACCCGAGCCGTGCCGCCAGCCTCTTGATCGCCGGTCTCAGGTCCAGCGTGACCTCTCCGTTCGCGGTCGAGATGTTGCCGTTCTTGCGCAGCTCCTTGCCCTCCAGCACCCGCAGAACAGCCGCGTGGGCGCGCTTGTTGGCGTTCTCCCAGAGCGCCTGCACCCTCGGTCGCTGCAGTAGCCTGTCGGCGGCCGTGGGTACGACGGTGTTCTGGAGCGCCGCCGCCAGCACGGCGGCAGTTCCCTTTCTTTGTGCCGGCAGCCGCTCGCGCAGCTGGGCTTCCACGTCGACTCGCTGGAACAGTGCGTCGCTGAGCTTCTGAGCGATCGCACCGCGAACCTCGTCGTTTGCCAGCAGCTGCGACGACGAATCCGCCCAGGCCTGGTCGTCGAGCAGCTGACGCTTCGACCAGACCGTGAGCGACGAAACCAACATCAGGATCGTCGCCAGCGCGAACAGGCACCACACAAGCACGCCGCGCTTCTTGCTCATCGGGTGCGAGCCCTCACGTCAGCCTGTCCCAACAAGCGCCGCTCGTCGGGCATTCCGACAGGTCGTGGTGACCCGCTCTCGGCGCGCGGGCAGCGCTGCTGTGTTTGGAACATCGAACGGGCCTCCTGTGAGAATGCGTCGCCAAGTATGTGGGAGGCCGCTCCCGTCCTCCTCATCCCGATGGTGTGAAATCGGACCTTTCTGTGAGCGGAGAGCCGCCGCCACCGCCCTGGCCACTTCAGAGGTGCCCGGCGTTCAGTCAAGGCCCGCGGACAACAGTGATCAGCTCGTCGAGCGGCCACTCCTTCACGAAGTCCTGTCCGCCCGCCACTCGGAGCCTGACCCGCACGGTCGACTCGGTTCGGTCGACGTCGCGGGCCACGGTTGCCTCGACCGTCTCCTCATCTTGGCCGGGAGCGCTGACCAGAACTACGTCACCAATCTCTAGCCGTTGCACGGCGACCTCAATTGCCATGGCCGAGGCCTTCTCGCCCGCAGTGTTCGAGGAGCATCATTTGCGGAGCATTTGCTCGAGCCGGTCCAAGCGTTGGTCGATGCGTTTCAGCTGCGCCTCCATCCGTACCTCCGAATCGTCCTCGTCCGCGTCGTGCGCCAGGTCCCGTTCCTTGTTCGCCCGGGAGACGAAGGTCGAGGTGATCGCCGCCGTGGTGATCGCCAGGAAGGCGATCCCCTGGAGCATCACGAAGGCGGCGATGATCCGCCCGGAGGGATTCTTCGGTGTTACGTCGCCGTAGCCAACGGTCGTCACGGTCTGCAACGCCCACCACATGCCGACCCAGATGTCCGAGTACTCGCCGTGGTCGAGCAGCCGCATGAGCACTCCGCCGGCAACGACCACGGCGGTCGTGGCGGAGACGATGACGCCCGCGGCAGTGCGCACGGACGGCGGTTCCCTGAGAAACCGCGACATGCGGCGCTCGACCACGTTCAAGCGACCTACTTGCGACACGCAGCGACCTTCAGGCCGCCTGCGGGCTGGGTTGCATGAACGCGCCGATCAGCCAGAGCAGCGGGAAGAAGATCCCGAAGAAGAACAGCCACCCGTGGCCGTTTCTGAGTGTTCTGATCCCGAGGAACAGGAGCAGAAACACATACAAGAAGAAGCCGCCAATGCCAATTCCCCACCACATGGTTCCTCCAATCGCCGATTGCGCTCAGGTCAGGACGAATCTGAATCGCCCAGACCTGGGGCGCATCGCCCGAGGAGGGTGATCTTCGCCCGAGCCTGCGGCGAAGCTCGCTTTTCACCTGATGCGGGTGACGCGGCCCCAACGGCGTGCGGAATACGGTTGCTTGGTGATTGAACAGCCGGCGCCCGGAGATTCGGTGGGCCAGGACGCCCCACCAGCCGAGGAGGCTCCAGGTACCGGCGGCAGCCGTCTGGCCGCTGCCCAAGGTTGGCTGCGCGGCCGGACGGATTCGGGCCTCGGTCGGCTCGCGCTCCTGTGGTCTCGCCGCTACTTCGAGGCCAGCCGCAACTCGGGAGCCGCCGCCACCACGTACATCACGCTCTCGGTGCTTCCGACCGCGCTCGTCATCGTCGCGATCTTCAACCTGGCCAAGGGAGACGAGAACGCATTCGCTGACCGCCTCATCTCGCACATGAACCTCAGCGGACCGACCGCGAGCGTCGTCCACGATCTCTTCGGCACCACAGCGAACAACGTCCTGGCAGCCTCGATCACGATCGTGGTCGGGTTCCTGCTCTGGGGGCTCTCGATCGGCCAGCAGTACCAGGACCTCTACGCGCGGGCTTGGCGCATCCACGCTGGCACGGCGGCCGACCAGCTGCGGTTCACGATCTGGTTCTTCGTCCTCAGCGGCGTGCTCGCGCTGATGACCGTCTCAGCGGAAGGGTTCCGCGCCGCCGGCTGGCTGGCCCTGCTTCCGGCCTGGATCGCCGGCTCGATGGTCTTCTGGCTCTGGACGCCGCGCTTCCTGCTCCACCGCCAGATCTCGTTTCGCTCGCTCCTTCCGGGCGCGCTCCTGGCGACGTTCGTCGTCGGCGGGACGATCGCGACCTCGCCACTCTGGATCGGACCGACGCTGGATCAGAACGCGAAGGCGTTCGGCTCCTTCGGCGTTGTGATCGGGATCCTCGCCTACGTCCTGATCGTCGTCACGATCTCGATGGTCTGCGCCGTCTTCTCACCGGTCTGGGCAGAGTGGCGGCAAGGCGAGAGCGACCAGCAGGGCTAGCCGTCAGGCGTCTTCGCGGCTCAGCTCCTGGTGGAGCGGACTGTCTTGAGTATCGGCGCAGTGACGACGATGGTCCCAGCAGGTAGATGAAGAACATGACCGTCGTCGTCGCGCCGAGACTCACGTAGAGCGAGGTCGACTTCTCGAGCTTGGGGACCATGAAGGTGACGACCGCGGGGAGAAGTCGAACCGGCGACGGCTCCGCTGCCGGACGCGGAAACCTGCCGATTCGGCTACCGCGGGATGCGTCGATTGTCGCGATCCATATTTCGCTCTATCAGACCGATGGAGGCGGCGGGAATCGAACCCGCGTCCGCGGACGCACCGGACAGAGCGTCTACAAGCTTAGGCTCCCGTTGAGTTTCGCCCGGCGGCCGGTTGGGAGCCGACCAACCGACGGGCTAGCCATCCTTTGGAGTCGCGCTTCGGGCGATTGGCTCTCCCTAGGCGCCGAGCCCGTTTCTGACGCCGCTACCCGAGCCACGGGCCGAGCTCGGAGCGACGCGCTTCGCTACGGGTTAGGCAGCGAGAGCGAGTGCGTTTGTGTTCTTCGCACTTGCGTTGTGTCCCGGTTGTTTTAGGAGGCCGACCGGGGACCTCCGCTTGCAGCTCTGCCGGAGAACCGACCACGTCGAAACCAGGTCGCCCCCGTATGTCACTGATCCGATTGTAGCCGCCGGAGCCGTGGCTGCCCGTGCGCCATCACCTCTGCGATCGGCAGCTCGAAGACGAACATGGAACCCTTGCTCCCGTTCGGCTCCGCCCAGATGCGACCGCCCATGCGGTCGATCAGCTCTCGGCAGATGTAGAGGCCGAGCCCGGTCCCGCCCACGCCCCGCGTCATCTGGGGGTCGGCGCGGTAGAACTTCTCGAAGATCCGCTCCTGGTCCTCGGGCGAAACGCCGAGGCCCTCGTCCCGGACGTGGAAGCGGAGAAAGCCGTCGCGCTCCTCGAGGCCGACCTCGACGCGGCCGCCGTCGGGGGAGTACTTGATCGCGTTTTCGACGAGGTTGACGAGCACCTGCCGGACCTTGTCAGCGTCGGCGGCGACCTGCGGCGCACTTTCGGGCGCATCGACCTCGACTTCGAGCGTGACGGACGGCGGCGCGTGCATCCGCGTCGCCTCGACGACGCGCTCGACAAGGTCGCCGGCGTCGAACGGCTCGGATTCGAGGTCGAGCCTCCCCGCGTCAAGCTGGTTCGCGAGCAGGATCTCGTTCACGATCCGGCCGAGCCGTTCGGATTCGTCGGCGATCAGCGAGACAAAGCGCTCCCGCCCGGTCTCGTCGAGCGCGAAGTCGTGCCGGAGCAGCGTCTGCGCCGCGCCGTAGACGGCTGCCAGCGGGGTGCGCAGCTCGTGCGAGGCCGTGGCAATGAAGTCGGCCTTGATCTCCTCGAGCCGGCGCGCGTCGGTCAGGTCGCGGAACGCGTAGACCGTCCCGCCGAAGAAACGCACGCCGGAGATCGCGATCCAGCGCTCGCCACGCGAGGTCTCGATCGGGATCAGGACCTCGTCGTGGCCCGGGTCAGGCGACGCGGAGACGGGAACGCGCTCGACGGCGGTCTTCCAGCCGGGGATCGCCTCGGCCGCGGTGTGGCCGACGACGTCGGCAGTGGCGATGAACGTGATCGCCTCGGCCGCCGGGTTCCACAGCCGCACGACGCCGAGACGGTCGAGCAGCAGGATTCCGTCGGCGACGTGCTCGAGCACCCAGGCCGCGTCCGAGCGCTCTTCTACCTCGCGGTAGAGCCGCGCCCGGTCGAGCGCGAGGGCGAGCCGTGCGGCGAGGTCCTCGGCAAGCGCGACGTCCTCGGACGTGTACACCGGCCCGCGCTCGGTCCGCGCCAGCGTGAACACGCCGAGCCGCTGCTTGCGTGCGCGAAGGGGGACGGAGACGACCGAGCGCGCCTCGAGGCTGCCGAGAGATACGGGTTCGGCCTGCGAGCGCTCGTCGAGGGCCGGGAGGATGCTGGTGCGGCCCCGCTCGAGGACGCCTCGGACCTCGGCTTCCGGCTCATCGGCGGGCACGCGCCCGCCGTTCGGGCTGGTCGTCGCTCCACGCGCGACTGCCACGCGGCGGAGGTCGTTCGCGTCATCGGCGACGTCGACAAGGCACCAGTCGGCGAAGTCGACCACGATCAGCTCCGCGATCCGCATCAGCGCGCGGTCGAGGTCGACCCCGGCGGTGATCTCGTTCCCGACGTGTCGAAGCAGGTCCAGCCGCGAGCGGCGCTCCGCACTCTCGGACGCGGCCTCTCGCTCCGCGGACTGGAGCAGCTCGCGTCGGTCGTCGCCGCGCTTCAGCTCCCCCACGTCGCGCAGAAAGGTCTGGACATAGAGCGGCTCCCCTTTCGAGTCGCGCACCGTGGCGCTGTCCTCGCGCACCCAGACGGCACGGCCGTCCCGCGCGAGCAGGCGGTACTCGAGCGAGCGGACGGGAGCGCCGGTGCTCGCGCGCTCGAGCTCCGGAACCACACGATCGCGGTCGTCGGGGTGCAGGAGGCGAAGGTAGAGGTCGGGTTGCTCGGCCCACTCCGACGGGGAGTAGCCCGTCACCTCCGCGATCGAAGGCGAGACATAGAGCGTCTCCGAACGGTCGCTCGGCGCCGTGAGCCACGTCACGAGCGGCAGGCCGTCGAGGAGGGCGTGGTGCCTCGCCTCGGCGGTCTCGAGCTCCTCGATCCGCGCCCGCTCCCGTGTGCGTGCGCGTCTCGCCAGCAGCAACGCGAGCGCCCCGCCGGCCAGCAGGGTCACGGCTGCGACGAGGATGCGCTCCCAGCGCTCCGGCAGCAGAACGAGGAGGAGGGCGGCCGCCGCGGCCAACACGAGGGCGGAAACGGCGGCGAGCCCGGGACGGGCGCGGTACTTCTCGATAGAAAACACGGGGCGGCTTCACCAGGGTAGCTCTCGGCCCGGCGGGCTACAACCCCGACGGCGCAGTCCCTATGGTTGGGCGCATGGTCAAAGTCGCACCCGTCGCGGACGAAGCTGACGAACGGCTCTCGCTCGACGCCTACATCGAGACGTGGCCGCACGAGAGCTTTGGCCTGCCCGAGGTGCAGGCGTTCAAGACGAGCCTGCTCGACTACGCCGACCTGCTGGCGCGCCAGGACGGCGTCGTGCTCGGCTCCGGGTTCGCAGCTCTGTTTCACGGCCTCCCGAACAGCCCGCGGGTCATGGTCACCGTTCCGCCCGGGCACCGAGGCCGCGGGGCCGGCACCGCGCTCTACTCGGCCATCTCGGACTGGGCCCGGGTGCGCGAGCTCGAGACGCTCGAGGCGGTCCTCGCCGACAACGATCCGGACAGCCTCGCGTTCGCGGAGCGGCGCGGCTTTGTCGTCGAGCGGCACGAGAAGGGCGTCGCGCTCGACCTGACCGGGGTCGAGCCGCCGGCCATCGAGCCGCCGCCGGGTGTCGAGATCGTCACCTGGGCCGACCGGCCCGAACTCGCGCGCGGCCTGTTCGAGATCTCGCTCGACGCCTCGCCGGACGTGCCCGGCTACGAGGACGAGGAGCACGAGCCATTCGAGGCCTGGCTGGCGCACGAGATGCAGGGCCCTGGCGACCGGCCGGAGGCGACGTTCGTCGCGGTCGCCGGCGACGAAGCGGTCGGCTACGCGAAGTTCTCCCTTTCGAGCACGGCGACGACGAGCGCCCACCACGACCTGACCGCGGTCAAGCGCGCCTGGCGCGGTCGCGGCATCGCCCGCGCGCTGAAGTCGGCGCAGATCGGCTGGGCGAAGGCGAACGGCTTCGAGCTGCTGAAAACGACGAATGACGAGCGCAACACCCCGATGCGCCGACTGAACGAGCAGCTCGGCTACCAGCCGTGGATCGGGCGTCTCTTCCTGCGCGGGCCACTCGCGTGACCGAGACGATCGCGACGGAGCGGCTCGAGCTGGTCTGGCTCTCGCCGGAGCTGGTCGGAGCGCTCCTCGACGGGCGCCGGGACGAGCTCGAGTTCGCCGTCCCGGACGACTGGCCCGACGAGCACGACCGCCGCTTCCTCGCCTTCCGGCTCCGGCAGATGGGCGACGAGCCGGCCCGCGGGCCGTGGCTGGTGCGCGCGATCGTCCTCCCCGGGTCCCGGGAGCTGATCGGGCACGTCGGCTTTCACGGGCCGCCGGGCATCAACTCGCTGCGGGCAGCGAACGCGGTCGAGATCGGCTACACGATCTTCCCGGAGCACCGGCGCAACGGCTACGCGACCGAGGCCGTAGAGGCGCTGCTCGACTGGGGGCGCGCCCAGGGGATCCACCGCTTCGTCGCGTCGGTCGGTCCCGGGAACGAGCCGTCGCTGAGGATCGTGCAACGGCTCGGCTTCGTCGAGGTCGGGCGTCACTGGGACGACGAGGACGGCGAGGAGCTCGAGTTCGAGCTTGCGCCGGAGCCGTCGGCGTGAGCGACGCCCCCGAGGTCAGGTACGCCTCAAGCGGTGAGGTGGAGATTGCGTACCAAGTCCTCGGGAACGGGCCCGTCGACGTGGTGTGGGTCGCCGGTTCGGTCACCCACCTTGGCGTGCTCTGGGAGCATCCCGGCTACCGGCATTTCTGCGAGCAGCTGGCGTCGTTTTCACGATTGATCCTCTTCGACAAGCGCGGCATGGGCCTGTCGGAGCGCACGCGAGCCGGCACGCTCGAACAGCGGATGGACGACGTGCGTGCGGTGATGGACGCGGCCGGGTCCGAGCGAGCGGCGCTGGTCGGCGTGTCGGAGGGCGGGCCGATGTCGATGCTCTTTGCGGCGACCTACCCCGAACGCACCGAGGCGCTCCTGCTGATCGGCGCGGAGGTGAAGGAGGAGCAGACCGACGATTGGCCCTGGGGCGAAGGCACGCGCGAGGAGTTCGACGAGTGGACGCGCGAGCTTCCCGAACGCTGGGGCCGCGCGCTCGTTGCGGACCGATTCTTTCCGGACGACCCCGACCCGGAGACCACGACGCGCTGGTTCGGCCGCCTGCAGACCTCCTCGATGACGCCGCGCGACGCGATCGCCTTCCTGTCGATGGCGATGGACATCGACGTGCGCGACGTCGTGCCGTCGGTGCGCGTGCCGACGCTGATCGTGCACCGCCTGGACGACCCCATCTGCCACGTCGAGAACGCCCGCTTTCTCGCAGCGAACATCCCCAACGCACGCTACGTCGAGCTTCCCGGCTCCCTCCACATCCCCTGGGCAGGCAGCGGCGGCGGCGAGATCCTCGAAGAGATCCGAGAGTTTCTGACCGGGGTGCGGGAGTCGCCACAGCCCGACCGCGTGCTCGCGACGGTGCTCTTCACGGACATCGTCGGCTCGACCGAACGCGCGACCCAGCTCGGCGACCGCCGCTGGCGCGCGCTGCTGGAGGCACATCACTCAACCGTGCGGCAGCAGCTCAAGCGCTTCCGCGGCCGTGAGCTCGACACCGCCGGCGACGGGTTCCTCGCGAGCTTCGACGGCCCCGCGAGAGCGATCCGCTGCGCCGGGGCCGCGATCGACGCCGTCCGCGGGCTCGGACTCGAGCTCCGCGCCGGCGTGCACACCGGCGAGTGCGAGGTCGTCGGGGACAAGCTGGCCGGCATCGCCGTTCACATCGGCGCGCGCGTGGCGGGTCAGGCGAGGCCGGGAGAAGTGCTGGTCTCGAGCACGGTGCGCGACCTTGTCGCGGGCTCTGGCCTCGAGTTCGAGGATCGCGGCTCGGCCTCGTTGAAAGGAGTGCCGGGCGAGTGGCGCCTCTACGCCGTCAGCGGCGAAGTGTGAGGAAGCCCGCGCCGAGCATGCCTCGGACGAGGCCGATCGCATCGCTCTCGAGCACGCCGCGGTCGACGCGGCGGCTGCGGGCCTGCTCCTCGACGACGCGCTTCAGCTTGCGGTTCGACTACACCGTCGAGCGGACGGGCGAGACGACCGAGTTCGTGTTCGACCAGCGCTTCAACAAGGAGGGGTAAGCCTCTTCGGAGCCGCCGGCGGCCGGTTGGGCCGTCGGCGGTCCTTCAGCGCCGCCGGGCCTTCAGCTCGCGCTCGATGCGGCGCTTCGACTCTCGATCGGCGATGTCGCGGCGTTTGTCGCGGCCTTCCTTGCCGCGCGCGAGCGCCAGCTCGACCTTGGCGCGGCCGTCCTTGAAATAGAGCCGCGTCGGCACGACGGTCAGGCCCTTTTCGGAGACCTGCGCACTTAGGCGATCGATCTCTCGGCGGTGCAGCAGCAGCTTGCGGTCGCGGTCCGGGTCGTGCGGTGCGACCGAGGCTTGCTCGTAAGGCGGGATGTGCAAGCCGATGAGCCAGAGCTCGCCGTCGCGGGCGTCGGCGTAGGCGCGCTGCAGGACGGCGTGTCCCTGCCGTAGCGACTTGACCTCGCTTCCGTTCAACACGAGCCCGGCCTCGAAGCGATCGAGGAAGTGGTAGTCGTGCCGCGCACGGCGGTTCTCGGCGATCTGCTTCTCGGCCACGCGGCCGATTGTAGGTCGGCACGCTTTTGCTACAGCCGCCACTCAGACATGCGCGCTTCTCGCCGCTACGCTCACCGCGGGCGGCGGGCGGTCCGATCCCCACCCATGGGTGGGGCGCGCGCGTGAACCTTTAACGGTCGGCGGTCGGTTCGAGCTCGACCTTCCCCTCGCTGCGGCGTAGGTCCGCGACGCGCACCCCGAGCGGGTCGCCGAGGCGGTAGGTACGCCCGCCGCGGCGGCCGACGAGGGCGGTCGCGAGCTCGTTCAGCTCGAAGTAGTCGCCCGGCAGGCGACGCGCCGGGACGAAGCCCTCGAAGACGTCGCCGAAGCGGGCGAACAGGCCCGACGGGATCAGGCCGGTGATCTCGCCCTCGAAGGTCGTCTCCCAGCCGAGCTCGAACAACCGCCGGTCGAGCAGCCAGGCGAGGCAGAGATCGTCGGCGCGGTACTCGATCTGCGAGGCGTGCCGCTCGCGCTCCGACGCGTGCTGCGCCTGCGCTTCGAGGTCGTCCGGGAGCGGCTCGTCCGAGACGCCGAGCTCGCGTAGCAGCGCTCGGTGGACAACGAGGTCCGGGTAGCGGCGGATCGGCGAGGTGAAGTGACAGTACGCCGTGCTCGCGAGGCCCATGTGCCCGAGGTTCGCGGGGTCGTAACGCGCCTGCTTGAGCGCCTGGAGCACCAGCGGCGTGAATCGCCTCGCGGCCGCGGCCGGAGCGCTCGACGTAGTCGGTGACGAGCTCGCTGGCGGCTCCGGCGACGGCCGCAGCGTCCGATGGCCCCATGCGCTCGGGCGCCGGCGGCGTCGGGATGCCCAGATCGGCGAGGCGCGCGAGCAGCAGCGAGACCGCCTGCGGCTCGGGCGGCTCGTGGACTCGGTAGAGCGCCTCGCGCCGGCGGCCGGCGAGCAGCTCGGCGACGAGCTCGTTCGCGCGGATCATCAGCTCCTCGACCAGCATGTGTGCGTGTGGCTCGGACTCGCGCCACGCGCGCTCGATCCCGCCCTGGCCGTCGAAGGCGAAGACGACCTCGGAGCTCTCGACGCGCAGTGCCCCGCGCGCGAAGCGCTTGTCGCGCAGCTCCTGCGCCAGCCGTTCGGCGCGCCGCAGCGCCTCGGTCAGTTCTGGCTCGGCCCGCTCGCGGCCGGCGAGGATCGCCTCGGCCTGGCCGTAGGTCAGCCGCGCGCTGCTGCGGATCACCGAGCGGTAGAAGGTCGGCTCGCCGCCGTTCAGCGGGAACTCGACGGTGACGCAGAGCCGGTCGACGTTCGGCCGCAGCGAGCAGAGCTCCTCGGACAGTTCGGGCGGCAGCATCGGCGAGACGAGGCCCGGCACGTAGACCGAGAAGGCTCGCTCGGCGGCGCCTCGGTCGAGCGGCGTGGCCGCGCCGACGAACCACGAGACGTCCGCAATGTGCACGAACGCGCGGTCCTCCTCGACGGTCAGCGCGTCGTCGAAGTCCTTGGCCGTGTCGGGGTCGATCGTGAACGAGAGCCGATCGCGCAGGTCGACCCGACCTTCCGGGTCGATCGCCGGTGGATCGTAGGGCTCGAAGCCGCGCAGCTCCCCTTGCTCGACCAGCAGCCCTTCCAGCACGACCTCGATCGAGCTCGCCGGCCCAAGCACGCGCTCGACCCGCGCGCGACCGCGGCCCTTGCGCACGACGGCCAGGTCGCCCGGCCCGCCCTCGGTGCGGCGGTCGAGCAGCAACGGCGTGCCCGGCACGAAATACGGCTCGCCGACGAGGTGCTTGCCCCGCGAGGCGAGCTCGACGACAACTAAGGCGTCGCTTGCGATGCCGCCCTCAGGACGTGCGGGCTTCGCCCGCGCGTCCGTCTGAAACGACCGGTCGACCCGATCGAATCAATGTTCCGACGCAGCTGAGTCAGACCTGGAGGAAACGGCGAATCGTGAGTCCCGAGCCTGCAGCGCCCAACGCCAGCCCGGCCCCGAGCACGATCAGGACGTGGAGCCCGAACGGCCAGGCGTGGATGTCGGAGGCGTTCGTCAGGTGGATCAGCGGCATGAACAGCTCGCGCCCGAGTACGAGCAGGATCACGGCCAGCACCGCCCCGCCGAGCCCGCAGAGCAGGCCTTCGATCATGAACGGCCCGCGTACGAACCAGTTCGTCGCGCCGACGAGCTTCATCACCTCGATCTCCCGTCGCCGGGCGAAGATCGAAAGCCGGATCGTGTTCGCCACGAGCAGGGTCGAAGAGACGAGCAGCACGATGAACGCAATCAGGACGACGATCCAGAGATACCGCGCCACTGATAACACGCGGTGTGAGATCTGGCTGCAGCTTTCCCCGATCCCGGTCGCCGCGGCCTTCGAGCCCGGCGCGGGCGGGCAGATCGTCTCGACGCCCTTCGGCTTCGAGGTGCCGAGCTGCGTCGAGATCGCGTCGATGTCCTCGGCGCGCCGGGGGATCACCTTGAACGCGTTCGGCAGCGGGTTGCCGGGCAGCCCGGCGACCAGCTCGGGGTGCTTCTTGCGCTCGATCGCGAGCGCCTCGTCCTTGGAGACGAAGCGGACGCTCTTCACCTGCGGCATCGCGGTCAGCAGGGTCCGGACGTTGTCGATCTCCCCTGTCGACGCCTCGCTTCCGCACCGCAGCTGGGTGCAGAAGTAGACGTTCACGAGCAGCTGCTTCTTGTAATGGTCGCTGAGCGAGAGTGCCCAGCTGCCGAGGCCGATGACGAGGCCGAGCATGAACATCCCGATCAGCACCGTCGTCGTCGCCGCAAACGTGGTCGAGAGGTTGGCGCCGAGCGAGCGGATCGCCTCGGAAACGATGACGCGGAAGCGGCTCATTCGGTCGTGTATCCGCCGCGGCGCTCGTCGCGGAGGAGCTTGCCGCCCTCGAGCGCGATCACGCGCTTGCGCATCTTGTCGACCATCTCGCGGTCGTGCGTGGCCATCAGGATGGTCGTCCCGGAGCGGTTGATGCGGTAGAGCAGCTGCATGATCCCGACGCTCGTGTCGGGGTCGAGGTTGCCGGTCGGCTCGTCGCAGATCAGCAGCGGCGGGTGGTTGACGAACGCGCGCGCGATCGAGACGCGCTGCTGCTCGCCGCCGGAGAGCTCGTCGGGCAGCGACGACATCTTGTGGGTGAGGCCGACCATGTTCAGCACCTCGGGCACCTTGCGCCGGATCGCGGTCGAGTTCTCGCCCTGCACCTTGAGCGCGTAGGCGACGTTCTCGGCCGCAGTGCGGTTCGGCAACAGCTTGAAGTCCTGGAAGACGCAGCCGACGTTGCGCCGCAGCAGCGGCACCTTGCTGCGCTTGAGCCGTCCAAGCTCACGGCCGCCGACGACGATCCGGCCGCGCGTCGGCTCGAGCTCCTTCAACACGAGGCGGATGACCGTCGACTTGCCCGAGCCCGAGGCGCCGACGATGAAGACGAACTCGCCCTTGTCGATCCCGAAGGAGACGTCCTGCAGGGCCGCGACGTCCGGCTCGTAGATCTTCGTCACGTTCTCGAACGTGACCATCGCCGAGCTCGAAGGTGCCGGGCCAGGGGCAGGCCCGACCGTCTCCTGCTCGAGGACGGCCGTCGAGGTGTCGAGGTGCTGGAGGTCCGGTTCCTGCAAGGGAAAAGCGCTGCACGGCGCGGGAATGCGCCGGACTTGGGCTCGCCGGGGAACTCTAGCTAAACGGGTGGCTAGACCACCTTGCCCGCTGCCTTGGCGAGCAGGTACTCGTGGACGAAGTCGTCCAGCGCGCCGTCCAGAACTGCCTGCGTGTTGCCCGTTTCGTACTCGGTGCGGTGATCCTTGACCAGCTGGTAGGGGTGCAGGACGTAGCTGCGGATCTGGCTGCCGAAGTCGGCTTGCTGGGCGGCGCCGCGCTCCTTGGCCAGCTCCTCCTCGCGGCGCTCCTGCTCCTGTTCCAGGAGGCGCGACTTGAGCACTCGCAGGGCGGTCTGCTTGTTCGAGCTCTGGCTGCGCTCGTTCTGGATCTGGACGACGATCCCGGTCGGGATGTGCGTGATCCGGACGGCGGAGTCGGTCTTGTTCACGTGCTGGCCGCCGGCGCCGCTCGCTCGGTAGGTGTCGATGCGCAGGTCGCTCTCATCGAGGTCGACGTCGATGTCGTCCGTCAGCAGCGGGCTGACGATCACCTGCGCGAAGCTCGTGTGGCGGCGGTGGGCCTGGTCGAAAGGGCTCTGCCGGACGAGCCGGTGGACGCCGCGCTCGGCCTTCAGGATCCCGTACGCGTTCTCGCCCCTGACGCTGAAGGTCGCGGACTTGAGGCCCGCCTCCTCGCCGGGGCTCGCCTCGAGCAGCTCGGTCTGGAAACCGCGGTTCTGCGCCCAGCGGAGGTACATGCGCAGGAGGATCTCGGCCCAGTCCTGCGCATCGGTGCCGCCCGTGCCGGCATGGATCGTGACGAGCGCGTCGCCGGCGTCGTACTCGCCGGAGAAGAGCGCGTCTTCCTGCAGGCGGTCGAGCTCGGCTCGGAGCGGCGCGATGCTGGTCGCGATCTCGCCCTCCATCTCGCCGTCCATGGCGAGCAGCTCCTGAGCGTCCTGGTAGTCCTGAACGAGCCGGCGGTAGCGCTCCAGCCGGCGCGTCAGGCGCGCGTGCTCGGCGCTGACCTGCGCCGCGTGCTGCTGATCGTCCCAGAAGCCCGGCGTGCCCAGCTCTTGCTCGAGCTCGGCGACGCGGCTCTCGAGGTGATCCGGGTCAAAGGTAATCACGGACCCAGGCAAGCTGGGCCCCGATCTCCTGGAGCTGCTGGTCGAGCGGCTGCTGCGTCGGCGTCTGGTCGGCCATGGAATCGATGCTAGCGAGTTCCTAGATCGGCGATACGCGCTGTCGGGCTTTGCTCGGCAGCGCTCGCGGCGCGTCTAGGGCGAGGCGAGACGTCGAAAGTCGTCATGCCGGCGGCGCAGCCGTCGGCGGACTTTCGACGTCAAGCGCCGTGGCAGCGCTTGAACTTCTTGCCGCTGCCGCACCAGCACGGGTCGTTGCGGCCGAGGTTCTTCTCGCGGTCGCTCGTCACGCGCTGCTGGGTCATCACCGAGCCGCCGCCCGCATCGAGCGTGCCCGCCGTCACCGAGGCGCCGTCGCCGCCGAGCGCGAGCCCAGCACCGCCACCCGCCGCGGCGATCGCCTGCGCGCCCGCGAGCGACTCGTGCGCGTACGCGAACCCGTCGTCGTTGGGTGCCTGCGCCGCCTGCGCCTGCTGGAGCTGGTCGGCCTCCTCGACCTCGATCTCCGCGTGGAAGAGCGTGCGCACGACCTCTTCGCGGATCTCGGCGTTCAGCTCCTCGAACATCCGATGCCCTTCGCCCGTGTACTCGACCAACGGATCCTTCTGCGCCATCGCGCGCAAGTGCACGCCCTCGCGCAGGTAGTCCATGTTCTCGAGGTGCTCGCGCCAGCGGTGGTCAACGACCTGCAGGATCACGAACCGCTCGACGTCGCGCAGCAGCGGCTGTGATGTCTCGGGGTTCAGGCCGAGGCCCTGCTCGCGCTCCTTGTACGTGTCGCGCGCGTCCTCCTGGAACTCCTCGACGAGCGCCACGCGGTCGAGCCCGACCTCCTCGCGCAGCTCGTCCGGGGTGATCGGCTCGTCCGTCGCGTAGAGGTCGACCATCGCGCGGCAGAGCGCGTCGAGATCCCACTCCTCTTCGAACTCGCCGGTCGTGTACTGGTCGACCGTGCGCTCGATCACCTCGTCGATCCAGAGCCCGACCTCGTCGGAGAGGTCCTCGCCCTCCAGGACGCGCCGGCGCTGCTCGTAGATCACCGTGCGCTGCCGGTTCATCACGTCGTCGTACTTGAGCACGTTCTTGCGCATGACGAAGTTCTGCTCCTCGACCTTCTTCTGCGCGTTCTCGATCTGGTTCGAGAGGATCTTCGCCTCCATGGGCTGGTCGTCCGGCACCTTGAAGCGCTCCATGATGTTGTAGATCCGGTCGCCGGCGAACAGGCGCACGAGGTCGTCCTGGCCGGAGAGGTAGAAGCGCGACTCGCCGGGGTCGCCCTGGCGGCCCGAGCGGCCGCGCAGCTGGTTGTCGATCCGGCGCGCCTCGTGGCGCTCGGTGCCGAGCACGTACAGGCCGCCGAGCTCCTTGATCTCGTCCTCGAGCTTGATGTCGACGCCGCGGCCGGCCATGTTCGTCGCGATCGTGACCGCGCCGCGCCGGCCCGCCTCGGCGATGATCCCCGCCTCCTTCTCGTGCTGCTTCGCGTTCAGCACGTTGTGCGGGATGCCCTGGCGGTCGAGCAGCTGCGAGAGATGCTCCGAGACCTCGACCGAAATCGACCCGACGAGCACCGGCTGCCCCTTCGCGTGGCGCTCCTTGATGTCCTCGATCGCGGCGTTGTACTTCGCCTCACCGGTCTTGAAGATCAGGTCGTTCTCGTCGTTGCGGGCGACCTGGACGTTGGTCGGGATCTCGACCACGTGCAGGTTGTAGATCTCGACGAACTCCTTCTCCTCGGTCTTGGCGGTGCCGGTCATCCCGGCGAGCTTGTCGTAGAGGCGGAAGTAGTTCTGCAGCGTGATCGTGGCGAGCGTCTGGTGCTCCTCCTGGATGCGGACGCCCTCCTTGGCCTCGACCGCCTGGTGCAGGCCCTCAGACCAGCGCCGGCCTTCCATGATCCGGCCCGTGAACTCGTCGACGATCTTGACCTCGCCGTCCTGGACGACGTAGTCGACGTCGCGCTGGAAGAGCGCCTGCGCCTTCAGCGCCTGGTTCAGGTGGTTGGCGAGCTGCCCGTTGCGCGGGTCGTAGAGGTTGTCGATCCCGATCGCGCGCTCGACCGCCTCGATCGCGCCTTGCATCGGCGAGATCGTCTTGTGCTTCTCGTCGTACTCGAAGTCGGCGCCGGACTCCTCGGCCGCGCCCTTCGGCTGGCCGGGCTTGGCGGCGAAGCCGTCGAGGGTCTTCGCGACGCGCGCGAAGTCGTAGTAGACCTGCGCGGCGGTCTCGGGCTCGCCGGAGATGATCAGCGGGGTGCGCGCCTCGTCGATCAGGATCGAGTCGACCTCGTCCACGATCGCGAAGTCGTGGCCGCGCTGGACGACGCCCTCGAGCGTGACGGCCATGTTGTCGCGCAGGTAGTCGAAGCCGAACTCGGAGTTCGTGCCGTAGACGACGTCGGCCGCGTAGGCGTCGCGCCGGTCGTCGAAGGGCATCATGTTCGCGATGAAGGAGGCCCGCATCCCGAGGGCGTCCCAGACCGGCTTCGTCCACTCGGGGTCGCGCTTGGCCAGGTAGTCGTTGACCGTGACCAGGTTGACGCTGTTGCCGGTCAGCGCGTTCAGGTAGAGCGGCTGGACGGCGACGAAAGTCTTGCCCTCACCGGTCTTCATCTCGGCGATGTCGCCCTCGTGCAGGACGATGCCACCCATCTGCTGGACGTCAAAGAGGCGGATGCCCATCGAGCGCTTGAAGGCCTCGCGGACCGCGGCGAAGGCCTCGAAGACGAGCTCGTCGACCGGCTCGCCGTTCTCGATCCGCTGCTTGAACTCGACTGTCTTGCCGGCGAGCTCTTCGTCGCTCAGAGCCTCGAACTCGGGCTCGAGCGTGCCGATGTAGGCGGCCTGGTCGGCGAGCCGCTTGACGCGCCGGCCCTCGCCGAGGCGCAGGACCTTTTCGAAGGATCCGAGCTGCTGAGCCATCGTCTTAGGGTAGCTGCCCTACAGTGGGTCGGCCTCGATCTCCCAGGCCTCGCCGTCCAGGCGGCTCGCGCGGACGACGTAGTGCTCGCCCTGGGCGCCGCCGATCCGCTCCAGCTCGGGGACGCTCCCGAACATGCGCTCGCCGTCGACACTGAAAGTGCGGCCGGCCTCGCTGGAGACCAGCTCGAGCTCGTCGCCGTCGGCGCGGAAGCTCGCCACGGCGATGCGGCGGGCCGCCACGGCCCAGACATCGTCCCGCTGACGGACGGCCTCGGCGCGGTAGGGCGTCTCGAGGGTCTGCTCGACCGCGTCGGCGAGCGGCCCGAGCGTGTCCGGCGGCTCGTCTTCGTCCACGAGCAGGTCGCCGTTCGGAAGGGTGACGAAGTGCACCTCGTCGCCGGTCAGGCCCGGCGCCTCGGCCGAGGCGACGGCGTCCCAGCGGCGTGGGCGCGGGACGCCGTGGATCCCGGTCACGCCCCAGTGCGGGCCGGGGTCGACGGGGCCTGGCTCCGGCTCCTGCTCGAGCCGTGCCTCGCGCGCCAGCTTCTTGTGCAGCGGCTCGCGCCGGAAGATCACTGGGGCTCGATCAGCCCGTAGCCGCCGTCGCGCCGCCGGTAGACGATGTTCACCGCCTCGGAGTCACCGGTCCGGAAGACAAAGAAGTCGTGCCCGACGAGCTCGAGCTGGAGCACCGCCTCCTCGGGTGTCATCGCGTCGAGCGTGAACTGCTTGGTCTTCACGATCTCGAGGTCGAGCTCGTCCGCTGTCGCAGGCGTGGGCTCGGCGTTCGCTCTCGCGGCGCGGCGCCTCCGGTCGCGCCCGCGCGTGCGGTAGCGGGTGACCTGACGCTCGAGCTTCTCGACCAGCTGGTCGATCGAGGCGCGCATGTCCGAGGACGCCTCTCTCGCCCGCAGCACCGGGCCGGCCGTCCAGATCGTCGCCTCGGCGACCTGGTTGTTCGCAATCGACGGGTTCTTCTCCAGCATCAGCTCGAGCTCGACCCGCGGGTCGGTCAGCTGCCGCTCGAGCTTGCCGAGCTTCTCCTCGGCGTAGCTCCGGATCGAATCGCTGACTTCCAGATTCCTGCCCTTCACCTGGAACTGCATCCGCGCTCCTTCGCTGTGGCTCGGTGCGCGGAATCTAGCGGACGACCCGCGCGAACGTAATCACCTCGACTCGCCGCGCACCGGACTTGCGGAGCGCGCTCGCGGCGGCGTTCGCTGTCGAGCCGCTGGTGTAGACGTCGTCGACGAGCGCAACCCGGGACGGCGACTCGCCGGCAGGGGCGAACGCACCGCCGACGTTGCGACGGCGGTCGGCGAGTGTCAGCCCGCGCTGCCGCGAGGCTGGGCGCGTCCTGCCGAGCAGCGCGTGCACCGGCAGCGACCAGCGCCGGCCCAGCTCGCGCGCGAGCCGCTCGGCGGGATGGTGCCCGCGCTCGAGGCCGCGGGCGCGGTCGGACGGGACGAACGCCAGCGCCGCAACGTCGGGCGCAGGCAAGGCGTCGGCCACGGCGTCGGCCGCCACGGCTGCAAGCGTTCGCAGGCCGCGCTCCTTCCACGCGCGCACGAGCTGCCGAACGGCCGGGTCGTACGCGACCGCCGCACGAGCCGAGGCGAATGCGAGTCGGCGGCCTGCGCACTCGCGGCACCGCTGGACCGGCCAGGCGGTCGGAGCGCCGCAGCGAGCACAGAGCGGCTCGGATAGCCGCGGGAGGGCGCCACGACAGGCCGGGCAGAGCTGCTCGCCGCCGGCGCCGCAGACGACGCAGCGCACGGGCAGGATCAGGTCTAGGAGCTTCACGTCACACCACACTCACCTCCTCGGCGAGCGTAGAACCGCACACGTCACGTGTCTGTGACGACTCTGTGACGGATGCGCGCCGGGTTACTCCCCGGACGAGAAGGCGTGGTCGGCCTCGGCCAGCGTCTCCGCCGAGCCGATGTCGTACCAGCGACCGGGCACCAGCCAGGCGTACACCGGCTCCCGCGGGTAGAGCCACTCCACGAGTCGCCCTGGCTGGTCGGGGTTGTTCCCCGCCTCGAGGTACTCGCGCACGCGCCACAGGGACTCGCGCGGGTAGAAGTAGAGCGCGATCCCGGTCAGGGTGCTGCGCGGGTGCTCGGGCTTCTCCTCGAAGTACGTCAGCCGGCCCTCGCCATCTAGCTCGATCTCGTTGTAGCGGCGGATCGCCTCCAGGTCGCCGACGTCGTAGACGCCGAGCGCCGGCGCGCGCTTGGCCCGCCCGAACTCCGCGAATGGCGCCAGGCTCTCGCTGAAGAGGTTGTCGCCCGCGAGCACCAGCAGGTCGTCGTCGATCGCCGCACTGCGGATCGTCAGGTAGAGGTCGCCGATCGCGCCGAGCTTCGACTCCTCGTCGCCGGTTCCGTCGTCGACGATCTGCACCTCCTGGCCCTGCCACCCGGCCGCCCAGTCGCGGAAGGCGCCGGCGAACTTCGAGTTCGTGACCAGGTAGATCGCGTCCAGCCGCTCGACGCCCTGCAGCTGCAGGAGCAGGTGCTCGACCATCGGCCGCCCGCCGACCGGCAGCAGGGCCTTCGGCCGGTCGAGCGTCAGCGGGTAGAGCCGCGTGGCGTAACCAGCGGCGAGGATGACCGCCTTCATACGCGGTGTATCGGCGCTACGTGCCCTCGTCCCAAGAAGCGAGGTACTTCGACTGCTCCTCGGTCAGCTCGTCGATGGCGACGCCCATCGTCGCGAGCTTCAGGCGCGCGATCTCGTCGTCGATCTCCTGCGGTACCGGGTAGACCTTGCGCTCGAGGCTGGTCGCGTTCGCGACCACGTACTCGGCCGAGAGGGCCTGGTTCGCGAACGACATGTCCATCACCTGAGCGGGATGTCCCTCGGCGGCGGACAGGTTCACGAGCCGGCCGTCGGCGATCAGGTAGATCCGCCGCCCGTCCTCGAGCCTGAACTCGTCCACGAACGTGCGCAGCGTGCGCGTGTCCGTCGCGAGCGCCCGCAGCGCCGGGATCTCGATCTCGACGTTGAAGTGCCCGGTGTTGGCGAGGATCGCGCCGTCCTTCATCTGCAGGATGTGCTCGCGCGTGATCACCGACTTGTCGCCCGTGGCGGTCACGAAGATGTCGCCGACCTGCGCCGCCTGCTCCATCGGCAGCACCTGGAAGCCGTCCATCACGGCCTCGAGCGCTCGGAGCGGATCGACCTCGGTGACGACCACGTGGGCGCCCATGCCCTTCGCGCGCATCGCCACGCCACGGCCGCACCAGCCGTAACCGGCGACGACGAACGTGCGCCCGGCGAGCAGGATGTTCGTCGCGCGCACGATCCCGTCGATCGTCGACTGCCCCGTGCCGTAGCGGTTGTCGAACATGTGCTTGGTGAGCGCGTCGTTGACCGCGATCACCGGGAAGCCGAGCGCGCCGTCGCGCTCCAGGGCCTTGAGCCGGATCACGCCGGTCGTCGTCTCCTCGGTCGCGCCGACGATGTCGCCCAGCTGCTCGCGCCGATGCGAGTGCAACACGCCGATCACGTCGGCGCCGTCGTCCATGGTCAGCTGCGGCTTGTGGTCGACCGCGGCCTCGATGTGCTGGTAGTAGGTGTCGTTGTCCTCACCCTTGATCGCGAAGACAGAGATCTCGAACTCGTCGACGAGCGCCGCCGCGACGTCGTCCTGCGTCGAAAGCGGGTTGGACGCGCAGAGCACGACGTCCGCGCCGCCCTCCTTCAGCGTGCGCATCAGGTTGGCGGTCTCGCTCGTGACATGCAGGCACGCGGAGACGCGATAGCCCGCGAGCGGCTGGTCGGTCGCGAAGCGCTCGCGGATCGCGGCCAGGACAGGCATCTGCCGGTCGGCCCACTCGATCCGGTTGACGCCTTCCGGCGCGAGCGCGAGATCCTTGACGTCGTGCCGAATCGTCGTGGCCATGTCGCTCCTTCAGTCTCGATTTAGGCGGCCAGCAGCCGCTCGTGCTTGCGCTGCTCCCAGTCGAGCGCGCTCAGTTCGGTGCCCGCGAGCCACGAATCGACTGCCGCTCGCAGGTCTGGCTCGCGCCGCAGGCGCGCGGCGAACGAGAGCTCTCGGAGCTCGACGCGGAAGCGCCGCCGCAGCTCCTGCAGCGAGCGCAGCTGGTTCAGCTCGAGCAGGCCGTAGGTGCGGTAGCCGGAGCCAGTGCGCCGCGGGACGACGAGCCCCGCCCGCTCGAGGTAGCGCAGCATGCGCGGGGACCACCCCGTCTCACGCGCCGCCTGGCCCACTGTCGCCATTCGCATGGCACAACCTTACCACACGTGTGTCAGGCTTCGCTCGTACCCTCGCGCCCGTAGTCGTCTTCGAGCCGCACGATGTCGTCGAGCTGCGGCGTCGAGACCTCGATGATGGTGGTGTCCTCGAGCGCGGTCATGCGGTGCACGGTTCCGGGCGGGAAGTGGAAGGCCGCGCCCGGGCCGACGACTTCGCTGTTCAGCATCCGCTCGCCGGGCGCGCCGAGCACGAGCTGCGCGCGGCCCTCTAGCAGGTACCAGGCCTCGTCCTTTTCCTTGTGGAACTGGAGGCTGAGTGACTGGCCCGCACGGACGAAGAGGATCTTGCCGGCGTAGTGGCCGGTCTTCGACCAGATCAGCTCATGGCCCCAGGGCTTGTCCACCTTCTCGGGCTCCGACGCAAACCTGTCGAGCCCGCCGAGGTTCGGTGAAGTCAAGTGATCGTGCCCGGCCACGAGCCGCGCGAACCTACCACCATGCGACTACTCGGGCCACCCCGGGTGGTCGGCGAGGTACTCGTTCGCCACCCGCAGGTCCTTCGGAGTGTTGACGGTCAGCCAGATTCCTTCGTGCCGCAGCGCGCGCAGCCGGCCCTCCGCAGCTAGCTCGGGGAAGTTGGTCGTCTCGTGGTCGCCGCGCTCCGGGAAGCGCTCGAGCGCCTCCTCGCCGAGGGCGTAGATGCCGCAACTGACCCACTGGTCGAGCCGCGGGGCCTCGCGGAAACCCGTCACCAGGTCGTCGTCGAGGTCGACCACGCCGAAGGGCGAGCGCAGCGGGACGACGGTGATCGTCGCGGCGGCGCCGCGTTCGCGATGGAGCGCGAGCAGCCGCGAGAAGTCGACGTCCACCAGCTCGTCGCCATTGAGCGCGAACAGATCGCCCTGCTCGCGCCGCGCCTGCGCCGCGAAGCGGATCCCTCCGCCCCGCCCCAGCGGCTCGGGCTCGGGGACGGCCACGACCTCCGGGCCGATCCCGCCGAGGGCCGTCTCGAAGGCGCCTTCGTGGCCGGCCGCGCAGCTGACCAGCACGCGCGTGACGCCCGCCGCTGCAAGCTGTTCGACCTGGTAGGCGGCCAGTGGCCGCCCGGCCAGCTCGATCAGTGCCTTGGGACGGCCGCCCGCGGCCTCGCCAAGGCGCTCGGCCTTCCCGCCCGCCAGGATGATCGCTTCCACTAACGCTCGAGCTCGTGTTCGCGCTCTTCGGTCTCCGGCAGCGCGGCGAGCGGCGAGGCGGCGCGGCCGATGCCTTCGTAGGCGAAGCCGGCACCACGGACCTGTTCCGGGTCGAGCAGGTTTCGCCCGTCGACGATCAGCGGCCGCCTCATCGCCTGCCGCACGTCCTCGTTGGCCAGCTCGCGCAACTCGTCCCATTCGGTCACGACCACGGCGGCGTCCGCGCCGGAGACCGCGTCGAGCACGCTGTCGCAGAAGGTGACGCCCTGGAGCAGCCGGCGCGCGTCGGCGACCGGGTCCCAGGCGCGCACCTCCGCGCCCTCGGCCAGCAGCCGCGAGGCCAGCACGAGCGACGGGGCCTCGCGCAGGTCGTCGGTGTTGGGCTTGAACGCGAGCCCGAGCAGCGCGATCGTCTTGCCGCGCAGCTTGCCGAGGTGCTTCTCGAGCTTCCCGACGACGCGCCGCTTCTGCAGCTCGTTCACCTCGATCACGGCGCTCAGGAGCTGGAAGTGGTAGCCCGAGTTCGACGCGAGCTGCTTCAGCGCGACGCCGTCCTTCGGGAAGCAGGAGCCGCCCCAGCCGATCCCGGCGCGCAGGAAGTGCGGCCCGAGCCGGTGGTCGAGGCCGACGCCCTCGGCGACCTTGACCACGTCCGCGCCGGTCGCCTCGCAGACGTTCGCGATCTCGTTGATGAAGCTGATCCGGGTCATCAGGAAGGCGTTCGCGGCGAGCTTGATCATCTCGGCCGAGGCGACATCGGCGTCCACGACCGTCGTCTCGAGCGGTTCGTAGAGCGAAACGATCGTCTTCGCGTCGGCCTCGGTGAACGCTCCGACGACGACGCGGTCCGGCTCCATGAAGTCTCGAACGGCGTTGCCCTCGGCCAGGAACTCGGGGTTCGAGACGTAGCCGACGTGCGCCAGCCCACGCGCGTCGAGGGCGGCGCGCACCTTCTCACCGGTGCCGACCGGGACGGTGCTCTTCATCACCAGTAGCGCCCGCTCCTCGAGCGCCGGCAGCTGGTCGACCACGCTCCAGACCGCGGACAGGTCTGCGTCGCCCGAATAGGTCGGCGGGGTGCCGACGCAGACGAAGAGCACGGGCGCATCGACCACGTCGTCGAGCTCGAGCGTGAAGGCCAGGCGCTCGCGATTGCGCTCCAGCAGCTCCTCGAGGCCCGGCTCGTGGAACGGCACGCGGCCCGACTGCAGCGCCTCGATCCGCTCCGGCACGACGTCGCGGATCACGACCTCGTGGCCGAGCTCTGCGAAGCACGCGCCCGTCACGAGACCGACCCAGCCGGCCCCGAAGATGCCGATTTTCGGCTTCACGGGCGAGGAGCCTACCGGGGCAGTGGCCGCAGCCCGCGCGCGATCGTGAGCATTGTCTCGTTCGAGAGCGAGTCGAGCAGCGTGTTCACGACCCAGTAGGTGGCGCCGTTGTCGCGCAGCACGACCATGTGCAGGTGCGAGCCCGTGTAGTAGAGGTCGAAGTCGCGTCCGTTGATGCGCTGGGAGACGCTTTTGTCGTCGAGGATGGGCGCGTCGGCCCAGCGCGTCTCCTGGATGCCCCAGTACTCGTTGCCGCCCTTGCGGAAGGTCAGCCGCAGCGTCGGCTGGTCGCCGAGCGGATAGATCCGGACCGGTGTCTCGCCATAGCCGGTGTCCAGGTTGGAGGAGCTCTCGAGCTTCGTCGGGTACTCGAGCGTGAACGGCAGCCGCTTGCGCAGCTTGAACAGCGTCGAGCGAGTCGCCTCCGGATCGCTGCGCACCTGCGCGGGCTGCCGCGTCGGTGCGGTCGGGATCACGACGGGCGTGAGCGCGCCGTGGAAGGTCGAGCCCACGATCACGGTCAGCAGCGCCCCGTTCGCGAGCGCCCTGAGCTGCGCCGGCAGCGGCTCGACGTCGGCGCTCCCGATCAGCTTCGAGACCTGCTGCGCGGCGACCTTCCCGTTCGCCGCGCGCGCGGGGTCGTAGTAGACCTTCGAGTGGAAGTAGTTCCAGTTCGGCGCGTTGGCCGGCTGGCCGTTGGCCGGCGTGACCGCGACGTAACCCTTCTGCCCGAGCAGGTAGCTCGCGTTCCCGGCCGAGCCCGCAACGCCGTTGCCGTTCAGCACGGTCAGCGTCACCTGCCGCGGCGGGATCGTGCGCTTCCGCGCCGGAAGCTTGTGCCCGAGCGCCACGGCCGTCGCGGTCGAGGCCTCGCCGACGTCCGGGTTGAGGAACTGCTGCACAGCGTTGGTGATGTTGCTCTGGTCGGTGGCGAGTTCGTTCTGGCCGAAGATGTTCTGGATCTTCACCTGGAAGACGTGGCCGTGCGGGAGGTTGTACGCGAACGAGGCGTATTTCTTGATGTCGCTGAGGTTGACCGCCCGCCCGCCGCGCTCCACCTCCATGTAGTGGTTCTGCGTGACCGTGTTGACGATCCCGAGCACGGTCGAGAGACCGAGCGACTTGGCCACCTGCTGGCGCGCGGCTCCGACGAACAGCTGCTGGCGCGCGAGCCGGTAGAGGTCGGAGTCGGTGTGCCGGAAGCGGACGAAGTCGAGCGCCTGCTTGCCCGTCAGGTGCTGGTAACCCGGCTGCAGGTTGATGTTCGCGTAGTCGGTCCCGGAGGTGCCGACGTTCTTGTTGTAGTAGCGGCGGTCGACGTCGAGCCAGACCCCACCGAGCTTGTTCACAACGCCGATGAAGCCGAGGAAGTTGATCGGGATCAGGTAGTTGATCGGCAGGTTCGTCAGGTGCCGCACCGTCTCGAGCGCGCCGCCGATCCCGCAGTACGCGTAGGCGCTGTTGATCCGGCCGGTGCCGTACCCGACGTCGGCCCCGCCGCCCTTGCGCGGGCAGTAGATCGGGACCTGCAGGTCACGCGGGAACGAGAGCATCGAGATCGTGTTGGTGACCGGGTCGGCGCGGATCAGCATCATCGTGTCCGAGCGCGAGGGCGAAGTGCCGTCGCCGGCGCGATGGTCGTAGCCGAGCACGAGCGCGATCGCCGCTGACTTGGGTGGGTCGAGCCGTGCCTGAGTCTGCTGGCCCTCGGCCGAGGTCGGCCGGAGCAGGGCCACGCTCTCGTGCGCCCAGAGGTAGAAGCCGCCGACCACGCCGACCACGACGACGGCGAGGGCCATGCCCACCCAGGCGAGAAAGCGGCCGACCTTCGTCGCCACGCCCCGCTGCGGCGGCGGTGGCTGGCGGTAGAGCGTCACCGGCGTCAGCGCGCCGGGAGGCAGAACCGCGTGGCCGTTGCCGTTGAGCGCGGCTCCGCGGCCGATTCCTTTCTTGAGAGTGGTCCGCATCGAAAAAAGAACGCCGTAGAAGGCGTTCGCCGCCAGTCAGGATAGCCGACGCTTCGGGCGACTACACCGGCTCGAGCGCCCGCTCGTCGGGCTCGTAGGCGAGGTTCGGGCGCAGCCAGCGCTCCGCCTCGGCCTGCGCAAGGCCCTTGCGCCCGGCGTACGACTCGACCTGGTCGCGGGCGACCCGCCCGACGGAGAAGTAACGCGCGTCCGGGTGGTGCAGGTAGATGCCGCTGACGGCAGAGGCGGGCGTGACCGCGAACGTCTCCGTGAGCGCGAACCCGTGCTCCTCGCCGCCGAGCAGCTGGAAGAGCTTTCCCTTCTCGGAGTGGTCGGGACAGGCGGGATACCCGAAGGCGGGCCGGATCCCGCGGTAACCCTCGGCGATCAGCTCGTCGTTCGCGCGCCGCTCGCCCTGCTCGTACCAGGAGCGGCGGCTCTCCTCGTGCAGGTACTCCGCAAAGGCCTCCGCCAGCCGGTCGGCGAGCGCCTTGGTCAGGATCGCCTTGTAGTCGTCGTGCTCGGCCTCGAAGCGAGCCGCGAGCTCGTCCGTGCCGAAGATGCCCACGGCGAAGGCGCCGAGATGGTCGCCGGCGGGCGCGACGTAGTCCGCCAGCGAGCGGTTCGGGCGGGAGTCGCCGTAGTCGCTCTGCTGCCTGAGCAGGCAGAAACGCACGTTGTCCTCGACCGCGATGTCCTCGCCGTCGGACGACGCCGGCCAGAATCCGTGCACGCCGCGCGCGGAGAGCAGGCCTTCGCGGACGATCTGGTCGAGCAGCTCCTGCGCATCATCGAACAACTCCCGCGCTTCGGGCCGCTCGAGGATCGCGGGGAACTTCCCCTTCAGGTCCCAGGCGTGGAAGAAGAACTGCCAGTCGACGTAGCCGCGCAGCGTCTCCAGCTCGGGCTCGACGGCGCGCGTGCCGAGGAATGCCGGCTCGGGCAGGTCGTCGAACGCGACGCGGTGCCGGTTCTCGAGGGCCCGCGGGTACGGGAGCAGCGGCTTGCGATCGCGCTCGGCGTGCAGGTCGCGCAGACGCTCCTGGTTCGAGCGGTTCTCCTGGTCGAGGGTCGCCCGCCGCGCCGGATCGAGCAGGTCGGAGACGACCGCCGTGACGCGCGAGGCATCCTGCACGTAGACGGTCGGATGCGAGTAGGTCGGCGCGATCCGCACCGCCGTGTGCTGCTTCGAGGTGGTCGCGCCGCCGATCAGCAAGGGGAGGTCGAGGCCCCGGCGCTCCATCTCGCGCGCGACGTTGACCATCTCGTCAAGTGAGGGCGTGATCAGTCCGGAGAGCCCGACCGCGTCGGCGCCGACCTCGACCGCCGTGTCGAGAATCGTGTCCGCCGGCACCATCACGCCCAGGTCGAGCACCTCATAGTTGTTGCAGCCGAGCACGACGCCGACGATGTTCTTGCCGATGTCGTGCACGTCGCCCTTGACGGTCGCAAGCACGAGCTTCCCCTGCGCGCGCGAGATGCCGGTGCGCTCCTTCTCCTCCTCCATGTACGGCTCGAGGTAGGCGACCGCCCGCTTCATCGCGCGAGCGCTCTTCACGACCTGCGGCAGGAACATCTTCCCGCTCCCGAAGAGGTCGCCGACGATCGCCATGCCGTCCATCAGCGGGCCCTCGATCACGTCGAGCGGCCGCTCGTGCTGCTGCCGCGCCTCCTCGGTGTCCTCTTCGATGAAGTCGACCACCCCGTGGACGAGCGCGTACGAGAGGCGCTTGCCGACCGGCGCCTCGCGCCAGGAGAGGTCGACCTCGCGCTTCGTCGCCTCGCCCTTGACGCGGCTCGCGTACTCGACCAGCCGCTCGGTCGCGTCCGACCGCCGGTCGAAGAGCACGTCCTCGACGAGCTCGAGCAGCTCCGGCTCGATGTCCTCGTAGACCATCAGCTGCCCGGCGTTGACGATCCCCATGTCGAGCCCGGCGCGGATCGCGTGGTAGAGGAAGGCGGCGTGCATCGCCTCGCGGACGTGATCGTTGCCGCGAAACGCGAAGGAGAGGTTCGAGATCCCGCCGGAGATGCGCGCACCGGGGCAGCGCTCCTTGATCAGCGGGAGCGCGTCGATGTAGGCCTTCGCGAAGCCGTTGTGCTCCTCGATCCCCGTCGCGACCGCGAGCACGTTCGGGTCGAAGACGATGTCCTCGGGGGCGAAGCCGGCCTGGTCGACGAGCAGCTTGTAGGCGCGCTCGCAGATCTCGACTTTGCGCTCGACCGTGTCGGCCTGCCCCTGCTCGTCGAAGGCCATCACGATCACCGCGGCGCCGAGCTCGCCCACGCGTTCGGCCTGCGCGAGGAACTGCTCCTCGCCCTCCTTGAGCGAGATCGAGTTCGCGACGCCCTTGCCCTGCACGCACTCGAGGCCGGCCTCGAGCACCTCGAAGCGCGAGCTGTCGACGACGATCGGGATCCGGGCGACCTCGGGCTCCGATGCGACCAGCCGCAGGAAGGTCGTCATCGCCTCGACCGCGTCCAGCAGGTCGGCGTCCATGTTGACGTCGAGCAGGTTCGCGCCGCCGCGGACCTGCTCGAGCGCGACCTCGACCGCCGAGCCGTAGTCGTTCGCCTCGACCAGGCTGCGGAAGCGCGTGGAGCCGGTGACGTTCGTGCGCTCGCCGATCATGACGAAGCCGGTGTCCTCCCCGATCTCGAACGGCTCGAGGCCGCTGAAGCGCGGTCGCCGCGGGGGCTCGGGGATCGCCCGCGGCGGGAGCTCGCGGACGGCCGCGACGATCTCGGCGGTGTGCTCCGGCGTCGTGCCGCAGCAGCCGCCGACCACGTTGACGAAGCCCTCCCGCGCGAAGTCGCCCAGGAGCGTGCTGGTCTCGGCGGGCTGCTCGTCGTAGCCGCCGAGCGCGTTCGGCAGGCCCGCATTCGGATGGCAGGAGACGTACGTCGTGGCTGCGCGCGAGAGCGACTCGATCACCGGCCGCATCTCGCGCGCGCCGACCGAGCAGTTGACCCCGACGATCAGCGGACGGGCGTGCTCGATCGAGATCCAGAAGGCCTCGACCGTCTGCCCGGAGAGGTTGCGCCCGCTGCGGTCGATCGCCGTGAACGAGATCCAGAGCGGAAGCTCGGGCACGGCCTCGCGAGCGGCCGCGACAGCGGCCTTCGCATTGAGCGTGTCGAAGATCGTCTCGATCAGGAGCAGGTCGACGCCGCCGTCGCGCAGCGCCACCATCTGCTCCGTGTACGACGCGACCACGTCTTCGAAGCGGACCGCGCGGAAGGCCGGGTCTTCGACCTTCGGCGAGAGCGAGAGCGTCACGTTCAGCGGACCGACAGAGCCTGCGACGAAACCGTCGTGCTCGTCGGCGACCTTGCGGGCGAGCCGCGCGCCTTCGACGTTCATGTCGCGCACCGCCGCCTCGAGCGCGTAGTCGGCCTGGCCGATGCTCGTCGCCGTGAAGGTGTTCGTGGTCGCGATGTCCGCGCCGGCCTCGAAGTAGGCGCGATGGACGCTCTCGACGATCTCCGGCCGCGTCAGGTTGAGGAGGTCGGGATCGCCCTTGACGTCCCGCGGGTGCTCGCGGAAGCGCTCGCCGCGCCACTCCTCCTCGGTCAGCCCTCGGTTCTGGAGCAGGACGCCCCACGAACCGTCGAGCACGGCGATTCGTTCGGCGAGAAGTGCTTCGAGTCTTTCGCGGGCGTTCTGCAAACCGTTCGGCTCCTTGCCCAAGGGCCACGAGAGCCGGATGCTCGCGGGCTCTTTAGGCGTTTGGTAACCCGGTCGCCAAGCTGCCTTTCAAAGCTTTCCGGGGGTTAAAAGCCTAGCAGCCTTACCCGGTTCCGCCGGAAACCGCGAGCTGGTTCTCCGCGTGCCGGATGCGCTGCTCGAGCTGCCAGCGGTCGGCGTCCGACTCGCCCTGCTCGACACGCTCGAGCTCGGCGCGCGCCGTCTCGAGCTGCTCCTGGGCGCGCGCCTTGTCGATGTGCTTGGCGTCGACGGCATCGTCCACGAGCGCCAGCGCGCGGTCCTGCTCGACCTTGAAGAAGCCGGGGCCGGTCGCGAACTCGACGATGTCCTGGGCGGCACGGTTGCGGTAGATCCGCGTCGATCCGGCCCTCAACATCGCCACCAGCGGCGCGTGGCGCGCCAGCACGCCGATCTCGCCGGCCTCGCCGGGCACGACGATCATCTCGACCTCGCCCTCGAACGCCGCGCCCTCGGGCGTGACGAGCGATACCTCGAAGGTGGCCACTAGGCGGGAACTGGCTCGGGCTCTTCGACTTCCTCGGACTCAGGCTCGGGCTCCTCGGAAGCTTCGTCGCCGCGGGCCTTCGTAACCGCCTCGTCGATCGGGCCGACCATGTAGAAGGCCTGCTCGGGGAGGTCGTCGTGCTTGCCGTCGAGGATCTCAGCGAAGCCGGCGATCGTCTCCTCGAGCGAGACGAACTTGCCGGGCTGGCCCGTGAACGTCTCGGCGACGAACATCGGCTGTGAGAGGAAGCGCTCGATCTTGCGCGCCCGCTGGACGACCACCCGATCCTCGTCGGAGAGCTCGTCCATGCCGAGGATGGCGATGATGTCCTGCAGGTCCTTGTAGCGCTGCAGCACCTCCTGCACGCGCGTCGCGGTGTCGTAGTGCTCGTCCGAGACGACGCCCTTGGCGAGCGCGCGCGACGTCGAGTCGAGCGGGTCGATCGCGGGGTAGATCCCCTTCTCCGAGATCGGCCGCGAGAGCGTGATGAACGCGTCGAGATGGGCGAACGTGTTCGCCGGTGCGGGGTCGGTGAGGTCGTCGGCGGGCACGTAGATCGCCTGCACGGACGTGACCGAGCCCTGCCGGGTCGAGGTGATGCGCTCCTGCAGCTGGCCCATCTCGGTCGCCAGCGTCGGCTGGTAGCCGACGGCGCTCGGCATGCGGCCGAGCAGCGCCGAGACCTCGGAGCCCGCCTGCACGAAACGGAAGATGTTGTCGATGAAGAGCAGCACGTCGCCGCCCTCCCCGTGGTCGCGGAAGTACTCGGCCATCGTCAGGCCGGTCAGCGCAACGCGCAGGCGCGCGCCGGGCGGCTCGTTCATCTGGCCGAAGACGAGTGCCGTGTCGGCGAGCACGCCCGACTCGGTCATCTCGAGCCAGAGGTCGTTGCCCTCGCGCGTCCGCTCGCCGACGCCGGCGAACACCGAGTTGCCCTGGTGCTCGCGCGCGACGCTGCGGATCAACTCCTGGATCAGGACGGTCTTGCCGAGGCCGGCGCCGCCGAAGAGGCCGACCTTGCCGCCGCGCACGAACGGCGCGACCAGGTCGATCACCTTGATGCCGGTCTCGAAGATCTCCATTGTCGGCTGCAGCTCGTCGAAGGACGGCGGATCCCGGTGGATCGGCCAGCGCTCGGCATCGGCGCTCAGCTCCTCGCCGTGGTCGATCGGGTCGCCGAGCACGTTCCAGAGCCGGCCGAGCGTCTGCTTGCCGACCGGGACGGTGATCGGCGCGCCGGTGTCGATCACGTCGACGCCGCGCGGGATGCCGTCGGTGGCGTCCATCGCGACCGCGCGGACACGGTCGTCGCCGAGGTGCTGCTGCACTTCTGCGATCAGGTCGCCTTCGCCGTCCGGGCGCTCGATCTTGAGCGCGGTGTAGATCTCGGGCAGTCGGTTCGTGAAGACGGCGTCGATCACGACGCCGCGAATCTCGATGACCTTGCCGACGTTCTGGCCGTTGTTCTGGTCAGGCATGTGTCTCCTGGAGAGGTGGCTCGGGTGCGCTGCCGAGGGCACGCCGGTGGCGGCGGCCCGGTAGCCGGAGTCTAGCGAAGCGCCGCTCCACCCGATCCGCCTGCGGGTACGACTTTCCGTCCTCTGTCAGCGCTGCCACCCGGGCGGCGTGATCGAGGCTTCAGACGTACGAGGTTACGAGCGATGGGAACACTGTCGAACAGTATCCCTGAGCGGCCGAGCGTTACCGATCGAAGAGGACCGGGCCGCCGCTGAGCGACCGCCGCGCGTTCGTGAGCCGCATCTGCTGGAAGGCATTCATGCGCTGGATCGCGCTCGAAGTGCGCAGGTTCATCGTGTCGACCGTGCCGAGCTGGCCGGTGAGCACGCGCGGCGCCTGTGCGTGGGCCACGGGCACCGAGCCTGAGCGGACCGCCGACGAGGCCAGGAGGCTGCCGAGGCCGACCGCGGCGACGGCCATCGCGGCCGCAGCCGGAGCGAGCCGGAGCGACAGGCGGCGGCGCGGGCGCGCGATCTCGATCGGGCTCGCGAGGTGCTCCAGCGGAGCCTCTCGGAGCGTCCCGGTCAGGCCGCCGATCTCGCTGCTGAACGCGTTGCAGGCAGGGCACGCGTCGAGATGCGCGTGCAGGAGCACGCGCTCGAAGCTCGACAACTCACCGTCGAGCTCGGTCGACGCCCATTGCCGGGCGCGATCACATTCGCCACTCATGAGACTCACAGTAGCTTCGACGGCGGGGGTGTCGAGAAGTTAGACCCCTCAGACGAGGGAGTGATGCGAATCGACGACCACCCCGATCAGCACCAGGATCAGCCCGAGGATGATGAAAACGGCCGAGTTGTTGATCGTCTCGTTCTGCTCGTCGAGCGTGGCCCAACGGACCCTTCTGTTGCCGAATCCGGGGATCGGCAGCATCGTCGAGCCGGCCGTCTCCGACTTCACGCGCGCGGGACCGCGGTTGCCGACGAAGAACCCCGAGACCATCAGGAAGCAGCCGAGTCCGTAGAACCCGAGGGAGACCGCGCGGTCGAGCGAAGCGTCGGCCAGCAGGCCTAGTGGCACGGAAACGACCAGCGTGAGAGCCGAGCAGAGCACCACGAGGACGACCAGACGGCGGATCGCCGCGAGCATCTGTTACGCCGGCAGCGGTTGTTCAGGCTGGCTCTTCATGCGCTCGCCGGCGCGCCGGATCTCGTCCGCGTTCAACGGCCAGCGCTCGAGCGGGTAGTGGCAGGCGGCCACGTGACCGTTGCCGAACGAGTAGAGCGGCGGGTCCTCGACGTCGCACTGGCCCTCGACGAAGCGCGGGCAGCGCGGATGGAAGTTGCACGCGCTCGGGGGGTTCACCGGGCTCGGCACGTCGCCCTCGAGCACGACCGGTGTCCTGCTGCGGCCGAGCTCGGGGTTCGCGATGGGCACGGCCGAGAGCAGCGCGCCCGTGTACGGATGCTTGGGCTCGCGGTAGAGCACATCGCGCGAGGCGACCTCGACGACCTTGCCCAGGTACATCACCATCACGCGGTCCGAGATGTGCCGGACGACGTTCAGGTCGTGCGCGATGAAGATGTAGGTCAGGCCGAAGTCGTCCTGCAGGTCCTTCAGCAGGTTGAGGATCTGCGCCTGCACGGAGACGTCCAGCGCCGAGACGGGCTCGTCGCAGACGATCAGCTTCGGGTTGACGGCAAGCGCGCGGGCGACGCCGATGCGCTGCCGCTGGCCGCCGGAGAACTCGTGCGGGAAGCGGTTGTAGTGCTCCGGGTTGAGACCGACGACCTCGAGCAGCTCCTGCACGCGGCGCTTGATCTCGGAGCTCGAGCCGAGGCCGTGCACCTCGAGCGGCTCGCCGATGATGAAGCCGACGCGCTTGCGCGGGTTCAGTGAGGCGTAGGGATCCTGGAAGATCATCGTCATCTCGCGCCGGATCGGCCGCATCGCCGGGCGCGAGAGCTTCGTGATGTCGCGGCCCTCGAAGGTGACCCGCCCGTCGGTCGTCTCGAGCAGCTTCATGATGCAGCGCGCGAGCGTCGACTTGCCGCAACCGGACTCGCCCACGATCCCGAGCGTCTCGCCGGGCTTGACGCTCAACGAGACGCCGTCGACCGCCTTCACCGAGGCGATCTCCTTCTGGAAAATGATCCCGCGCGTGATCGGGAAGTATTTGCGGACGTCCTCGACGACGAGCAGCTCGTCCCCGGTCTGGGGGTTCGCAGCGGGTGCGGTCTCCACTAGCCGGCCTCCGCCATCGTTGCAGCGAGCAGCTTGGCCGCCTCTCGCTCCTTCGTCTCCTCGTCCAGGTGGCACTTCTCGAGATGGGCCGGATCGCGCGAGGTCGGCTTCAGGGCCGGCACGGTCGTCTTGCAGACCTCCATCACGTACGGGCAGCGCGGATGGAAGCGGCAGCCGCGGGGCGGATTGAGCAGCGAAGGCGGCTGGCCAGGGATCTGCGTCAAGCGCTCGACATCGGCGTCGAGCCTCGGCAGCGAGCCCATCAGCCCCCACGTGTAGGGGTGCTGCGGCTGGCTGAAGAGGTCGTACACGGTCGCCTGCTCGACGACGTTGGCCGCGTACATGACGAACACATCGTCCGCGAGCTCGGCGACGACGCCGAGGTCGTGCGTGATCATGATGATCGCGCTGCCGAAGTCCTCCTGCAGCGTCTTCATCAGCGAGAGGATCTGCGCCTGCGTGGTCACGTCGAGCGCGGTCGTCGGCTCGTCCGCGATCAGCAGGTCGGGATCGTTGATCAGCGCCATCGCGATCATCACGCGCTGACGCATGCCGCCCGAGAACTGGTGCGGGTAGTCGTCGATGCGGGTCTGCGCGCGCGGGATCCCGACGGCGCCCAGCAGCTCGACGGCACGCGCGCGCGCCACCTTCTTCGTCACGTCGCGGTGAAGGAGGACCGCCTCGATCAGCTGCCGCCCGATCGTGTGCACCGGGTTCAGCGACGTCATCGGGTCCTGGAAGATCATCGAGATGTCGTTCCCGCGCACCTGCCGCAGGTCGCTCGGCTTCATCGTCACCAGGTCGTCGCCCTTCCACAGCGCCTCGCCGCTCGTGATCGTGTTGCGCTTCGGGTTGAGGCCCATGATCGTCAGGCAGGTGACGCTCTTCCCGGAGCCGGACTCGCCGACGATCCCGAGCGTCTGGCCCTTCTCGACGGAGAACGAGACGCCCTCGACGGCCGTGACGATGCCGTCTTCGGTGCGGAAGGACGTGCTGAGGTCCTTGACGTCGAGGAGGGCCACAGGCGGTCTAGGTTAGCCGGATCCGCGGGTCGATCCAGGCGTACAACAGGTCGACCAGCAGGTTGAAGACGATGATCGCGACCGTCGCGAAGACGATCACCCCCTGGACGATCGCCAGGTCCTGGTTGTTGATCCCGATGATCGCGGTCTGGCCGAGGCCCGGGAGCTGGAAGACGTACTCCGTGAAGATCGCTCCGCCGAGCCCGATGCCGATGTCCATGCCGAGCATCGTCACGACCGGCAGCAGCGCGTTGCGCAGGACGTGCGAGACCAGGACCTGCCGCTCCGGCGCGCCCTTGGCGCGCGCGGTGCGCACGAAGTCCTCGTTCAGCGTCTCCATCACGTTCGCCCGGATCATGCGCACGTAGAGCGCGGCGAACAGGAGCGCGAAGGTGCACCACGGCAGGATCAGGTGGTAGAACCACTGCCAGGGACCGCCCGGCTGCCCCGAGTCGGATGGGGCGCCGAAGAAGTTGGCGTAGTTCGCGATCGGCGTCCAGCCGAGCTTCACGCCGAACACGTACTCGAGGATCAGGCCGATCCAGACGGGGTGGGCGGAGACCCCGATCAGGACGAAGATCATTGCGAAGCGGTCGGTTAACGAGCGTGGCTTGAGCGCGGAGTAGATCCCGACAGTGAGGCCGATGATCATCCAGAGGATCGCGCCGCCGAAGACGAGCGAGGCGGTTACGGGGGCGGCCTCCTTGATCCGTTGGTTGACGCTCTGGCTGGTGGCGAAGGACTCGCCGAGGTCCTGGTGGATCACCAGCTGCTTGACGAACTTCCAGTACTGGACCGGCATCGGCTGGTCGAGGCCGAGCTTCGCGGTCGCGCGGACCAGGCACTCCCGCTTGGCCTGCTCGCCTCCGCAGACGGCGCGCGCCGGGTTATTCGGCCCGACGAAGAAGATCACGAACGTGACGAACGTGATCACGATGAAGAGGAGAATCGCCCAGAGTGTTCGTCTGACGAGATATCGGAACACGTGCCGCTCCTAAGTTCGCTCGGGGTCCTGCCGCGCCGGGGGGAATCCTAGCCGTAACCGGGATTGTGAAACGCGTGAGGCGCCGACCGGTGCCGGCGCCTCACGTTTGCTACTTGGTCCCCTTAGTGCCTCCTACTTGAGCGCCATCGCAGGAATGCTGAAGTCCTGGTAGATGCCCTGGTACACGAGGCTCTTCGGGTTGACACGGTTCGAGAACAGGTACCGGTTGTTGTACGTGCGCTCGATGGCCATCGGGGCCGCCTGGTTCATGATGTCGAGATCCATCTGGCCATAGACCTTCAGCCGGTTGGGACCGACGAGCCGGGCTGCCTGCTCCATCTTCTTGTTCCACTTGGGATCGTTGAAGTAGGAGTAGTTGACGTTGTTCTCCGCCTGGATGGACTTGCCGTACAGCAGGATGTTGATCCAGTCGTACGGGTCCGGGTAGTCGGAGCACCAACCCATGGAGACACCCATGTCGAGGTCGGTGTTTCTGTGGCCCATGGCGTCGTAGAGATCGGCGCCAGAGAAGCCCTTCATGGTGATGTTGTTGCCGTTGAAGCCGAGCCGCTGGAGATCACGCTTGACGATCTGGGCCTGGGCGGGGTTGATCGTGCCCGAGGACCGGAAGCCAACGGTGATTTTCCCGGACTTGAAGTGGCCCTTGGCCAGCTTCTTGGCCTTGGTGACGTTCTGCTTGTAGATCGAGACGTTCATCCAACCGGGGACGCCCGGGTTGAAGATGTGCGTCCACGGGCCGCCCGCGTACGGGCCGACCTGAGCGGCGTACGACTTGCGATCGATCACGTAGTTGATCGCCTGCCGCAGCCCCAGGTTGCCCTTGAAGAGCGCGCGGGACGTGTTGAACGGGAGGTAGCCGGTGCAGTTGATGGGCTTCGTCCAGAAGCGGCTCTTGTTGACGCCGTACTGGTTGGCGATGCCCTGCACCTCAGCCGCCGGCATGACCGGATCCTCGTCGATCACGTTCGTCTTGGTCTGGTTGAAGAGCGTCTGCTCGTTCAGGTTCCACTGGACGTCGAGACCGGCGAGGTTCCGCGGCCGCGTGCGGCCGGGGCCCGTCTTGTAGTTCGGGTTCTGCCGGATCTGCGTCAGCTTGTCAGGGTCGTTGCGCGTCATGTAGTACGGACCCGCCGACGGCAGGCTCGTCTTGGACACGTTCACGACTTCCTTCGCGAGCGGCAGCTTGAGCGACGTCGCCTGGAAGAACGGCATGGTGATCTTCGCCATGAACGTCCCGTCAGGCTTGGTCAGGTTGATGGTCAGCTTGTTCCCCTTGGCGGTGACGCCGCTGACGCTGGTGGCCTTACCGTCGTTGACCTTCTTGGCACCGACGATGTTGGTGCCGTTCGGGTCGACGATGAAGGGCGCGCCCGGCGAGGCAAGAGCCTTGTTCGCCGTGCGGTCGATCGCCCGCTTGAAGTTCGCTGCGGTGACCTTGGCGCCATCGCTGAACTTGAAGCCCGGACGGAGGAAGAAGGTGTACCTCCGACCGTTGTTCGAAACGGTGAACTTGGAAGCAACCTCAGGAACCAGCTTGCTGCCTGCCGGGCCCTGCTTGTCGGGATAGTTGTACAGCTTCGCTGCGGTCGCGTACTCCAGCCACCACGCAGTGGTGACGTAAGCGAGCTGCGGGTCGACCTGGGTCGAGGCGCCGGTGACGCCGTACCGCCAGATGCCGCCCTTCTTGAACGCGTGCGAACTACCTGCACTCGCACTCGCAAAGCTCGCTGCGACCAGAAGGCTTGCCCCGGCCACCAGCATCATGACCGCGAGCCATAGCCGTCTGTGCATGTCTCTCCTTTCCGTGAATTCGAGCCGCGACGTACCGGCTCGGAACGGGCGCCTGCCCCGTTCAGAGTCTTGAGACGTAGAGGTTAAGAGTTGGTTAGTAGCGCGTTTACTGCTGCGAGGAACGCGGGTCGAAGGCGTCTCGCGCGCCGTCGCCGAGCAGGTTGAAGGCCAGCGTCGTCATCAGCACAGCGAGGCCGGGCCAGAGCATCAGCAGCGGGCGGGTCGTGTAGTACTCGGGCGCCGAGGAGAGCAGGTTCCCCCAGCTCGCCGTGGGTGGCTTGATCCCGAGGCCGAGGAACGACAGGCCGGCCTCGAAGAGCACGTAGCTGGCGACGATCAGGGTCGAGTAGACGATCATCGGCGCAATCAGGTGGGGGAGCACGTGCGAGCGGATGATGCGCATGTCGCTCGCCCCGATCATGCGGGCCGCCTCGATGTACTCCTTCTCGCGGATCGAGAGCACCTGGGCACGCATGATCCTGGCCGGGTAGAACCAGCCGAAGATGGTGAAGATCAGCACGAGCGTGACCACCCCGTTCGGGAATAAGCCTCCGATCGTGATCGCGTCGAGCTGCGGGCCGATCGTGGCCGCCAGCGCGACGATGAAGAGCAACAGCGGGAAGGCCATCGTCACCTCGGTGATGCGCGAGATGATCGTGTCCGGCCAGCCGCGGAAGTAGCCGGCAATCGAGCCGAGCAACACTCCGATCGCCATCACCCCCAGCGTCGAGAGCAGCGCGACCTCGAGCGAGACGCGGGCGCCGTAGAGCAGGCGCAGGAACTCGTCCTGGCCGAGCCGGTTCGCGGCACCCAGGACGAAGATGTCGGTCTTGCCCGTCTCGACGTTCTCGACGTGCGTCCAGGGATCTGCGGGCAGCAGGCTCGGCAGCTCGACCGCCGCGGTGCCCGTGAAGATCTCGTCCGGCCCGTGCCCGATGAAATGCTTCGCGATCGGCGCGCCGACGAAGGCGACGAGGATCAGGAAGATGATGAAGATCCCGCTCGCGATCGCGACCTTGTCGCGCCGGAAGCGCCGCCAGACGAGCTCCCAGTAGCCGCGCGCGCGTACCGCTTCGGCTCCGCCGAGATCGGATCCGCTCTCGACCGCGACAGCAGCCCCGAGGCCGGCGCCGCCGGACGAAACTACGACTTCTTTTTCCTGCTGAGCCATGTAAGGAGGCGGTTAAGCCTGTCCGGACTATAGACGAGCGAAACGCCGCAGAGTTTGTTTCCCCGGTTACTACCCGGTCAGCGCGTCCGCCCCGGCGACGACCTCGAGGATCTCCTGGGTGATCTCCGCCTGGCGGGCGCGGTTCATGTCCAGCGTCAGGCTCGAGATCAGATCGGCGGCGTTGCCGGAGGCGTTGCGCATCGCCGTCATCCGCGCTCCCTGCTCGGAGGCGGCCGACTCCAGCAGCGCGCGGTAGAGCTCGGTCTCGACGTAGACCGGCAGCAGGCGCTGCAGGATCTCCTCGGGCTCGGGCTCGTAGATGAAGTCGCCGAGCAGCGCCGCTTCATGCTCCTCGACCTGGTCGTGAGCGAGCGCTTCCTCGGGGATCGGCAACAGGTCGCGCTCGACCACCCGCTGAACGAGTGCCGAGACGAACTGGTTGTAGACGATCACGACACGGTCGACCTCGCCGGTCTCGTAGAGCTCGGCCGCCTTCCGGGCGATCGCCTGCGCGTCGTGGTACGAAGGCCGGTCGCTGAAGCCGATCCAGCTCTGGTCGATCTCGTAGCGGCGGAAGCCGAGCGTCGAGCGGCCCTTCTTGCCGGCGACGAGCCAGTGCACCTCGATCCCGTCGCCGCGCAGCTGCCGCTCGAGCGCGAAGGCGTGCCGCAGCACCTGCGCGTTGAACGCGCCCGCGAGGCCGCGGTCCCCGGTCAGCGGGATGATCGCTGCCTTCTTCACCTCGCGCCGCTGCAGCAGCGCGAGCCCCTGCAGCGACGTGCTCGCCTTGGCGGTGCCCGTCATCAGCTCGGTCATCCGGTCGGCGTAGGGCCGCATCGCCTCGATCCGCGCCTGCGCGCGGCGCAGGCGCGCCGAGGCGACGAGCTCCATCGCCTTGGTGATCTTGCGCGTGTTCCGGATCGAGCGGATCCGGCGCTTCAGGTCCTGAACGGTGGCCATGGGTCAGGCGGCGGCCGGGGCCTCCTCGGAGGGCTTGAACAGCTTCGCGAAGCTCTCCAGCTGCTTGTTCAGCTTCTCCGCGAGCTCGTCGGGCAGCTCGCCGCCCTCGTTGATCTGCTTCAGGATCGACTCCTCCGCGCGCAGCTGCTCGCGCAGCTCCTCGAGGTAGCGAGGCACGTCGTCGGCCGGGATCTCGTCCAGGTAGCCGTTGACGCCGGCGTAGACCGCCGACACCTGCTCCGCCACCGGCCACGGGTCGTACTGCGGCTGGTTGAGCATCGCGACGAGGCGCTCGCCGCGGGCGAGGATCTTCTGCGTCGCCTGGTCGAGCTCGGAGCCGAACTGCGCGAACGCCTCGAGCTCGCGGTACTGCGAGAGGTCGAGCTTGAGGCTGCCGGCGACCTTGTTCATCGCCTTGATCCGGGCCGCGCCGCCGACGCGGGAGACCGAGATGCCGACGTTGATCGCCGGCCGGACGCCCGAGTGGAAGAGCTCCGACTCGAGGAAGATCTGCCCGTCGGTGATCGAGATCACGTTGGTCGGGATGTACGCCGAGACGTCGCCGGCCTGCGTCTCGACGACCGGCAGCGCGGTCAGCGAGCCCCCGCCTTCCTCGTCGGAGAGCTTGCACGCGCGCTCCAGCAGCCGCGAGTGCAGGTAGAAGACGTCGCCCGGGTAGGCCTCGCGGCCGGGCGGGCGGCGCAGCAGCAGCGACATCTGCCGGTACGCATCGGCGTGCTTGGAGAGGTCGTCGTACATCACGAGCGCGTGCTGGCCCTTGAACATGAAGTACTCGCCCATCGCGCAGCCTGCATACGGCGCCATCCACTTGATCGGCGCGGCCTCGGAGGCACCGGCCTGAACGATGACCGTGTAGTCCATCGCTCCTTCCTCCTTCAGCTTCTCGTGCACCTGGGCGACGGTCGAGGCCTTCTGGCCGATCGCCACGTAGACGCAGATCAGGTCCTGCCCGCGCTGGTTGAGGATCGTGTCGACGAGGATCGCCGTCTTGCCCGTGGTGCGGTCGCCGATGATCAGCTCGCGCTGGCCACGGCCGATCGGGATCATCGAGTCGATCGCCTTGAGGCCGGTCTGCACCGGCTCCTTGACCGGCTGGCGCTGGATCACGCCCGGCGCCTTGAACTCGAGCGGCCGCTGCTCGGCGGCGTTGATCGGGCCCTGGCCGTCGAGCGGGTTGCCGAGCGGATCGACGATGCGGCCGATCAGCTCGGGGCCGACCGGGACGCTCGCGACCGCGCCGGTGCGCTTGACCGGCTCGCCCTCCTTGACGTGCTCCCACTCGCCGAAGAGCGCCGTGCCGACGTTGTCCTCCTCGAGGTTGAAGGCGAGGCCGGTGACGCCGTGCTCGAACTCGAGCATCTCCGACGAGACACAGTTCTCGAGGCCGTAGACGCGGGCGATCCCGTCGCCGACCTGCAGCACCGAGCCGACCTCGGCGAGGTCGCTCTCGACGTCGTACTCCTCGATCCGCTGCTTCAGGATCGAGGTGATCTCATCGGGGCGAAGCTTCATGAATCTCCTCTCAGGCGGTGACGAGCTGTCGGCGGAGCCGGTCGAGCCGGCCGCGCACGCTCGCGTCGAGACGATGGGAACCAACTTGCAGGACGATGCCCCCGATCAGGTCCGGGTCGACGGTGCGGGTCGCCTCGACCTTGCGGCCCGACGCCTGCTCGATCTGCTGCAGCAGCTTCTGAGCCTCGTCGTCGGAGAGCTCGACCGCGGTCGTCAGCTCGGCGTTCACGACGCCTTCGTGCTCGGCGACCAGGCGCTCGAACTCGCTCGCGATCTCCGCCAGCTGTCCGGCGCGGCCCTTGTCTGCCAGGACGAGCAGGAAGTTGCGCAGCAGCTCCTCGCTGCCGGTGAGCACGTCCTCGAGCGCGGCCCTGCGTGCCCGCGGGTCGACCTGCGGGTTGCGCAGCAGCTCACGCAGCTCGGGCACCTCGCGCTCGGCGTCGACGAGCTGCGCCAGCTGCTCGCGGACCGGCTCGAGCTTCTTCCCCTCTTGCGCGGCCTCGAACAGGGCCTTCGCGTACACGCGGTCAACGACGCTCACTGCTTGCCACCCTCCAGGACGGAGAAGTCGAGCTCGCCGACGGCCTCCTCGATCAGGCGCTTCTGGTCGGCGTCGTCGAGCGACTTGCGCGTCACCTTGGTGGCGGCGAGCAGGCTCAGGTCGACGACCTCGAGGCGGATCTGCTCGAGCGCCCGGCGCGTCTCGGCCTCGATCTGCTTGCGGGTCTCCTCCAGCCGCCGCTGGCGGTCTTCCTCGAGCTCCTCGCGCATGCGGCGTTCGTTCGAGTCCGCGATGCGGCGCGCCTCGCTGAGGATCTGCTCGGCGTCGGTCTGCGCGCTCGCGATCAGCTTGCGGTGCTCCTCGAGCAGCTTGCGCGCCTCCTCGCGGGCCTGGTCGGCCTCGTCGAGGGACTGCCGGATCCGCTCGCGCCGCTGGTCGATCGTGTGCTGGATCGGGCCGAACGCGTAGCGCTTCAGCACGTACAGCGCGATCAGGAAGCAGACGATCGTCCAGATCATCAGCCCCGGAGTGACCTGGATCAGCGGGTTCGACGCGAGCGGCAGCGACATCAGACGAGGACGAACGCCAGGATCGAGCCGAGCAGGCCGTAGAAGACGACCGCCTCGGTGAGGGCGAAGCCGAGCCACTGGATCCCCTGCAGCTCGCCGCGCAGCTCGGGCTGGCGGGCGACCGACTGGATCATCGCGGCGAAGATGTTGCCGATGCCGACGCCGGCGCCGAGGGCGCCGAGGCCGACGCCGAGCGCGAGGCCGATCGCCTTCCCGGCCTTGGTGACGTCGCCGGTGGTGGCGGCGAGAACTGTTCCAAGCACGTGTTCCTCCTTAGTGCTCCGGCTCGATCGCCGAGCCGATGTAGATGGCGGACAGGGCGGCGAAGATGAACGCCTGGATGCCGACCACGATCACGACCTCGAAGAGGTAGAAGACCGTGGCGAAGATAACGACCGGGATCAGCTTCAGCGTCTGGAAGATGAAGATCAGGCCGAGGAAGGTCAGGATCAGGATGTGGCCGGCGAGCATGTTCGCGAACAGACGCACGCTGAGCGAGATCAGCCGCATGAACTGGCCGAGGATCTCGAGCGGCACGATCAGCAGCAGCAGCCCCTTCGGCGCCTCGGGGATCCAGCTCTTGAAGTAGCGCACGGGGCCGTTCCAGCGGATGCCCTCGAAATGCGTGAAGAGGAAGGTCAGCACGGCCAGGGCGAGCGTCACGGAGAGCGACGAGGTGGCGGCGTAGATGCCCCACACCGGGAAGCCGTGGTAGGTCTCGCCGGTGATCGGGAGGGGAATGAACCCGATCAGGTTGATCACGAAGATGAAGATCAACAGCGTCGCCACGTAGGGGAACCAGCGGCCGATCGCCTTCGACGGCAGGCCCTGCTCGGCGATCTGCACCTGGGCGACCTCGTAGATCGACTCGCCGACGGTCTGACGGCGGTTGAGCGTCTTGCCGCGCATCAGGAAGAGCCCGAGCAGGATCGTCAGGACGGTGCCGAGCATCAGGTAGACGACCGCCTTGGTGATCGAGAGGTTGAGCGGGCCGAGGTGGATCGAGACCCACTCGTGCTGCTCGAACTCGGTCGTCGGGTCGAAGTCGCCGCGCGCGAAGGCCGGCGCTGGCAAGGCCAGGAAGAGCATCGGTCGCGGCAAGGAGCGCGCGCCTCATGCCCGCGGCTCCTGGGTGTAGTAGCCGAGCAGCGAGAAGCCGAGCTCGGCGGTGTAGGCGGCGCCGTAGACGAGCGCGGCCGCCAGGCCGGCCTCCTTGTCGGATGCGACGAGCGCGAGCAGCACCGCGAGGATCACGAGCAGCCGCGCCATCATCCCGAAGGCGAGCACGCCCGAGGCGGCGACGTTGTCGTGCGAAGGCTTCACGCGCGCGAGCAGCAGGCCGAGCGCCTGCGCGCCGACCCAGAGCAGCGCCGCGGCGGCCCAGCCCTCGAGCGGCCAGCCCGCGACGAGGAAGAGCGGCAGGGCGAGCGCGATCACGAGCGCTCCGGCAGCGGGCGCGAGCCAGCGCTGCCGCTCCGGATACGGCCGCGGCGCCCCGAGAATCCCGACGCGGGTCAAAAGGCGTCCTTGTAGCGCTTGTAGACGGCGAACACTCCGGCCGGGATGCCGACGAAGGCGCCGACCAGGATTCCGTAGCCGACCGAGCCTGCGGCCCAGCCGACGAGCGCGCCTGCGCCCACCGACCCGGCCGTCACGCCCCCGAGCAGCGCGCCGGCTCCGGCCGGCTCGAACGACGAACGGGGACTGGGCTCCATCGGTCCGAGCATAACAAACCTTGTAACAGCGAAAACCGGCCTCTGATCGGCGTTTTTTGCCGACTTTGTACGATCATCGCGTGCGGGTCGTGCTGATTCACGGCAGCGTCGGGAACGCCGAGGCTTGGGCTCCGGTGCTGCCTGTCCTCGAGGAGCGGTTCGAGGTCGTCGCGCCGAACCGGGGCGGCTACCCGCCCGGCCCGCTGCTGGAGCGGATCGACTTCGAGCGGCAGGCCGAGGAGCTGGCACCGCTGCTCGGCGAGGGCGCGCACCTGGTCGGCCACTCGTACGGCGGCGTGATCGCGTTGCTGATCGCGGCCGCGCAACCGGAACGCGTCCGCTCGCTGGCGGTCAGCGAGCCGCCGGCCTTCGGGCTCGCGCGCGGGAACCCGACGGTGGACGACCTGCTCGGGCGCATCGAGGAGCACTTCGAGCACGGGCCGCGCGAGCCGCGGGCGTTCGCCGAAGGCTTCCTCGCGCTCGTCGGCAGTGAGACGCGGCTGCCCGAGCGGCTCTCCCCGGGTCTCGAACAGGGCATCCGCGCGACGATGGCCGAGCGGCTGCCCTCGGAGGCCGAGATCCCGCTTGACGAGCTCGCGGCGACGCCGTTCCCGAAGCTTGTCGTCTCCGGCGCGCACCACCCCGCCTTCGACGCGGTCTGCGACGTGCTCGAGACGAGGCTCGGCGCGGAACGGGCGGTCCTGCCAGGCGCCGGCCACAGCCTCGCGCGCGCGCCCGGGTACCCCGAGCGCCTGCTCGCGTTCCTCGGCTAGGCGCTGCGGCGCTCGGCCGCGGCGCGCGCCTCGGCCTCGCGGCGGCGGATGCGCGGGTTGGCGAGCTTGACGATCTCGAGCAGGTAGACCATGTAGATCGAGGCCCCGAGGGCGAGCGCGCCGATCAACGCCACGGCCAGCGTCGGGCCGAGCCGCCACTCGCCGTGCGCGTGAGGGTGGATGAAGCGCGTCGCCAGCGCCGCTCCGGCGAGGATCGCGCACCAGCCCCACATCGTCAGCGCCGCGCGCCGCTGCGAGAAGCCGATGTCCAGGAAGCGGTGATGCAGATGCGTCTTGTCGGCCCCGTAGACCGGCTGTCCGTACTTGATCCGCTTGGCGACCACGAACGAGGTGTCGAGGATCGGCACCGCCAGCACGAGTAGCGGGAAGAGCAGCGTGGCGACGGCGGCCGTCTTCAAGAGGCCCTGCACGGCCAGCGCTCCTAACGTGAACCCGAGCAGCAGCGCCCCCGAGTCGCCCATGAAGATCCGCGCCGGGTAGAAGTTGTGGCGCAGGAAGCCGAGGCAGGCGCCGAGCACGATCGCGGCCAGGATCGCCGTGTCCGGGCGCCCGAGCGAGAGCGCGATCACGCAGAACGTCCCACCCGAGATCGCGCACACGCCCGCGGCCAGGCCGTCGAGCCCGTCGAGGAAGTTGACCATGTTCATGATCGCCACGATCCAGGCGATCGTCAGCGGGATACCCACCCACTCCGGCAGCGCGTGCACGCCGAGGATCGGGAAGGTGAAGCGGTGCACCCAGATCCCGAAGCCGGTCGGGATCGCGGCGGCGGCGATCTGCCCGCCGAGCTTTTCCCACCAGACGAGGCCGCGGAAGTCGTCGATCGCGCCGACCGTCGTCGCCACGGCCATCCCGAGCAGCAGGCCCTTCGTCTCCTGCCCGAGCGGCAGGAAGGCGAGCGCCGGCACGAAGATTCCGAAGAAGAGCGCGAGCCCACCGAGCCTAGGCACCGAGCCGCGGTTCACGCGGCGCGCGCCGGGCCGGTCGACGACGCCGAGCATCCGCGCCATTCCGCCGACCGCAGGCGTCAGTAGCACGACGATCACGAGCGCCAGCACCGCCCCGTAGACGACCTCGGGATTGTCGGTGAGCGTCTCCCAGACCATTTACTTGGTGCCGTAGAGCCGGTCGCCCGCGTCGCCCAGGCCGGGGACGATGTAGCCCTTCTCGTTCAGGCCGCGGTCGACGGCGGCGGTGACGATCCGCACGTCCGGGTGTTCGCCCTGCAGGTGCTCGATCCCTTCGGGCGCGGCGACCAGGCAGACCAGCGTCACCGAGCGCGCACCGGCCGCCTTGACCGCGCCGACCGCCGCCGCGCTCGAGCGTCCGGTGGCGAGCATCGGGTCGAGCACGATCGCGTCACGCTCGCCGTCGCCGAGCTCGGGCAGCTTCACGTAGTACTCGACCGGCTGCAGCGTCTCCTCGTCGCGGTACAGGCCGATGAAGCCGACGCGCGCGCTCGAGACCAGCGAGAGCACGCCGTCGAGCATCCCGAGGCCCGCGCGCAGGACCGGGCAGACGGCGACCTTCTTACCCGCGATGCGCTGCACCTCGGTGCGCTCGAGTGGCGTCTCGACCTCGACGGGCTCGGTCGGGAAGTCCTTCGTCGCCTCGTAGGTCAAGAGCAGCGTCACCTCGTTGGCGAGCTTGCGGAAGTGGACTGTCGGCGTGTCCTTGTCGCGCAGGTACGAGAGCTTGTGCTGGACCAGCGGGTGCGTGACGACGGTCACGCCCTGAAGGGTCTCCGTCACGCGACGTACGTGGTGTAGCCGCGGAAGCCCGGGTAGAGCGGCCGCTTCTCGCACAGCGCCAGGCTGCGGGCCGCGAGCGCGGAGACGTCCGCCCCGTCGGCGAGCGCGCTGCAGATGATCGCGCCGACCTCGCGGAAGTCGTCCTCGTCGAAGCCGCGCATCGTGGCCGCGGGCGTGCCGATCCGGATCCCCGAGGCGACCGTCGGCGGCCGCTCGTCGAAGGGAACCGTGTTGCGGTTGACGGTCAGCTTCGCCTCGGCCAGCCGCTCCTCGGCGTCCTTGCCGGACCACTCCGTCGAGCGCAGGTCGACCTGCAGCAGGTGCGTGTCGGTGCCGCCGGTGAGCACGTCGAGCCCGCCCTCCTGCAGCGTTGAGGCCAGTGTGTCGGCGTTCGCGCGCACCTGGGTCTGGTACTCGCGGAAGGCGTCGGTCGCGGCAATCCGGAAGCAGGTGGCCTTCGCGGCGATCGTGTGCACGAGCGGCCCGCCCTGCATGCCCGGGAAGACGGCGCGGTCGATCGCCTGGGCGTGCTCCTCGGTGCAGAGGATGAACCCGGCGCGCGGGCCGGCGAGCGTCTTGTGCGTGGTCGAGGTGACGAAGTGGCAGTCCTTGACCGGGTTCGGGTGCAGCCCGGCGGCGACGAGGCCCGCGAAGTGCGCCATGTCGCAGAGCAGCAGCGCGCCGACCTCGTCGGCGATCTCGCGGAAGCGGTCGGTCTCGACCGTGCGCGGGTACGCCGAGCCGCCGCAGACGATCAGCTTCGGCTTGTGCTGCTTGGCCAGCGCGAGCACGTCGTCGTAGTCGACCAGGTTCGTCTCGCGCGAGACGCCGTAGTGGGCGATCGTGTACAGCCGCCCGGAGAAGTTGACCTTGAGGCCGTGCGTCAGGTGGCCGCCGTGCGAGAGCTCGAGCGAGAGGATCACATCGCCCGGCTGAAGCGCCGCCAGGTAGACGGCCATGTTGGTCTGCGCGCCCGCGTGCGGCTGGACGTTCGCGTGCTCGGCGCCGAACAGCTCCTTGGCCCGGTCGATCGCCGTCTGCTCGATCTCGTCGACGACCTCGCAACCGCCGTAGTAGCGCCGGCCCGGATAGCCCTCGGCGTACTTGTTCGTCGGCACCGAGCCGAGCGCCTCGAAGATCGCCGGCCAGGTGAAGTTCTCGGAGGCGATCAGCTCGATCTGGTCGCGCTGCCGCTCGAGCTCGCGGCCGAGCAGCTCGGCGATCGCCGGGTCGATCTCGTCGAGGCCGGCGGTCTTGAGGTGCTCGAACGTCTCCTGCGCGATCGCCACGCCTGGGATGGTACTCAGGTCACCTGCCGAAAGCGTTCCAGGGCCTCGGCTCCCGGCACCGCGCCCTCACGCAGGATGCGCGGCTCGGCGCGGGTCAGGTCGAGCACCGTCGACGGCGTTCCCGGCAGCTCGCCGCCGTCGACCAGCGCCGCGGCGTTGCGGATCTCGGCCGGGACGTCCTCGAGCGTCCGCGCCTCCGGGCCGCCGTGCAGGTTCGCGCTCGTGGCCACGACCGCGCCGACGGCGGCGAGCACTTCGGCGCCGGGGCCGGCGAGCTCCGGGACGCGCACGCCGATCGTCTCGGGCGCCGAGCCCGTCAGCCAGCGGAACCGCTGTTCCGGGTTCGGGAGCACGAGGGTGTACGGCCCCGGCAGCAGCGCCAGCGGGGCTCGCGGGAGCTCCGGAACGAGCTCGAGCAGCGTGTCGACGTCCTTCGCCAGCAGCGCCAGCGGCTGCTCGGCCGGCCGTTGCTTCAGCCGGTAGATCTCGCGCGCGACGGTTTCTCGGTGCGGGTCGCCGCACAGCCCGTACACGGTGTCGGTCGGCAGCACCGCCGGCCGCCCTTCGCGAAGGGCCGCGACCGCCTGCTCGATCAGACGCGCGCTCCGAGCAGGAACCCGAGCACGGCGTCCCGGAACTGCTCCGGCGCCTCGACGAAGACCATGTGGCCCGTGCCCGGCAGCACCACGGACTCGGGCTCGGGGATGCCCTCAGTGAGCTCGGTCGCGCAGACCGGCCCGGTGATGAAGTCCTGCTCGCCGGTGAGCACGAGCGTCGGCATCGTCAGGCTCGGCAGCAGCGGCCGCAGGTCGAAGTGCTCCCAGATCTCCTTCTCCCAGAGCCGCGTCGCGTCGACGCAGACCGAATCGCCGTCGAGCGAGGCGACGTGCTGCTGCTCGCGCTCGCCGTAGTCGGCGTAGTAGAGCGGCATCATCCGGCGGGCAAGCTCCATCAGTTCGCGGCCGTCGGCGAACTCGCCTTGCAGCTCGGTCTGGAGCGCGTCGACAGCATCGGCGTGCCAGGGCTCGTCCTTTCGCGACTCGACCGCCTGCTGCATCGCGGCCGCCTGCTCCGGCCCGTTGCGCGCGAGCGTGCTCGCGAGGATCAGGCGCTCGACGCGGTCGGGATGGCTCGCCGCGTACTCGACCGCGACGACGCCGCCGTGCGAGTGACCGAGCAGGAGCAGCTGCTCGAGGCCGAGGTGCTCCCGCAGCTCCTCGAGGTCCGAGGCGTAGTCGGCGATCGCGTAATCCGCAGGGTCGCGGGCGGGATCGGAGCCGCCGGTCCCGCGCGGATCGAGCACCACGAGCTCGAGCTCCTCACCGAGGCCGGCCAGGTCGCCGAGGTAGAGCGAGGAGAAGCCGGGCCCGCCCGGATGGCACACGAGCGTGGGACCGGAGCCGGAGCGGTGGTAGACGAGCGTCCGCCCGTCCCGTGTCGTCAGCTGCTCCGTCACCGCGTGATCGTAACCCCGCCTCAGCTGCTCGTCGCGTACAGCTCCCAGGGATCCTCGACGCCCTTGAGCGCGTAGAGGCCGCGGTCGGCGAACTCGATCCCCGAGCCCGCGACGAGGTCGCGCACGGTGCGGGTCACGAGCACCTCGCCGGGCGCCGCGGCCGCCGAGACCCGCGCGCCGATGTGCACCGCCAGACCTGCCACGTCGCTGTTCCGCTGCGTCACCTCGCCGGTGTGCAGGCCGCTCCGCACCTCGAGCCCCGAGCGGCGCAGGGAGTCGCGGATCCCCCAGGCGCATCGAATCGCCCGCGCCGGCCCGTCGAAGGTGGCGAGGATGCCGTCGCCGGCGCGCTCGATCAGCACGCCGCGGTGTGTGAGCAGCTCTCGCTGCACGACCGCCACGAAGTGATCGAGCAGCGTCTGCCAGCGCCGGTCGCCGAGCTCGCTCACGTGCTCGGTCGAGCCGACAACGTCGATGAACAGGACCGTCGTGAGGATGCGGTCGACCTCCGCCTCCGCAACCCGCGTGCCGGTGATGAACTCCTCGATCGCGGCCAGCAGGTCCGGATCGGGAACAGGCCAGTGGTCGGCGCTGTCGCGCTCCAGCAGCGTCGCGTCTCGAATGTGCTCGGCGAGGTAGCGGCCGTGGCCCGCCCGCACGTAGACATCGCCGAGGTTCTGGATCACGAGCGTCGGCGCGGTCACGAGCGGCAGCACCTCCCGCACATCGAGCTCGAGGATCGCGCGCATCCGCGCCAGCGCGGTCCCGGGGCTTGCGGCGAAGCGCTCGAGCCGCCCGTACCACTCGGTCATGCCCGGCGCAGACGCCACGGAAGGGCCGAGCAGCGCCGACATGCGGCCGCTGCCCCACGTCTCGCTGACCTGGTCGAGGACGGCGTTCGCAGCCTCCGCCGGGACTCCGGCCGGATAGTCCTCGGCCCGGGAGAAGCGGGCGAAGCCGTTGACGAGCACGAGCGAGTCGATCCGATCCGGGTGCGTGGCCGCCGACATCAGCGCCATCTGCACGGCATGACCGTGCGCGATCACGGAAGCGTGCTCGGAGCCGGCGGCGTCCATCACCGCGGCGACGTCGTCCATCCAATCCTCCGGTGCTGCGGGCGCAGCGAGCGCGTCGGAGAGCCCGACCCCGCGCATGTCGAACCAGAGAACGCGCGAGAAACGTGCGAGCGCGGTCAGCAGCTCCTGGACGAAGGGTTGCTCCCAGAGCACCTCGAGGTGACTCGCCCAGTCGAGCGACAGGACGACGTCGCGGGGCCCGTCGCCGATTACCTGGTAGGCGAGATGGACCTCACCGCTGCGCGCGTAGCGGGTGACAGGCGCCGCCACGGGACGATCCTGTCACAACGGCCACCGTCCTTCGGCGACGCGATCACGCCCAGCCAGGTCGGGCGTGATCGTCACGTGCTCGAAGCCGAAGTCCGATAGCAGCCGCTCGACCCGGTCGCCGGCCCCCGCGGCGGTCTCGAGCACGAGCCAGCCGCCCGGCCGGAGCGCCTCGCGGGCGGCAAGCGCGAGCTTCTCGGTCGCGCCCGAGGCGATCAGCGCGACGTGCGGCTCCCAGTCGCGCACCTCGGGCTGCAGCGTCGGCAGCTCGTCCGGCTCGACGTACGGCGGGTTCGAGACCACGAGATCGAAGTCGTGCTCGCCGAGACCGCTCGTCAGGTCGTGCTCGACGAGGCGCACGCGGCCGTTGATCCCAGTCAGCTCCAGGTTCTCGCGCGCGAGCGCGAGCGCCTCCCGCGAGACGTCCATGGCAGTCACACGCGCGCGGGGGGCCTCGTCGGCGATCGCCAGCGCGATCGCGCCGGTGCCCGTGCCGACGTCGAGCACCTGCGGCTCCTCGAGGTCGCGGATGTGCGCGAGGGCGCGCTCCACCACGACCTCCGTCTCGGGCCGCGGGATCAGCGCGCGCTTGTCGGTCTTCAGCGTCAGCCGCCTGAAGCCCCACTCGCCGAGGACGTAGGCGAGCGGCTCGCGCTGCTCGCGCCGGACGAGGTTCGCGTCGAAGGCCTCGATCTGCTCGTCGCTCATCTCGCGGTCGAGCTCGGCGTAGAGCAGTGCGCGGGCGCAGTCGTCGCAGGCCTTGGCCAGCAGCAGCTCGGACTCGAGCCGCGCCGACTCCACGCCGGCCCCGGCGAGCCGAGCGGTCGCCCTCGCAAGCGCGTCGCCGATGGTCACGCCGGCGAGGCGCCGCTTGTCGGCGCCGGCCTCAGGACGCGCGGCGCCGCCGCGCGTCCGTCTGAAATGACCGATCGACTGAGTTGGATCGAGGTCATGCGCCTGTCGGCTCTAACGCGCGGCGGCGGTCGTCGGCGGCGAGCGCCTCGGTGAACTCGTCCAGCTCGCCCTCGAGGATCTTGTCGAGCCGGTGCACGGTCAGGTGTACGCGGTGGTCCGTCACGCGGTTCTCGGCGAAGTTGTACGTGCGGTTCTTCTCGGCGCGCTGGCCGGAGCCGATTTGCGTCCGCCGCGTTGCCGCCTGCTCGGATTGCTGCCGCTCGCGCTCGGCCTCGTACAGCCGTGCTCGCAGCACGCGCATCGCCTTCGTCTTGTTCTGGAGCTGCGACTTTTCGTCCTGCATCGCGACCACGATCCCGGTCGGCACGTGCGTGATCCGCACCGCCGAGTCGGTCGTGTTCACGCTCTGGCCGCCGGGCCCGGTCGAGCGGTAGACGTCGATCTTGAGGTCGTTCGGGTCGATCTCGACCTCGACCTCTTCGGCCTCAGGCATGACCGCGACTGTCGCCGTCGAGGTGTGGATCCGGCCCTGCGACTCGGTCGCGGGGACGCGCTGGACGCGGTGTGTGCCGGCCTCCCATTTGAAGACGGAGTACGCACCGTCGCCCTTGACCGCGAACACGACCTCCTTGAAGCCGCCCGACTCGTTGCCGCTCACCTCGAGCTGCTCGACCTTGTAGCCCAGGCGCTCGGCATAGCGAGTCAGCATGCGGAAGATGTCGGCGGCCCAGAGCGCGGCCTCGTCGCCGCCGACGCCCTGGCGGATCTCGACGATCACGTCCTTGCGGTCGGCCGGGTCGGTCTCGACGAGCGCGAGCTTGAGGTCCTCCTCGAGCGTCGCCAGCTGCTCCTCGAGCTCCGGGATCATCTCGCGCAGGTCGCCGTCGTCGCGCGCGGCCTCGAGGTCGCTCGACACCTCGCGCCACTGCTGCGCCAGCTCGTACGGCCCCGTCAGGTCCTTCACCCGCCGCCCGACCTCGGCCGCCTCGCGGCGGTCGTTGTAGATCGAGGGATCGCTGGCGCGCTCCTGCGCCTCGCGGTAGGAGCGCTCGAGCTCGTCGATCAGGTCTTCGAAGCCGGCCATTTGCGGAAGGGTAGTGCCGATGGCCGATCCCGTGACCGCGCTTCCCGAGGAGGCAATTGCCCTGGAGGCGCTGCCGCCTGTCGGCGCGCTCGCCCTCTTGCGCCGGCCCGGGTTCCGGCGCGTGTACCTCGCCGTCGCGACCAGCGAGCTTGGCGACTCATTCCAGTACATCGCGCTGATGTGGGCGGCGCTGCTCGCGGGCGGCCCGCTCGGCGTGATCGCGGTGCGGCTCTCGGACAGCCTGCCGGCGCTTGTCTTCGGCTTCCACGGCGGCCTGCTTGCCGACCGGTCGGGGCGCCGGCGGCTGATGGTCGCGGCCGACCTGGTGCGCGCGGGCGCGCTCGTACCGGTCGCGATTGCCGGCCTGACCGGCTCGCTCCCGCTCTGGTCGCTCGTCGTCGTCGCCTTCGTGCTGACGACGTGTGCCAGTTACTTCGACCCGGCGTACGGGGCAGTGCTCCCCGCGCTGGCCGGCCGCGACGGTGTGCAGGCCGCGAACGCGCTGGTCCGCTCCAGCGCAGACGCGCTCTGGCTGGCCGGCTCGGCCGTGGCGGCAGGGCTGTTGAGCATCGTCCCGTTGAGCGCGTTCTTCGCCGTCAACGCCGGCTCGTTCCTGCTCTCCGCGCTGCTGCTCTCCGGCCTGCCGAGCTTCGACGGCCCGGTGCACGCAGACGGGACGAGGCCGCGCCTTCGCGAGGCGTTCACGGTGCTGCGACCGCACCCGTGGCTTGCCGCCTCGATCGCGACTCTGGGCGTGGCCGTGACGATCTCGGCCGGGACCTGGATCGTCGGCGTGCCCGAGCTCGTGCGCCGCGGCCTCCACGGCGGCGCGGGACGCTTCTCGCTGCTGATCGTCGCCTACGCACTCGGTTCGATCGTCACCGGAGCCGTGCTCGCGCGCCGGCCCGTCCGGCGGAAGGCACGCGCGAGCCTGTTCGCCTGGCTCGCCTATCTGCCCGCCTACCTGCTGCTGGCGTTCGCCCACTCGCTCGGGCCGGCGCTGGCCGGAGCATTTGTCGCCGGTGCCGGGCAGGGCGCGGCCCTCGTGCTCACGCTTTCGGCAGCGCAGACCGAGATTCCCGACTCGCATCTCGGACGCGTGACCGGCCTGATCTCGCTCGTGCACCGCGGCGCCCACGCGAGCGGCCTGCTGCTCGTCTCGCCGCTGTTTGCCGTCGCCGCGACCCGAAGCGTGTTCCTGGGCGCGGCTTTCGCGATTCCGCTCGTCAGTCTGACGGCGGCCGGTATCGCGACCAGATGCGCTAGGCCATGACCTCGACGCGCTCGGCGCCGAGGGTGTCGCCCTTTTCCAGCGCTAGCACCTCGCGCAGGGCGCGGATCGAGACCTCGAGCTGGTCGAGCGTCGGCTCCCGCGTCGTCAGCCGCTGCAGCCAGAGCCCCGGCGCCAGCAGCGTCATCACGACCCGGTTGTCGGTGTGCTTGCCGGCGAAGCGGATCAGCTCGTACGCGAGCCCGGCGATCAGCGGCAGCAGCAGGATCCGGCTTGCGATCAGCCAGTACCAGACCGGCCGGCCGAAGAAGGCGAAGACGAAGATCGCGATCACCATCACCCAGAGCAGGAAGGCCGTGCCGCAGCGCGGGTGGATCAGGCTGTAGCGCTGGACCGTGGTCGGCGTCAGCTCCTCGCCGGCCTCGTAGGCGTTGATCGCCTTGTGCTCGGCTGCGTGGTACTGGAAGACCCGCCGCAGGTCGGGCAGCAAGGAGATCAGGATCAGGTAGGCGATGAAGACCGACACCCGGATCGCGCCCTCGACCAGGACGAACAAGGTGCCGTTCGAGATCGGCAGCAGGTCGGCGAGTAGCGCTGGGCCCACCTTGAACAGCGAGATCGCGAAGCCGATTGCGATCAGGAACGCGAACACGATCGCGCCGCGCGAGAGCTCCGTCTCGGCTTCCTCGTTCTCGTCGGCAGCCGCGTAGTTCGCCGAGATCGAGAGCGCACGGAAGCCGATCGCGAGCGACTCGCCCAGTGCAACCACGCCGCGAATGATCGGCAGCCGGAACGCCCAATGCCGCTTCATCACGGACTCGATCGGGCGGCAGACCTCGGCTATCTGCCCGTTCGGCTTGCGGACGGCGACGGCCCAGTTCGAGGGGCCACGCATCATCACGCCCTCGAGGACGGCTTGCCCGCCGATCGGGGCGCTCATATCGGCTCTAGGCCTTGCTGGCCTTCTCGAGGCGGCGCTGGAAGCGCTCGACGCGGCCGCCGGAGTCCATCAGCTTCTGCTTGCCCGTGTAGAACGGGTGGCAGTTCGAGCACACCTCGACGTGCAGCTCGGGCTTGGTCGAGCGCGTCTGGAACTCGTTCCCGCAGGCGCAATGCACCGTTGCGAGCATGTACTCGGGATGGATCTCGGGCTTCATCGTCCACCCAGGATAGCAACGGTGGTATCGGTGGCCACGTTGCCGCCCGAGACCACTGCGACCACGCGCTGGCCCGGTTCCACAGCGGCTTTCCGGGCGAGCAGAGCGGCGGTCGTGGCGGCGCCGGCTGCCTCCGGTGCGAGCTTCGCGCGCGTGTACAAGAACCGGAAGGCGTCCTTCAGCTCGTCCTCGGTGACGAGCACCGACTCGACGCCGAGGGCGAGGCACTGCGCCACGCAGTTCGCGCCGGCGTAGGGGCCGTTGAGGCCGTCGGCGAGCGAGGCGGCCTCCACGGTGACGGGCTCACCGGCCTTCATGCTCTCGTGCAGGGCGCGCGAGCGCTCGGGCTCGACCGCGACCACGCGCGTGTTCGGGTTGCGGCCCTTGACCGCGGTCGCGATCCCGGAGACAAGCCCGCCTCCGCCGACGGGCACGAGCACGACGTCCGGCTCGGGGACGTCTTCGAGCAACTCGAGGCCGACGGTGCCCTGGCCCGCCATCACAAACGGGTCGTCGTACGGGTGGACGAGCGTACGGCCCGTCTCCTCGATCAGTTGCTCGAGGCGCTCGAAGGCCTCCGGGATGTCCGGCGCCTCGGTGTCGATCGTGGCGCCGTAGCCGCGGGCGGCCTCGATCTTGAGCGGGCTCGCGGTCTGCCACATCACGACCAGCGCGTCGATCCCCTCCCGCGCGGAGGCATATGCGAGCGCCTGGGCGTGGTTCCCGGCCGAGATCGAGATCACGCCGCGCGCCTTCTCCTCGCCGGAGAGCTGCGAGAGCTTGTTCAGCGCGCCGCGCGGCTTGAAGGAGCCCGTCTTCTGGAAGAGCTCGGCCTTGAGGTGGACCTCCGCGCCACCGGCCCGCTCGCTCAGCGTCTGCGAGCCGAAAGTGGGCGTGCGGTGAACCCGCCCGGCGATGCGCTCGCGGGCGGCCTCGACGTCGGCGAGCTCGATGATCACGTCAGCTTGTAGTCGGGCCCCGCGCCGCCCTCGGGCGGGGTCAGGCGGCCGCCCTTGGCGGTGATCGCGCCGCACTGGACGCAGTTCGAGGGCGTCACCTCGACGCCGTTCTCGGCCACCTCGTAGACCGCGGCCGGGCACATGCGTGTCCACAGCTCGGCAATCTCCCGCGGCACCTCCCGCTGCACGCGAATGTGGTCCGGCGCGTCGTCGCGCGTCGCGTTCCCGGAGAGGAAGACGGACGAGAGCTTGTCGAAGATCAGGTCTCCGTCCGGCAGCGGGTAGCTCTTTGCGCGGTCGGTGCGGATCAGCTCCTGGTCGGCGTCGGCCTCCATCCGCAGCGTTCCCCGGCGGGAAGGCGCCGCGGGTCGCGGTCATCGCCCCTGCCAGCGCGCCGCCGAGCACGAGGCCGCGGCCGAATGCCGGCCGCATGTTGCGCACCTGCTTGAGGTCGCTCCAGACGAAGCTCTCCTGCAACGCCTGGTCGTAGCCGGCCAGGGCGCCGCGCCGGCCCGGGCTCTCGCCGCGCTGGAGCGCCGAGAACGCCGCCTCGGCCGCCAGCCGCCCCGACTCGACGGCGTAGTGGATCCCCTTCAGCGCCGGCACGTTGACGAGCCCCGCGCCGTCGCCGCAGATCAGCAGGCCGGGCGCGTGCAGGCGCTTCGGCAGCGAGAGGAAACCGCCCTCCGGGATCGTCTTCGCCCCCCACGCCACGCGCTCGCCGCCCCACAGCAGCTCCTTCAGCATGGGATGCGTCTTCAGCTCCTGCAGCAGATCGTGGACGGACAGCTCGGCGTCGCGGTAGTCGAGCCCGACCACCATCCCGACCGTGAGCATGTCGTTGCCCATCGGGTAGACGAACGAGCCGCCGAACTCGCGGTACTTCTTCGCGGCGCGAAGCGGCCAGCCCAGCGTGTGGATCACGCGGTCGAGCGGCTTGGCGATCTTCCAGACCTCCTTCACCCCGAGCGCCCAGACCTGCGGGTTCTCGCCCTCGAGGGCGAAGCGGTCGAGGGCGACGCCGGTCAGGTGGCCCTGCGTCCCTTCGGCGAGCACGGTCACGCGCGCGTGAACATCGGAGCCGGGCTCGAAGTTGCCGAGCTCCTGGCCGTCCCGACCGCGGCCGCGGTCGCCGGTGCGAACGCCGCGGACCCGCCCGTCGCCGACCAGCAGGGCGTGGCCCGAGGTCTCGGGCAGGATCGTGGCCCCGCCCTCCTCCGCGCGCTCGGCGAGCCAGCGCCCGAGCTGCGAGAGCGAGGCCACGTAGTTGCCGCCGTTCTTCATCGTCGGCGGCGTCGGGATCCGCACGTAGCGCTGCGGCGTCAGGAAGTAGACCGACTCGTGCTCGACGCGCCCGTAGAAGGGCAGGTCGCGCGTGTGGTAGCGCCCGTCGAAGAGCTTGCGCAGCGAGCGCGGGTTGACGACCGCGCCCGAGAGCAGGTGCGAGCCGGGCTGCCGGCCCTTCTCGAGCACCGCGACCGGCACCTCGCCGAGCCGCTCTGCCAGCTCCGGCGCCCCTTCGAGCAGCTGCCCGAGGCGGATCGCGCAGGCGAGCCCGGCCGGCCCCGCCCCGACGATCAGGACGCCGACCTCGATCTCGGGCTCGCCGGGTGCGACGACGAACTCGGCGGGATCGAACGGCGGTGGGTAGTCGGCCGGCTTCATGCCGCGCGGCGGGCGCGGACGAGCTCGGTCAGCTTGGGCAGGATCTCGTTCAGGTCGCCGACCACGCCGAGGTCGGCGTACTCGAAGATCGGCGCATTCGGGTCTTTGTTGATCGCGACGATCAGGCTCGAGCTCTGCATCCCGACCTTGTGCTGGATCGCGCCGGAGATCCCCACCGCGACGTAGAGCTTCGGCGAAACGGTCTTGCCCGTCTGACCGACCTGCGCCGAGTACGGGTACCACCCCGCGTCGACGACCGCGCGCGTGGCCGCGACCGCACCGCCGAGCGCCTTGGCCAGCTCCTCGACCGCCGCGAAGCCCTCCGGCCCGCCGAGGCCTCGTCCGCCGGCGACGATCACGTCGGCGTCCTCGATCGAGGGCCCCCCGCTCTCCTCATGGGCCTGCTCGACCATCGTGGCCGCCAGCGAGAAGTCCTGCAGGCGTGACTCGAACTTCTCGACCTCCGCGCTGCCGCCGCTCTCCTGCGGCTCGAAGGTGCCCGAGCGGACGAGCGCGAGGCGCGGCTCGGAGCTCCAGCCGACGTCGACGTAGACCGAGTCGCCGAGCGCCGGGCGCTTGCCGACGAACTCGCCGCCTTCGACCGCGAGATCCGTGAGGTCGTAGTTGAGGCCCGCGTCGAGTCGAGCGGCCAGCCCGGCCGCGACATCGGCCGAGAGCACGCTCGCAGCGAACAGGACGGCGTCGAAGCCGCTCTCGTCGAGCAAGGTCTCGAGCGCGTCCACGCGCGGCTGCGGCAGCGGCTTGTCGAGCAGCACGTCGTCCATCACGTGCACTCGCTGCGCGCCGAAGCGGCCGGCGTCGGCGGCGAGCCCTTCCACCTCGGAGCCGAGCAGCACGGCCTCGGCCTCGCCGAGCGAAGCGGCCTTGCCGAGCAGGCCGAGCGCGTCCTTCTGCAACTTGCCCTCGTGGTGCTCAAGGAAGACGAGGAACTTCACAGGACCTTCCGCTCCTGGAGGAACTCGACGATCTTCTCCGCGGCCGAGCCGTCGTCCTCGAGCTTCACGAGGTCGCCGCGCGCGGGCGGGTCGTTCAGCGCCACGACGGTCGTGCGCGAGCCGGCCTCGCCTGCCTCCTCCGCTGGAACGCCGAGGTCGGCGAGCGAGAGCGTCTCCTGCGGCTTCTTCTTCGCGCCCATGATCCCCTTCAGCGCCGGGTAGCGCGGGACGTTGATCGCGTCCGAGACGGCGACCACGGCGGGCAGCGGCGCCTCGATCACGTCGTAGCCGAACTCGGTCTGGCGCTTGCCGCGCACCTTCCCGTCCTCGTGCGAGAGCTCGGCCACCTGGGAGATGAGCGGCCGCTGCAGCCGGTCGGCGACCGCGGCCCAGAGCACGGCGCCGTCGCCGTCGTTGGCCTGCTGGCCGAAGAGCACGAGGTCGGCCTCCTCGCGCTCGAGCGCCGCCGCGAGCACGCGGGCCGTCGCGACCAGATCCGAGCCGGCGGCGGCCTCGTCCGAGACCAGCACGACCCGGTCGGCGCCCATCGCCAGCGCTCGGCGCATCGCCTCGAGCGCCTTCTCGGGACCGAGCGAGACGATCACGACTTCGCCCTCGCCGGACGCGTCGCGCAGCTTCAGCGCCTCCTCGACCGCGTTCGCGTCGAACGGGTTCAGCACGCCCTCGCCGGAGCGGTCGAGCCGCTTCGTCGACGGGTCGATCCGGCGCGCGGCGGTCGCTTCGGGGACGTACTTGGCGCAGACGGCGATCTTCATCGCGGGCGGACTCTAGCGAGGGCGGCTGGTAGGGTCCGGCCCTTCGGACCGACCGGCAAGCCCATGATCAGCCACCGGACGACAGCCCGAGGAACCCTTGTTCTCGCTCTTGCGCTCCTGACCCTCGCGGGTGGGGCGAGCGCCGCCGTGCCGCAGAAGCTCGTCTTCCCGGTGCTCGGCGCGGTCACCTACGGCGACGACTTCGGCCAGCCGCGGGCGGGCGGGACGCACCAGGGGATCGACATCATGGCGACCAAGCGGAGCCTCGCGCTCGCCGTCGAGGCGGGCAAGGTCGAGTTCTGGAAGAGCTCAGCGAGCGCCGGCTGCATGCTCTATCTCCACGGCGCGAGCGGCACGGACTACTACTACATCCACCTCAACAACGACCTCTCCGCGAAGAACGACAACCGCGGCAAGTGCGTCGCCGGGACCGCCTACGCGAAGGGCCTCAAGAACGGCGCGAAGGTGATGGCCGGCCAGCCGGTCGGGTTCGTCGGCGACTCGGGTGACGCGAACGGGCTGCACGCACACCTGCACTTCGAGCTCCACCCGGGACGCGGCGCCGCGGTCGACGCCTACCCGTGGCTGCAGCGGGCGACGCACCTGCTCTTCTCGGCGCCGCGCGGGTCGCCGTTCACGCTCGAGCTGCGCGGGACGATCGTCTCGGTCACCGAGGACACGGTGCAGGTCCGGCTCGCCACCGTCAGCGCGTGGCCGATGCGCCAGCACCAGACCCAGCTGAAGCGCGGCGTGCTCGTGCTGGTGCCGGCCGACGCGACGCGTGCAGAAGGTGCCGAAACCCGGAGCCCCCGGAACGCCGATGACGCTCGACTCGGCGAAGCCGAAGCAGCAGGTGGACATCTGGACGGCAACCGCGCCGACGACGCTGAAGGCGCAGCGCGGCGACGACCTCGCGCTCAGCGCCTCGCTCGTCTCGCTCGTCGTTCCCTGACCCCGCCTCTCCGCTAGCGCCCGACGAATTTGGGGTCGCGCTTCTCGACGAAGGCCGTCAGGCCCTCCTTCGCGTCGGCGCTCGAGAAGAGCTCGCCGAACTCCTCGGCCTCGCGCTGCAGGTTCTCGGCGTGGCGGCCCTGGAGCACGTGGTTCGTCGCGCGCTTGGCCGCGGCGAGCGCGACCGGGCTCTTCGAGGCGAGCAGCTCGGCGACCTCGCGCGCCTTCTCCCGCGCAGGGTCGTGGATGCCGTTGACGAGGCCGAGGCGCAGCGCCTCGTCGGCGTCGACGAGCCGGCCCGTGAGGATCAGGTCCTTCGCCACGCCGAGGCCGCAGACACGGGCGAGCCGCTGGGTGCCGCCCCAGCCGGGAATGATCCCGAGGTTGATCTCGGGCTGTCCGAGCTTCGCGCCCGGAGAGGCGTAGCGCAGGTCGCAGGCGAGCGCGAGCTCGCAGCCGCCGCCCAGCGCGAAGCCCTGGATCGCGGCGATCGTCGGCTGCGGCATCGTCTCGAGCAGCTGCGTGCACCGGTGGCCGAGCTCGCCCCAGGCCGTCGCCTCCTCGACCGTGAGGCCGCTCATGTACTTGATGTCGGCGCCGGCGACGAACGCCTTCTCGCCCGAGCCGGTGAGCATCACCACACCGACCTCGGCGTCGCGAGCGAGCTCGCTGCAGCCGGCTGCACAGCTCCTCGAGCGTCGGCCGGTCGAGCGCGTTCATCGCCTCGGGCCGGTCGATCGTGACGGTCGCGATCGCCCCGTCGCGCTCGACGACGACGGCTCAGACGGGCACCTTCCCGCGCAGGAACTCGACGATCTCGCTCGTCGGCGCGCCCGGCGTGAAGACGGCGGCCACGCCCTGGCGCTGCAGCTCCTCGGCGTCCTCGGCCGGGATCGTCCCGCCGAGCACGACGAGCACGTCCTCCGCTCCGTTCTCGCGCAGCCCCTCGAGGATCCGCGGGACGAGCGTCATGTGCGCGCCGGAGAGAATCGAGATCCCAACCGCGTCGGCGTCCTCCTGGATCGCGGTCTCGACGATCTGCTCGGGCGTCTGGTGCAGGCCGGTGTAGATAACTTCCATCCCCGCGTCACGCAGCGCACGTGCGATGATCTTCGCCCCCCGGTCGTGCCCGTCGAGACCGGGTTTTGCTATGACGACACGAATCTTGCTGGCCATCTCCGCGAGTATATGAGCGTGAAACTGACCGTCGTCGGCTGCTCCCCGGCCTGGCCGAACCCGGGCGGCGCGCAGTCGGGCTACCTGCTCGAGGGCCCGGGGCGGCTACTGCTCGACTGTGGCCCGGGCGTGCTGGCGAAGCTGCGCGAGCGCGAGGCCTGGCCACAGGTCGACGCGATCGCGATCACGCACTGGCACCTCGACCATTGGGGCGACCTCGTGCCGTGGGTCTGGGGCTCGACCCTCGGCCCCGGCGAGGGCGTCGAGCAGCCGGAGCTCTGGGTCCCGCCCGAGGGGCGCGAGCTGCTCTGCTCGATCGGCGGCCGGCTCGGCCAGCCGGAGATGTTCGAGGAGGCGTTCCGCCTGAACGAGTACGCCGACGGCGAGCCCTTCACCGCGGCTGGTTTCGAGGTCACCGCCCACCGCGTCCTCCACTACCAGCTGCTCGCGTTCGGCTTTCGCACCTCGGCGAACGGGACGGTCGTCGGCTACTCCGGCGACTCGGGCCCCAGCGACGGGCTCGGCGAGATCGCCCGTGACGCCGACCTGTTCGTCTGCGAGGCGACGCTGCTCGCGCCGAACCCCGAGGGCGGCACGCGCGGGCACCTGGCCGCCGCGGAGGCGATCGCCGCGTTCGAGGCAGCCCACGCGAAGCGGCTGCTGCTTACGCACCGGCCGTTCGAGCGGCCGCTCGAAGAGGACTTCGAGCTCGCCCGCGACGGGCTGGAGATCGAGCTCTAGCTAGAGAGGTTTACTTACTGGCCCTGCTGGACCGGCGGCGTCCAGCGCGGCATCCAGTAGTCGACCAACCAGCGGCCGTGCGCGCCGGGCACGAGGCCCAGCTGGAAGGTGACCGGCCGCGTGCTGACGCCGGGCTTGCCGGCGAGACCGACCTCGACCAGGATCTCCTTGGTCGAGGCGTAGTCGAGGTAGTACTGGACGTGCTTGGTGTCGACGCCCGGATACGGCACGACCGGCAGCTCCTCCGCCTTCTTCCACTGGGCCGGCGTGTAACCGGCCTTCAGCGTCGGGGCGACGACGTCCCAGGACTGGTCGACGTGCTGGCGCGCGACGGCGGTGCCGATGAAGGTCTTGACCGCCGAGCGGGTCTGCGGGTCGAGCTGCGCGTACGTCTTGATCAGCACGCCGTCCGTGTTGCGCAGCGGGACGCTCGCCGCCGGCAGCGACGGGTGGAAGCCCTTGTCGTTCTTGACCGGGTTACCGCTTTGTCCCCCCATCAGCGTGACGACGAGCACCGTCGCGCCGATCGCGAGCACTACCACACCGGCCCAGAGCAGGTAGCGCTGGAACCGCGGTGATTGAAAGGTCTCTGCTACGGAGTTCATCGGGGTCAATGCAGTACGACGCTCAGAGTAGCGCCAAAGTTAGAACACCGGGGTTTCTCGCCACGTTCCCCAGGTCTCGCGGAGGGCGTCGCACATCTCGCCCATGGTGACGTAGGCCCGCGAGGCCTCGATCAGGAGCGGCATCAGGTTGGCGTCTTCGCGCACCGACGCCTCCTTCAGCGCGGCCAGCGTGCGCTCGACCGCGGCCGAGTCGCGGCGCGCGCGGACGCCCTGGACGCGCTCGATCTGCTTCTGCTCGAGCGCCGGATCGACTCGCAGCAGCTCGATCTCGCCCTCCTCCTCGAGCCGGTAGCGGTTGACGCCGACGACGATCCGCTGCTTCGCCTCGACCTCGGCCTGGTAGCGGAACGACGCCTCGGCGATCTCGCGCTGCTGGAAGTTCTCCTCGATCGCCGGGATCACGCCGCCGAGCTTCTCGATCCGCGAGAAGTAGTCGTAGGCCTCGGCCTCGAGCCGGTTGGTCAGGTCCTCGAGGTAGTAGGAGCCGCCGAGCGGGTCGATCGTGTTCACGACGCCGGTCTCGTGCGCGATCACCTGCTGCGTGCGCAGCGCGATCCGGACAGCGTCCTCGGTCGGCAGCGCGAGCGCCTCGTCGAAGGAGTTCGTGTGCAGCGACTGCGTGCCGCCGAGCACGGCAGCGAGCGCCTCGAGCGCGGTGCGGACGATGTTCACCTCGGGCTGCTGGGCGGTCAGCGAGACGCCGGCGGTCTGCGTGTGGAAGCGCATCAGCCATGAGCGTGGGTTCTTCGCGCCGTAGCGCTCGCGCAGCTCGCGGGCCCAGATCCGCCGGGCCGCGCGGTACTTGGCGATTTCCTCGAAGAAGTCGAGGTGCGCGTTGAAGAAGAAGCTCAGCCGCGGCGCGAACTCGTCCACGGCGAGCCCGCGCTCGATCGCGGCGTCGACGTAGGCGAAGCCGTTGGCGAGCGTGAAGGCGAGCTCCTGGACGGCGTTCGAGCCGGCCTCGCGGATGTGGTAGCCGGAGATCGAGATCGGGTGCCAGCGCGGCATGTCGCTCGCGCAGAACTCGACCATGTCCGTGACGAGCCGCATCGACGGCTCGGGCGGGAAGATCCATTCCTTCTGGGCGATGTACTCCTTGAGGATGTCCGTCTGGATCGTCCCGCGCAGCTCGGCCCGCTCGACGTCCTGCTGCTCGGCGACGCAGACGTAGAAGGCGAGCAGCATCGCCGCCGGGCCGTTGATCGTCATCGAGGTCGAGACCTCGCCGAGCGGGATGCCCTGGAAGAGCGTCTCGGCGTCGGCGAGCGAGTCGACCGCGACGCCTTCGCGCCCAACCTCGCCGAGCGACCGCGCGTGGTCGGAGTCGTAGCCCATCAGCGTCGGCATGTCGAAGGCGGTCGAGAGGCCGGTCTGGCCATGGTCGAGCAGGTAGCGGAAGCGCTCGTTCGTCTCCTCGGCGGTGCCGAAGCCGGCGAACTGGCGCATCGTCCAGAGCCGGCCGCGGTACATCGACGGGTAGACGCCGCGCGTGAACGGGTACGCGCCGGGGTAGCCGAGGTCGCGGTCGTAGTCGAGCGCGACGCGCTCAGGCGTGTAGAGCGGCTCGTTTTCGATCCCGGAGATCGTGCTGAAGAGCTCGCCCTGCCGCTCGGGCGCGGCTTCGTACAGCTCGCGCTTCCACTCGTCGTCCCGGCCGAGCTCGCGCTTGTCCTCGGTCGTCGCCATCTCCCGGATTGTGCCCGTTTGACCGGGCCGGGGCGGAGCCCGTAGCCCCGAATCGAGCGAGATCGCTCACCCGGACGGGGGATTTACCCATTTGGGTCATTGGTTGAAAAGCACAAAACCGTACGGAGAACGCAGCGCTCTGCCGATTCCCTCACCCGCGAACACGATGGTAGATCCCCCTGCCTCCCACCAAACCCCGGCGCCGTCAGGCGCCGACGAGCACCAGCCTCGGCTGTTGCTGCGCTTCGCGCTCTACGCGGGCGCGGTGCTGCTGGCCGCCGGGCTCGCGATCGCCTGGCTCGTCAACCAGGAGGTGGCCAACCGCGCCGAGCGCACGGTCGAGAGCCAGGGCCGCGCGATCGTCTCGTCGAACCTCGACTCCCAGCTCCGTCCCTCGGACTTCAATGCCCCGGTGTCGCCGGCCAGGCGGGCGACGCTCGACCAGCTCTTCCGCCACGGCATCCTCACCGCCGGCGTCGTCGGCGGGCGGCTGCTGAGCCCGAACGGCACGATCACCTACGCGGCCGACCACCGCCTGATCGGGAAGAAGGCTCAGCCTCCCGCCGAGCTGCGGCCGGTACTGGCCGGCTCGGTCAGACGGCACGTCACGCGCGCCGACACCTGGCGCGGGCAACGGAACCTGAAGATCTTGCGCGTACTCGTGCCCGTGCGGCTGAAGGGCAGCTCGCACGCGATCGGCGCGGTCGCGCTCGACCAGGACTACAGCGCCGTCGCGGTCAGCATCGACGACGCGCGCGGCCGGCTCGCGCTAATTCTGACGCTCGCGCTGCTGGCGCTCTACATCTCGCTCTTCCCGATCCTGCACCGGGTCACCAGGCAGCTGGCAGCGCAGAACCGGCGCCTGCGCGAGGATGCCGAGGAGCGCGGCTTCCTGCTCGTCGCCGAGCGCGCGGCCCGCGCCGAGGCCGAGGCCGCGCAGGAGCTGCTCGCGGCGCAGAACGAGCGGCTGCGCGAGCTCGACCGGCTGAAGGACGAGTTCATCTCACTCGTCTCGCACGAGCTGCGCACGCCGCTGACCTCGATCCGCGGCTACCTCGAGCTCCTGCGGGACGACGCTCGGCTCGATGAGGAGCAGCTGCGCTACATCGGGGTCGTCGACCGGAACTCCGAGCGGCTGCTCGACCTCGTCAACGACCTGTTGTTCCTGGCGCAGGTCGATGCGGGCAAGCTCAACTTCGAGCTGCGGCCGGTCGCCCTCGAGACGCTCGTGGCCGACTGCGTCGAGGCCGCGCAGCCAACGGCCGCCGCCAAGGAGATCGAGCTGACGTCCAGCGCGCAGGAACTGCCGGTGCAGCTCCAGGGCGACCCGGCGCGACTCGCGCAGGTGCTCGACAACCTTGTCTCCAACGCACTCAAGTTCACGCCCTTCGGCGGAAGCGTGGAGGTCTCGCTCCAGGCTGTCGACGGCGTCGCGGTGATCGAGGTGAGCGACACCGGTATGGGGCTCGCCGAGGACGAGCAGGATCAGCTCTTCGAGCGCTTCTTCCGGAGCTCGCGCGCTTCAGAGAACGCGATCCCCGGAACGGGGCTCGGTCTCGCGATCGCCAAGACGATCGTCGAGCGCCACGGTGGACGGATCCGGCTGGAAAGCGCCATCGACGTCGGCACGACTGTGCACGTCGAGTTCCCGCTCTCGCTCTCCGAGCTCGGGCGCTCGCCGCAAGAGATCGCCGCCTGAGCTTCGCGCCGTCCCTCGATGCAGTGATGCTCCGGGCGCTCATACCGTTCTCACACCGGACGCTGCCGGTTTCCACCCTTCCGGCTCCGATGTAGAGGCCGTGGCGAGCGAGCGCAACCCTGTGCGCGGTAGACGAACCTTCCGCATTTTCGGACGGCCGGTCGGCATGCCGTTGGCGTTGATCCCGGTGGCGGTGGCAGTCGCCTCGGGCGCACTCGTCTTTCGCAGCGAGGTCGCACCGTCCCAGGCCGGCAGCTCGGCCAGGAACGGCGCGCCGCTCTCGGCCGTCGTGCTCCAGCACGGCCAGGACACGGGCGGCTCGGCCTCGAGCGGCTCAGGCGGCAGTGGCGGCTCGGGCCAGGGCTCGACGAGCTCCGGGGCCGGCTCCGCCGCGTCGGCCGGTGACGAGAAGACTTCCAGCGAGCCCGTCTCGAAGGACGACTCTGCGCGTCAGGGCTTCGGGAACTCCAAGCACGGCGCGAGGGGCCCGCAGGGCCCGAGCGGCGAAGCCGGGGCTCCAGGCCTGAACGGCCCCGCCGGCCCCGCCGGCATCTCCGGCCCCACCGGCCCCGCCGGCGCGACCGGCGCCAAGGGCGCGACCGGCGTACAGGGGATTCCCGGCACGGCCGCGGCGGTCGGTGCCACCGGAAGCAAGGGCGTGACGGGCTCGAAGGGCACGACTGGTGCCAAGGGCGCAACCGGTAGCAAGGGATCGACCGGCGCGAAGGGCGCCACCGGCTCGAAGGGCGCGACGGGCTCGAAGGGAGCGACCGGCCCGCAGGGCGTCGCCGGGCCGGCAGGTGCGCAGGGCCCGACCGGGGCCAAAGGCGTGACCGGAGCCAAGGGTGTCACCGGCTCGAAGGGCGTCACCGGCTTCAAGGGCGCTACCGGTTCAAGGGGCGTCACCGGCTCGAAGGGCGTCACTGGGTCGAAAGGCGTCACCGGCGCCACCGGTGTGACCGGCAGCAAGGGTGCGACCGGCGCGAGGGGATCCACTGGCGTCAAGGGCGCGACTGGCGCGCAGGGCGTCGCCGGACCGGCAGGTGCTCAGGGACCGACCGGCGCCATAGGCGTCACCGGAGCTAAGGGCGCGACCGGCTCGAAGGGATCGACCGGCGCCAAGGGCGCAACCGGTGCCAAGGGTGCCACCGGAAGCAAGGGCGCAACAGGTAGCAAGGGATCGACCGGCTCGAAGGGCGCCACCGGCTCGACGGGTTCGACGGGCGCTACGGGCGCACAGGGCATCGCCGGACCGCCAGGCGCTCAGGGACCGACGGGTGCCAAAGGCGTAACCGGAGCCCAGGGTGTCACCGGCTCCAAGGGCGCTACCGGTGCAAAGGGTGCAACCGGAAGCAAGGGCGCGACCGGCGCGAAGGGGACGACGGGCGCCAAAGGAACCACGGGAAGCAAGGGCGCCACTGGCTCGAAGGGCGCCACGGGCGCGAAGGGGGCGACCGGTGCAAAGGGCGCGACAGGCGCGCAGGGCTCCGCCGGACCCGCGGGTGCGCAGGGGCCGACCGGTGCCAAGGGCGCAACCGGCGCGAAGGGATTGACCGGCGCGAAGGGCGTCACCGGCTCGAAGGGGGCCACGGGAGCCAAGGGAATCACCGGGGCCAAGGGCGTGACCGGCGCCAAGGGCGCAACTGGCGCGAAGGGCACGACTGGAGCAAAGGGCGTCACCGGTGCCAAGGGTGTTACTGGCGCGAAGGGTGTTACCGGCGCCAAGGGCGTGACCGGGTCCAAGGGTGCCACCGGTGCCAAAGGCGTGACGGGAGCCAAGGGTGTCACCGGAGCCAAGGGTGTCACCGGAGCAAAGGGCGCGACCGGCGCTCAGGGACCCGCCGGCGCGAAGGGCCCGACCGGCGCCAAGGGTGTCACCGGTGCCAAGGGCGTCACTGGTACCAAGGGCGTGACTGGTGCGAAGGGAGCCACGGGCGTTCAGGGACCGGCCGGCGCCAAGGGCCCCACGGGTCTCAAGGGCGCGACCGGCGCGAAGGGCGCCACGGGGACCCAGGGAAATGCGGGCCCGGCGGGCGCAAAAGGCCCGACCGGCGCCAAGGGCGCGACCGGCGCGAAGGGCGTCACAGGCTCCAAGGGAGCCACGGGTTCGAAGGGCGTCACCGGTGCCAAGGGCACGACAGGCACGAAGGGCGCAACCGGCGCGAAGGGCGCGACTGGGATCTCAGGCGTCCTGGGAGCCACGGTCGCGGCCTCGGAGACGACCACGAGCGTGACGTACGCGAACCTGACGACTGTCGGCCCGGCGGTCACGGTGACCATCCCGGCCTCGGGCAACGCGATGGTCACGGTCACGGCGTTCGAGTCGAACAACGTCAGCGGCAGCCAGAACAACATGGGCTTCGCGATCTCGGGCGCGACGGTGCGCGCGGCTTCCGACGCGCAGGCGTTCTCGGTGCTACGCGGCGGCTCCCAGGGAGCCATCGCTGTCCAGGGGACTGCGACCTTCTATGTGACGGGGCTGACCCCGGGAAGCACGACCTTCACCGCCAAGTACGACGTGACGGGCGGTACCGGGACCTTCGCCAACAGGTCGATCGTCGTCGTCCCACTGCCGTAGATCCGCTAGGCGCCCGGCCGCCACAGCGGCTCGGAACCGACGTTCGCCGCGCGGGCGAGGATGAAGAGCAGATCCGAGAGGCGATTCAGGTAGACGAGCGCGAGCGGGTTCACCGGCCGCTCCTCGGCAGCCCAGAGCGCGACGCTCTCGGCCCGGCGGCAGACGGCGCGCGCGACGTGCAGGCGAGCGGCAGCCTCGCTGCCGCCGGGAAGCACGAAGCTCTTCAGCGGCTCGAGGGGCTTGTTCGCCTCGTCACAGTCTCCTTCCAGTGCGTCGATCTGCGCCTGGGTCACCCGCAACTTCCCGTCACCCTCCTCGTACGGGACCGAGAGGTCGGCGCCGAGGTCGAAAAGCTCGTTCTGGACGCGCTCGAGCCGCGGGTCGTCCGCCGCCGCCCGGGCCAGGCCGACGACGGAGTTGAGCTCGTCGACGGCCCCGTAGGCGCGCACGAGCGGATCGAGCTTCGAGACGCGCGAGCCGTCGCCCAGGCTCGTCTCGCCCTTGTCACCACCGCGCGTGTAGATCTTCGTCAGCCGGACCGGCTCGTCGGGCTTGCGGGAGCTCATCCTTGTGCGAGCTCGCGCTCGCGGAGGCCGAGGATCGAGCGGGCGATCACGAGCCGCTGGATCTCGCTCGTGCCTTCGTAGATCTCCGTGATCTTCGCGTCGCGGTAGTAGCGCTCGACCGGGAACTCCTTCGTGTAGCCGTAGCCGCCGAGCACCTGGATCGCCTCCGCCGTCTGCCGCCGCGCGAGCTCGGAGGCGAACAGCTTCGCCTTCGCGCCCGCCTCGGTGTGCGGCCTGCCCTCCTGCTTCAGCCAGGCCGCGCGGTAGACGAGCAGCCGCGCCGCGTCGATCTCCGTCGCCATGTCGGCGAGCTTCCACTGGATCGCCTGGAACTCGCCGATCCGCTTGCCGAACTGGCGCCGCTCGAGCGCGTACTCGCGTGCCACGTCGTAGGCGGCCTGGGCGATCCCGAGCGCCTGCGCGGCGATCCCGATCCGCCCGCCGTCGAGCGTCGACATGGCGACGTTGAAACCCTTGCCCTCCTCGTGTAGCAGCCGGTCGCGCCCGACCTGCGCGCCCTCGATCGCAAGGTCGACCGTGGACGACGAGTTGAGGCCGAGCTTCTCTTCCTCGCGCGTGACGCGGACCTGGTCGCCGTCGAGCACAAACGCGGAGATGCCCTTCGCGCCGGGCGTGTCCTGGTCGGTGCGCGCGAACAGCAGCACGGTGCCGCCGAAGCCGCCATTCGTGATCCACTGCTTCGTCCCGGTGATCGTCCAGCCCTCGCCGTCCGCGACCGCGGCCGTGCGCAGCGAGCCGGCATCCGAACCGGCCTCGGGCTCGGTCAGCGCGAACGCGCCGATCGCCTCGCCGCGCGCGAGCGGGGGCACGAAGCGGCTGCGCTGCTCGTCGCTGCCGAAACCGAGGATCGGCAGCGTGACCGCGCTCGTGTGCACTGCGACTGTCACCCCCACGCCCGCGTCCGCGCGCGAGAGCTCCTCCAGCACGAGGATGTACGAGAGGAAGTCCGCACCGGCGCCGCCGTACTCCTCCGGGATGCAGACGCCCATGAAGCCGAGCTCGGCCAGCTTGCCGAAGAGCTCGCGCGGGAAGCCGTGTCCCCGGTCCCACTCGGCGGCGTTCGGCTCGATCTCCGCCTGCGCGAACTCCCGCGCCAGCGCCTGGATCTCCCGCTGGTCGGCGGAAAGCTCGAAGTCCATCGGGCCGCGAGTATAGTCGTGGCCGGTTTGGCTTCCGGGACTGCGCAGGGCACGCTGCCGTGGAGCTGGTACTCGGACACCGAGCAGCTGCGACGGGAGCAGGAGCGGATCTTCAGGCACGGCTGGCAGTACGCCGGTCCGGCCGAGCACGCCGCCGAAGCGGGTGACTTCTTCACCTGTAGCGTCGGCGATGTGCCCGTCGTGGTCACGCGCGATCGCGACGGCGAGCTGCACGCCCTGTTGAACGTCTGCCGCCACCGCGGCTCGCTCGTCGCGCAGGGCCGAGGCAACCGCGCGACGCTGCAGTGCCCCTACCACGCCTGGACCTACGAGCTCGACGGCCGGCTGCGCTCGGCACCACGCGGCCCGGAGCTCGAGCTCGACGGCATCTGCCTGCGCGAGCTGGCGGTCGAAGCCTGGGGGCCGCTGCTGTTCGTCCACCCCGAGGCCGAGCCGCCGCCACTGGCGGACACCCTTGGCCCGCTGCCGGAGCTGCTGGCGAGTGGCGGGATCGAGCTCGACCTGCTGCGCGTCCGCCGCCGCTCCGAGTTCGAGCTCGCCTGTAACTGGAAGATCGCCGTCGAGAACTACCTCGAGTGCTACCACTGCGCCGTGGCGCACCCCGGCTTCAGCCAAGTCGTCGACGTCTCGCCCGGCGCATACAAGCTCGAGACCCACGCGCTCGGCTCGAGCCAGTTCGGCCCCAGCCGCAACGGCGGCGGGCCCGTCGAAGGACAGTTCCACTGGCTCTGGCCGGCGACGAAGGTCTACGCGCTGCCCGGCCCCCCGAACCTCGCGGCCGGGCCTGTCGCGCCGCTCGGCGCCGAGCGGACAAGGGGCTTCCTCGACTACTTCTTCCCCGAGGAGGTCACGGACGCGGAGGTCGAGGAGCTGCTCGCCTTCGACGACCAGGTCGGGCTCGAGGACCGCGCGCTCGTCGAGTCGGTCCAGGCAGGCGTCCGCTCCGGGCTGCTCGACGAGGGCCGTCTCTTGCCCGAGAGCGAGAAGCTGCTGGCCCATTTCCAGTCGCTCGTGCGAGAGGCACTCGCCTGAGAGCCGGCCTGCTGATGATTGCGCTCGTGCTCGCCGCCGGTTGCGGCGGAGGCCAGCCCTCGACCCAGAGCGTCGTCCGTGCCTGGAGCCAGGCCCTGAACGCGGAGGACAACAAGCGCGCTGCCGACCTGTTCGCGCCGGGCGCCGAGGTCGTGCAGGGCCCGACCGTCATCCGGCTGCGCACGCACGCCGAAGCGGAGGCCTGGAACTCGTCGCTGCCCTGCTCCGGGCAGATCGTCAAGATCAAGAGCCACGGCCAGACGGTGCGGGCGACCTTCAGGCTCGGCGACCGGCAGCACAGCCGCTGCGACGGGCCCGGCGATCTCGCGACGGCGATCTTCCGCGTGGTGAAGGGGAAGATCGTGCTCTGGCACCAGGCCGAGACGAGCGCGCTCGTCCTGCCGCCGCCGCCGACCTCGTCGGCCTAGGCGACGAGCGCCGCTTCTTCGAGCTGGCGCCGGATGCGGCGCAGCGAGCGCTCGCGCGACCGGAACGCCTCGACCACGGCCGGGTCGAACTGCCGCCCCGCCTGCAGCTCGAGCTCGCGGCCGGCGGCAGCCCAGCTCATCGCGCGGCGGTACGGCCGGTCGCTCGTCATCGCGTCGAGCGCGTCGGCGACGGCGAAGATCCGGGCCGCGGGCGGGATCTCCTCGCCCGAACACCCGTCCGGGTAGCCGCGGCCGTCCCAGCGCTCGTGATGCGAGCGAACGACCTCGAGCCCCGAGCCGCGCAGGAAGGAGACGCCGCGCAGGAGCTGCTCGCCGAGCACCGTGTGGGTCTCCATCAGCCGGCGCTCGGTGGAGGTCAGCGGCCCCGGCTTCTGCAGGATCCGGTCGGGAATCCCGATCTTGCCGACGTCGTGGAGCATGAAGCCGTAGGCGACGGATTCGTCCTCGACGACCTCGGGCGCCACGACCTTGGCCAGCTCGACCGCATAGCGATGCACGCGCTGTGAGTGCTCGCCGGTCCCGTGATCCTTCGACTCGAGCGCACTGGCGAGCGCGGTCACCGTCTCGTGGTAGGCGTTCTCCAGCAGCCGCCGCTGGCCGCGCTCGACCTCGAGCAGGCGCCGAAGGTCGCGGGCGTAGAGCAGGTGCTGTTCGTCGGGCTTTCGCTTGCCGGTCGCACGGAACGGAGTCGCGTGCAGGCCCGCCGCGACCCGCTCGACCACGGCGAGCAGCTCGAGCGGGCTGAAGGGCTTCAGCAGCAGGGCGTCGGCGCCGACCTCGCGCGCCGTCGCCTCGGTCGCGACGTCCGAGCCGGTCAGCAGCACGATCGGGATGTCGCGCGTTCGAGGCGCGGCCTTCAGCAGAGCGCACAGCGCCGTGCCGTTGAGACCAGGCATGACGACGTCCATCACGATCGCGTCCGGGCGCGCGGTGTTGATCCGCTCCTGGGCCTCGACGGCGTTGGCGGCCTCGTCGACTTCCACGTCGACAGCCTCGAACGTCGTGCGAAGCAGTGCGCGAAGTGCGTTGTCGTCGTCGACCAGCAAGAGGCGCAAGTCCGACCTCCTCGGGGGTTCCGGCTCGACTTTTCAGCCGTTGTCTACGAATAGATGTAGAAACCGGTGCCAGACTTGCGGCCCAATTTGCCTGCACTTACCAACTCTGTGAGCAGCGGGCAGGGCTCGTAACGGTCGTTGTCGAGGCCGTCGCGGAGGACTTCCATGATCGCGACGCAGGTGTCGAGGCCGATCAGGTCGGCGAGCGCGAGCGGTCCCAGCGGGTGCGCGAAGCCAAGCTTGGCGATCGTGTCGATCGCCTCCGCCTCGGCGACACCGTCGTGCAGCGCCCAGACAGCTTCGTTGATGAAGGGCATCAGGATCCGGTTCGAGACGAAGCCGGGGAAGTCGTTCGCGACCGCCGGCGTCTTCCCGAGCTCGACCGCGAGCTCGGTGATCGACTCGGCCGTCTCGTCCGAGGTCTCCTTGCCGCGAACGACCTCGACGAGCTTTAGCACCGGGACGGGGTTGAAGAAGTGCATGCCGATCACGCGGTCGGGCCGCCGCGTCGACGCGGCCAGGGTCGAGATCGGAATGGAGGACGTGTTCGAGGCGAGCACGGCCTCCGGCGGCAGCGTCTGGTCGGCGCGCCGGAAGACGTCCTCCTTGACCGCCGCGTCCTCGACCACCGCCTCGACCATCAAGTCGGCAGGCACGAGCTCGTCCACCGGCGTGACCCGCGCGAGCACCTCGTCCGGGGCGGGGCCGCCCTTCTCGGCGAGCTTGGCCAGGCTCTTGCGCATCGCGTCGAGCCCCCGATCGACGGCGCCGGGCGCGGCGTCGTAGAGCGAGACCCGCCGCCCTGAGGCGGCCATCACCTGTGCGATCCCGCCGCCCATCTGGCCGGCGCCGACGACGAGCACATGCTCGAACCGCACTAGACCTCCAGGAGCAGCGCGTCGCCCTGGCCGCCGCCGGAGCAGATCGCGGCGAGGCCGAGGCCGCCGCCGTTGCGGTTCAGCTCGTGGATCATCGTCGCCAGGATGCGCGCGCCGGAGGCGCCGATCGGATGGCCCAGCGCGACCGCGCCGCCGTTCACGTTCACCGTCTCCGGGTCGGCGCCGAGCAGCTTCGCCGAGTTGAGCACGACCGACGAGAAGGCCTCGTTCAGCTCGACCCGCTCGACGTCGTCGATCGTCTTGCCCGCCTTCTCGAGCGCGATCGCTCCGGCCTTGGCGGGCGTGCGGGCCAGGTAGGCGAACTCGTCGGCGACATAGCCCTGCGCGACGATCGTCGCCAGCACCTCGAGCCCGCGCTTCTCGGCGAACTCCTCGCTCGTGACGACGAGTGCGGCCGCGCCGTCATTGACGCCGGGCGCGTTGCCGGCGGTGGTCGTGCCTTCGGGGTCGAAGACGGGCTTCAGCCTCGCGAGCTTCTCGAGCGAGGTGTCGCGCCGCGGCCCCTCGTCGACGGCGAAGTCGCCAACCGGCACGATCTCGGACTCGAAGCGGCCCTCGTCGATCGCCTTCACCGCGCGCTCGTGCGAGCGCAGCGCCCATTCGTCCTGTTCCTCGCGCGAGATGCCGAGCTCCCGCGCGACGAACGACGCCTGCTCGACCATGTGCTTGCTGTCGAACGTCGAGGTCAGTCCGTCGTGGGTCATCAGGTCGATCAGCGTGCCGTCGCCGAGCCGGTAGCCGAAGCGCGCCTTCTTGAGGATGTACGGCGCGTTCGACATCGACTCCATCCCGCCCGCGACCACGACCTGGACGTCTCCGGCGCGGATCATCTGGTCGGCGATCTCGACCGCGCGGAGCGAGGACGCGCAGACCTTGTTGATCGTGTCCGAGGGCAGCTCGACCGGCAGCCCCGCGCCGACCGTTGCCTGGCGCGAGGGCGCCTGGCCCACGCCGCCCTGCAGTACCTGGCCCATGACCGCGTACTCGACCTCCTCGTCCTCGACCCCGGCGCGGTCGAGCGCGCCGCGGATCACGATCGCGCCGAGCTCGGTCGCCTCGTAACCGGCCAGGGCGCCGCCCAGCTTGCCGAACGGCGTGCGGACAGCGGAGACGATCACGGAACGGGACATCGGAAAAACCCTAGCGAGTGAAGTCGAGGCCGGGCTCGAGCCGCTGTGCGAAGGCCGCGACGAGCCGGATCGTGGCCTCGACATCATCCAGCGAGACGACCTCGCCGGGCGTGTGGATGTACCGCGTGGCGAGCGAGATCAGGCCCGTCGCGACCCCGGCGCGGCTCGCGTAGGCGGCATCCATGTCGGTGTGCGTGTCGCCGGCCGAGACGTTGACCGTGTAGCCGATTCCCTCCGCCTCGGCCGTCTCGACGAGCAGCTCGAAGACCTTCGGGTTGATCGTCGAGCCGCGGTTAACGATCGGGCCGCCGCCGAGCTTCGCCTCGCCGTCGAGCTTCGGATCGCCGTCCGGGATGTCGGTGGCGCCGGTCACGTCCACGGCGAGCGCGACCTTCGGGTCGAGCGCGAAGACGCTGGTGCGCGCGCCGCCGAAGTCGCCGACCTCCTCCTGCACAGCCGCGACCGCCGCCACGTCACCCGGAGCGCCGCCGGCCTCGGCGACCTTGCGCGCGGCCTCGAGCGCGACGTAGGCGCCGAGCCGGTTGTCGAGCGAGCGCGAGGCCAGCCGCCCACCGACGAGCTCGGCTGGCTCCGTCGCGAGCACGGCGACGTCGCCGATCTGCAGGCGGCCGAGCGCGTCGTCGCGGTCGTGCGCGCCGATGTCGATGTGCAGGTCCTCGAGCTCGAGCGGTTCCGGCTTCTCGCCGGGCTTCAAGCGCTTTCCCCCCTTGCGCCCGATCACGCCGGGGACCGCCCCGCCCTTCGTGGCCACCTCGACGCGCTGGCCGTGGAGGACGTCCATCCTGGTGCCACCGACTGTCAGGAAGAAGACGAAGCCCTCGTCGTCGACGTGCGTCACCATCAGGCCGATCTCGTCGATGTGGCCGAGGACGACGAGCAGCGGACCGTCGCTCGTGCCGGGCACGCGCGCGACCGACGAGCCCATCGCGTCGCTCGTCACCGTGGCGAAGCCTCCGGCGGCCTCGCGCCAGACCGCCGCGGCGGCAGTCTCGTAGCCGGAGGGGCCGGGTGCGGTCAGGAGCTTGCGCAGGAGCTCTGGAACTGCCACGCGTGGAGCCTATGTGGCCGTTTGCCGTTCCTGTAGCCGGGAAGCGACAGCAGACCGACGAAAGGAGCAAGACGTGCCCACGTGGGGATGGATCGTGATTGCGATCGCCGCCGTCGTAGTCCTGGCCGCGATCGCGTGGAGCGCCTACAACAACCGGCGCCGCAAGGGGCTACAGGATCGCTTCGGCAGCGAGTACGACCGCACCGTCGCCGACGCGCCGAGCCGGCGCGAGGCCGAGTCCGACCTGGCCGAGCGGCAGAAGCGGCGCGAAGAGCTCGAGGTTCGGCCGCTGGAGCAGGACGCCCGCGACCGGTACGCGAGCGAATGGCACAACACCCAGGCGAAGTTCGTGGACGACCCGGAAGGCGCCGTTACCGACGCCGACCGCCTGATCCAGCAGGTGATGCGCGACCGCGGCTATCCCGTCGAGGACTTCGACCAGCGTGCATCGGACCTCTCGGTCGACCATCCCGAGGTGATCTCGAACTACCGGGCCGCCCACGGGATCTCGATCGCGAACGAGCGCGGCAGCGCCTCGACCGAGGATTTGCGCACGGCGATGGTCCACTACCGCGCGCTGTTCGAGGAGCTGCTCGAGACCGAGCCGGCGCACACCTGACGCTTGACGCCCGGCCCCGGGTGCGTCTACTTTGGGAGCGATGACTCTCGCACCGCGCACCTGGGGCTGGGCCTGGCCGCACGAGCGGAGCGGGAGCGACGCCTGAACTGACCCTAGGCCCACAGCCCGTTCCGCTCGTAGACCTTCCGCATGGAGGGTCTTTTTGTTTGCCATGAACGCACTCACCGTCATCTCAACCGACCTGCTCACCCCGCTCGGGGCCTACCTCCGGCTGCGCCAGGGCGGGAGTGCGAGCTTCCTGCTCGAGTCGGTCGAGAAGGGCCGGCTCGGGCGCCACTCGTTCGTCGGCTGCGGCTCGCGCCTGGTCTCGTTCGACGAGGCGGAGGCGTGCGGGCAGCCGGTCGTCGGCTACCTCGGCTACGAGCATGCGGCGTCCCTCGAGCCGACCGTGCCGGTGCCGGACGAGGGACGCGACCTGCCCGAGAGCCGCTTCGTGATCGCCGACATGCTCGTCCGCTTCGACCACGGCCTCGGGATGGCGGAGGTGCTCTGCGGCGACGCAGCCGTCGTCTCGGAGCTGCTCGAGGGTCCGCAGCCTTCGGCCGAGCCGGGCTCGCGCACGCGGTCGGGCTCAACCCGCCGGCTGCCTTCGCGCCACCAGTACGAGCGCGCGGTCGTCAAGGCGAAGGAGCACATCCGCGCCGGAGACGCCTTCCAGGTAGTGCTCTCGCAGCGGGCCGAGCGGCCGACCTCGGCCAGCGCACTCGAGCTCTACCGCTCGCTGCGCCGGGTCAACCCGTCGCCCTATCTGTTCCTGCTGGAGCTCGACGGCTTGGCACTGGTCGGCTCCTCGCCCGAGACGCTGGTCAAGGCCGAAGGCCGCCGCGCGTCGCTGAACCCGATCGCGGGGACGACGCGGCCCGGCGACGGCGATGCGGAGCGGCTGCTTTCGTCCGAAAAGGACCGCGCCGAGCACGTGATGCTCGTCGACCTCGGCCGGAACGACCTCTCGCGCGCCTGCCGGCCGGGCACGGTGCGCGTGGCGCGCTTCCTCGAGCCGGAGCGCTTCTCGCACGTGACGCACCTGGTCTCCGAGGTCGTCGGCGAGCTCGAGCCGGAGGTCTCGCACTTCGACCTGCTGCGCGCCTGCTTCCCGGCCGGGACGGTCTCGGGCGCGCCGAAGGTGCGGGCGATGCAGCTGATCGCCGAGCTGGAGCAGTACCGGCGTGGGCCGTACGCCGGCGCGCTGCTCTACGCGCTCCCGGGCGAAGCGCTCGACGCGTGCATCGCGATCCGCACGGTCGTCCTGCACGACGGGGTCGCGCTGCTGCAGGCCGGTGCCGGGATCGTCGCCGACTCCGACCCGGCCGCCGAGCACGACGAGTGCCTGCGCAAGCTGGCCGCGCTCGAGATGGCGATCGAGCTGGCGGAGGCGCGAGGATGATCCTCCTGATCGACAACTACGACTCCTTCACCTACAACCTCGCGCACCTGTTCGGGGAGCTCGGCGCGGAGGTCGTCGTCCGCCGCAACGACGCGATCGATGCCGACGAGGCCGAGAGGCTCGCGCCGTCGCACCTCGTCGTCTCCCCCGGCCCCGGCCGGCCCGAGGATGCCGGCGCCTCGGTCGAGATCGTCCGGCGGCTTGGCCCGAGCGTGCCGACGCTGGGCGTCTGCCTCGGCCACCAGGTGATCGTCGAGGCCTTCGGCGGCGAGGTCGGCCAGGCGAAGCGGCTCGTCCACGGCAAGCCGAGCGAGATCGACCACGACGGGAGAGGGCTCTTCCAGGGCCTGCCCGAGCGCTTCGAGGCCGGCCGCTACCACTCGCTCGCGGCCACTGCCATCCCGGACGCGCTCGAGGTCTCCGCGCGCTGCGCCGAGGGCGAGGTGATGGCCGTCCGCCATCGCGAGCTCCCCGTCGACGGCTTCCAGTTCCATCCCGAGTCGGTGCTGACCCCACTCGGGCCCGACCTCGCCCGCAACTTCCTGGAGGGCACGCGATGACGGTGCAGCAGGCACTCGCCCGGCTGCTCGACGGCCACGATCTCTCGCGCGAGGAGGCGCGGGCGGTGATGAACGAGATCATGGAGGGCGAGGCGACGCCGGCCCAGATCGGCGGCTTCCTCGTGGCGCTGCGGCTGAAGGGCGAGACGGCCGACGAGATCGCTGGCTGCGCCGAGGCGATGCGGGCCCACGTGCTGCAGGTCAATCCGAAGCGCGAGGACCTCGTCGACACGGCGGGCACGGGCGGCGACGCGGCGCGCACGATCAACATCTCGACGGCGGCGGCACTTGTCGCCGCCGCGGCCGGCGCCGGCGTGGCCAAGCACGGAAACCGCGCAGTCTCGTCGGCGTCGGGCTCGGCGGACGTGCTCGAGGCGCTCGGCTTCCGGCTCGAGCTGCCGCGTGCGGAGATCGAGCGCTCGATCGACGAGCTCGGCTTCGGCTTCCTGTTCGCGCCGACGCACCACCCCGCGATGCGGCACGCGGCCCCCGTCCGGCGCGAGCTCGCGGCCCGTACCGTCTTCAACGTGCTCGGCCCGCTGACGAACCCGGCCGGAGCACGGGCCCAGGTGGTCGGCGTCTACGCGCCGTCGCTCGTGCGCACAATCGCGGAGGTGCTTGCCCAGCTCGGCTCGCAGCGGGCCTTCGTCGTGCACGGCGCGGCGGGGATCGACGAGCTCTCGCCGGCCGGCCCGAACCTCGTCTGCGAGGTCGTGGACGGCGGCGTGCGCGAGCGCGCGATCGACCCGCTCGAGCTCGGCGTCCCGCGCTGCGACCCGGCCGAGCTGCGCGGCGGCTCCCCGGGCGACAACGCCGAGGCGATCCGGGCCGTCTTCCGCGGCGAGAACGGCGGCAAGCGCTCGGCGATCCTGCTCAACGCCGCCGGCGCGATCGCGGCCGCCGGCCACGCGGCCGACCTGCGCGAGGGGCTGGAGGTCGCCCGCGACGCGGTCGATTCCGGCGCGGCGCTCGCCCGGCTCGACGCGCTGATCGCGTTTTCGCAGGCGGCGGGGGCCAGCGCCTGATGGGCCGCTTCCGCGACGCACTCGCCCAGGACGGCCTCCGCGCGATCGCCGAGGTCAAGCGGCGCTCGCCCTCGGCGGGCGACCTGCGGCCGGACGCGGATCCCGCGGCATTGGCGGCCGCCTTCGAGCGCGCCGGCGCCGCGGCGGTCTCGATCCTGGTCGACGAGCGCTTCGCCGGGACGCCCGTGGATCTCGCCGCCGCGAGATCGGCCAGGAGCTTGCCCTTGCTCGCCAAGGGATTCTTCTCCGAGCGGCTGAGCTCGAGGAGTTGCGGCAGCTCGGTGCTGACGCGGTGCTGCTGCTTGCTGCGCGATCTCGACGACACGCAGACACACGAGCTGATGACGGCCGCACGCGAGCTCGGCCTCGACACGCTCGTCGAGGCGCACGACGCCGAGGAGCTGCGACGTGCGGTCGCGCTCGACGCTGCGGTGATCGGGATCAACGCGCGCGATCTCTCCACCTTTGCCATCGACCGGCGGGCCCAGCTCGAGCTCGTCGAGTCCGCCCCACGCGACCGGGTCGTCGTCGCCGAGAGCGCGATCGCCGCTCGCGCCCACGGCGCCGAGGCTGAGCTGGCGGCCGCCGACGCAGTGCTGGTCGGGTCGACGCTGATGCGGGCCGCCGATCCGGCGTCGAAGCTGCAGGAGCTGCTCGCGCGCCCGCTCGTGAAGGTGTGCGGCCTGACGCGCGAGGAGGACGTCGCAGCCGCCGCGGAGGCTGGCGCCGACCTGGCCGGCTTCGTGCTCGCCCGCGAGACGCCGCGGCGCGCGCCCGGGGTGCTGCCGGTGCCCGAGACGATGCTCTCGGTCGCGGTTCACGTCGGCGAGATCACCGACGACGGCGCCGACCTCGTCCAGCTCTACGCGCGCGAGAACGGCCACCGCTCCCGCGACGGGGTGCTGCTGCGGCACGGTCGCGAGGTGGCCCGCGTGGTCGATCGCCAGTGGCAGGAGGAGGATCCCGGCCATCTCGACCGGGCGAGCGCCGCCGAGGGCAGGATCGTGCTCGCCGGCGGGCTCGCGCCCGAGAACGTCCGCGAGGCGATCGAGCGCGTCCGGCCCTGGGCGGTGGACGCGAGCTCGAGCCTCGAGACCGAGCCGGGCGTGAAGGATCACGACCGCATCCGCGCCTACGTGGAGGCGGCCAGATGCTGACTTACGGCGACTACGGCGGCCGCTTCGTCCCCGAGACGCTGATCCCGGCACTCGACGAGCTCGAGGCCGGTTGGCAGGCGGCGCGCCAGGACCCGTCGTTCCAGGCCGAGCTGGACGAGCTGGGCCGCAGCTACGCCGGCCGTCCGACGCCGCTGACGCTCGCCGAGCGCTTCGCGCCGGGCAAGCGGCTCTTCCTGAAGCGCGAGGACCTGCTCCACACCGGCGCGCACAAGCTGAACAACGCGCTCGGCCAGGCGCTGCTCGCCCTGCGGCTCGGCAAGCGCCGGATCGTGGCCGAGACCGGCGCCGGCCAGCATGGCGTCGCGACCGCGACCGTCTGCGCCCGGTTCGGCCTCGACTGCGTCGTCTACATGGGCAGCGAAGACATGCGCCGGCAGGCGCCCAACCTCGAGCGGATGGCGCTGCTCGGTGCCGAGGTGCGCCCGGTCGAGTTCGGCACGCGCACGCTGAAGGAAGCGACCAGCGAGGCGATCCGCGACTGGATCGCGAACGTCGAGGACACGCACTACCTGATCGGCTCCTGCGTCGGCCCGGAGCCGTACCCGCAGATCGTGGGTGAGTTGCAGGCGGTGATCGGACGCGAGGCGCGCGAGCAGCTGCTCGAGGCGGAGGGGCGGCTGCCGGAGGTCGCGCTCGCCTGCGTCGGCGGCGGCTCGAACGCGATCGGGTTGTTCGCCGGGTTCGTCGACGATGCCGAGGTGCGGCTGGTCGGCGTCGAGGCCGGTGGCGCGGCGAGCCTCGGCTCCGGGCGGCCGGCGGTGCTGCACGGCTCGCGCTCGTCGGTGCTGGCGGACGAGGACGGCCAGGTGCTCGACGCCCACTCGATCTCTGCAGGGCTCGACTACCCGGGCGTCGGCCCCGAGCACGCGTTCCTGCGCGACAGCGGCCGGGCCGAGTACGTCGGCACGAGCGACGAGGAGGCGCTGGCCGCGTTTCGCCGGCTCGCGCGAACCGAGGGAATCCTGCCGGCGCTCGAGCCGGCGCACGCGCTCGCCCGCGTGGCCGAGCTCGACGAGGAGCTGATCCTCCTCTGCCTCTCCGGCCGCGGCGACAAGGACCTGGCCGAGGTCACGGCGCGGTGAACGGGTCGCTCGGCTGGGACCCGGAGCGCGCCGCCTCGTTCTACGACGAGTACGGCGAGAGCGAGTGGACGCGCTTCGAGGACGGGCGCACGCCCGCGCCGAGCCTCGACGTGCACCTCGACCGGCTCCGTCGCTTCGTCAGCGCCGGCGACCGCGTGCTCGAGGTCGGCGCAGGGCCGGGCCGCTTCACGATCGAGCTCGCACGGCTCGGCGCGCAGGTCAGCGTCTCCGACCTCTCACCGGGACAGCTCGAGCTGAACCGGCAGCGCGTCGCGGCCGAGCGCCTCGAGGAGCACGTGGTCGAGCGCGAGCTCGCCGACGTGCTCGATCTCTCGCGCTGGGGCGACGCGAGCTTCGACGCCACGGTCTGCTTCGGCGGCCCGCTCAGCTACGTGGTCGACCGGGCGGACGAGGGGATCGCCGAGCTCGTCCGCGTTACCAGGCCGGGCGGGCACGTGCTCGTCTCGGTGATGTCGCTCGTCGGGACCGTCACGCACTTCCTGCCGATCCTGCTCGACCTCGTGCGCCGCGACGGCGTGGACAAGAACGAGACGATCGTCCGCACCGGCCTGCTTCCCGACGAGCCCGACTACGGGCACCTGGCGATGAAGCTCTTCCGCTGGAGCGAGCTCGAGTCGCTGCTCTCGCCGCACGGGACGGTCGTCGACGTCTGCGCGGCCGGCCTGCTTCCCACCGTGCAGCCCGAGGAGCCGGAGCTGCGCGCGTTCGTCTCGCGCGTCGAGCTCGAGCTGGCCGGCGAGCCCGGTGCGGTCTCGTGCGGCCAGCACATCCTCGCCGTGCTGCGGCGCGAGCCGTGAAGTCGCTCGCGATCTACCTGATGTGCGGCCCGGAGACGCCGGTCCTGGCGCAGGCCGCGGTCGAGGGCGGTGCCGACCTGGTCGAGCTCGGCTTCCCGTTCTCCGACCCGCTCGCCGACGGGCCGGTGATCCGCCGCGCCGCCGAGCGCGCGCTCGCGGCAGGGCATGCGCACCGGTGCCTGCCTCGAGGTCCTCGCCGCGACGCGGGAGCTGCTGCCCGAGACCCCGCTCGTCCCGATGACGTACTCCTCGCTGCTCGAAGCGCACGGCTGGGAGCGCTTCGCGGCCGACGCGCAGGCGGCCGGCGCGACGAGCATGATCGTCGCCGACCTCCCCGCCGGCGAACGGCCCGAGCTGCGGCGAGTGCAGCTCGTGGCGCCGACCTCCACCGACGAGCGGCTCGCACTCGCCGCCGCGCAGAGCGACGGCTGGCTCTACCTCGTCACGGTCACCGGCACGACCGGCGCGCGGAGCGACCTCTCCCCCGCGCTCGCCGGCCTCGTCGCGCGCGCGAGAGCCCAGACCGAGCTGCCGCTCTACGCCGGCTTCGGCATCTCGACCCCGGAGCACGCGCACGCGGCGGCCGAGCTGGCGGACGGGATCGTCGTCGGCTCGCGCGCCGTCGAGGTCGCCGAGGATGGCCCCGCGGCGCTGCGCGACTACGTCTCGTCGCTGCGGGTAGCACTCGACGCGTGAGTCGAATGCGCGCCGTCGCAGCGGGAGCCGTGGCCGCGACCGTGTGGGGCCTCGCCGAGCCGCTCGACCAGCGGTTGCTGCGCTGCGACTACTCGGACATCGCGGTGCTCGGCAAGGCGGTCACGCGCGGGCCCGGCTGGCGGCTCGCCGGCTTCGCCCTGCACGCCGCGAACGGCGCCGTCTTCGGGCTCGCGTTCGAGGAGCTGCGTACGCGCGTGCCCGTGCCTCCGCGCCGGCTCGCGGTGGCGATGGCGCTCGGGGAGCACTTGGCGCTCTACCCGCTCTGCGCCGTGATCGACCGCTACCACCCCGCCCGGGGCGAGCCCGGCATCCCGCCGCTGCTCACGAACCCGCGGGCGTTCGCACAGGCGACCTGGCGGCACCTGCTCTTCGGCACGGTCCTCGGCAGGCTCGCCGCGTGAAGCTCGTTGCCCTGCTCGCCGCGGCGGCGATCGTCTCGAGCGCGTCCGCCGCCGGGCAGCCGTGGCAGCCGTCGATGTACGCGGCCGTCAGCTACGCCTCGCACCGGCAGGGCGCGATCGCCTTCGCGGTTCGCACGCCGACCCGCCACTGGAGCTGGCACGCGACCCGCGCTCTTCCCGTCGGCGAGCGTGCTCAAGGCGATGCTGCTCGTTGCCTACCTCGACCTGCCTTCGGTACGGGCACGTGGGCTCGTCCCGAGCGACCGCGAGCTCCAAACCCTCCTAGCCGTCCGGCAGCGACCAGTCGAACGGGATCTCGCCCGAGTGCGGGTCGAGCCGGTACTTGTCCGGCGCCTCGCGGTTGTACGGGAGCGGCTCGAGCCGCGCCGACTGCGCGCCCTCGATCCGCCCGGCCGCGGGCTGGTCGCGCGTTCCGGAGGGGACGACGTCCATCAGCCGCCGGTCGCGGAGAAGTGCTGGTAGTCGGGCGAGCCCGTCCAGCGGCCGCCCCATTGCCAGCCGACCGAGGCGAAGGTGCGCACGAGCAGGCCGCCGGAAATCGCCATCCCCGGGCGGTAGCGCGAGCGGTCGAGGTACGCACGTCCCGCACGCGGATGGACACGGCCGCCCAGCACGTACGGGTTCTCGACCGGGTTGACGTCGACCGCGAGCCCGTAAGCGTGCACCGACCAGCGCTTCGGGCCGGACGCGACGGCGTAGCGGCAGTTGAAGACGGCGGTGTTGTCGGCTTCGAGCGAGCGCTCGTCGCTCCCGCCGTAGGCGTCGATCGGCCGCAGCCGCCGGATCGGGAAGCGGGCCGCGTAGAGCCGCGAGAAGACCCGCGTCAGCGAGCCGACGGCCTTCGCGTTCACGATCAGCGCGCCGGTGTGGACGCGGCCGTCGAACCCCCAGTAAGCGAGGCGCAGGCGCCGCAACGAGGCGGGCGCGACCGGGCAGCCAGGGTGCCAGGAATGCGGCAGGCCGGCCGCCGTCACCCGTGAGACCGAGTGCGTGAAGGGCGGCGCCTGGAGCGCGACCACCACGAGCAGGAGCGCGGCCATCCTCCGTAGTCTGCAGGTCGATGAGGCTGCTCGCCCTCACCCTCGTCGCGCTCGCCGTTGCCGCCTCGGCCGCGGCGCACGACCAGCGCTCGGCCATGTGCGCGCCGACCTTCGCCGGCCGGCTCGAGACCGGCTCCGCGACGCAGCTGATCACGGTCGTCGCGCGCACCCGGGCCTCCACGCAGGGCTCGCTGCGGCTGTGGACGAAGCGCGGTGCCTGTTGGCGGCAGACCACCGGGCCCTGGACCGCCTGGCTCGGGCAGCACGGCACCTCGCCGGCCAAGCACGAGGGCGACCGCCGCACGCCCACGGGGATCTTCGGCTTCCTGCGCACGATGTACGGCGTCGCGGGCAGCCCGGGAGTCCGCTACCCCTACCGCCGGGTGGTGTGCGGCGACTGGTGGGTCGAGGACCCGGCGTCGCCGTACTACAACCGCTTCCGCCACGTCCGCTGCGGCTCGTCGCCGCCGTTCCGCACGACCAGCGAGGACCTGTCGCGCTCACCGACGGCGTACCGCCACTTCGCCGTGATCGCCTACAACACGAGCCCGGTCGTCCCCGGCCGCGGCTCCGGGATCTTCTTCCACGTGAGCACCGGGCGGCCCACGCTCGGCTGCGTGAGCCTGCCGCTTCCCCGGCTGCTCGCGGCCCTCCGCTGGCTCCGGTCGGCGGCAGCGCCGCTGATCGCGATCGGCACCGCCGCCGACCTCACGTAGCTGCGGGTTTTCCGTAACGCGATGCGCGGCCTCCCCGATGCCGCGAGGGCTCGTGGCGCCGACACTTCGAGCCATGCGAACGACCTATGGCGTCGTCTGGCGCGAGGGCGAAAGTCCTCTCGCACGAGGGAAGCTGGAACTGCTCCCGCGCTCCCTGCGCCTCGACGGCCTCGCCGGGTCGGCGCAGGTCGCACTCGAGATCCCGTATGCCGAGCTCGACGTCGTGCGTACCGGGCGCGCGGCGGGTGACCGCCTCAACGGGCACCCGACGCTGGTCCTCGAGCGCCGTGACGCCGAGCCGGTCGCGATCGCAGCCGTGACGCAGTCCGGCGTGGTCGCCGAGCTGACCGAGCACCTGGCGAAGCAGGCCCTGGGCTAGATCAGCTCACGGGCCGCGCGCGCGGCGACGATGTCCTCGCGCGCCCGCACGACCCGGACCTGGACCGGTGAGCCAGCTGCCGAGATCGTCGCGTCCGGCTGCGCACGGCCGTTCTCCTCGAGGTCGAGCTCGACGCCCAGGAAGCCCAGCCGCCCGCAGACCTGCTCGCGCACGAACGCCGAGCCCTCGCCGATGCCCGCGGTGAAGACGAGCCCGTCCAACCCTCGGAGCGCGGAGGTCATCGCGGCTACCGCTCCGGCGACGCGGTAGCAGAAGACCGACAGCGCCAGCATCGCCCGCGGCTCGGGCGAGGTCTCGAGCTCCTCGACCCGCGCCGAGCCGCCGAGCGCGAGCAGTCCCGACTCGTGCTCGAGCGCCTGCTCGAGCTCGTCGGTCGTGTGCGTGCTCGTGGCGCTGCAGGTAGAGCAGGATCTCGGGATCGATCGTCCCCGCGCGCGTCGCCATCGGGACGCCCTCGAGTGGGCTGAAGCCCATGGTCGTGTCCACCGAGCGGCCGTCCAGCACCGCCGTCACCGAGCAGCCGCCGCCGAGATGGCAGACGACGAGTCGCGGGACCGGTACGCGCTCGGCCGCCCAGGCGACGGAGAGACCGTGGAATCCGTAGCGGCGGATGCCCCACTCCTCGCGCCACCGGCGAGGCAGGGCGTACGTGTAGGCGACTTCCGGGATGGTCGCGTGGAAGGCCGTGTCGAAGACCGCCACGTGCGGCACGTCCGGGAGCACGCGCCGGGCTTCGCCGATCGCCTTCAGCGCGGGCACGTTGTGCAGCGGCGCGAGCTCCGAGAGCCCTTCGAGCGCGCGCAGCACGTCGTCGTCGATCAGCACCGGCTCACGGAAACGGGCGCCGCCGTGCACGACGCGATGGGCGACCGCGGCCACGTCGTCCGGGGCGTCCGCGAGCGAGGCGACGGACGAGGACTAGTCGTCCTCGACCACGGAGAGCTTCAGGCTCGTCGACCCGGCGTTGACGACGAGGATCTTCAGCCCGGCCACGTCCAGCCGGAGATCTCGGGATCGTCCTCGCCGTGTTCACGCGTGTACGCGCGCGCGCGCAGGCGACGGTCCTCGAGCTCCTGGCGCAGCGGCCCGCAGGAGTTGGCAAGCGCCGGCACACGGTCGAGCACGTCGATCGCGAGGTGGAAGCGGTCGAGGTCGTTCAGCATCACCATGTCGAACGGCGTCGTGGTGGTGCCCTCCTCCTTGTAGCCGCGCACGTGCAGGTTCGCGTGGTTGCGCCGGCGGTAGGTGAGCCGGTGGATCAGCCACGGGTAGCCGTGGTATGCGAAGACGACCGGCCGGTCCGTGGTGAAGATCGCGTCGAACTCACTGTCGGGCAGGCCGTGCGGGTGCTCGGTCTCCGGCTGCAGCCGCATCAGGTCGACGACGTTGACGACGCGCACCTTCAGCTCGGGCAGCGCCTCGCGCAGCAGCGCGGCGGCCGCGATCGTCTCGAGCGTCGGCACGTCGCCGCAGCAGGCGAGCACGACGTCCGGCTCGGCGCCGCCGTCGTTCGAGGCCCACTGCCAGATCCCGACCCCGCGCGTGCAGTGGGCGATCGCCTCGTCGATCGTGAGGAAGTCCAGCGCCGGCTGCTTGCCCGCGACCACGACGTTGACGTAGTCGCGGCTGCGCAGGCAGTGGTCGCCCACCGAGAGCAGGCAGTTCGCGTCCGGCGGCAGGTAGACCCGGATGATCTCGGCCTTCTTGTTGGCGACGTGATCGATGAAGCCGGGGTCCTGGTGCGAGAAGCCGTTGTGGTCCTGGCGCCACACGTGGGAGCTGAGCAGGTAGTTCAGCGACGCGATCGGGCGGCGCCACGGGATGTTCCGCGTCACCTTCAACCACTTCGCGTGCTGGTTGAACATCGAGTCGACGATGTGGATGAAGGCCTCGTAGCAGTTGAAGAGCCCGTGCCTGCCGGTGAGCAGGTATCCCTCGAGCCAGCCCTGGCAGAGGTGCTCGCTCAACACCTCGACCACCTGCCCCCGCGGCGCGAGGTGCTCGTCGGTCGGCAACGTCTCGGCTTCCCACTGGCGGGATGTCGCGTCGAAGACGTCGGCGAGGCGGTTCGACGCCGTTTCGTCGGGCCCGAAGACGCGGAAGTTGTCCGGGTTGCGCGAGGTCACGTCACGCAGGAACCCACCGAGCACGCGCGTCGCCTCGCTGAACGTCGTCCCGGGCTCCTTCACCTCGACCGCGTAGTCGCGGAAGTCGGGGAGCACGAGGTCACGAAGCAGCTCGCCGCCGTTCGCGTGCGGGCTCGCGCTCATGCGCCGCTCGCCACGGGGCGGCAGCTCCAGCAGCTCGGGCAGCGGTGCGCCGTTGTCGTCGAAGAGCTCCTCCGGCCGGTAGGAGCGAAGCCACTCCTCGAGCTGCCGCAGGTGCTCCGGGTTTCCACGCACGCTCGCGATCGGGACCTGGTGCGCCCGCCATGTGTTCTCGACCGGCAGGCCGTCTACCTCCTTGGGCCCGGTCCAGCCCTTCGGCGTCCGCAGGATGATCATCGGCCACTTCCCACCGCGACCCGCTTTGCACTCGGCGATTCCGTCGAGCGCCTCGTCCAGGGCGGCGGCGAAGCGCTCGTGGACGGCCAGTGGATCCTCGCCGTCGAAGCCGCCGGTGACGAGGATCGGGCGGTGGCCGTAGCCCTCGAGCAGCGAGACGAGCTCTTGCTCGGGGATCCGCGCCAGGACGGTCGGGTTCGCGATCTTGTAGCCGTTCAGGTGCAGCACCGGCAGGACGGCGCCGTCGTTCTCGGGGTCGAGGAACTTGTTCGAGTGCCAGCTCGCGGCAAGCGGCCCGGTCTCGGCCTCGCCGTCGCCGACGACGCAGCAGACGACCAGCTTCGGGTTGTCGAAGGCGGCTCCGTACGCGTGCGCCAGCGAGTAGCCGAGCTCGCCGCCCTCGTGGATCGAGCCCGGCGTCTCGGGCGCGGCGTGGCTCGGGATTCCGCCGGGGAACGAGAACTGCCGAAACAGCTTCTTCAGGCCCGCCTCGTCGAGCGTGATGTCCGAGTAGCGCTCGCTGTAGGTGCCCTCGAGGTAGGCGCACGCGACAACACCGGGGCCGCCGTGGCCAGGGCCGGTGATCGTGATCGCCTCGAGGTCACGCGCCCTGATTGCGCGGTTCATATGCGCCCAGATCAGGTTCAGCCCGGGCACCGTCCCGAAGTGGCCGAGCAGCCGTGGCTTCACGTGCTCGTCGCGCAGCGGCTCGCGCAGGAGCGGGTTGTCGAGCAGATAGATCTGCCCGACGGACAGGTAGTTGGCCGCACGCCAGAAGGCGTCGAGCTCCTCGAGAGCTGACGCCTTCTGCATGCCCTGCGCGCCGGACACAGCCGTCATCCTTGCACCGCTAGTGCGACATCGTCCCCTTGACGTTGCCGACGTTGAGCAGGCCGACCTGCCCGGTGTCGACCGCCGCGAACGCGTGGGAGACGAACGGGTAGAGGCCGGGCTTGTCGATTCGGACGTCGAACACGCCGCCGCCGCCTGCGGGCACGGTGACCGTCTGCACGTTGTGCAAGGCATCCGCCGCGCGCATCGAGCCGAAGGGGTAGGCCGTGTTCAGGATCGTGCCGACGATGTGGAAGTCGGTGTCGAGCGACGGGCCGGCGTCGACGACCCAGAAGCGGACGAGCTCGCCGGGGTTCGCCGTCAGCGGATGCGAGACGTACTGGCCCGAGTAGCCGTTGAACGTCATCCAGTCGGGCGTCCGGACACGCGCCTTCGCCATATTGAACTGCGCGGGCTTCGTCAGGCCGTCGGAGCCCAGGTACCACTCGCTCGCGACGAGTACGTACTCGCGGTCGGCGTGAGCGAGCACGCCGGTGCGGGGCTCGACCACGATCGCGCCGTACATCCCGTTGGCGATGTGCATCAGGACCGGCTTGGTGCCGCAGTGGTACATGAACACGCCGGCGTCGTTGGCCCGGAAGGTGTAGCTGATCGACTCGCCGGGATTGACGTCCCTGAAGGCCTTGTCCGGGGCAACCCGGGCGGCGTGGAAGTCGACCGAGTGCGGGATCGCGCCGTTGTTCGTCAGCGTGATCTTCACGAGCTGGCCTTGCCGCACGTGGATCACGGGCCCCGGCGCGCCACCGGCCCAGGCCCAGGCGCTGTACTTGACGCCCGGAGCGATCTGGACGACGCGGTCGGTCAGCGCCAGGTTCACGTTCGCGACCGGCCCTGCCGGAATCGCAGGCAAGGCAGCCGGGTACGGCTTGTGCGCGGCGGCGATCGCCGCGGCGTTCGTCGGGGCGGCGCCCGCGTAGCTTTGCAGCTCACTGGGCGCGGCCGCGGACTGCGCGCTCATGTCCATCCCGGGCATCGAAGCCGAGTCGTTGGCTGTGGCGGCCTGCGAGGCGTTCGCCGAGTGGCGCGCGTCCCTCGCATCCGACCACATCGCCACGGCGACGAAGCCGAGAACGCCGACGAGCAGGCCGAGCAGCAGCGAGACAACGGCCCACATTCCGGGGTCGGAGCCTCGTTTGGCGCGGCGCGCGGCCGGCAGCGTAGGCGTGTGCGAGGTGGTGCTCATGGTGTCCTTTCGTTGCTCACCACCAACCTAGGCCCCGCGCGGCGCCCTGACGCCCCGAAGTTTCCGCAGAGCTGCTGCGGTTTTCCCCGGATCGCTACCAGCTCTTGAGCGCGCGTTCGCTCGGGCGGCTGCGCAGGCGCACGCGTGCGTCGACCGCGACGCAGCCGTCGGGCCCGGCGAGCACCGGGTTGAGGTCGAGCTCGCTCACCTCGGGGACGTCCTCGGCCAAGCGTCCGAGCCGGTGGACGAGGTCGGTCAGCGCCGGCGACGTCCGCCGGCGGGCTGCCGCGGAAGCCGGCCACGAGCCTGCCGGCCTTGCCGCCGGTGACGAGCTCCTCGGCGTCCACGTCGGTGAGCGGCGCGATCCGGAAGGCTGCGTCGCCGATCAGCTCGGCGAAGACGCCGCCGGGGCCGAAGGCGACGAGCGGGCCGAAGACCGGGTCCTGGACGACGCCCGCCAGCAGCTCGGTGCCGCCGGCGAGGTAGCGCTGGACGATCACCGGCGTCGCCGATCCGCTCGACGGCCGCGCGGACCAGCTCGTCGCCGTCCAGGTCGAGGGCGACCCCGCCCGTCTCGGTCTTGTGGGCTCCGGCCGCTGCCGTCTTGACCACGACCGGATAGCCGATCTCCTTCGCCGCGGCGACCGCCTCGTCGGCGTCGGCGGCCGTCCGCTCCGGCACGAGCGGGATCCCGTAGGACTCGAGCAGCGACCTCGTGCGTGCCGGGTCGAGCCAGCCCTCGCCTGCGGCTTCGACCACCGCCTGGGCGGCCTCGCGGTCGAGCCCGTCGAGCTCGGGCACCGTGCCGACGGGCCGGCGCAGCCACTCGGCGCGCTCGGCCGCGAGCCCGAGCGCGCGGGCGGCGGACTCCGGATAGCCGAAGCTGGCCACGTCCGACTCGAGCAGCTCGACCGGCGTGCCCTCGGCGCTCATCACGACGGCGAGCACCGGCTTGTCGGTCTCGGCCGCCTCCACCCCGCGCCCGATCGCAGCGGCCACCTCCCGCGCGCCCGCGACGACCGGCGGGACAAAGAGGACGATCAGCGCGTCGAGGCGCGGGTCGGCGAGCAGCGGCGGAAGCGCGCGCTCGTAGGTCTCGCCGGTCGCCGAGCCGAGCATGTCGACCGGGTTGGCGACGCTGCCGTCGCCCGGCAGCACCTCCGCGAGCGCGGCGCGCGTCTCCGCGGCCAGGTCCGGCAGCTCCAGGCCCGCGGCCTCGCACGCGTCGGCGCAGAGGATCCCGAGCCCGCCCGCGTTCGTGAGCACGCCCACGCGCCGGCCGCGCGGGAGCGGCTGGCTCGAGAGCAGGCCCGCCACGTCGACGAGCTCCTCGAGCGTCCGGGCCCGCACCACGCCGGCCTGGTCGAAGAGCGCGTCCACCGCCGCCTCCGAGCCCGCCAGCGCGGCCGTGTGCGAGCTCGCCGCCTTCGCGCCCGCCGCCGTCGCGCCGGCCTTCAGCGCGAGGATCGGCTTGCGGCGCGCGATCCGACGCGAGAGGCGCGCGAACTTCCGCGGGTTGCCGAACGACTCGAGGTAGAGCAGCACGACGTCCGTGTCCGGGTCGTCCTCCCACCACTCGAGCAGGTCGTTCGAGGAGACGTCCGCCTTGTTCCCGATCGAGACGAAGGCGGAGAAGCCGAGCCGCGTCGAGCTCTGCTCCAGCAGCGCCAGGCCGAGCGCGCCGGACTGCGAGGAGAAGCCGATCCTCCCGGCCGGCAGCGCGCGCGGCGCGAAGGTCGCGTTCAGCTTCGGCTTCGTGGAGGCGATCCCGAGGCAGTTCGGCCCGAGCAGCCGCGCCCCGTGCGCGCGGACGAGCGCGAGCAGCTGCTCCTGCCGCTCGCGGCCCTCTTCTCCGGTCTCGGCGAAGCCGGACGAGATCACGCACAGCGCGCGCACGCCCTTGGCCAGCGCCTCCTCGGCCGCCTCGAGCACGCGCGGGCCCGGAACGCAGATCACGGCCAGCTCGATCTCATCGGGGATCTCGTTGATCGAGCCGTAACCCCGCACGCCGGCGACCGGCTCGCCGCCGCGGTTGACCGGGTAGGCCGCGCCGGCAAAGTCGGCTTCGAGCACGTTGCGGAAGAGCTCGCCGCCGATCGAGCCGCGCCTGCGCGAGGCGCCGATCACGGCCACGCTCGCCGGCTCGAAGAAGGGCCGCAGCGAGGCGGCAACGGCGACGTGGTCGCGCTGCTCGACCCGCGCCTGCAACGTCTCGGTCGCCGCGATCGGGAAGCTGACCTCGACCTCGCCGTGCTCGAGCTCGCGGACGACGTCGAAGCCGGCTCCGGTGAAGACGCTCAGCATCGCCCGGTTCTCCGCCATCACCTCCGCGACGAAACGGGAGACGCCGGTCTCGGCCGCGCGCGCGGCGAGCTGCTCGAGCAGGCGCATGCCGATTCCGCGGCCCTGCTCGTCGTCGGCGACCACGAAGGCGGCTTCGGCCGTGCTCGGGTCGCGCAGGCGGACGTAGTTGGCCAGTCCGACGACCCGGTCGCCGAGCCAGCCGGCCAGCGCGCCGGTCTCGGCCCAGTCGGGCTCGAGCATCGACGCGGCGAGCGCCGAGTCGACCTGCCGGATCCCGTGGAAGCGCAGGTAGAGGCTGCGCTCGCTCAGGCCTGCGAGGAAGGCGAGCACCGCCTCCTCGTCGGCCGCCGCCGGGGGCCGCAGCCGGAGCGTGCCGCCGTCCTTGAGGATGACGTCGACAGCTCCGGCTGCCTGCTCCTCGACGCTAAGCGCCAACCGCGACTCCTTCACGGTCGGGCTCCTCCCGCACCGCCGGCTGAGCCTCGAGCACGACCTTGAGCGCATTGGTCTCGGCAGCCGCGGCGAACGTGTCGTACGCGGCCATCGTCTCGTCGAGGGGGAACCGGTGTGTGGCGAACGGCGTCGCGTCGAGCCGCCCGCTGGCGATCAGCTCGAGCAGCCTCGGGGTCGAGAACGTGTCCACGAGGCCGGTCATGATCGTCACGTCTCGGATCCACAGCTTCTCCAGATGGAGCGTAGCCGGGTGGCCGTGGACGCCGACGTTGGCGACGTGGCCGCCGGGGCGGACGAGGTCGGCGCAGAGCTCGAACGTCTCGGGCACGCCGACTGCCTCGATCGCAACGTCCGCGCCGAGGCCGCCGGTCAGGTGCATGACCCGCTCGACGGCGTCTTCGGTGGAGTTGTCGATCGCGACGTCGGCCCCGAACTCGAGCGCCTTCTCGCGCCGTGGGGCGGCCGGGTCGATCGCGACGATGCGGCCGGGCGTGAACAGCTTGGCGGTCAGGATCGCCGCCAGCCCGATCGGGCCGGCGCCGACGATCGCGACCGTGTCTCCGGGCTGCACGCCACCGTTCAGCACGCCGACCTCGAACGCGGTCGGGAGGATGTCCGCGAGGAAGAGCACCTGCTCGTCGCTCAGCTCGTCGGGGATCTTGAAGACGGAGGTGTCCGCGAACGGCACCCGCGCCAGCTCGGCCTGGAGCCCGTCGATCAGGTGGCCGAGGATCCAGCCTCCGCCGCCGGTGCAGAGCCCGTAGCGCCCCTCCTTGCAGAAGCGGCAGCGGCCGCAGGAGGTGATGCACGAGACGAGCACGCGGTCGCCCGGCTCCAGCGTCGTCACCGCATCGCCGATCTTGACGACCGTGCCGACCGCCTCGTGGCCGAGGATCGTCCCGGGCTGAACCTCGGGGACGTCGCCCTTGAGGATGTGCAGGTCGGTCCCGCAGATCGTCGACGAGTCGATGCGGACGATCGCATCCGTCGGCTGCTCGAGGCGCGGCTCCGGGACCTCGTCCCAGGAGCGCTCGCCGGGACCGTGGTAGACCAGAGCTTTCATGGCTCCTCCTTTCGTCTGGCCCCACTCTCGCCGCACGGGGCCCGGTCGCCATCAGCGGCCGCCCCGAACCGGCTTTCGGGTTTCCCGCACCGAGATCAGCCCCGACCCGGATGCCCGCACCGGCTCTGGAGCCGAAGCTGTTCCCATGAAGCAGATTCTCGTTGCCACCGATGGTTCCCCGGACGGCGGCTACGCGCTCGAGCAGGCGCTCAACCTCGCCAAGGCCGGCGCTGCCAAGCTCGTGGTCGTCTATGTGCGCCACGAGCCGCCGCCGTTGCTCGGCCAACCCTTCTACCAGCGCTCCTTGACGGTCGAGTCGCGACACGCCTGTGAGACGGGCGCGCTCGCGCTCGCTAGCGCAGAGATGGCCGGCGTGGAGGCGGAGGTCGAGGTGCTCGAGGGGAATCCCGCCGACCGCATCGTCGAGCTCGCACAGCTGCGGGACGTCGACCTGATCGTGGTCGGCTCGCGTGGGCTCGGAACGATGGCCGGCCTGCTGCTCGGCAGCGTCTCGCGCAAGGTCATGAACCACGCTGACCGCCCGGTGCTGGTCGCCGCCCCGCGGCTCGCCCGCCGCCGCGCAGCCTGAAGCACGCCCGCGGTCGGAGTACGCTGCCTGCATGGAGGCGGCGACGCCGAGTGAGCCACGGCTGCGCGCCCTCGTCGAGGCCGGGATAGCCCTGGCTTCCGAGCTCTCCCTCGACGGCCTGCTTCAGCGGCTGACCGAGCTGGCCGCCGAGCTGACCGGCGCGCGCTACGCGGCGCTGGGCGTGATCGACGGGTCGGGCTCTCGGCTCGAGCGCTTCGTCACCCACGGCGTCGACGACGCCACACGGGCGGCGATCGGCGACCTGCCCCAGGGCCGCGGAATCCTCGGCGCGCTCATCACCGACGCGCACCCGCTGCGCCTGCACGCGATCCGCGACGACCCGCGCTCGGTCGGCTTCCCGGCGAACCATCCGCCGATGACGACGTTCCTCGGCGTGCCGGTGCTGCTGCGCGGGATCGCCTACGGCAACCTCTATCTGACCGAGAAGGAGGGCGGAGGCGACTTCAGCCCGGAAGATCAGGAGCTGGTCGAGCTGCTGGCCTCGCAGGCGGCGGTCGCGATCGAGAACACGCGCCTGTACGAGTCGGCGACGCGCTGGTCGCGGCAGCTCGAGTCGCTGATCGAGGTGAGCGGTGCGCTCGCGAGGGAGACCGAGCTCGACCGCCTGCTCGAGCTCGTCGCGCAGCGGTTGCTGGAATTGCTCGACGCGCGCGTCGTCGTGATCGCGCTGCCGGCGGGTGCTGACGAGCTGCGAATCGTGACTGCGGCCGGCGAAGGCGCGGAAGAGCTGAGCGGGGCGACGGTCGCACGTGCCGAGTCGAAGGCTGGCCGCGTGCTCGAGCGCGGCCGCAGTGAGCGGATCGACTCGATCATCGACGACGCCGAGGTACACCGCGGCCTGACGCGGCAGATCAGCGCCCGCACGGGAATCTGGGTGCCGCTCGTCGTCAACGGCCGGCCGATCGGCGTGATCACTGCCTACGACAAGGCCGGCGCCGCAGATGCACGCTTCACCGACGACGACGTGCGGCTCGCGGAGACCTTCGCCACGCGGGCCGCGGTCGCGGTGGAGCTTTCTGAACGGGTCGAGCGCGACGCGCTGCGCCGGGTCGTCGCCGCCCAGGAGCTCGAGCGGCAGCGGCTGGCGCGCGAGCTGCACGACGAGACGGGCCAGGCTTTGACCTCGATCCTGCTCGGCCTCAAGCGGCTCGACGGCGAGTCGCCCGAGGCGGTGGCCGAGCTACGCGAGCTGGTGGTCGCGACGCTGCAGGACGTGCGGCGGCTGGCCGTCGAGCTGCGGCCGAAGGTGCTGGACGACTTCGGCCTCGTCCCCGCGCTGGAGCGGCTGACCCAGGGCTTCGCCGAGCACACCGGAATCTCCGTCGACCTCGAGGCGAGCGCGCTCACCGAGCGTCCGCCCGTCGAGGTCGAGACGGCGATCTACCGGATCGTGCAGGAGTCGCTCACGAACGTCGTCAAGCACGCCCAGGCGCACAGCGTCAGCGTCGTCGTGACCCGCGGTGATGGCAGGATCAAGGCCGTGATCGAGGACGACGGCACGGGCTTCGAGCCCGAGACGATCGGCGAGAGCGGCATCGGCCTCGTCGGCATGCGCGAGCGGATCGAGCTGCTCGACGGCTCGCTGACCGTCGAGTCGAGCGAGCGCAGCGGCACGACCGTGGCGGTCGAGGTGCCGGTCCGTTGAGCACACGCGTCCTGATCGTCGACGACCACGCCGTCGTCCGCTCGGGCCTGAAGCTGGTGCTCGAGGCCGAAGACGGGATCGAGCCCGTCGGCGAGGCCGGCACGGCCCGCGACGCCATCTTCGAGGCGCGCTCGACCAAGCCGGACGTGATCCTGCTCGATGTCGTGATGCCCGACCAGAGCGGCCTCGAGATCATCCCCACGCTGCTGAAGGAGCACCCCGACGTCGGAATCCTCGTGCTCTCGATGCAGGACGACCCGCAGTACGTGCGCGAGGCCTTCGCCGCCGGTGCGCGTGGCTACGTGCTCAAGGAGGCCGCCGACAGCGAGGTCGTCGCCGCGGTGCGCGAGGTCGCTGACGGCGGGCGCTACGTCCATCCCGAGCTCGGCGCGCGTCTCGTAGCGGCCGAGTCGGAGGAGCGCCGCCGCGCGGAAGAAGACCCGCTCTCGGAGCGCGAGAGCGAGGTGCTGCGCCTGCTCGCGCTCGGCCACACCAACCAGGAGATCGCCAAGCAGCTCTTCATCTCGGTGCGCACGGCCGAGACGCACCGGGCGCACATCATGCAGAAGCTCCGGCTCGCGAGCCGCGCGGAGCTCGTCCGCTACGCGCTCGAGCGCGGGCTGATGGAGAACCCCTAGGGCTTCTGGAAGATCACGAGCACGCTGAGCTGCTCGTACCCGGTGAAGCTGTGCTCGGCGTGGGCGGGGACGAAGGCGGCGTGCCCTTCGCGCAGCTCAACGGTCTCGCCCTCGACCGCGAGCGTGCCGGTGCCCTCGAGCACGACGTAGACCTCGTCGTCCTCGTGCGGCTGCTGGCGGTCGGGCTCCGGTGCGACGAGCACGTAGACGCCCAGCTCAAGGCCGGCCGAGCGGTGGACGACCTCGTACCCGCCGCCGTCCGCGACGAGTCGGGCACGAACGCCTTCGATGTCGAACGGGTGGCTCACTGCTGTCGTGAACATATGCGAAGGCCGCCCGGAGGCGGCCTTCGCTCTGTGCGACGGAGGAGGCTCTAAGCCTTGGCTGCGACTCCGCCGCCCGCGTGGCTCTTGAAGAGACCGAACGCGGCCTTGGGGCTCTCCAGCGCGCCGCCGAGCGCGAGGATCCCGAAGCCGATCCCGGCGAGCAGTAGCGCGATCCCGACCACGAGGCCGAACATTGCGAGCTTTGATGCCATGTAGCTCGTGTTCAGCGCCGTCGTCAGCGCCGTGTAGGTGACCCAGATGTCGCGGCGGCCGTTGCTGACCGGCTGCTGCGTTTTCGGGTCCGTCAGCGCGTACTTCGGATCACTCGTCGCGCCCAGGCCGTCCGTGTACTGGATCGGCGTGTTGGGCTTGGCGATGTAGCGGCCCATCTGCGAGTACGTCAGGCCCGAGGTGGCGCCGAACGTGTGGATCCGCATGTACCGCGCGAAGCAGCGTGCCTCGCTGCCGTTGCTCACGGTCACGCCGGCGACCGAGCACGTTGGCGCCTCGATCGGCGAGGGCGTGATCTTCGCGCCTGCCGACTGCAGGTCCGAGACGAGCTTGGTCTGGGCCGTCTTCGCGGCTGCAACCTCGCCCTTGATCGCCGTCGGCGTCATGTCCGGCGAGCCGACGATCTGCTCCTGCTTGAGGCTGTCGTTCACGGTTGACTGGCCGTTGACGCTCAGCACGATCGCCCCGATGCCGAATGCGATCAGGACGACAGCTGCAACCAGTCCGCCGATCTCGAAGAACTTCCTCATCGTTCTCTCCTTCCGTCGCGGCCGAGGCTGCCTGCCTCTGACCTTCCTTCTTGGCGCAGTCTCGGCCGGAAGGCGCGGCTCGCCATCGGTAGCGAGCCGGGAACCTGCTGCGGGAGTTCCCGGCTCGCGTTGCGGCTTTCCCGAACCTCAGGCAAGCGCCGCTTCCTGCCGGACCGCCGCGGCGCGCACCACGAGCACGGGCCGGCGGGCCTCTCGCAGGATTCCGCGCGAGACGCTGCCGAGCAGCGCGCTCGCGATGGTGCCGTGGCCGCGGGAGCCTACGACGATCAGGTCGGCGTCGACGGTGTCCGCGTAGGCCACGATCTCGTCGGTCGGGTCGCCGCGCAGCAGCCTCGTGTACGAGGTCACTCCGGCCGCTTCGGCGCGGGCCTGCGCCTCGTCCAGCGAACTGCTGTCGCCCTCGGTCAGCTCGTGTGGAACGGCGCCGGTGAGGCCAAAGCCGCCCGCGGGGACGACGTCGACCGCCGGGACGACGTGCACGAACGTAACGGCCGCAGCCTGGTCTGCCGCGAGCTCGAGGCCGAAGTCAACGGCCTCATCGCCAGCCGGCGAGCCGTCGGTCGCGATCAGGATCCTGTCCATGGTTCCTCCTTCCGCGTGATGACGACTCAAGCGTCCGCGCGCCGTGAGGCCGCCGCATCGGGCCTGACGCGGCCCTCGCTTCGGTAGTTGGCCGCAGCTGGGATCGGGCGCACTCCCGATGCCGTCACATAGGCAACCGGCGACGCTGGGTGGAGACTCGTTGAAAGGAGGAGCCATGGCCACTGAGCTATGGGCCGAGAGCGACACTTCGCCGGCGTCCGGGACCGAGTCGGTTACCCAGGTCTACGAGCTCGATGAGGAACTCGTCGTGCTCGTGCGCTTGCAGGAGGGCTTGCTGGAGCTTCGTGTCCCGCGCCAAGCGGTGTCCAAGCCGCATCCCTGCCAATGCCACATCCCCGGATTCAACCCCGAGGCGACGCCCTGCTGAGAGACGAGCAGAGAAAGGAGACGACCATGGCGACCCGAGTTGCAATCAACGGTTTCGGCCGGGTGGGGCGAGCAGCGTTCCGCGCTGCACATCAGTCCGGACTCGACCTGGAGTTCGTCGCGATCAACGATTTCGCTCCGAGCGACCAGCTCGAGTACCTGCTGAGGCACGACTCGGTGTACGGGCGCTTCGGCGCCGAGGTTGAGCGCGACGCCGATGTTCTCGCCGTCGACGGACACGAGCTGGCGATCCTCCACGAGCCCGACCCGATTCGACTTCCGTGGTCCGAGCTCGACGTCGATGTCGTGCTCGAGTGCACCGGACGGTTTCGGACCAGAGAGGATGCGGCGAAGCACCTCCTCGCGGGCGCCGGCAAGGTCGTCGTGTCTGCGCCGATGAAGGATCCCGACGTGACCGTCGTGCTCGGCGTCAACTTCGACGAGACGTACGAGCCCGACCGGCACGATGTGATTTCGAATGCTTCGTGCACGACCAACTGCCTCGCGCCGGTGGCGAAGGTGCTGCACGAGAACGTCGGCATCCGACACGGGCTGATGACGACGATTCACGCGTACACCGGGGATCAGCGGCTCGTTGACCTGCCCCACAAAGACCTCCGCCGGGCGCGCGCCGCGGCCGTCAACCTGATCCCGACCACGACAGGCGCCGCAAAGGCGATCGGCCTGGTGATTCCGGAGCTCGCCGGCAAGCTGCACGGGTTCGCGGTGCGCGCCCCGGTCCCGACTGGCTCGCTCGTCGACCTGACGATCGAGGCAAGCCGGGAGACCTCAGCGGACGAGCTCAACGCGCTCTTCCAGTGGCACTCGGAGGTCGGCCCGCTCCAGGGCATTCTCGACTACAGCGACGAGGCTCTCGTCTCGTCGGACATCGTCGGCTCTCCGTACTCGGCGGTGTTCGACGCGCCGTTGACCACCGTGGTGGACCGCACGCAGGTGAAGGTCGTCGCGTGGTACGACAACGAATGGGGCTATTCGAACCGGCTCGTCGAGCTGGCCGCGAAGGTCGCGGCCGGGCCTAACGGGCTGGCGGGAATGACGGTAAGCACCGGCGAGTTGGTGCCGGCATGAGTGCCCAGCTGGAAACCAGAGACATGCTCGTGGTCACCGTGTCGGTGCCGACTACGGAGGCGGAGGAGTTGAAGGTGCGGATCGTCGGAAACATCGCTCACGTTTACGGTCCGGGCGGCTTCCGCCGAACGGTGCACCTACCGAAGGGCGCGGACACCGGCAGGCTCCAGGCAGGGCTCTTTGCCGACTTCCTCGAGCTGCGGGCACCGCGCGCTACCCGGTCCAGCTCGCTTCGACGTCGCGACGTCGAAGTGCGCCCCCTCGGCTGAGTGCCGGGGCGTCCGGCCGGCTTCGCTCGCGGCTAGCGGGCGAAGCCGGCCGCGGCGAGACCGGCGATCGAGAGGGCAACCAAGGCGAGCGCGAAGAGGGCGAGGATGTCGCCGCCCCGTCCGTTCGCGTAGGCGCCCAGCAAGCGCTTGTCCCGCCCCAGCGCGCGCAACGCGACGAGCAGCGGCAACAGGAGGACCGCGTTTAGCACCTGGGTCAGGAAGAGAACCGGGACCAGCGGCAGGCCGGGGATGAGGATGAACGCGGCACCCAGGCCGAGAACGCCGAGATAGGTGAGATAGAAGAACGGCGCCTCGGCGAAGGAGTCGTCGAGCCGGCACTCGCGGCCGAACCACTCCGAGACCGAGTAGGCGGTCGAGAGCGGGACGACGGCGGCCGCGAGCAGCGCAGCGCCCACGAGACCTGCCGCGAACAAGGTCGACGCCAGATGGCCCGCGAGCGGCTCGAGGGCGACTGCGGCATCTCGTGCGTCGGTGATATTGCGGTGCCCCGTTTCGTGCAGCGTCGCCGCGCAGGCAATCAACACGAAGGCGCCGATGATGCCGGTCAGCGCTGCGCCCGAGATGACGTCGATCCGCTCGAAGCGGAGGTCGGTCCGCTTCAGGCGCTTGTCCGCTGCGTACGACTGGATGAAGGCAAGCCCCCAGGGCGCCAGCGTTGTTCCGACGATGCCGGTGATGACGATCAGCGCTCCGCGGGTGTGCGGGATCTGCGGGGTGACCAGCCCGCGGCCGGCCTCGGCCCAGTCCGGATGCGCCAGGAAGGCCGCGCCGACGTACGTGATGAACACCGCCGAGAGCAGCAGCAGCACATGCTCGATGCGGTGGAAACTGCCACGCAGGACGACGAATCCGACCAGCACCGCGGCCGCCGGGACGGAGAGATACCGGCTGATCCCCGCGAGCTCGAGGCCCGCCGCGACGCCCGCAAACTCGGCGCAGGTCGTGCCCAGGTTCGCGACCACGAGCGTCGCGACTGCCGCTGCCGCCGCGCGCGTGCCGTACGAGGAGCGAATGAGCGAGACCAGCCCCTTTCCGGTGACGAGCCCGAGTCGCGCGCCGAGCTCGTGGTAGACGACCAGCGCCGCGACCGAGAGCAACAGGACCCAGAGCAACGTGTAGCCGTAGCGGGCGCCGGCGATCGAGTACGTCGTGATTCCGGCCGGGTCGTCATCCGAGAGCCCGGCGAGCAGGCCGGGGCCGAGCACCGCGAGCAGTGCCGGCAGTCCCAGCCGTCGAAGCCCCGCGCCGAGCGGCGGGCGGCCGTGCCGCCTCCTGAGCTGCCTGACGACCGAGTAGAGCATTGCCGCTCGAGCCTACGACTCGGGGCCGCCGGCAGTGCACGCGCTGCTGGCGGGAAGGCGTTTTTCGCCCGTCGCCAAGTGCTGAGCGTTTCCTCAGTAGTTGGCCACGCGCGCGATCAGTGGCCGGCCCGATGTGCCGATTTCGGTCAACGCCGAGAATCGAGCTGAAATGCGGACCTACGCGAGAACCCGAAGCGAAGAGGTCGTCGCGCGCTACGTACTCCGCGAGCACGCTTGTGGAAGGCAACTGCAAACGATCCTCGCCGACCCGTATGTCCGCAACCGCTGTTCTCCGGAGCAGGTCGACCGCCTACTCGACGATCCCGCGGTCGTGCACGCGGTCGGGGCGGATGACATCGCCGCCGTGCGTCTGCAGCTTCGCAACGCCACGCGACGATGAACGATCTCGAGCTAGACGCCCTGGCCTTTCGCTGGCGCGGCGCCCTCGACACGGCGGCGGACAGCCTGGGGCAGGTCGAGCGCAGTCGACGAGTACTTCGCTTCTCCCCAGCCGAGCTTCGGGCCTGGGTCTCGGACGTGGAACGTGAGCGCGACCTTACCGACGTTGACCTCGAGCGCCTCGCGCGTGTAACGCACACGCATCTGCACCGGCACATGCAGGGTCCACGCGCGACCGGAACGCTCCTTGGGCTCGGCTCCTCGGTGGAGGCATGCGTCTTCGATCTCGACGGAGTGTTGACCCCAAGCGCGGCGCTCCACGCAGCGGCGTGGCGGGAGACCTTCGACGAGTTCCTCTCACGGCACCACGGGCAAGCAGGCGGGACATTACGGCTCGTGGCGGCCCTTCGAGGCCAGGGACGACTACTTCGCGCTACTGCATGGCAGGCCGCGGATCGACGGCACTCGCGGCTTTCTCGCGAGTCGCGGGATCCGGCTGCCGGCGGGTACGCCCGATGACCTCCCGACGGCCGACACGGAGTGGGCTCTCGCCGCTCGCAAGAACGAGGTTCTACAGCGCCAGTTGCGCGAGCAGGGAGTGAGCGCCTACGAAGGCTCGATCCGGTTCCTCGAGCTTGCACGAGAGGCGCAGCTCGGGTTGGCGATCGTCTCGGCGAGCGCGAACACGCTCGAGATCCTCGAACGCGCCGGGCTCAAGCTCCTCGTCGACCAGGTTGTCGACGGCAACGTCATGCGGGAAGAGCGCCTGCGCGCGAAGCCTGCGCCCGACTCGGTGCTGGCCGCTTGCCGGCTGCTCGGCGCGCCGCCTACCGCGGTTGCGACGTTCGACACGACGGCCGCGGGAATCGCGGCGGGCCGAAGCGCTGGAGTCGGCCGAGTGCTCGCCGTCAACCGCGGCCGCTCGTGTGTGCCGACCGCCGACGTCGTGGTCTCCGAGCTCGCCGACCTGATTGCTCCTGAGATCCTGTAAGCGAGGTCAGTGACCGAGCAGCGCAACCTGCAGCAGCGACATCACGAGCAACGATCCGCCGAGCCAGACAACCAGGCCCGAAGTCGCGAGCTCCTCGCGCGCATCCGGGAGCAGCTCGGCGAATACGAGCCAGATCATCGCGCCGCCGGCGAAGCCGAGCCCGGCGGCCAGCAATGGCCGGAACTGCTCGACGAACAGGAAGGCCAGACCTGCCACGAGCGGCTGCGGCAGGCTCGAGAAGATGCTCCAGCCGGCGGCCGCGGGCACGCTCGCCCCGCGCGGGACGAGCACGAGGCTGATCGCGAGCCCCTCGGGGATGTTGTGGATCGCGATTGCGATCGTGATGAAGATGCCGAGCTCGGCGCCGCCGCCGTAGGAGACGCCGATCCCGACACCCTCGGCGAAGGAGTGCAGCGTCATCACACCTATGATCAAGACGCCCTTCAGCGCGTCGGCTCCGCGCAGCGCGCCAAGGTGCAGCTCGTGACCGCCGAGCGCCCGGTGCGTGCCCCAGATGAAGACGGCGCCCACCGCCGCGCCGGCCGCAGTGCGCCACACGCCGCGAATCGCGCCCTCGATCAGAAGCGCCCCGCTCGCCGAGAGCATGAAGCCCGCCGCGATCGCGTTGGAGGCCCCGAGCCAGCGCCGGCTCATCTCTCCGACGAAGGCGAACGGCAGCGCGCCCAGGCCGGTCGCGAGGGCGGTGACGAGCGCAGCGAGCGTTACCCAGAGCGCGTCCACCGCGCGGTTCTACCCGTCAGTAGCCGCTGAAGCGGTCCGGGAGCACCTGCTCCTCGGGCACGCCAGCGGTGCTCAGCTCTTCCGTGACCGCCTCGACGAGCGCCGGCGGCCCGGCCACGAGGTAGGTGTGGTCGGCGAGCTCGCCGTCGAGGTTGTCGCTCAGCAGCTCCGCGCTCACGTAGCGGCTCTCGCCCTCCCAGCCTTCGTCCTGGGTCATCGTCAGCACGAGCTTGAAGTCCGGGATCGTCTTCCCCAGCTCCTGCAGCTCGTCGAGGAACGGTGTCGAGGCGCGGTCGCGGTTCGAGTAGACGAGCGTCACGCGATAGGGCTCGCCCGTGTCGGCGATGTAGCGCAGCATGCAGCGGAAGACCGTGATCCCGATCCCCCCGGCGATGAAGACGTAGGCGGGCTCGTGTCCTCGGGCAGAACCCAGTCGCCCTTCGGCTGCTCGACGTCGACCTCGTCGCCGACCTTCAGCTCGGCGAGCGTCTGCTTGAAGGCCGTGTCGCGCAGGCGCGTGCAGAGCCCGAGCACGCCGCGCTCGGTCGGCGAGGTGACGACGGAGATGTGCCGGCGCAGGCCCTTCTCGTCCTCGTAGCCGCGGTTGGGCAGCTCGACCCAGAAGTACTGGCCCGGGCGGAAGTCGACCTCCTCACCCTGCAGGTCGAAGACGACGAGCAGCGTCCCCTGGGCGACCTCGCGGGTCTCCTTGACGAGCGCGCGCACGCCCGGAGGCTACTACTCGAACGCGGTCGCGGCCTCGCCGTGCGGCTGCATCGACCGGTCGCGCAGCAGCACCACCGCGAGCGCGGAGGCGAGGCCGGCGAAGACGGCGCCGACGACAAAGGCCAGGTGATAGCCGCTGTTCAGCGCGACCGGATCCGTCGCCGAGCCGAGGCTGCCGGTGCGCCAGGCCGCGAGGCTCGCGAGCACTGCCAGGCCGAGCGCGCCGCCCATCATGAAGCCGGTGTTCACGATCCCGGAGGCAAGCCCGGACTCGCTCGGCTCGACCTCGCTCATCGCCGCGATCAGCACCGGGTTCATCGCCATCCCGACGCCGACGCCGAGGACGATCATCGTCGGCAGCACGTCGGTCCAGAAGCTCCCGTTCACGGGCGCGCGCGCGAACAGCAGCAGCCCGAGCGAGACGAGCGCCATTCCGACGCCGATCGGCAGACGGGTGCCGAAGCGCATCACGATCCGCGCCGAGAGACCGAGCGAGAAGGCGCCCATGATGATGTTCGCCGGCAGGAAGGCGAGCCCGACGTGCAGCGGGTCGTAGCCGAGCACGAGCCCGAGGTACTGCGCGGCGAAGAAGAACCAGGCGAACATCCCCGCCGACCAGAGCACGCCGACCCCGTTGGCGACGGAGAGGTTCCGGTTGCGGAAGAGCCGTAGCGGCACCAACGGCGCCGTGACGCGCGACTCGATGGTCAGGAAGACGCCGAACAGGATCGCCGCGGCCCCCAAGAGGCCGAGCGTCTCGCCCGACAACCAGCCGTTCCCGTTACCGTTGACGATCGCGTAGACGGCGATGATCAGCGCGCCGGTGACCGTCACCGCGCCCGCGACGTCGATCGGGCCGCGCGCCCCCTCGCGCTTGCCCTCGCCGGGCAGGAGGGGCAGGCAGAGCGCGAAGACCGCGATCCCGACCGGGATGTTGACGAGGAAGATCCAGTGCCAGCTGAGCACATCGGTGAGCACGCCGCCGAGGAGCACGCCGATGCTGCCGCCGCCGGCCATCACGAAGCCGAAGAAGCCCATCGCCTTCGTCCGCTCGGCGGGCTCCTGGAAGAGCAGCAGGAGCAGCGAGAGCGCGACCGCCGAGACCACGGCGCCGCCGAGGCCCTGCACCGCGCGCGCACCGATGAGCATGTTCTTCGAGGTCGAGAGCCCGCAGGCGAGCGAGGCGACGGTGAAGAGCGCGATCCCTCCCAGGAAGATCCGCCGGTGACCGAACAGGTCGCCGAGCCTCCCGCCCAGCAGCAGGAAGCCGCCGAAGGTCAGCAGGTACGCGTTCAGAACCCACGCGAGCGACTCCTCGGTGAAGCCGAGGTCGGCGCGGATGGAAGGCAGCGCGACGTTCACGATCGTCGCGTCGAGCACGATCATCAGGTCCCCCAGGCAGAGGACGTAGAGCGCCAGCCAGCGTGTGCGTCGGTCCAATTTCATGGGTCTCTCAGGTTATTGAGACGCGCGGCGAGCGTAAAACTCATCGTCTGCCTCGATGAGTTCCGAGCCGGCCGCGCCGTCTTGTCTCGCGATGGAGAAGCTCTCCTGCGACGTCCGCGGGCTGCGTGCCGACGTGGCCGCCGTCGACGCGCTCGCGCGCCTCCAGCTGGCAGCACGGCAGGCCGGCTTCGAGCTGCGGCTAGTGCACGTCTCGGCCGAGCTGCGGTGCGTGATCGCGTTCACGGGCCTCGACGCGGTGCTACGCGTCGAACCGCAGCGGCAAGCCGAAGAGCGGGAACAGGGTCTCGGTGTCGAGGAAGAAGCTCAGCTCGACGATCCGGTCGCCTGAGAGCTCGAGCACCTGCAGGGCCCAGGGCTCGTAGCCCTCGCCCGACTCGCTCGGCTTGTACTGGCCGAAGGCGGGCGAGCCGTTCGCGCTCGTCGTCGGGATCACGCGCGACCCCTTGCAGCCGATTCCCGGCCCGTACCACCAGGTGAAGATGTCGTCGCGGCCCGAGAGCCAGAGGTCGAAGGGCGGCATCGACTGCGTCGCGTCCTCGTGGATCAGCGCGGTCAGCGCGTCGAGGTCGTAGGCCTCGAAGGCGGCGACGTAGCGCTCGAGCAGCTCGCGGTCGGGCTCATCGAAGGACGATTCGGGGCTGAGCTCGATCTGTTCGAGCGTCGCCCGCGCGCGCTGCAGGGCGCTGTTCACCGACGCGACACTCGTCTCCAGCAGCTCCGCCACTTCGCTTGCCTTCCAGCGCAGCACCTCGCTGAGGATCAGCACCGCGCGCTGCCGCGGCGGCAGGTGCTGCAGCGCGGCGACGAAGGCGAGCCTGATCGTCTCCCGCGAGGCCACCGTCTCGGCCGGGTCGGCGACGAGCGAATCCGGGACCGGCTGCAGCCACGGGACCTCCGGGGTTCCGAGGTTCTCGATCACAGGCTCCCCGGCCGGACCGAGATCCATCGGCCGCGCGCGCCGCTCGCGGCCCTCGAGCTGGTCGAGGCAGACGTTGGTCGCGATCTTGTAGAGCCAGGAGCGGAGCGATGAGCGGCCCTCGAAGCGGTCGAGGTTCTTCCAGGCGCGCAGCAGCGTCTCCTGCACCGCGTCCTCGGCCTCGAACGGCGAGCCGAGCATCCGGTAGCAGTGCGCCGTCAGCTCGCGGCGATGCTGCTCGAGCTCGCCGAACGCGGGGGTCTGCGCGACGGATTCCATGACGCCCATCCTAGGCACAGACGCCCCGCGGACGGGGAACTCATCGGTCGCTAGTAGCCGTTGCCTTCGTTGGTCGTGGTGCTGTCGGTGGTCATGCCGCCGGTGCCGCCCTCCTGGCCCGTGACCGCGAGCGCGCCGGCCATCCCGGAGCTCTTGTGGAACTTGCAGTAGAACGAGACGACGCCCGACTTCGGGATCGTCACCTCCACCTCGGCCTCCTCGCCTGGCCCAAGATCCTTGTTCACGTTCTGCGAGTCGATCGTGAACGTGTGCTCGGTCTGGCCCTCGTTCTTCAGCTCGAGCTCTACTTTCTGGCCCGGCTTGCCCTCGAGCACGGTCGGCTTGAAGTAGAAGTCGTCCAGCTCGACCTCGGTCTTGCCGCTGTCCTCGACCGCCTTGGTGCCGTGGTCGTTGGCCTGGACGCCGGCGATCGTCTTCTGCCCGCCGCCGCCGCTGCTCTCCTCGGTCGTCGTGCCGCCGCTCGAGCTGCTGGAGCTCGAGCCGCAACCGGCCGCCACGAGCAGTAGCACGCAGCCCGCGATGATCACTAGGCCTCGTCTCATACGTCCCTCCTCTCACCCATCGCTGGAGGGTACGACATGCCCAGCCGGCCGGATTCAGCTAGAGCAGCTTGAGCCGCTCGACGCAACCTTCGAAGATGCCGCTCGAGTCGGCGACCTGCGCGAGCAGGGAGAGCAGCTCGGCGCGCTGGTCGGCGTCGAGCCCGGCGAGGAGCTCCTCCTCGACCGTCATGGCCGTCTTCTTGGCGTCCTCGAGGCGCGCGCTGCCCTTCGCCGAGACCTCGACGATATGACGCCGCCGGTCTTCGGGGTCGCGCTTGCGCACGATCAGGCCGTCGGCCTCGAGGTCGTTGAGCAGGCCGACGAGCTTGCTTGCGTCGACGCCGATCGTGTCGATCAGCGCCTGCTGGCTCGTCGGGCAGGCCTGCACCTCGAAGAGCACGCCGAGATGCCGCGGCGTCAACCCGAGCGGCTTGAGCGCCTTCTCGAAGCGCCGCTCCGAAGCCTTGCCGATCTTCAGCAGCAGCACGCCGGCGGTCGGTGCGTAGTGCGGCGCGTGCTTCGTCTCAGTTGTTGCCATATCGAAACCTTAGCATATCCAGGATATTTGACAAGGCATGATCGTTTCCTGTAGAAAAGGATTGTGAGCAGCAACGAAGGGAGCGAGATTTCAATGCCTAGCGAGACGACAAGACCGCCGCTGGTTCGCACTTGCGGCGCTGGTGGCAGCGCAGTTCATGGTGGTGCTCGACGTCGCGATCGTGAACGTCGCCCTGCCGTCGATCCAGACCGACCTCCACTTCAGCGAGCAGAGCCTGCAGTGGGTGATCACCGCCTACGCGATCATGTTCGGCGGCTTCCTGCTGCTCGGCGGCCGCCTGGCCGACCTGCTCGGCCGGCGCCGGTTCTTCATCGCGGGCATTGCGCTCTTCACGGTCAGCTCCCTGGCGGCCGGATTCGCCTGGTCGGCGGGCTCGCTGATCACCTTCCGCGCGACCCAGGGCCTCGGCGGCGCGCTGCTCGCGCCCGCGGCGCTCTCGATCCTGACGACCACCTTCGCCGAGGGCCGCGAGCGCAACATCGCGCTCGGCGTCTGGGGCGCGGTCTCCGGCAGCGGCGCCGCGGCAGGCGTGCTGCTCGGCGGCTTCCTGACGAGCTCGCTCGCCTGGTCGTGGATCTTCTTCATCAACGTCCCCGTCGGGATCGCGCTGATCGCGGTCAGTCCCTTCCTCCTGAGGGAGAGCCGCGCAGAGCTCGGACACCGCACCTTCGACTTCGCGGGTGCCGTCACGATCACGAGCGGCCTGATGCTGCTCGTCTACGCGATGACGCGCGCGGTCGAGATCGGCTGGGGCACCGCCGAGACGATCGGCCTGCTCGCCGGCTCCGCGGCGCTGATCCTCTCCTTCGTCGCGATCGAGCTGCGCTCGAAGGCGCCGCTGCTGCCGATGCGGATCTTCCGCCTGCGCACGCTCACCGGCGCGAACGTGACCTCGTTCCTGGTCGGCACCGCGCTCTTCTCGCAGTTCTTCCTCGGCACGCTCTACATGCAGCAGGTCCTGCACTACTCGGCGATGAAGACCGGCGTCGCCTACCTGCCGCTGACGCTGACGATCATCGTGCTCGCCGGAGTCGCGCAGAGCCTCGTCACGCGCGTCGGCGTCCGCCGCGTGCTCCCGGTCGGGCTCGTGCTCGCCACCGCAGCACTCCTCCTGCTGGCGCAGCTGCCGGCAGACGGCAAGTACTTCTTCGACATCTTCCCCGCCTTCGTGCTGAGCGCGATCGGCCTGGCCTTCACCTTCATCCCGCTGACGATCGCGGCGCTGACGGGAGTCCAGGAGTCCGACGCGGGCGTGGCGTCCGGCCTGTTCAACACGACCCAGCAGATCGGCGGGGCGATCGGCCTGGCCGCGGCCTCGACGATCGCGATCACGTTCACCGGCCGCTACGTCGACAGCCACCCCGGCGTCTCCGCAGTGAGCGCGCCGGCCCTGACCTACGGCTTCCAGATCACCTTCTACGTGCTCGCGGGCGTGGCCGCGCTGGCCGCCGTGCTGTCGGCCGTGCTGATCGCGCCACAGGCCGAAGCCGAGGTGGTTGAGCTGGAGCTGACCCCGGTAGAGGAGGCCGCCTGATGCCGAACCACGAGATCGACGTCCTCCTGCTGCAGATCCGCACCGCCGTCCTCGAGCTGCGCCGGCTCGAGGGCGACGGGCTCGACGGGCTCGTCCTCTCGGCGCGGCGACAGGAGCTCGAAGGCCTGAAGTCGCGCCTCGCCGAGCTCGTCACCCACGACCCGAGCCTCGCCGCCGCCTGAGATAATCGTCACATGAGTGACGAGCAGGGCGAGCACGACGACGAGAGCCCGCTCGCCCACCCGATCGAGGCGGTCGAGCACGAGGTCGAACACCTGGCCGAGGTCGCCGATGAGGGCGAAAGCCCGGCGACGCCCGCGATCCTCGGTGTCGGCCTGATCGCGGTCCTGATCCCGGTGGTCGCGATCCTGATCGGCGCCTCGTTCCTGGTGGCGTACCTGGTCACGCGCGGCGACGATTCCTCCGGGCCCCCTCCGGCCACGTCCACGCAAGGCACGGCAAATGGCGAGGCGCTCTTCTCCGAGAACTGCTCCTCGTGCCACACGCTCGCCGCCGCGAACGCCAGCGGCAAGGTCGGGCCGAATCTCGACGACCCGAAGCCGTCGAAGGAGGCGGTGGCGGAGCAGGTGACGAACGGCGGCGGCGGCATGCCCGCCTTCGGCGGTCAGCTCAGCAGCGCGGAGATCGAGGCGATCGCCGGGTACGTCGCGCGCGTCGCCGGCAGCTAGCCCGGCGGGATTCGGCGGACCAGCCCGCGCGGGCCTGCGTCGATCGCGTAGACGCTCCCATCGGGCCCGACCGCGAGGGCGTAGGGATCCGTGAAGAGCGGCCCGACCGCGGAGATCCGGTTTCCGGTGGCGCTCAGGTGCACGACGCAGCGGCGGCGGAGAGCTCCCAGACGTCGCTGCCCTTCGCGTCGGTGATTAGACGAGGTTCCCGTCGGGGCTCACGGCCACCGCCGCCGTGTCGGCCCAGTCGGACGTCAGCAAGATCGGGATCGGCAGCGGGACGTAAAAGGTGGCGTTCGGCGAGAGGCTCGTCGCCGACCCGGCCGGCGCGCACAGCAAGGCTCCGATGACCAGCAGCTGCCGAAGCTTCGCGAGACACATGACCATGCACTCGACGCTACGAGGCCATGTGCCGCGACGAAAGGGGGAAAGCCCTACGAAATCGGCCGGCGGCTCCCCCGCTCCAAAAGGAAAGGCCCTGTGAGGGCCTTTCGCAGTAGAACGCTTACCTAGGCGGCCGGTACCGGAGGCACCTCGGGCACCCGCTCGGGCGTCGGCTCGAGCTCGCTCACCACGGCCACGTGCGGCAGCCACTCGAGCCAGCTGGGCAGGTACCAGTTCCAGTCGCCGAGCAGCTTCATGCTCGCCGGGAGCAAGACCCCGCGGATGATCGTGGCGTCGATCAACACGGCCACGGCCAAGCCGACGCCGAACTGCTTCAGCAGGTCGAACGACAGGGTGATGAACACCGAGAACACGAGCACCATCACGAGCGCGGCGCTGGTCACGACGCCTGCGGTGTTCTTGATCCCGTGCTCGACCGCCTCGTCGGTCGACATGCCGTGGTCGACGGCCTCGCGGATCCGGCTGATGATGAAGACGTGATAGTCCATCGAGAGCCCGAACAGGATCACGAAGAGGAACATCGGCATGAACGACTCGATGCCGCCTGACCCGGCGCCGATCAATCCACGCCCGATGCCTTCCTGGAAGACGAGCACCAGGACTCCGTAGGCCGCGGCGACCGAGAGCCCGTTGAGCACGATCGCCTTGAACGCGATCACGACCGAGCGGAAGGCGAGCAGCATCAACACGAAGGTCAGCAGGAAGACAAAGGCGAACACGAACGGCGTCCTCTCCCTGAACTGCTGCTCGAAGTCGAGCGACTGCGCGGTCATTCCACCGACTGCCGTCGTCGCGTCCGGGAGCCTCCCGACCGTCTGCGGAACGACGTCGTCCCGCAGCCTGTTCACGGAGGACTTCGAGGCTGAGTTGGTGCCGTTGCCGGCGATCGGGACCGAGATCAGCGCGACCGTGCCGGCCGAATTGACATCGACCTCGATCGGTGTGAACAGCACGCCGGTCGCGAGCGACCTGCGCTTCAGGTCGGCGATTGCGGCCTGTACCTCGGCCGAGCGGACATCCCTTGCCTCGACGACGACCTGCGCGGCGACTGCGTCGCCCGGAAATGCGGCCTGGATCTTGTCGTAGGCCTGGATGACCTCGAGCGAGCGCGGGTACGACTCCGTGCTGTTCTGCGTCGTGTTCAGCCGGATCGCCGGCAGCGCGATTGCGATCAGCAAGGCGGCCGCCAAACCGCCCCACAGGAGCGGTCGCCGCAGGACGCGTCCGACGACGGCGCTCCAGAAACGGCTCTCGCCCACGCGCTGGTCGGGGCTGCGCAGGCCCGGCACCTTCCCCTTGTTTACCCGGTCGCCGAGCTTTGAGAGCACGGCCGGCAGCACCGTCAGCGAGCCGATCACGGACACGGCAACGACGAGGATCGTCGCAGCCGCGAAGCTGCTGAAGGTCGCATCGCCGCTGATGAACATGGCAGACATCGCCACGATCACCGTGACGCCCGAGATCAGGACCGAGCGGCCAGACGTCGCCGCCGCGGCCTCGATCGAGGCGCACTCCGTCCGTCCCGCCGCGCGTTCCTCGCGGGCCCGCTTGAGGTAGAACATCGAGTAGTCGACGCCGACCGCGAGCCCGATCAGCAGCACGACCGCGTTCACGGCGTCGTCCATCGGCAGCACGTGGCTCGGGATGGCCAGCAGGCCGAGCGCCGCGAACACCGAGGTCAGCGCGAGCAACAGCGGAATGCCCGCTGCGACGAGCGCGCCGAAGGTCAGCAGCAGGATCCCCAGCGTCACGGGCAACGAGAGCGCGCCCGCCTTCAGCAGATCCTTGCCGAACTGGTCGCTGATCGCCTTGTTGGCGCTGCCGTCGCCGAACTCGGCGATGGTGAACTGCGGATTCGCGCTCGCGGCCTTCGCGAGCGTCGCCTCGATCGGCGTGACCTTGTCCGCCGCGTCCTCGACGTCACCGCGGATGTCGAACTCGACCAGCGCCGAATGACCGTCGGCCGACACCTTGCCGCCGCTCGCCGGTGCGAACGGAGAGTCGACGTTGGTCACGTTCGGCTGCGCCTCGAGCCTCCGCAAGACGTCCTGCACGACGGCGCGGAACTCTGCGCTCGACGCCACCGCGGACGCGCTCTGCACGAGCACGAGCTCCTTGGCCGGCTGCTCGAACCCGTTGTTCAGGATCCGTTGGGCATTGCCCGACTCACCGGGGCCGGCCGCGGTGAGGGAAAGCGACTTCGTCCCGATCATCCCACCGATTCCGAACGCCACCACGACGAACGCCAACCAGCCGAAGACGGCTTTTTTCCAGTGCCTTGCGCTCCACCGACCCACCCGAGCTGCAAGGTTCTCCCGGTTGACGGAGACGGACATCCTGCCCTCCTATTCTCCTGGCCCCGCGTTCGACCTTACGCTTCTGAAGTCATACGGTCAATAGATTCAACCGTTACGAGGAAGACGAAAGGCGCCGTCTCCGGCGCCTTTCGCAGTAGCGGGGCCAGGATTTGAACCAGCGACCTCCGGGTTATGAGCCGCCCCAAACGTGTACACGCGTTCCGCCGTATTCCGCCTAAATGCAGGTTCCGGGCCAGATTGGCCGGCGGCCGCTGCGCTTAGGCGGAACACAGTGACATCGCTGCAGAAGCGCGATGCTTGCAAAACGCTTGCAGCCTGAGTCGCTCTTATGTCCAGGAAGCGCTCCGGGCTCGACGCGGCGCTCAGCGGCTGCGTTCTCCTACGGTCCTTACCGCACCCAGAGCTGGTCGATCAGCATCCAGAACGGGCTGTGCTGGTAGTTGCCGACGCGTTTCGAAAGAATGTCGACCGACTTATAGGCGATTGACCGCGACCGGGAGCCCGCGGGCAAAGGCTGGGCGGTGTCCGTGTTACCGTCAGGGCGAGGAGCAGACGTGGAGTTCCGGATACTCGGGTCGCTGGAGGTACTGGAGAACGGCCACCAGGTCCCCCTCGGCGGTTCGAAGCAGCGCGCCCTGCTCGCCTCCTTGCTGCTGCACGCCAACGAGGTCGTCTCCCGCGACCGGCTCATCGACGAGCTCTGGGGTGCCTCACCTCCCGACACCGCCCCGACGGCGCTCCAGGTCTACGTCTCCCAGCTGCGCAAGGCACTCGGCCGGGATGTGATCCTGACGCAGCCCCCCGGCTACCTCATCCGGGTCAGCGACGGTGAGCTCGACCTCCATCGCTTCGAGCGGCTGGTGGCGACGGCGCGCGCGGAGGAGCCCGCCCAGGCCGCCCGGCTGCTCCGGGAAGGGCTGACCCTGTGGCGTGGAGCGCCTCTGGCCGAGCTGGGCGACTCCTTCGCCCGCGCCGACGGAGCGCGGCTGGAAGAGCAGCGGCTGGCGGCGCTCGAGCAGCGGATCGAGGCCGAGCTCGCGCTGGGGCGCCACGCGGAGCTCGTTCCCGAGCTCGAGGGGCTCGTGCGCGAGCAGCCACTGCGGGAACGTCTGCGCGGCCAGCTGATGCTGGCCCTCTATCGCTGCGGCCGCCAGGCAGACGCGCTCGAGGTCTACCGCTCGGGCCGGCGGTTGCTGGACGAGGAGCTCGGGCTCAAGCCGGACGATGAGCTCCAACGCCTCGAGAGAGCCATCCTCAACCACGATCCTTCGCTCGAGTCGCCGGTAGTCGCCGGGGCCAAACGACCCTCTGTCGCACGGCGTCGCCGAGCGTCGTCACATACTGAGGCGCGGGTTCCTCCCGACTCGGTCGCTGTGATCGACCCGCAGCGCTCCCGGGTCGTGGGCCACGTGCTCGTGGGCCGAAGGCCTGTCGCCCTCGCGATCGGGCACGGCTCGGTCTGGGTCGCCAACGCAGACGATGGAACGGTCTCTCGCATCGATCCGGATCGCCGCGAAGTCATCAGGACGATCGGAATCGGAGCACCGGCGATAGACCTCGCCGTCGCAACCGATGCGGTCTGGGTGGCCAACGGGAGCGACGGCACAGTCTCGCGCATCGATCCCGGCGCCGACGCCGTCGTCGAGACGATCGACCTGAGGGGCTCGAGCGAACTCGCCTGGAACCCGACCTACGCGGTCGCTGCCGATGACGATTCCGTCTGGATCGCCGCGGGTCCTCACCACGTGCTCCGCATCGACCCGGCGACGAACGAGCCCTCCGCGATCATCGACGTCGGCCGTGTACCGGTCTGCGTGGCACTCGGCGAGGAGGCACTCTGGGTGGTGACGACCGCCGGGCGGGCCCTGCGCATCGAGCCGCACACGAACACAGCCACGACCGAGGTGCCCATCGCGTACCCCGTCGCGTTGACGGCCTGGAAGCAGGCTGTCTGGGTCTCTGACTCGCGAGGCCAGGTCTGGCGCATCAACCCGGACACGGGAACGGTGACTCAGACGACCCCGGTTGGCAGAGGGCTCGTGGGCCTGTGCGCGACGGATGGAGCGGTGTTCGCGGCCAACAACGCCGACGGCACCGTCGTCCAGATGGATCCGCAGGACGGTGGGGTTGTAGGCCTCGTTCCGGTTGGCCACGCGCCGACCGACGTGGCCTCCTGCGACGGGACCCTCTGGGTTTCGATCCAGAGCGAGAGCGCTATGGACGAGAGCGGTCTGTAACGATCGAGATCTTCCCGGCGACGATCTCGGCCCTGACATCCTCGATCTCGGCCTTGAGCGAGCGGGGCACCCCCGCGCTGATCGTGCCGAGGCCGACACCGCGGTTCTGGAGGGAGAAGCGGGAGGTGCGACCGGTCTCGAGCGTCCCGCGCGCGAGCTCCTCGATCGTGTCGAACACGGCCACGTCCATCCTCTTCACCGCGCTCGTCAGGATGTGCCGGCCCAGATGGGATTGGTCGACGTCGACTCCAATCCCCCAGATTCCACGCTCGCTTGCCGCCTCCAGCGCCCCGAGGCCGCAGACGCCGGCGACCTGGAACACAACTCGCGATCCCTTCGCGATCTGGCTCAGGGCGACCGACCTACCTTTCACGGGGTCGAGGAAGTCGTCGGTATAGCTGTTCAACGTCGCCACGCGAGGATTGGCTCCTCGCGCGCCTGCCTGGTAGCCGGCAATAAACCGCTCGACCGCCGGCACCCGCCGGCCGCCGACCGAGCTGATCACCTCCTCCCCGGGAGAGAGCCTCAGCACGAGCGCAGCCAGGTGGCCGGCCAGATAACCGGCTTGCTCTTCGCTGAACGCGAGGCCCAGGACGTTCTTCGGGCGATGCGCCAACTCGTCGTGGGCGAAGTCGATGATCGCGAACCTCGTCTCGGGAAACCCGGTGGCGACTCTGTCGATCGCGGGGGCGGCAAAGAAGCTTGTTCCGATGACGAGGTCGTACTTCTGCCGCGCGAGAAGTGAGAGGCTCGGGACGTAGCCTTCCTTCGGGGCCGGTGTCAGTACTCGCCCTCTGATCCCCAACTCTCGGACGGCCCGCTCGAGCCCGAGGTAGGCCCCGTGGCTATACGGGTCGTCGATGCCTGTCGGCTCTACGACGAGCCCGACTCTGAGCCGCCTTTCGCTCACCAAACCAGTTTCATCTTGTCCGATACGCGTTGGCTGCGGATAGCCGGCCGGACGGCGGTGAGGGAACCGGCGGGCCTGATCGACCGCCTCCCGGTCGATGCGCTATTTGCGCCTTCGTGGGCGAGCCGTACACGGTCGAGAAATACGTTCCGCCGAGCGCCTTCAGCGACGCTCGAATGCGGCTTACTCGAGGGCGGGCACGATCCGCGGTGTCTCGAGCCCGGCGAGCCGACAAGCCTCGGCGACCACGTCATCGGAGGCGGCCTCGAAGACGTGGAAGCATGTTTCATCTCCAGGGAGGAGCGTCGTCCGGACGTAGCGGACTGATACACCCTCTCGCGACAACTGCCGTGCGGCGGCGCGAGCGCGCCGCCCTGCTGCGCGCGCGTCCTGCGCCTGCGTGCCCGGAACGTAGATCTCGACGAGATAGCTCGGCACGGTCGAACCTCCGGAGACGGGAGCACCGGAGGAGCCGACTCGCGTCGGCTCCTCCCTTCATGTTCCAGCCGGCTCTTTGTCCTCTCAGAAGTTGCAGTAGGGCCCGGGGGCGTCGAGCTCGCCCCGGAACGCACCGCCGACCGGCGCGATGATCACGCTGATGTCTTGGGCGGGCTGGCCGCTCTCGTTGCGACCGATGTGACCCTGGCCAGTGTCCACGTAGCCGTGCCCTGCCGACACGACATGCGGCGTGCAAGTCGGGTCGTCGTACTCGTAGAACGTGACCTCTCCCAGCGTGACCGTGATGAACACCGGGCCTGGATGGCTGTGCCAGCCGGTGTAGGACCCAATGGCGTAGTCATGCTTTCGCACGACGAAGTCGGTCCGCCCTTTCGTCTTCGCTTTGAAGTCGACCGGGCTATGCGGAGACGACCTCACGTGGAAGGCGTCGTAGGTCCCGCGGGCCAGCACTGTCGGCGTCACCCCTGAGGGCGGCGAAGCCAGCGCCACCGCCGCGATGGCACTAAGCACGAGCGCCACGCTCGCAGCCAGAGCCGGGATATAGATGCGTCGCTTCACAGTTCCTCCCTTCTCGCTTACGAGAGGAGCATCCCGACCACCGACCGGGCGCGAAAGTGAGAAACCTCAGGTCTTTGCCAGATCGGCGTCCTGCGTTTGCGCCAGCCGCGCGAGCTCCGTGCGCGAGCGGACGCCGAGCTTCCGGTAGACGCGAGTGAGGGCGGTGGCCACCGTGTGCTCGGTGAGAAACAGGGCAGCAGCGACCTCGCGGTTCGTGCGGCCCTCGGCGACGAGCGCGGCGATCCGGCCTTCTGCCGGCGTCAAGCCCTCGATCCGCGTACGGCCGCCGATCGTCCCCAGCTCGCCGCGGGCCCTCTCCGCCCACCCGACCGCCCCGCAGGCCTCGAAGCCCTCGACGGCCGCGGTGATCGCCTCCCGGGCGGCGCGTTTCTGGCGCGCTCGCCGCCGAACTGTTCCGAGTGCCAGGAGCGCCCGCGCGCGTCCGAACAGGTCGCCGACCACCTCGTGCTGTGCGACCGCTTGCTCTAGCTCGGCCAGTGCGTCGTCGAGGTCGCCCCGAGCGGCCGCGACGAGACCGCGGCAGCGCGTCATTTCCGCGAGCACCGCCGAGCGGTCGAGCCGCTGCGCCTCCGCTTCCCACGCATCGACCAATGCGGCGGCCTCGTCCGCTTTCCCCATTTCGAGCAGTGCTTCGGCGTAGTCGGCTCGCCACCAGAACATGGCCGGCTCATTCACTCCGATGCCCCGCCTGTCTGCGTCTGCAACTGCAAAGCGTGCAGCCGCCTCGTCCGGACGGCCGCTCCACAGCTCGACGAGTCCGAGCACTCCTTCGTCCCCGGAGCGTCCGATCGCGTGCGTGTCCGTCAGGGGCCGATTCGACTCGGTGAGGGAGCGCGCGAGATCGAGCTCGCCCCGATGCGCAGCAATCAGTGCGACGAGCCAAACGTCCGGCTCTTCGCGGTCGCCGATCATGTATTGGCGCTCGATCTCCCGAGAGCGCTCCGCGTAGTCGGCAGCGAGCGGGAACCGGCCGCATCGGAGCTCGATCATGCCCAGCCACCAGAGGACGTACGCCTTCGCAGGCTCGTCCCGCTCGCGCCACTCACGGTCGATGCTCTGCAGCAGTGACCGGGCGCGGTCGAGCTGGTAAGCCCAGACGAGCGGGTTCACGGCCATGAAGTTGATCTCGAGCCGCTGTCGCGGGTCGCCGGCAGACGTCGCAAGCTGAACGGTCTGCTCGACCAGAGACAGCCCGCCCGGAGAGCCCGCCCTGAAACGGCCGAAGGCGAGCACGGAGAGCGCCCCCGCGCGTAGGGAGTCATCGCCGACCGCTTCGGCCAGCTCGAGCGCCGCAGCGGCGTGTCGATCGCCCGCGGCCTCTCCCTCCGTGAACCGAGCAAAGCTGCCGAGCCACTTGTGGATCTCCACGAGCAGCGTCGGCTGGCCGGCCGCCGCCTCGAGCGCCTCCCGTCGCAGCTGGATCGAGCGCTCCAGGCGGCCGCTTTCGGCCTCGATATCGCTGAGGAGGACGAGCGCCTCGGCACGGCGGCCTGCCCGCGGCCGGGCATGAAGCTCATGCGCGAGCGCACGAGCACGGCGAGCATCACCCGCGTCGAAGTGAGCGCGGGCCGCTGCAATCGTGCGGCGATCCCGATCCTCGGCGGCCTCCGACGGCGTGAGGCGGAGCGCATGCTCGGCGAGCTCGGCTGCGGCAAGGGTCGCACCCCGGCGCGGCGGCAGCTTTGCGGCCTCCTCCAACATCGCGGCGACCACTTCGTCGGGTCCGTCGGAGGCAAGCGCGAGGTGGCGGGCGCGCTCGACCGGATCGTCTACGACCGCGGCGAGGCGTCCATGAGCACCTCGGCGCTCCTCGTCAGGCGCCTCCTGGTAGAGGATCGACGCAAGCAGCGGATGGGTGAATCGGACCGCGTCGGTCGAGAGCTCGACCACTTGCGCTGCGAGCGCCGGGTCGAGCGCGTTCGGGCTGATCCCGGCGGCGCCGAGGAGAGCAGGTGAGGGCCGGCCGTGCGCGGCAACGAGGAGCAACGCCTCGTGTGTCGGTCCCCGGAGTCCGGCCAGGCGGGCGCCCACCAGCCGCTCCAGCGTCTCCGGAACCGGAAACGGCTCCAATGAATCGACGGTCGCGCGCGCCGAGTCGAGCTCACGAGCAAGCTCGAGCGCATAGAAGGGGTTACCGCCCGAGATCTCGTGCAGACGGCGCAGCGTCGGGCGTGCGAACGGCCGGCCGAGCCGCCGTTGCAGGAGCGTGCGTATCGCGCCGATGCTGAGCGCGCCAACGCGCAGTCGCTCGATGGCGTCCGGTTCGAGGGCCTCCTCCACCGCCTGACCCTCTCCGCAGTCGTCGAGACGCCGCGCGAGTAGCAGCAATATGTGCTCGGAGCGCAAACGTCGGAGCGCGAACGCCAGCGCACTTGCGGACGAAGAGTCGACCCACTGGGTGTCATCGACCGCGAGTACGAGCGGCCGCTCCTCGGCGAGCGTCTGGAAGCACGACCGGACCGCGACCGCGAGGGCACGCGGGTCGACCTCGTACTCCGGCGCCCGATCCATGAGAAGCGCGCCTTCGAGCGCGCAACGCCTTGGAGCTGAGAGCATCGGCAGCACGTCCTCTGCTAAGTCATCCAAGAGGTCGGCGAGCACGACGTGCGGGAGCCCACGTTCCGCCTCCGCCGGCCGTGACGAGAGCACCCGAAAGCCCCGCTGCTCTGCGCTGGCAAGTCCCGCCGTCCAAAGCGTCGATTTCCCGACACCCGCGTCGCCCTCCAGTACCAGGCTTCTCATCCCTCGACCCGTGCCGTCGAGGAAGGCGTCGAGGAAAGCAATCTCCTCGTCTCTGCCCAGGATCGTGCTTGTCATCACAGCCATCGTGACAGAGCAGAGCCGGAACTCGGCCCGCGCGGAGACAAAAGGGGGAAAGGCGCCTTCCGGCGCCTTTCTCAGTAGCGGGGGCAGGATTTGAACCTGCGACCTCCGGGTTATGAGCCCGGCGAGCTACCTGACTGCTCCACCCCGCGGCGCGAGTGCATTATAGCGCGCGGCTAGCCTTCGACGATGCGCGTTGCAGCCGTCGATTTAGGCACCAACTCGACCCGTCTGCTGGTCGCCGACGTCGACGGCGGCCGCGTCGAGGAAATCGCGCGCCTGAGCGAGATCACACGGCTCGGCGAAGGCGTCGACGAGCGCCGCAAGCTGCTGCCGCTGCCGGTCGCGCGCGTGCGCAACGTGCTCTCCGACTACCGCCGCGAGGCGGAACGGCTCGGCGCCGAGCGCGTGCTCGCGATCGGGACGAGCGCCGTCCGCGACGCCGAGAACGGCGAGGCGTTCCTGGGCGAGGTCGAGTGGAGCTACGGCTTCGTCACGCGGCTCCTCACCGGCGACGAGGAGGCCGAGCTGACCCTGCGCGGGGTCGCCACCGGCCGGCCGCTCGACGAAGGGACGCTCGTGCTCGACGTCGGCGGCGGGTCAACCGAGCTGATCACGACCACCCAGCGCACGAGCATCGACGTCGGCTCCGTGCGGCTGACCGAGCGCCACCTGCGCTCGGACCCACCCGCGCCCGGCGCTCTGGCCGCAGCCGCGCGCGAGGTGCGTGACCTGCTCCCGGCGCTGGCGCCGACTGCCGCGGTCGGCGTGGCCGGCACGATCACGACGCTCGCAGCCCTCGAGCTCGGCGGCTACGACCCCGACCGCGTCGATGGCTACCACCTCTCGCGCGCAGCGGCCGAGCGGCAGCTCGAGCGGCTCGCCTCCCTCCCGCTCGCCGAGCGCCGCGAGCTTCCCGGCCTGGAGCCGGAGCGGGCGCCGGTGATCGTCGGCGGCGCCCTGATCGTCTGCACCGTGCTCGATCGCTACGGGCTCCAAGGCCTCGAGGTCAGCGAGCGCGACCTGCTGCACGGCGCGGCGCTCGAGGCCGCGCAGCTGCCCGAGCCCGTCGAGGGCGACGCGCCTCCCGGCGCCTACACCTGCTGCTGAGCCTCGAGCTCGGCCGGCGGCTCGTCCTCGGCCAGCCGCCGCTGCAGGACGCTGCGCGAGAGCACACCGACGAGCCTGCCGCCATCGACCACAGGCACGCGCTCGGCGTCCCACTCTTCGAGCAGCCCGAAGGCCTCATCCAAGGGCAGCTCCGGGTCGATCGTCCAGTTCGCCGCTTCCGCGAGCTCGCCCACTGGCGTCGAGCGCGGGTCGCGGCCCGCGGCGACGACCGTCTCGACCAGCGTCTTGCGCGTCACCACGCCGACGAACCGCTCGCCGTCGCTGACGTAGACCGCGCGCACGTCGGGCTGCACCAGGTGCTCGCCCGCCTCCTGCGCAGTCGCCGACGCATCGAGCGCGACCGGGTCGGCGATCATCGCGTCGCGGACGCGGTTCACGGGTAGATCCCCCGCGAGCCGAGCGCGCCGGCGACCTCGCGGATCCCGGCCACGAGCGCGGCGCTGCGCAGCGTCAGGCCCTTCTGCTCGCTGAGCGTCCAGACGCGCTCGAACGCGTCGCCGAGCTGGTCGGCGAGCTTGGCGCGGATCTCCCTGCGGTCCCAGAAGAGGCGCCCGAGATCCTGCACCCACTCGAAGTACGAGACGGTCACGCCGCCCGCGTTCGTGAGCACGTCCGGCAGGACGGGGATTCCGCGCTCAACGAGGATCGCGTCGGCCTCGAGCGAGGTCGGGCCGTTCGCGCCCTCGGCGATCAAGCGTGTCTGCAGACGCGGCGCGTTGTCGGCGTGGATCTGGTCCTCGCGCGCCGCCAGCACGAGGATGTCGCACGGCAGCTCGAGCAGCTCCTCGTTCGTCAGCCGGTCGCCCTCGTTCCAGTCGGCGAGCGAGCCGTGCTGCTCGGCGAAGCGCAGCAGCGACTGGATGTCGAGCCCGCCTTCGTCGTAGACCCCGCCGGAGACGTCGGAGACCGCGATCACGTCCGCCCCGATGGCATCGAGCTCGGCCGCCGCGATCCCGCCGACATTGCCGAAGCCCTGAACCACACAGCGCTGGTCGGCCAGCTTCCAGCCCAGCCGGTCGCACGCGCGCTCGATCACCATCACCACGCCGGCGCCGGTCGCCTCGTGCCGGAAGAGCGAGCCGCCGAGCGAGATCGGCTTGCCGGTCACGATCTCGGGAACGGCGTGGCCGATCTCCATCGAGTAGGTGTCCATCATCCAGGCCATCGTCTGCTCGTTGGTGGCCATGTCGGGCGCCGGAATGTCCTTCTGCGGCCCGATGATCGGCAGGAGCTCGGAGGTGAAGCGACGAGTGATCTTCTGCAGCTCGTCCTGCGAGAGCTCGCGCGGGCTGCAGCGGACGCCGCCCTTGGCGCCGCCGTACGGCAGCCGCAGCAGCGCACACTTCCAGGTCATCCACATCGCGAGCGCCGCGCACTCGCCGAGCGTCACCTCGGAGTCGTAGCGGATGCCGCCCTTCGTCGGGCCGAGCACGGTCGAGTGCTGGACGCGGTAGCCCGGGAAGACGGTCCACTTGCCGGAGTCGAGCTTGACCGGGACGCTGACCACGAGCGAGCGCTCCGGGTAGCGCAGCCGCTCGGCCACGAACTCCTCGACGTCGGCATGCGGCAGGGCCTGTTCGTACTGCGCGAGCGCCGTCCGGTAGAGCGGGGTCTCCCATTCAAGGTGCCCGTGCTCGGGCGAAACCTCCTGTACTTCGGCCACAACCGGAGTCTAGGGAGACTCGGGCCCGTCGTCGTTCGCTTTCCGACGCATCGGGTAGGTGGCGTGCATGCAAAACCCTCTCGACGACCTCGTGCGCGGCTTCGAGGTCCTGCGCCACAACGTCCGGCAGCGCCTGAGCGGCGAGGCCGACTGGACCGACCGTCTCGACCTGGGCCGGCCGCCGGTCGAGGACACGCGCACGCTCGAGGAGCTGCAGGCGGAGCTCGACTCACTGGTCGGGCTCGAGTCGGTGAAGGACCAGGTTCGCGCGCTGGTCGCGTTCCTGCAGGTCCAGGCCCGGCGCCTCGAGCATGGGCTTCCGGAGGTGGCCACCTCGCAGCACCTGGTTTTCCTCGGGAATCCCGGCACGGGCAAGACGACCGTCGCACGGCTGCTGGCGCACATGTACCGCGCGATGGGACTGCTCGAGCGCGGCCACCTGGTCGAGGTCGACCGCGCCGGCCTCGTCGGCGAGTACGTCGGCATGACTGCGATCAAGACCGACCGGGCGATCCGCCGGGCGCTCGACGGCGTGCTCTTCATCGACGAGGCCTACGCGCTGGCACGGCCCGGCTACCACCGAGCGGACTTCGGCCAGGAAGCTGTCGAGACGCTGTTGAAACGGATGGAGGACTACCGCCACCGGCTCGTCGTCATCGTCGCCGGCTACCCGGGCCTGATGCACGAGTTTCTCGACTCGAATCCCGGGCTGCGCTCCCGCTTCGCGCGCGAGCTCACCTTCCAGGACTACTCGACCGACGAGCTCGTCGCGATCACCGCGCGCTTCGCGGACGAAAACGAGTACCGCCTGACCGAGACCGCCGTCGAGGCGTTGGGTCGCATCTTCGACCGCGCGCCGCGCAGCGAGGGTTTCGGCAACGCGCGCTACGCGCGCACGATCTTCGAGCAGGCGCTGAACCACCAGGCCCTGCGGCTGGCTGCCGAGCTCGAACACGTCGACGCCGACGAGCTGACGAGCCTCGAAGGTGCCGACTTCGAGGCGGCCGCTCGGGCGCTCGGCGAGCCCGCGAGCGACTACCCGCGCCGGCGCCGCTGGCGGCGCGCGTCCTAGCCTCCTACTCATCCGATCCGGGTGATGCGGCGCCTCGGGCCGCCTGCGAACGTCCGCGCCATGGCTACAGCCGAACAAATCCGAGTCGACGCGAGGGCCGCCAAGTTCCTGACGCGCCTGGCTCTGGCCGAGCTCGCCCGGTGGTCGCTCGAGACCGCCGACGTCAGGCACCGCCGCCACCGGCACCACGCGTCGCGCCGGAATCGCGCGCTGAAGGTCGGCGCCGTCGCGCTCGCCTTCGCCGTCGCCGGACTGGCGGTGAGGCGTGCGAGGCATCAGGGCGGTTCGCTGCCAGAGGTCGCTCCGCCCGTCACGTAGTGCCGGGGGAGGGACTCGAACCCTCACGCCCCGCTTGGGGGCACCTGATTTTAAGTCAGGCGCGTATGACCAATTTCGCCACCCCGGCGCCCGAAGGATAGGGGCCTACAGGCCGCCGGGGAACTTGTAGCTCGAGGGGATCTTCTTCGGCGGCGTGCCGATCACGAAGGCGATCTCCTGGTGTTCGCGCAGCACGAGCGCCGCCGGGTCGCCCGAGTACGGCTGCCCGTTCACGTAGACCGTCCACGGCGTCACCTGCCGACAGTACCCGCCCACGCAGTCGCCGGTCAGGCGCACGCCCCAGACCCCGAAGAACTGGCCGAGGCTGAAGTGCCGGGCGGTGGGCGACTCGACGTGCATGATCCCCGTTGGGTCGTGGGTGTGAAGCTCGGTCAGGAACTGGCCGTCGTAGATCCCGATCCCTTGCGGCACGGGCTCGTGCTTGCCGTTCACGAAGATGTCGAGGTGCTGGTGGATGTGCAGGACCTGGCCCTCGTTCGTCAGTGCGGTCACGCCGACCGGGTCGAGCCGGTCGGGGAGCGTGTCGAGGCCGGGGTTCCACGGCGCGGGCCCCGTCTGGAGCCCGGCGAGCTGGTTCTCCTGCGGGATGGTCGCGGCCGTGCCGTTGTCGCTCCCGCCGCGCGTCAGCAGGACTCCGGCGACGATCGCGGCGACCACCGCGAGGGCCGCAACCACGATGGCCAGCCAGAGGCTGCGGCGCTCGGAAAAGCGGTTCGGGCCCCTCGGGTCGGAGCGCCGCTGAGGCGCCTGAACCTTGCGCGGCGGGGCGGGCGTGCGGGTCTTCTTGGCCACGGGCGGGCGATGCTACCCAAGCCCCTTGACTCGTGCCCCCGGGGACGCTAGTCTCGCCGAGTCAGATCCGGAGGGCCGCAAGGTTTTCCGGATCTGGCGTTTTTTGTGGCCGCTGCGGATACACCCAGTGGAAACCCCGCAAGGAGGCTACGGATGAGTTTCTTGGACAAGATCATGGGCCGCGGCAAGAAGGCCGCCGGCGACGTGACCGGCGACGACTCGATGCGCAAGGACGGCATGCACCAGGAGGAAGAGGGCATGGCGTCGGAGCGCGCCGAGAGCGCGGAGCAGCAGGCTCAGGCGGAGCGCGAGAGCGCCGCCGAGCATCACGCGGAGCGCTCGGACACCTAAACCGCAGGTGCAACGGTGCTTTTGAGGGCGGCGAAAGCCGCCCTCTCTCGTGCCGTCCGACGGCCGCCCTAAGGTTCGTCGGCTCATGGCGATCGCGATCACACTCATCGTCCTGCTCGCCGGCGGCGTCGCCTTGGCGCTCTGGCTGAGCCGTCGGCTCGGGGAGAGCGGCGCCCAGACCGCGCGTGCGCTCGACGAGCTGCTCGCCGTGCGGAACCGCGAGGTCGACGGGCGCCTGGAGGCGATCACGGCGACGATGGACCGGCGGCTAGGCGAGCTCGACACCAAGGTCGACCGCCGGCTCGAGCACGCGGCCAAGCAGACGAACGCGATCCACAAGCAGCTCGGCGAGGTCGGCCAGGCGACCGTGCAGATGGCCGAGCAGGCAAAGGGGCTCAGCGAGCTGCAGGAGATCCTGCGCCCGCCCAAGGCCCGCGGCGGCTTCGGCGAGCTACTGCTCGAGAACCTGCTGCGCGACCGGTTGCCGGCGACCGCCTTCGAGTTCCAGTACGGCTTCTCCGGCGGCGAGCGGGTCGACGCCGTGATCAAGGTCGACCGGATCGTCCCGATCGACTCCAAGTTCCCGCTCGACAACTTCGAGCGGATGCTCCGGGCCGACAACGACATCGAGCGCCAGCAGTTCGAGAAGCTGTTCGCGCGCGACGTCAAGTCGCACGTCGACGCGATCTCGAGCAAGTACATCCGGCCCGACGAAGGCACCTACGACTTCGCCTTCATGTACCTCCCGTCGGAGGCGATCTACTACGAGCTCGCCTGCGGCCGCACCGGTGCGCTGCTCGCGTACGCGCACGAGAAACGCGTGCTACCCGTCTCGCCGACCACGCTGACCGCCTACCTGCAGGTGATCGTGCTTGGGCTGAAGGGGCTCCAGATCGAGCAGCACGCGCACGAGGTGATGGCCTACTGCGCGCAGCTGCAGAAGGACTTCGGGCGCTTCAAGGAGGACTTCGAGCTGGTCGGCACCCACCTCGGGCGCGCACAGAACAAGTTCCTCGACTCGGAGAAGCGGCTGGGCAAGTTCGAGTCGAAGCTGGAGCAGGCCGTCGACTCCGAGCCGGAGCTCGAGCCGGCCGAGACGCACGAGCTTCCGCGCGCGGTCGACGCGGCCTAGGAGCGCTCGTCGGGATAGTGCTCGTCGCCGGGGCGCGATGGTCGTTCCGAGGCAAGGACGCAGGGAGCGTTCGAACCGGTAGGTACGGGCGCGACTGAGGACGCCGCCTCGGGGCGAGCAGCGCGTTCCGGCGGCTCAGCGGTATCCCGGCGAGCGCTCCTTTACTAGAAGCGGAGCAGCGCCCCGACGCCCTCGACGGGCTCGAGGTCCTGGCGTTGCCGCACTGCCCAGACCGTCCCGCCATGGGCGAGCGTCTGGTGTACCGCCAGGTCGAGACCGCCGTCGCGCCGCTCCATCTGCGTGCCGTCGAGCGGGCAGGCGCCCCTTTCGATCCCGACCCGGCCGCAGGCCGGGCACTCCCAGGCCTCGTGGTCGACACCTTCCTGGAAGAGCAGCAGGTCGACGCGCCCGTCGGAGGCCGCCTCGAGCGTCGGGCCCCAGCCCGAAGAGGCGCGGGCGTTGCGGCCGGCCTCCTCCTTCCACCGCTCGACCGCCTCGGTCTCCTGCTCCGCGCGCCAGGACTCGAGCAGCGGCTCGACCAGCTCGAGCAGCTCGGCCGGGGTCGCATGCGCGTCAGCGCTCGTCCAGCCGACGATCGCCTTGCGCGCCTCGTGCGAGAGCTCGCTCTCGAACTCCGGCCGCGTTTCCTCGGAGGCGACGACGATCAGCTTCGGTCCGCGCAGCCGGCGGATCTGCCCGTCGACCTGCTCGGCGACCTCCTTCAGGTGGTCATGGACGAGCTTCTCGATGTGCCGCTGGTAGCGCGACTGCGACCAGCCGCCCTGGTCGTGGCGGCCGGGCGTGTCGTCGTGCTGCTCGACGATCTCCTCGAGCCGACCGGCCCGCAGGCGGTAGAGGTCGCCCCGCTCGCGGCCGACGAAGATCACCAGCGCGCCCTCGCCGCGGCCGACCAGCGAGACGAGTGGCGCGAGGTAGAGGCTGCTGTTGACCTTGACCGCATCGGGGACGCTCGCGCTCAACGGCAGCGGCACCCAGAGGTTGTCCAGCGAGCCGCAGAAGACGGCGAGGCCGAGCGTGCCATCCCGGTCGAACTCCTGCTCGAAGTACTCGCGCAAGCGATCGCGGTCGCGATGCAGCCCCTCCCGCTGCTCGTGCGTCAGCTCGGGTCGCCGCGCCGCCTCCGAGCGCTCGATCTCATCGATCAGCGCGTTCACGCGCGTGTCGGTCGTCGCGGCGGTCGGCGTGTCGCTCGGATCGAGGTCGACGTAGAGGCTGATCGCGCAGCCGTTCTGCGCCCGAAAGCCTGCGAGGTCGCGCAGGCCGTCCCACGTCACTGTCGAGGCCACCGAGAGTCCCTTCGCCGGAAGGCGGCGATTCTATTCATACGCTTTCGGGCAAGCTGTAGCTCGGCGCTCGAGCGGAAGGTTTGACCGACCCGGAGCGTTTAATACTGCGGAGGAGAAATGAACGGGGACACGAGAGAATTGATCATCATCGGCGGAGGGCCGTCCGGGTACACGGCGGCGCTCTACGCCGCGCGCGCCAACCTGCAGCCGCTCGTGATCGAGGGCTTCGCGTGGGGCGGGCAGCTGATGATCACGAGCGACGTCGAGAACTACCCGGGGTATCCGGACGGGATCATGGGCCCGGCGATGATGCAGGACTTCCGGCGCCAGTCCGAGCGCTTCGGCGCGGAGTTCCTCACCGACGACGTCACCAAGGTCGACTTCACGGAGCACCCGCTGCGGGTCTGGGTCGGTGACAACGAGTACGCCGCCGAGAGCGTGATCGTCGCCACGGGGGCGACCGCACGGCAGCTCGGGCTCGAGTCCGAGCGCACCCTGCAGGGCCGCGGCGTCTCGTACTGCGCGGTCTGCGACGCGGCCTTCTTCCGCGACAAGCAGGTCGTTGTCGTCGGCGGCGGCGACTCGGCGATGGAGGAGGCGGTCTTCCTGACGAAGTTCGCCACCAAGGTCAGCCTCATCCACCGGCGCAACGACTTCCGCGCCTCGCAGATCATGCTCGACCGCGCCCGCAACAACGACAAGATCGAGTTCGTCACGCCCGCCGTGGTCGAGGAGGTCTTGAGCGAGAACAGTGCCACCAGCGGCGTCCTGATCCGCGACCTCGATACCGACGAGACCCGCGAGCTGCCGGCAGACGGCCTGTTCGTTGCTGTCGGGCACGACCCGAACACGAAGCTCTTCGTCGACCAGCTCGACCACGACGAGGCGGGCTACCTGCTGACGAAGCCTGGCTCGACCGAGACGAACCGCGAGGGCGTCTTCGCGGCCGGCGACGTCGTCGACCACACCTACCGCCAAGCCGTCACCGCCGCGGGCACGGGCGCAATGGCCGCCCTCGACGCCGAGCGCTGGCTCGCGGCCCGCGAGGGCCACGCGGCTTCCGCGCTCGCCGCGCCGAGAGAGGGCTAGCCGACCCCAGGCGTACCCTCGGCCGGATGGCCGACTGGATCGACCTGCTCGACCCCGACCCGGACGAGCTCCGCGCGGCCATCGGCAGGGAGGTCCACGACCTTGCCTTCGAGCAACTGCTCGAGCCCACACGCCTCGACGACGAGCCGCGCCCGCGGCTCGAGGGCCACGACCACTACGTCTTCGGAGTCTTCCTGGTCCCGGTCGCCAACCGGGAGGAGGACCGCGTCTACTACAAGGAGATTGATCTCATCGCCATGCGCGAGCGCCTGGTGACGGTTCGCAAGACGCCGGAGCATGGGCACCCGTTCGACGTCACCGAGGCAATGGAGTCGGCAGAACGAGACGACGACAAGCGCGTCGGCGTGATGGTGTACCGGATCGCCGACCACATCGCGGAGTACTTCCTCGATCTGGTCGATGCGATCGACGACGAGATCGACGAACTCGAGGACGGGATCGAGGACTGGCCGGCCGCGCAGGTCCGTCAGCGCATCTCCACTCTGCGGCACGACCTCCTGCACGTTCGTCGCACGGTCTCGCCGACGCGTGACGCCGTTCGACGGGTGGTGGACCGGCGGATCGACATCGGGGAAGGCCCCGAGGTGCTCCCCCGCGACGTCGAGCTCGACTTCGCGGACGTCTACGACAAGCTCCTGCGAGCGGTCGACGGGCTCGACTTCTCCCGCGATCTGCTCGCGAGCGCCCGCGACTACCAGCAGGCGAAGATCGCCAACGACCAGAACGAGGTGACGAAGCGCCTGACGGTGATCGCGTCGCTGCTGCTGGTGCCGACCTTCATCGTCGGCGTCTACGGCCAGAACTTCGACCACATGCCGGAGCTGCACTGGCGCTTCGGCTACGCGTTCAGCTGGGCCTTGATCATCGGGACGACGATCCTCCAGCTCCTCTTCTTCCGCGGGCTCGGCTGGATCGGCGGGCGGCCCGTGCGGGAGATGCTGCCGCCGTTGCGGTCGCTAGACCCGCGCTCGCTCGCGGGTCGGCGACGCCGAACCTCGTAGCTACGATCGCCGCGTGCCGTACTTCATCTGCCCGAACTGCAAGGACCGTTCGATCGACCACGACCGCCGCGAAGGACTGACCAACGATGCGGTCGCCTGCCACCGCTGCGGGTTCGGGTTCCTGTTCGAGCTGCTCGAGGACTACTACCCGGCCCCGAGCACCGGCTTCGTGGTCTGCGACAACGAGGCGCGGGTGCTGGCCTGCGGCCGCGACATCTTCGAGCTCTCCGGCTACAAGGAGCAGGACCTGATGGGCCGCGACGTGGTCGAGGCGCTCGGGATCACCGGCTTCGACGGCGACAGCCCGGCGAAGGTCGCGATCGAATGGGGCGTGCGGCGCCTCGGCCAGCAGCTCGAGCTACGCTCGCGCGCCGGCACCGTCAAGCCCGTCACCGGCGACTTCTTCCCGGCCTATGACGAGGATGGCGGGCTCTTGGTGGGTCTCACGCCGCGCTGAGCTCGCCCTCGACCCAGGACTGAAGCTCCTCCAAGGCGTCGAGTGCGCCCTCGAGCTCGCGCAGCTCCTTGCGTGCGCCGACTTCGTCCACCGCGCCGAGCAGACCGAGCGACTCCAGCCGCTCGAGCGCGACGCCTGTCAGCTCCTTCCTCGCCCGCTTCTCGATCGCCGCCTGCCGCAGCCGCGACCGTGCCCGCTCGGCCCTGGCGGCCAGGCTGGCGGCCTCGCCCGCGAGCGCGTCCGCGTAGATCGCAAGATCGACCCCGCGCATGGCTCGAGCCTACGCGCGCGCGTGTGACCAAACTGTGGAGACTTCGACTCGACTCGCAGGACAGAGGTCGTTCAGCACGCAGGCCTCGCAACGCGGCGTACGGGCGATGCAGACGCGGCGGCCGTGCCAGATCAGCAGGTGCGGGAAGACGTTCCAGTGCTCGCGCGGCACGAGCTTGACCAGGTCGCGCTCGATCTTGACCGGGTCCTCTTGCCGGGTCAGCCCGAGGCGCTGCGAGAGCCGGCGCACGTGCGTGTCGACCACGATCCCCTCGGCCTGGCCGCGCTCGGCGATGACCACGTTCGCGGTCTTGCGCGCCACGCCCGGGAGCCGCAGTAGCTCGTCCATCTGGGCCGGCACCGCGCCGTCGTAGTCGTCCAGCAGCATCGCCATCGTCCCGCGTAGCGCCTTGGCCTTCTGGCGGAAGAAGCCGGTCGCGCGGATGTCGTTCTCGAGCTCTTCGGGCGGGACGGCGAGGTAGTCCTGCGGCGTGCGGTACTTCTGGAACAGCCGCTCCGTGACGCGGTTGACGTTCACGTCGGTCGTCTGCGCCGAGAGCATCACCGAGACGAGCAGCTCCAGGTCGTTGCGATAGGTGAGCGCGATCGTCGCGTCCGGGTGCTCGGCCAGCAGCCGCTCGATGATCGGCCGGATCCGCTCGCGCTTCGGGCCGACGCGGCGGCGCGCTTCGCGCACGTAGCTGCGTGCCATCAGCCCCGCAGCTTCGGGCCCGCGCAGACGAGGTCGAGCGCGGGGCAGTCGCGGCAGACGAACTCGTCGGGCGTCGGCCGGAACTCGTTCGCCTGGATCCGCGCGATCGCCCTGGACAGCTCGGCCTCCAGCCCCAGCAGGTCGTCGACCCGGTAGGTGCCGCTCACGACCGCGTCGGGCCGCTCGAGGAAGTGGTAGACGACCTCGACCTCCTCCGCCCCGGCCCGGAAGCAGGCGAGCGCGTAGACGAGCCGCTGCAGGTGGTAGTCGTGCTCGACGATCTCCTCCGGCGTGCCCTCGGCGAGCGAGTTCGTCTTGTAGTCGAGCACGAGCGCCTTCGCCCCTTCGCGCTGGAGCACGTCGATCCGGCCGTGGAGCAGGACCCCGTCGTGCTCGAAAGCGAACGGCAGCTCGGCGGTCGCGCCCTCGAGCGCGGCAATGCGGGCGCCGAGCTCCGACTCGCAGTACGAGGCGACGAAACCGCGGATCCGCTCGAGCTCCTCCTCGATCACGGCCGGGTAGCGGGCACGGACGAGCTCGGCGAGGTCGTCGGGCGCGGCCGGCGCGCGCAGGTCGATGCGCTCCAGTAGCGCGTGCACCGCATCGCCGATCTCTGTCGCCGCGAGGCCCGACTGGCCGGGGACGGTCCCGGCGGCATCGGCCGGGCGCAGGCCCACGACCCGCTCGACGAAGTAGCGGTACGAGCAGCGCTCGAACAACGAGAGCGCGCTGTAGGAAAGCCGCCGCACGCGGTGCAACGGCGGCGCGGGCACCTCGGCGAGCGGGGCGAGCTCAGGGGCGTCCGGCGCAGCAGCGCCGTTCTCCGAGACGGCGAACAGCTCGAGCTGCTGCTCCTCCGCCGGCGCGGGCGCGACCTCGGGCTCGGGCGCGAAGCGGTCGAGCCGCACCAGCACCCGCGCGCCGCCGCGCTCGATCTCCAGCGGGGCGGCCGCGGCTTCCTCGAGCTCGCCGGCTTCGAGCCGCTCGAGCACCCAGCCGATCGGCGTGCCCGAGTCCGCCCCACGCTCGCCGATTGCGCCGGAGACGATCAGCCGGTCGATCGCGCGCGTCATGGCGACGTAATAGAGCCGCCGCCGCTCAGCCTCCTCCGCGTCCTGCTCGGCCGCCTTCACGCTCTCGTACTCGGCCGTGGTCAGGCGCTTGCCGGTCTCGGGATCGGCGACGCGGAAGCCGAGCCGCCCGTCCGGGAGGCAGAGGATCTCGTCCGCGTCAGGCCGGGCGCGGTCACGGCCCGCGTCGGCGACGACGACGACCTTGAACTCGAGCCCTTTCGCCGAATGGATCGTCAGCAGCCGGATCACGTCCGTGCCCTCCTCCTCGGCGACCGCCTCGAGCTCGGAGGCGCCGACCGCGTCCTGCTCGGCGACGAAGCGCACGAAGCCCTGCACGTCGGGCCCGCGCAGCTCCTCGTAGGAGCGCGCCATCCGTGCGAGCTTGCGCAGGTTCGCGTAGCGGCGGCGGCCGTCCCATTGCGCGAGCACGGCGAGGTCGTAATCGTGCTCGGCGACGATCCGCTCACAGAGCCGCTCCAGCGAGAGCGACGGCGCGAGCGCCGCGAGCCGGTCGAAGCGCTGCTTGAACGCCTGGAAGAGCCGCGCGTCCTTCTCCGACGCGCCCTCCGGCACACCCTTCTCCAGCCCGGCGAACAGCGGCCGCTTCGGCGCCGCCCGTCGCAGCAACACGAGCGCGTCGTTGGAGACGCCGACGAACGGCGAGGCGAGCACGCCCAGGAGCGCCTCGTCGTCGTAGCGGTTGTGCAGCAGCCGCAGGTAGTTGAGGAGGTCGACCACCTGCTGCTGGTGGTAGTAGTCGCGGCCGGTGGCGCGAAAGGTCGGCAGGCCGAGCGCACGCAGCTCCTCCTCGTACAGCCGCGCGTCGGTGCCGGCCGCGAAGAGCAGCACGATCTCGCCCGGCGTCGCCTCGCCGGCGTCGACGAGGGCGCGCACGCGCGTCGCGATGTGCCGCGCCTCGGCCTTCCGCCAATGAACGCCTGTCTCGCCATAGCTGTCCTTGTCGGTCACGAGCAGCTCGACCGCCGGCCCGAAGGCCGGATCCGGGAAGCGGCCCGCCGCCTCGAGCGGCTGGAACGAGTCCCCGAAGTCGGCGGCGAAGAGGTGGTTGATCACGTCGAGCACCTCGGGCCGCGAGCGGTAGTTCTGGGTAAGCGCGAGCACGCCGCCGACCTGCTCGCGACGCTCGCGGAAGACCTCGACGTCTGCGTGCCGGAAGCGGTAGATCGACTGGAACTCATCGCCGACGAAGAAGACCTCGGCGTCCTCGTGCGCGAGGAGGTCGACGAGCTCGCACTGGAGCCGGTTCGTGTCTTGGAACTCGTCGACCATGATCGAGCGGAAGCGCCAGCTCTCGCGCTCGCGGAGCTCGGGGTTGTCGCGCAGCAGCTCCCGGGCGAGCAGTTGCAGGTCCTCGAAGTCGAGCGCCGACTCGCGGTCCTTGGCCTCGCGGTAGGCGCGGTCGTAGGCGAGCAGGAGCTCCTGCAGCTGCTCGCGGTCGCGGGCGGCAAGCGCCTCGAGCGCGGCCTGCTCGACCGCCGCGCGTGGCTCGTCGAGGTCGGCCGAGCGGAGATCGGAGAGATCCAGCAGCTCCTCGGGCCCCTGCGCCGAGTCGAGGTAGCGCAGAGCCGCAGCGTCACCGGCCGCTGCGACCCGCAGCTCCTCGAGCCGCTCCTCGAGCCGGGGCTGCTCGGACACTTCGATCCGCAGCTCGAGCCCGGACGAGCGCAGAGTCTCGTGTACGCCGGTCAGCATCCGCCGGAGCCGGCGGCCGCCGTACGAGGCGAGCAGCCGCAGCCGCGCCTCGTCGTCGCCGCAGAACTCCTCGAGCGCCGCGCGGAACGCCTCGCCCCGGAGCACGCGCCCCTGGCTGTCGTCGACGACGCGGAAGCGCGGGTCGATCCCGGCCGCGAACGGATGCGCCTTCAGCAGCCGGTGGCAGAAGCCGTGGATGGTCGAGATCCAGGCCGCGTCGAGATCACGCACCAGATCGTGGCGGCCGAGCTCCAACAGCCGCTTGCGGATCCGCCCGCGCAGCTCACCGGCGGCGCGCTCGGTGTAGGTGATCACGAGGATCGAATCGACGTCCATGCCGCGCTCGCAGACCGCGCGGCAGAAGCGCTCGACGATCACGGTCGTCTTGCCGGTGCCGGCGCCCGCCGAGACGAAGACGACGCCCTGCTCCTCGATCGCGCGGAGCTGTTCCTGATTCGGCGCGGTCTCTTCCACGACACTCACGACCGCTTCACCCGGCACATCGGCCAGAGCTCGCACCAGGTCGGGCACGAGCCGCCGCGCGGGTCGTGCCGCACGTCGCCCTCGCGGATGCGCGCGACGACGCCCTCGGCGTGCTCCTTCGCGCGCTCGATCCCGCCCCAGAACTGCTCCTCGTCGACGTAGTCGTTCTGCATGAACCCCTGCAGGCCGTCCTCGCGGGCCTCCTCGCGGAGCAGCCCGCGGGCGCGTGCGTCGCCGGCCAGCGTGCGGTAGACGCCGCCGAGCGGCTCCATCCCGACCAGGTCGCGCAGGACGAGCATGTAGAGCGGGATCTGCAGGTGCAGCTCACGGTCGATCTCGCGGGCCGTCGGCGCGCGGCCGGATTTGTAGTCGACGACAATCCCCCGGGCGCCGAACGGGTCGCGGTCGATCCGGTCGATCTTGCCCGTGACCGCGAAGCCGTCGAGCTCGAGCCCACGCTGCAGCTCGGGTGCGGAGCGCTCGGAGCCGAACGAGACCTCGAAGCGGCTCGGCACGAGCGGCGACTCGGACTCCGCCTCGCGGCGGATCAACTTCTCGAGGTCACGCGCGAGGCCCTGCTCGAGCTCGTTCCGCTCCAGCTCGGGCAGGTCGAAGCGGACGTGCGCGACGAGCGCCTCGGCGAGGCACTCGCGCAGGAAGACCAACGCGTCCTCGAGTGTCTCGGGCTGTACGCGGTCGGCGCCGGTCCGCTTGGGCAGGCCCTTGAAGAACGTGAACAGCGCCTGGTGGACGATCGTGCCCTTCAGGCGGGCGTCGACCTCGACGTCGATGCTCCTCGGCTGCAGGACGCGGTCGACGAACCACATCGAGGAGCAGCCTGTGAACCGCTCGAGCTCGGTGACCGCGAAGGTTGACTTCTCCCGCAGCTGCTCGAGCACGGCCGGGTGCGCGAGGCGCGTCGGGCGGTCGAAGGCGGTGAGCGCGCGTTCGAGCCGCCGCTCCCAGCCGTTTGCGCGCGCGAGCGACCTCGCTGCCCGACGGTCGATGGGTGCGAGCGACGCTAGCGCGCGCAGGCGTTCGCGCTCGCTCGGTGCTGCCTCGAGCGGCCAGGTCAGCGCGGCGAGCGGCCTGCGGCGCGTCCAGCGCTCAACCTCGTCGGGCGCGAACAGGCCGCGCGTCTCGTCCCAGAACGGGCTCGGCTCGCGCGGGGCGCCGTCGTCGCTCGCAGCCTCGCGGACGAGATAGAGCCGCCGGGTCGGCCGCGTGCAAGCCGTGTAGAAGAGGTAGCGGTCGCGCGAGACCGGGTCGGTGCGCAACAGGCGGCCGGCGCGTGAGGAGCGCTCGAGCTCGGCCTTCTGCTCCTCGTCGAGGAACGGCGAGCCCTGCGAGCGGCGCGGCAGCCGGCCCTCGTCGAGCCCGACCACGAAGACGACCTCGAAGCGGCGGGTGCGCGCGCGCAGCAGGTCGAGCACGGCCACGCGGCCGGCCTCGCCTGTCGCGCCGAGCCGGACCGAGGCGTCGGCGAGCAACGAGACGACCTCCTCGCGCGTCGCCTCGCCGCCGAGGTCGCGCCAGCCTTCGAGCTCGGCGACGAGCTTCGAGGCAGCCTCGTGGGCGCGCAGGTCGAGCCGCGCAGACTCGTGCGTAGGTGGCGCGTCGAGCCGGTGGGCCGCGCTCACCATCGCGCGGGCGAGCTCCCGGATCGCTGCGAGCGGGTCGGCCGCGCCACGGATGGAATCGAGGTGCGGCAGGGGCTGGCCGCGCAGCTTCGCCACCTCTTCCTCGACCCGGTCCGGCTCGGTCACGCCGCGGCCGCGCAGCCGGCCTTCGAGGAAGTCCACGTGGTAGCGCGGGAGCCCCGAGTACGGCGAGCGCAGGAAGGCGAACAGGTCGCGCCGCCGCCCGTCGAGCCAGGCATAGCGCAGCAGCGAGAGCAGCGCCTGCCCGAACGGGGTCTGGCCGAGCCGCAGCCGCCCTTCGAGCGCGTAGGGCACGCCGAGTGTGGTGAAGGCCGTGTCGAGCGGCGCGCGCCAGCGGTCGAGCGACGGGCAGACGATCGCGATCTCGTCCCCCGACGTGCCGTCGCGGAGCAGCGCGAGGATCTCGTCCGCGACGAGCTCGAGCGTGCCGCGGATGCCGGCGCCTTCGAGGAAGCGCAGCGAGCCGTCCAGCTCCGGGCCCGGGGCGGCCTCGGCGCGGAAGAGCGCGCGCTCCAGGTGGGCGAGCACGGGCGAGCGGGCCTCGCTGCTCGCTGGAAGCTCCTCGATCCGCCCTTCGGCCAGCCGGGTGAGGTCGTCAGCGGTGCGCGTGAGCGAGGCGAACGCATCGCGGCCGGGCTCGTACGGCAACGAGACGGTCACCTCCGCCCGCGCTGCCAGCGCCTCGAGCAGCGCCCACTCGGCGCCGGTCAGGTCCTCGAAGCCGTACGCGAACACGGGCCGCGGCTCCCAGGCGCCGAGGTCACCGGCGGCGCGCTCGGCGGCGTGCCGGCGCTCGAGCTCGCGGTCCCAGACGCCGAGCCGATCGAGCTGCTCGCGGTAGGCACCGTACAACTGCGCGAGCTCGCCCTCCAGCTCACCCGGCTCGAGCAGCGCGGACTCGAGCTCGGCCACCGTCGAGCCGAGCGAATCGGCGAAACCGGAGAAGCGAGCGGAGCGGCCCTCGGCGCCACTCACGATGCGCCGCAAGAGCAGCGTCCGCTGGGCGGGAGTGATCACCGGCCGGTGCGCGCCGTTGCCGCGCGCGATGCGCTCGAAGAGGTCGTCGAAGGTGCCGATCGAGCCGCCCACGAGCGCGCCGGCGCGGGTGAGCAGCTCGCGCTCGGCGCGGTCGACGTCCGGCCGGTTCGGCACGATCAAGATTGGATCGGAGTCGAGCGCGCTGAGGTAGCGCTCGAGCAGGAGCGCGACTTTCCCCGCGTTCGCAGGGCCTGCGAGCAGGCTCAGCGGCACCCGCCCCATCCTAGTGACGGAGTTGGACAACTCCGAATGTGCCGACCGGTCAATTCAGACGGACGCACGGGCACAGCCCGCACGTCCTGATCACGGCTCCGCAAGCGGCGCCTCGCTCGAGAGGGGACGGTTCCGAGGCGCCGGGAAAGACGAAGGGCGGGTCTCCCCGCCCCTCAGATCTTAGGAGGCCGACTTCGGCCGGCGGCCGCGTCGCGCGACCGCCCGCCCGCCGAGCCGTTCGGCTTCGGCGTCGGTGAGATCGAGCTCGCGGACGCCCTTGCGCGCGTCCGCAAAGGTGATGCGCACAGTCGCGCCCTTACCGTCTGCAATCTCCGCTCCGGACTGGTCACTCACGCGAATGGTTTTACGTGCCAATTGTCATCCTCCGTTTTCGGCTGGATTTCGCTCAGCCTAACGAAGACGTGACGACAATCTCAAGCGGCTTCGCGCGCCCGGCGAATGCGCCAGGAGCGCAGCAGGCTGAGCAGCGCCTGCTCTTCGGGATCGAGCTCGGAATTCCGCGCGCGCACGACGCGCAAATGCCGCGGCCGAAAGTCGTCGATCGTTCGCCCGTCGAGATACTGCTCGACGACCGCTGGGCTCACGTAGGACGAACGCGCGACAGCGGCGGTGTTTCCGAGCCGCTCGCCAACCGAGCGCATCACCGCTGCGACCGTCTTCTGCTCGGTCGCCGTCTCCGCCTCCCCACGCTCGGCCAGCTCGATCGCAGCAACCAGGGTCCCGCCCCAGGTGCGGAAGTCCTTCGCCGTGAACTCCTCGCCGAGATGCTCGCGGATGTACTCGTTCAGCCGACTGGCGCCGAGGTTGACGAGCTCACCGTTGTACTCGTAGCGAAAGAGCCGCCGCCCGCCGGGCGCGGCGAGCAGCTCCTTGATCGCGGCGGCGAGCTCCTCGTCCGCGAGCACCGTCCGGCAGAGGACACGATGCTTGGCGCGGAAGCGGAACGAGATCCTGCTCCCGCGCACCTTGACGTGTCCCTTGCGCAGAGTGGTGATCCCAAAGGTTCTGTGCGTCTTCGCATAACGCTCGCCGCCGACCCGGAACCAGCCTTCATTGATCAGCCGCACGGCGACTGCCGCCGTCCATTCAAAGCTGAGCGGCTCCTGGTCGAGGTGCTTGTCCATCGCCTTGCGCAGCTCGGGTAGCCGCTCCGCGAAGAGCACGAGCTTGTCGAATTTGGCCTGCTCTTGGCGCGCGCGAAATTCCGGGTGGTAGAGGTATTGCCGGCGTCCCGCCTTGTCGACGCCGGTTGCCTGCAGCTTTGCGCCGACGCGCGGCGAGATCCAGACGTCCTTCCAGGCCGGCGGAATGGCCAGCGACTCGATCCGCGCGAGCGCATCCTTCTTCGTGATCGCGCGGCCGCGCGAGTCCTCGTAGCGGAACCGCCGCGTGCCGAGCCGTCTCCATCCTCCCCTCCGAGTCATAGAGTTGCGGTCTAGCCGCCCGGCGGCGGTGCTAATCCAAGGAGGCAGATGGCGGGCACGACGATCGTCGTCCTCGAGGGCGACCAGACCGGGCAGGAGCTGCTGGAGGAGGCGCTACGCGTGCTCGCGCCGGAGGTGATCGGGCTCGAGGTGGAGCTGCCGCGCTATGACCTCTCGCTGGAGAATCGCCGCGCGAGCGCGAACGGCATCGTTCACGAGGCGGCCGCAGCTGTGCGCGAGGCCGGGCTCGGCCTGAAGGGCGCCACGGTCACGCCCGAGGGCGCCGGCGACGTCGGCTCGCCGAACCGGATCCTGCGTGAGGAGATCGGCGGCCGCGTGATCGTCAGAACCGGCCGGCGCATCCCAGGCATCGTCCCCTTCGGCGGCGTGCACGCGCCGATCTCGGTCGTGCGCATGGCTGTCGGCGACGCCTACGGCGCGAAGGAGTGGCGCGAAGGCGAGGGCGATGACGAGGCCGCCTTCCGGACCGAGCGGATCGAGCGGCGCATTTGCCACGCGGTCGCGGAGTTCGCCTTCCGGCTGGCCGAGGAGACGGGCGCGAAGGTCTTCGGCGGGCCGAAGTACACGGTCAGCCCGGTCTACGAGGGGATGCTGAAGGAAGAGATGGACGCGGCGGCCGCGCGGCACCCTGAAGTGCCGTACGAGCCGCAACTGATCGACGCGACCTTCGCACTGCTGATCGCGTCCAGCGGCGACCCGCTGGTGATCCCGGCCCTGAACCGCGACGGCGACATCCTCTCCGACCTCGTTCTGCCGCTCTTCGGCTCGATCGCCGGCTCGGAGTCACTGCTCGTCGGCTTCGGCGACGACTACGTGCCAACGGTTGTGCTTGCAGAGGCCGCGCACGGCACCGCGCCTTCCCTGCAGGGCAAGAACGTGGCGAACCCGATGGCGATGATCCTCGCCGCTGCGGCCGTGCTCGGCTACGCCGACGAGCAGGCGGCGCAAGTGTCGCGCGCGATCCGCGAGGCGTGCCTGGAGGCCGTCGCAGACGGCGTGCGCACGGCCGACCTCGGTGGCCACGAGGGGACGAGCGAGTTCACCGACGAGGTGATCCGCCGCACCAAGCAGAAGCTCGAAGTCTGGTCTTCGCTCTAGGAGGCGGCTGCGACCGGCAGCTCGTCCTCGGCGAACACTTCGAGGAAGACGCGCGCGATCTCTGGGTCGAACTGCGTGCCGGAACAGCGCCCGACCTCGGCCAGCGCGTCTTCGCGTGAGAGCGCGCGGCGGTAGGGCCGGTCGCTCGTCATCGCGTCGAACGCGTCGGCGACGGCGAGCACGCGCGCCTCGACGGGGATCTCGTCACCCGCCTTACCAGAGGGGTAGCCGCGCCCGTCCCAGCGCTCGTGGTGGTAGAGCACGTACGGGATCGCCTCGCGCAGAGCGGCCATCCGCAGCAGGATCCGCGCGCCGATGGTCGGGTGCTGGCGGATCTGGTCGATCTCCTCGGGATCGAGCTTCCCCTCCTTGCGCAGCACGTCGTCTGAGACCGCGAGCTTGCCGATGTCGTGCAGCGGCCCGCCGATGCGCAGCGTCGCGAGCTGCTCGGGGCTCCAGCCGAGGCGGCGGGCGACTTCCTCGGCGAGCGCGGTCACGCGCGCGCAGTGCCCCTGCGTGTACGGGTCACGGGCCTCGATCGCTTTGGACAGCATCGACAGCATCGCCGAAGCGGAAGCTTCAATGCCGAGCTGCAGATCCCTCTTTCGGCTAACCCGGAGGGAGCCTCCAGATTCCGGTGACGGGCGTCGCGCGCGCGGACCGGCCGAGCAGCGGCAGTCCGAAGCCTTGCTCGATCGTGCGCAGCAGGCCGTAGTGGCTGATCACGCCCGTGGAGTACGAGTGGGCTCGCACCAGCGGGCCGAGTGCGAGCGCCGGCACGCCGGGGTCGGCAGTGTCGGACTCGTCGAAGACGACGAAGACCGCCGTGGCGGGAAGCGTCAGCAACGGCGGCAGGAAACGCTTCAGCCACGCGTCTCCCGTCGCGACCGAGCAGTCGTGCATGCCGTGGCAGAGATCCGGGACGACGAGCGCGAAGTTGGGCAGGCGGCCGGCCACCCGGTCGCGCGTGAGCTGCGCCAGCGGCACGATCCGGCGTAGGCGCGCCGGCCGTGCGAGGACACGCCGGAAGTAGAGGAACGGCACGTGCTTCTTTGCATAGCGGCCGCGCGACGGCCCCGTCCACCCAGTCCGCGGCAGGCCCTCGGCGTATGCCTTCCAGGTCAGTTTCCTCGCCTCGAGCGTGTCTGCGAGGCTGCGGCCGCCGACCGTGCAACTCGTGCAGTCGCTCGAGATGCCGTGCGTCGAGCCGGAGACCAGCGCGAGGTAGTTCGGCACGCTCGGGTGCGTAACACCCCGGTACCCAGTGAGCACCGCGCCTTTCCGGGCGAACGCGTTGAAGGCCGGCGCGTCGGGGTTGCCGAGAACTTTGCCGCGCTCCTTGTTCTCCAGCACGATCACGACGACGTGGTCGAACGCAGGCACCTGGGGCGCCGCCGACTGGCCGGTCGAGCAGACCACGGCCGCGACGAGCAGTACGAACGCCCACCTCACGGCGACTCCACCAGCCGCTTGCGCCAGAAGTGGAAACCGACGAGCGCGGCCACTGCGACCACGGCGATCACGACGCCGCCGATCAGCCCGTAGTGCGAGATCGCGTCCGCCGCCGCATGGCCGGCAAAGTAGGCCACGAGCCCGACGAGCACCGCCCAGCAGATTCCGCCGGCAGCGTTCCAAAAGAAGAACGTCCACCAGCGCATGCGCGAGACGCCCGCCATCCAGGCCGCGGTCACGCGCAGGATCGAGAAGAAGCGTCCGATGAAGATCGTCTTCGGCCCATGGCGCTCGAAGAAGCCCTCGGCCCAGGGCAGCGTGCCGGAGGTGACCGTCCAACGCATGAGGACGCTGCGGCCGCCGGTGCGGCCGATCCAGTAGCCGAGGTTGTCGCCGATGATCGCCGCCGCCGCCGCGACCACGATCACGGCCACGATGTCGAGTCTCCCGCTCGAGGCGAAGACGCCCGCCGCGACCAGCGCCGTCTCGCCCGGCAGCGGCACGCCGCCGGACTCCAGCATCACGATCAGGAAGAGGGCGATCAGCCCGTAGTGCTCGACGAGCCCGCTCACTCGGCGTCGGTGGCGAAGGCCATCAGGATCGCGTCCAGGTATTCGCCGTCGCGCCGGTAGTGGCGGCGCCGGTAGCCCTCCTGGACGAAGCCGAACGATTCGTACAGCGCGATCGCGGGCGTGTTGTAGGCGAAGACGTGAAGCTCGAGCTTGCTCACCCCGCTGGCGCGCGCCCACTCGACCGTCCGCTGCAGCAGCGCGCGGCCGATCCCCTGCCGCCGGTGGCTGGCGGCGACCATCAGGCCCAGGTCGGCGACGTGCCGGCTGGCGGGATGCACGTCTCGCGCAACCGACAGTCGCCCGACGAGCCCCTCCGGCGCCTCGGCGACATAGACGGCCGCGTGCGGCGAGCGCCGAGCGGCGCGCAGGTAGCGCTTCTCAGCGGCCGCGCTGCGCCATTCTGCGGCTGCCAGCAGCCAATCCTCGGGCTCCGAGCTGACCGCGCGTGCGAGCGCGACGAGCTCGGCGGCATCTCCTGGCGTCGCCTCGCGGATCTCGAAGCTCACGCGACCACGACGCCGTGGCCCCCGCGCCTGGAGTCCCCGGCCGCGGCGAGCGTCCCGTCCTCCAGCAGCTCGACGCCCGCCGCGCCGCCGAAGAAGAGGTTCCGGCTCCGCCAGCGCGCGAGCTCGTAGCCGAACGACTCGAGCCGGTCGACCTCGGCCGGGTCGTTCCCGCCTTCGACGTGGACAGGCCCCTCGAGATGGACTCGCGGGTGCTCGATCGCCTCTCGCACGCCGAGCCCGTGCGCGACCACGTTGATGACGATCTGCATGATCGCGCCGCGCAGCCGCAGCGAGCCGGCGCTGCCGACGACGAGCCGCGGGTGGCCCTCGCGCAGCACCACCGAGGGCGCCATCCCGCTCGTGAAACGGACGCCGGGCCGCGGGTGCCCACCCGTCGCAGCCAGGTCGAACTCGCCGAGCATGTTGTTCAGCTGGATCCCGGTGCCGGGGACGACCACGCCGGAGCCGGCGCCCGTAGAGGCGGTCAGCGAGGCCGCGTTGCCGCGACCGTCGACGACCGCAATGTGCGTCGTCCCGCGCTGCAGCTCCGGCAGGCGCCCCTGGATGCGGCCGGCCGCCGCAGACAGAAATTCTTCGTCGGCAAGCCGACGCGCGAGCCCGCCGCGGTAGAGCTCGCGGGTGAACGGCCCGCCCCGCGCCGTCTCCTGCTCGCGCATGATCTCGATCAGCTGGGCCATCGCCTCGGCACTGCCGGGCGGGCCGCCTGGCCCCAGGCGGTCCAAAAGGCGCAAACCGAGCCCGATCAGGACGCCGCCGGTCGAGGGCGGCGGGTTGGAGCGGAACTCGTGGCCCATGAAGGAGACGCGCACCGGCTGCCTGCGGATGACGCGGTAGTCGCTCAGGTCGCGGAGCGTGATCTCGCCGCCGCGCTCGCGCAGGTGGCTCGAGAGCGCCCGCGCCAGCTCGCCGTGGTAGAGGTCGTCCGCCCCGTGCTCGGCGAGCCGCTCGAGCGTCTGCCCGAGGTCGGAGAGCACGAACCGGTCGCCGGCGACCAGGCGGTTGCCGTTCACGCTGTACATCGCGTTGCCCTCGTCGGTGTGGCGCAGGATCGGGTCGAGGATGTCGTGCAGGTACGCCTGGCCCTCGGTCAGCTCGACCCCGTCGCGGGCGTGCGCGATCGCCGGCTCGAGCAGCATTCGCCAGGGCAGCGAGCCGAAGCGGCGATGGGCTTCGCCGAGCCCGGCCGCCGCTCCCGGGACGGCGCACGAGGCGGCCCCGATCCGGAAGAACTGCGACGACTCGGGAGTGAAGTCGATCCCAACGTTGTCCATGGGCGTCTGGCCGTGCGTCGCTGAGGCCGAGCCCGGGCACGGTGACGAAGTGGTCGAGCACGCGGGTCGAGTTGTCGCGCGCGTGATGCACGAGCATGAAGCCGCCCGCGCCCGGTCCCGTGAGCGTGCTCTCCGCGACCCACGAGACGAAGGCGGCCGCGATGCAGGCGTCGACGGCGTTGCCGCCCTCGGCCAGCACCTGGGCCCCCGCCTCGGCGGTGAGCGGATGTCCTGCTGCGACGGCGCCACGCATCACTGGAAGGCTACTGCGGGCGGGCCGATATCCTCGTCTTGCTGCCGTGACGCGAACCTCCGTCGTCCAGCGGGAGGCGACTCTCGCCGCCGGCGCCGCGGCGTCGCTCGCGGCGGCGCTCGTCTGGCTCGGCCCACCAGGCTCAGACCTGGCGGAACACGCGTACCAGCGGACGCTTTTCCTGAACGACGGCTTCGCCCTCTGGAACAACTTCTGGTACGCGGGCCGCTACAGCTTCGTCACCTACAGCACGCTCTACTACCCGCTCGCGGCGCTGCTCGGGATCCGCCTGCTCGCCGTCGCGACCGTCTCGACTGCGGCGCTCGCCTTCGCGGTCGTCGTTTCACGGCAGTGGGGGCCGACCGCACGCTGGTCGAGCCGGACGTTCGCCGTGGTCTGGAGCGGAATCGTCTTCTCGGCAGCGTTCCCGTTCGCGCTCGGCGCCGCGCTCGCGCTGCTGTCGATCTGGGCGCTGCAAGCGCGCCGCTCCTGGCGGTTCGCCGTGCTCGCGGCGCTGACGCTGGCGGCCAGCCCCCTCGCCTTCCTGCTACTGACCCTGCTGTTGGCCGCCTTCGGGATCGCGCGCTGGGAAGAACGGCGCACCCTGCTCGCGCCCGCGCTGACGATCGCGGTGTTCGGCGTGATCGAGGTCGCCCTCTGGCGCGCGTTCCCCGGCTCGGGCCAGTACCCGTTCTCGTGGCAGGAACTGCTGGCCGCGCTCGTCTTCTGCTTCCTCGGATTGGCGATGTCGTGGGGCGTCGAGCGGGCCGGGCCGCTCTGGTGGATGTTCGTTGTCTATCTCGTCGCCGTCCTCGCCGCGTTCGCGATCCCGAGCGCGGTCGGCGAGAACGTGCTGCGGATTCGCTACGCCGCGATCCCGCTCGCGGTGCTGACGCTCTCGCTGCGCCGCTGGCGGCCGCTGCCGGTCGCGCTCGGCGTGCTCGCGCTCGCCGTCACGTGGAACGTGACGCCGCCGCTGTTCGGCTACCTCCACGCGCGCAGCGACCCGGCCACGCACCGGGCCTACTGGACGCCTGCAATCGGCTTCCTGCGCGGTCACCTCTCGCCCTCGTATCGCGTCGAGGTGGTGGACACGACCGGCCACTGGGCGGCCGCCTACCTGGCGGAGGCGCACATCCCGATCGCGCGCGGTGGCTACCGGCAGGACGACTTCCCGCAGAACGAGGTGCTCTACGACGACCCGCTCGGATCCAAGGCTTACGGCGCCTGGCTGCGTGGGCTCGGCGTCCGCTACGTCGTGCTGACGAGCGCGCCGGCCGACTACAGCGCCCGCGCCGAGGCGGCGCTCCTCCGCTCCGGGCGCTCGGGCCTGTGGCGCGTCCTCGAGACGCCGCGGCTGACGATCTTCGCGGTGCCGCGGCCGCAGCCGATCCTTACCGGGCCGGCCGGAGGGCGGCTCGTCGAGCTGGCTGCGACGCGCGTGCTGCTCGATCTTCCGCGGGCGGGCGACTACCGCCTCGCGGTGCGGTTCTCGCCGTACTGGCGGGCGCCAGGCGCGTGCCTGATCCGACGCGAGGACGGGATGACGACCGTCTCCGCCACGCGGCCGGGGCGAGTGCAGCTCTCGTTCCACGTCGGCGCGGCGAGCGCACTGGCGACCGCGGTGACTGGCGGACGCGACCGCGTCTGCAACGACGACTAGACCAGGAGCGGAGCGAGCTCGCGCAGCAGCCCGCGGACCACGACAGCGGCGCTGTTCTCGAAGCGGAAGTCGAAAAAGGCGAAGCCGGCAACGCCGCTCGCAGCTCGGGCGCGAAGGTAGTCCCGCCGCCAATCCGCGGCCTGCGCCGGTGGCAGGTGCCGCGTGTTGCCGCCCAGATCGGGTACGAGGCGGAAGCCGGGCTGGAGCCCGCACAGGTACTTCCGGGCCAGGGCACGCCGCACCGGGCCTCCGCGGCGCAGGCGCTCCTGGCCGGACGCGCCCGCCCGGGCCGCCACTCGCGGATCGCCCACGAACTGCGGGTACTCCTCACCGATGAGCCCGAGGCAGCTGCGGTTCAGCATCCGCCAGAAGGCCGCCAGCTCGGGCGTGATGGGCCGCGAGGCCAGCGCGTGCGCCGTCTTGGCCCACCAGACGAAGCCGCGCAGCGTCCCGTCGCCGAGTGCGGCGCGTCCGAACGTCAGGCCGCGGAGCACACCGCGTGTCAGCTCGCGGAAGGGCTTGCCCGCAGGACCCGCGCACTCGGCGACGATCTCGTCGAGCTGCCAGGTGTCGGCGACCGCGGCGGCCCGCAGCGTGTCGCGAAAACGGGCACCGAGCTCGACGCTCCAGGCGATCCGCGTCGCGGTCGGCAGCCGCAGCAGCTGCCCGAGCTCGGGAAGCGGTCCGGCGAGGCGGCTCGACCGCGGGTTGCGCTCGAGCAGCTCTTTCTCCTCGGTGCGGCCGAGCCGCCGCCGCTCCCAAAACCAACCGGGCTGGATGTGGAACATCGGCGCGTAGCGCGCCTGCGGCAGCTCGTGGACACGCGCGGCGAGCTTGTCGCCGACCCCGTAGCTGCCGAGGTAGACCGGCGCTTTCGGCGGCAGCCCGGCACGACGCGCGGCCGCGACGATGGTCGCCAGCTCACGCGGCTCGAAGTACGAGAGGACGAGAGCGCGCGTCGCCTAAGTCTGCAGGAAGCTCGGCGGTTCGAGTGAGTCTTCGCTGGGCGCCTCGGCTCGCATCGTGATCCGCCGCTGCGCGGCTCGCTGGCCGAAGCCCGTCGCCACGACCGTCACCCAGACCTGGCCGGTGAGCCGGTCGTCGACCGTCGCGCCGAAGATGATGTTCGTGTCGTCGGTCGCAGCTCCGCGCACGACCTCGGCGGCCTCGTTGACCTCGTAGAGCGAGAGGTCGTCGCCGCCGGCGATCGAGAGCAGGATGCCCTTCGCGCCGCCGACATCGGTCTCGATCAACGGCGAGCGCAGCGCCCGCTCGGCCGCTTCACGCGCACGGTTCTCGCCGGTGGCGGAGAAGCCGATCCCCATCAGGGCGGTGCCGGCGTCCTTCATGATCGTGCGCACGTCGGCGAAGTCGAGGTTGATCAGGCCCGGGAGCGTGATCAGGTCGCAGATGCCCTGGACGCCCTGCCGCAGCACGTCGTCGGCGATCCGGAACGCATCCAGCATCGAGGTCTCGCGGTCGAGCACCTCGAGCAGCTTCTCGTTCGGGACGACGATCACGGTGTCGCAGTTCGCACGGAGCTGGTCGACGCCGTCGGTCGCCTGCTTTCCTCGGCGCGTGCCCTCGAAGCTGAACGGCGTGGTGACGATCCCGACCGTCAGCGCGCCGAGCTCCTTGGCGATCCGCGCGACGACGGGTGCCGCGCCGGAGCCGGTGCCGCCGCCTTCGCCGGCGGTGACGAAGACCATGTCCGAGCCGCGCAGCGCGCGCTTGATCTGGTCGTAGGCCTCCTCGGCGGCGCGGCGACCGAGATCCGGGTCGGCGCCCGACCCGAGGCCTTCGGTCAGCTCGCGGCCGATGTGGATCTTCACGGGCGCGTCGCTCGTCTGGAGCTGCTGGATGTCGGTGTTGACGGCGACGAACTCGACCTGTGAGATGTCGGCGTCGATCATCCGGTTGACCGCGTTCAGACCCGCGCCGCCGACACCGACGACGCGGATGACCGCGATGTAGGCGCCCGGCTCGGGCACGCGGTGGAGGCGCGGCGGGGGCTCGGGCAGCGGCTCGAGCTTCGGCCGCGGGGCCTCGCGCTTGGGCTCGGGGGCGCGCTCGGGCAGCCGGACCGGCTCGGGCGGAGGCGGTGGCGGCGGAGGCGGCGCCTCCTGCTCCCACTCGGGGACGTGCTCGACGGTCTTCTCGGGCGGCTCGACCGGTGTCGGCGCGGGCGGAGTCTCCGCCGGCGCGGCCTCGGCCTGCTGCGGCTCGGGCGGCTCGGGCTCGCGGCCTTCCTTCTCGGCCTGCTTCTGCGCCGCTTCGGTCGCGCGGAAGAGCTCCGCCAGCGGGCCTTCACGCATGCTCGCGCGCCTGCGCGCCATTGAGCACCTCCTTCGCGAGGTCGCGGTAGGCCTGGGCGGCACTGCCGCTGGGGTCGTATTTGAGGACGGAGGTGCCCTTCACGGGCGCCTCCGCGTAGCGAACGGTCTTCTTGATCTTCGTGTCGAAGACGAGGTCGCCGAAATTCTCCTGGAGAATCTCCACCGCCTCGCGCGAGTGCAGCGTGCGGCTGTCGTACATGGTCGGGAGGATCCCCTCGATCCCGACCTCGGGGTTCAGGTTCTCGCGGATCATCGAGAGCGTGTTCTCGAGCTGGACGAGCCCGCGCAGGGAGAGGTACTCACACTGGACGGGCACGATGACGCCGTTCGAGGCGACGAGCGCGTTGATCGTCAGCAGGCCGAGCGACGGCGGCGTGTCGATCAGGACGTAGTCGTAGCTGTCGCGGACCGGCGCCAGCGCTTTCTCCAGCGCGCGCTCGCGGCCGATCATGCTCGAGAGCGCGAGCTCGGCGCCGGCAAGGTCGATCGACGAGACGGCGAGGTCGACCTCGATGTGGTGGATGATCTCCTGGATCGGCAGCCGGTGGACGAGCACGTCGAAAATCGAGCGCTCCATCGTGTCCGGGTTGAGCCCCTGGCTCATGGTCAGATTGCCCTGCGGGTCCAGGTCGCAGAGCAGCACTCTCAGGTTCTGCTCGGCCAAGGCGACGCCCAGGTTGAGCGTCGTTGTCGTCTTGGCGACGCCGCCCTTCTGGTTCGCGAATGAGATCACTCGTCCCATCGGCGGTCCCTGGGCGGTTTCGGTCCGGTTACCCGGTCGCGGAAGCAGGCGTGCGAGCCCCATCGAGCCCCTTTCTTCGCTCTCATGCTAGCGATACCTCCGCGGAGAACCAGCGATTTTCGCGGTCTCGGGCCTGGCCGGTCGATGACTCGGAATGTACGGCGTCCGCAGGACGAACCTCAGCCGACGAGCCGGGTCAGCGCGGTCGCGAGCGCTGCGACGACCACAACCAGAGCCAGTGGCGCACGGGCCGCGATCGCGACCGCTCCGGCGCCGACGCCCGCCAGCCGCGCGTCGAGGACGAGCTCGTTGTCCCCGCCGACGGTCTGCGTGACCACCAGCGCCGAGAGCAGAACCGGCGCCAGCAGGGCGGCAACCCGCGCGACCGGCTCGGGAAGCTCCCGGTCGCCGAGCAGCACCGGCCCGGCCGCCTTGAAGGCCCAGGTCGCGATCCCGACGACCAGCACCACGAGCCAGACGCCGCTCACGACTTGCTCCCGCGCAGCCCGAGCAGGCAGGCGGCGCTCGCAGCGACGATCGGCGTCCCCGGCGGCGTGACCGGGATCAGGACGAGCGCGATGGCTCCGCCGGTGACGGCCGCGAGGGCCGCTTGCGGCGCACGCAGCTGCGGGACGAGCAGCGCGAGGAAGAGCGCGGGAAACGCGCCGTCGAGACCGAGGCTCTTTGGGTCGCCGAGCGAGTCGCCTGCGAGCACGCCGACGACCGTGCCGCTGACCCACGAGAGGTACAGGAGGAGACCGGCCCCGAGCAGGATCCGGCGATCGAAGCGGCCTCCGCCCCGGCTCGCGAGCGCCCACGACTCGTCCACGATCAGTTGTGACTCCACGAGTCGCCGCGGGCGGGGGCCGTGGAAGAGCTGTGCGACCGAGATCGAGATCGGGGCGTAGCGCGCGTTCAGGAGCACCGCCGCGACGATCGCTGCCGCAGTGCCGCTGCCCGCCCCAAGGATCGAGGTGATCGCGAACTGCGCCGAGCCCGCGAAGGTCGTCGCGGAGAGGATCACTGGCGCGAGAACGCCCATCCCGGAGGCGTGCGCGAGCAATCCGAACGAAGCGCCGAAGAACCAGACGGTCGCAGCGACCGCGATCGCGGCGCGGATGCCGTCGCGGTAACGGGTCTCGGAGACCAGGGCCGTCGAGGACACGCCCAATCATGCCCGCCACACCCCTCACCGCAACGCGGCCGGCTCGGCAAGCGCGTCGCGGCAGCGCTCGAGCGCGGCCGCGGCAAGCTCGACGCCACCGCGCTCCGCGGCCGTCCACGCCTCGGCCTCGGCGAGCAGCTCGTGCACCTCCGCGAGCAGCGCGCGCGGCGGTCCGCCCTCGCGCTCGAGCGCCTCGATCCGGCTCAGCCGCCTGAGTACCGCGCGTGCTTCGTCCATGTCGCGAACGTAGCCGGGCAATTCGCACGCGTGTGTGTCGGGACCGTGCCGAAAGGGATACCGTTTGTCCCCAGCGTGGCCGCCAGTCCTGACCGCGACCTCGGCGAGGCCCGCGCCGCGATCGACCGCGGTGACTCCCGCGCCGCCCTCAAAAGCCTCGACCACGCCCGCAAGGGCTACGCGCGCGCCCTCGACTCGGAAGGCCTCGAGCACGTACTCGACATGGCGGCGCTCGTCGACGCGTCGGATGACCGCAGCCGAATCGGCCGCGACAACCTGGTGTATGCCGTCAAGCAGAATCTTCGCCAGGAGAGCCGCCGCCGAGCGCGACAGCTCGGCCGGCCCTGGAGCGATCCCTTCCCGGACCTCCAGGCTCCTACCGAGCACACCGGCTTCGTGTTCACGCGCAGCGTCAAGCTCTGGATCGGGATCGGCATTGCCGTGGCGATTGCGGCGTTCGTCGGGTTCGTGCTCGTCGCCGCGCTCGTCGATACGGGCCCCGCCACGCCGGTCACGCTCAGGCTCACGAACGACACCGGCCGCTCGGTCACCGTGCGCCGGTGTGATGGCGCAAGCTGCGACATGGGCTCCACGGAACACATCGACGCGGGCGACCTGCTCGAAGCGAAGGTCGATGCGAACCTGCTGGTGCAGGTCTTCCGGCTCGAGTGGCCCGGGCCGGACGAGTGCTTGCCGCTTCGCGTTCACGACGCCTATCAGCGGATCGGCGGGAGCGGGGCACTGGGCGCGAACCTCTCGCAGGCGACACCGTGCCCGGGGACGACGGTGCTCCCGCGGCGCGCCGGACCAGAGGATTCGCAGCTCTAGGAGGCCAGCGCGGCGAAGTAGCCGGCAGGGCGCGGGCGGACCCCGACGAGCGCATCGTCGAGCGTGGCGACGAGACCTATGCGATCGCCGTGCGCGAGCGTCTCCACGACCGCCTTGCGCACGGCATCGGCGGCCCCTGCTCCCGCTGTCTCACCACGCGCGAGCCCGCGAAGGCGCTCGAGCTGCTCGGCCCGGTCGCGCGCGGTCTCGCCGAGCAGCACCGCCGCCCGCACCGAGGCCGCCCACAACCCGTCCGGGCCACCGAGCAACGCGGACAGAGCTTCGCGCAGCTGCTCCGAGCGGAACGGCTCGTCCGCGAACAGCGACAGCTCCCAGCGATCGAGCGCCTCCGCGAGCTCCGGATCCTCCTCGGCGCGCCCGAGCCGCGTGAGCAGGTCCGAGGCGAGCCGCGCACGGAAGGCGTCGAGCCGTGTGGGCTCGCCGGGCGGCTCGGTGGCGGCGATCGGCAGCATCGGGCGGATCGCCAGCGGGCGCCAATCGAGTCGCTCGAACAACACCGGGCCCGCGGCGACCGGCGCTGCAGTCGCCAGGCGCAGCGCGCTGACTGCGTCGGCGATCTCTCCCGGCGCGTCGGGGGCGCGCGGCTCGTTGGGAAGCAAGGCGCGCTCGAGCTCGAGGACACAGAGCCGGTCGGGCTCGCTGCCGAACCCCTGGGGCAGCAGGCCGTTCGCCTCGGGCCAGTGGGCGGCCAGCTCGCCCGCGGCGGCGACGCGGAGCCGCAGGCCGTCGGCGAGCTCCACCTGCGTGCCGAGCGAGAGACCGACGAGCGGCGCGACGGCTGCGTAGGTGCGGCGCTTGCCGAGCAGCGAGCGCTCGAGCTCGGCGTACGCCCGGTCGAACGCCTCGTCGCTCCAGTCGAAGCCGCCGCAGCCATCGGCGACGTCGGCGAGCAGCGGCAGCACGATCGTCCGCAGCAACGGCTGGTCGCCGGCCTTGCCGGAGTGCGCGGCGGCGTAGATCGCGGCCGCCGGCTCGCGTCCCAGATCCTCGATCGCAAGCTTCGCGTCGGCGAGCGCGCTCAGCCGCTCGGCCCGCGCCTCGACGTACGAGCGGGTGAGCGGCCGGTACTCGTACAGCGAGCTGGGCCCACGCGAAGCGTGCTCCTCGAATGCGAACGGGAGCTCGTCTCCGCGGGCGACATCGTCCGCGAGCAGCGAGAAGCCCGCGAGACAGAAGCAGCGCAGAGAGCGATAGAGGTGCGGAGCACGCACGGCCACGAGTGGCCACTACGCGCCGGGCGCCTCCTCTCCTCTTTGGCAGCTCGGACACCAGTAGGCGGTGCGGTTGTCGTCGCCCTGGCCGCGCGAGCGGATCGGGGTGCCGCAGCGCGGGCAAGGCCGGCCCACACGCCTGTAGACGGCGCGCTTGGCGCCGTGGCCGTCGAGCGCGCCGCGCATGAGCCGCGCGGCCTCGTGGAGCACGCGCTCGAGCTCCTTGTCGGTGGCGGCGTCGAGCCGCAGCCACGGTGAGAGCCGCACCTGCCAGAGCGACTCGGCCTTCCAGACGTTGCCGATCCCCGCAACCAGTCGCTGGTCGAGTAGTGCATCGCCGAGCTCACGGCTTTGGTGCTCCCTCCGGAGGTTCGCGACGATCCCGGCGAAGTCGGGCGGATCGGCCAGGATGTCTGGACCGAGACGGCGCGCGCTGCGTCTCGTCAGCTCGAGCACCGGCCCGTTCCAGAGCACCGCCTCGCGCTCGACCCCGGTGAGCACGAGCCAGGGCCTGCCGTGCTTCTGGGCGCCTCGCTCGACCACCTGCCAGCGCCCGCTCATGCGCAGGTGGCTGCGAAGCACGAGACCACCTTCGAAGCTCAGCAGCAGGTTCTTCCCGACCGCGTCGACCGCCTCGAGCCTGCGGCCGTCGAGGCGCTCGGCGGCAAGCACCGAGGCGGCGCGCGGATGGGGGGTCTCGACGGTGACGCGCTCGCCCACGAGCGCCTGCAGCTTGCGCGCCGCTCGGTGGAGCGAGTCTCCCTCGGGCATCGCCCGGACCCTAGCTGGGAGTGGATGCCCGCATGGATGGCGAAGGGCGCTCCGACGGGAGCGCCCTTCGCTTACGCGCTGACTGCCCGCGTCAGGCGGGGCAGGGATTCGAGCTCAGTACGTTGCGGAAGTTGTTCGTCCGCAGCCGAACCGCTGGGTCGGGATTCGGGTAGAAGCTGAACAGCAGCGGCCCGAACTCCGCCGCCGAGTTCCCGCCAAACGTGTTCGTCGTGCCCTTGATGAAGGGCCCGCCGAACTGCCATACGCAGTGCCCGTTGGCGTTCGGGTTCTGCGTCGAGCTCCCCGTCGTGTAGATCGGGTAGAAGTTCGAGCCCGGCGGCGGGTTGACGCAGTTCTCGCCGGTGAAGCGGTTGCAGATACCGCCCGAGTCCGGTGCCTCGATGCGCGGCAGGTCGGTCTCGAACGCGACACGGCTGTAGTTCTGCGTCCCGTTGAAGAGCGGGCTCGTGAACGTGACCGCGGTCGGGTGGTACTTGGCGTCCTGACCGCGGTTCGGATCCGTGCCGGGCCAGACCGGCTGGTACGAGGTGCCGTCGAAGTCGGAGTCGCTCGCGATACAGCCTCCGATCGGCACGAACAGCGAGAAGGCGGCGCTGAAGCAGCCCGTGTCGTCGTCGTCCAGCGTGCCCTCGTTGTTGGCCAGGCAGTCGCCGCCCTCTTCGGAAACGGCCGAGCAGTACTCGAAGTGCCCGATCTCGTCGGAGAAGGCGACGTTGTAGCTGTGCGCCGCCCACGGCACGCGCGTGTGCTCGCTCGCGGTCGCGTACATCGGGCGGAACGTGTACGGCGCCTGGTGGCACGCTCGCCGCAGTGGGCTCGTAGAGGACCTGCGCGAAGCCGTTGGCGGACGCTCGCGGTCATCGACCCGCTCTTGCCGGTCGTGCGATCGTGAACGATCGCCGTCAGGCCGGCAGGAGCGTCGTGGATGTCGACGTCGAGATTGTCGCCCGAGTTCATGAACAGGTCCGTCGCGGCGTTCGGCGTGAAAGTCCCGCCCGTCGCGCCAAGCGGCGAGGGCGGTGCATGGGGAACGCCAGCTCGTGGTGACGAACGCGAAGTTCGCCGGCTCGACGCCGACCGAATTCAGACACGAGGCGTTGTTGTTGACGCCGCTGTTCTGATCCGAGTTGAAGCTGAAGATCGCCATCGCGGCGCACCACTTGCGAGGCGTCGCAGCTGACACCCGGCGGCCAGGGTGCCCAGCCGGGCGGGTAGAACTGCAGCTCCAGGAACGCCGTGCCCGGATGCTTGCCGATGTAGTCCGGACCGGCCGGGTTCGTGCCGTCGAAGATGTTGGTGTCGCTGTCGGGCACACATGGAGCGTGGGTGAACTCCGGCGCGGACTGGTTGTCGCACAGCGCCATCCCCAGCCAGAACGCCGGATGTAGCTGGAAGTTCCAGGTGCCCGCGGTGCCGGCCTGGTTCGGCATGACCTTGGGGTCGCTCGGGATCTGCAGGTGGTACATGTTCGAGTTCCCCGAGCCCGCCGTGTTCGAGTAGAACAACAGCGAAGGCTCGTCATGGCCCGTGTACTCCCCGCCGTAGCCGATCGAATCGACCGTCTCCGCACAGAGCGCATACGGCTCGCTGCAGTTCAGCGTCGCCGCGTGGGCCGCTCCGCTGAACAGGCCGGTCAGCAGCAACGCCGCGACCGCCGCGAGCGATCCTCCGAGAAGTCGTCTCATCGTTCCTCCCCTGCGACCCCTATTCAGGGCGCCCCCGACGCCCCGTGCGGGGTGGGGTCTACCGGGTCTCGGGGGCGATTGTCAAGGCCGGAAGACCGCCCGCCGTGGGCCGATGACGAACCCTGCATCGATCAGCAGCGAAATGACCTCCGTTTCACCCACGGGCAGGCTGTCGAAGCGCTCGACCGCGAGCCGTTTCGCACCGCCGGCCTTGACGTGCGCGACGAGTGCCGCGATCGCCGGGCGCAGCCACTCCTCGTCGGGCTCGCGGAGCGGGACGAGCGAGCGCCCGCCGCGCTCGACGTAGAGGGCCGGCTCGCCGCCGAGCAGGACGACGTGGGCGCCGGCCACGCGCGCCGCGCGCGCGTGGGCTCGCTTCGGCCACGGGATGGCCGCGCCGTACGGCTGCGCCGGATCGGCGGCGGCGAGCACGAGCGGCTCGGCCTCCTCGCCGTCCTTCGGCCGCAGCTCGCGTAGCCGCTCGACCGCACCGCCGAGCGCGAATTGTGCTCCCCCGAGCCCTTCGACGAAGTAGCCGCGCCGGCAGAGACCGAGCGTCTCGAGCGCCTTCAGCTCCCCGTACACCGCGCCGTACCCACCCGGAATGCCCTCGCCGCGAACGCCGTCGCGGGTGATGATGCCCTGCCGCTCGAGCAGGAGCTCGGCGAGCGCTCTCCGGTCGGGCCGGCCAGGGAAGAGGCGCGCGGTCAGCGACCAGCGGCCCTGCGTGGCGGTCACCTCGCCCGCCCGCCGGCGGGAGAAGCGCCTGGGCCGAGGATGTGCCGCCTGCGTCTGGTAGCGCCGCGCTGCGCGCAGCGGCGTCCAGGCGTCGTTCGTGACCTCGCCCGCCCAGACGAGATCCCACAGCGCGGGCAGCGCCTCCTCGGCCTCGAGCCCGGTGTCGAGCAGGAGGTCGTGCCAGAAGAGCGCGCTGCGGCCGAGCGCGGCCCGCAGCCGCTCGTGGATCTCCTTCTCCGGGCGGTCGGCCGCGGGCGGCGCGCCGAGCGCGGGCGCGTCCTCGCGGAAGTAGACCGCGACGCGGTCGAGGCCGGCGCCGATCCAGACGACCTCACCCGAGGCGCAGAGCGCGTCGAGCTGCTCCGGCCGGTAGCCGGGAACGCGCCGAGGCAAGACGTCGCTTTCCCACAGAGCAACCGGGAGAGCCAAGCCCTGCAGAGGCACGAGCGCCTCGCGCAGCGACGCGCGGCGACCGATGCCGTGCCAGCTCGGCAGGAACCGTCCGAGCGCTGCCTGCTCGGCCGGCTCGACCTCGCGCCGCAGCGCCGCCAGCGATGCTCGTCGCAGCCGCCGCAGGACCTCCGGGTCGCACCACTCGCGCTCGCTCCCGCCCGGGCGCAGCTCGCCCCGCACCAGCTCGTCTCGGCGCTCGAGCTCCCGCAGCACCGGCTCGACGTCGCGGCCGAAGCGCTCGTTCGCCTCGGCGGTCGTGAACGGGCCGCGCGAGCGCGCGAAGCGGCGCACCAGCGAGTGCACCGGCTCGTCGTCGGCCTCGAGGAAGACCTCGGGGAGCCCGCCCGGCGGCATCGCGCCGACGGCGTCGCGGTAGCGCCCGGCGTCCTCGGCCGCGATCAGGCGCTGCTCGCCCGCCACGCGGATGTGGACAGCGCGGCGCTCGGCTAGCAGCGGTTCGGCCAGGTCCTGGGGGTACTCGCCTTCGCGCAGGTCGCCACGCCGGCGCAACAGGTCGTGCAGCTCGTCGGGCGAGCGGGCGGCCCCGCGCAGCTTCTCCTCGACGTCCTCCAGCGCGCCAGGATCGATCAGGTCGCGCAGCTCCTCCTGGCCGAGCAGCTCGCGCAGCAGGTCGCGGTCGAGCGAGAGCGCCTGCGCCCGCCGCTCGGCGGCCGGCGTGTCGTCTTCGTACATGTAGTTGGCGACGTAGTCGAAGAGCAGCGAGGCCGCGTACGGCGAAGCGGATGCCGTCTCGACGTCGACGAGGTCGATCTGCCGCGTGCGCAGCCCTGCAGCAGCCGCTTCAGCGCCGGCAGGTCGAAGACGTCCTGGAGGCACTCGCGGTAGGTCTCGAGCACGATCGGGAACGCCGGATAGCGGCGCGCGACCTGCAGCAGCGACTGCGCCTTCAGGCGCTGCTGCCAGAGCGGCGTGCGCTCGCCCGGACGACGGCGCGGGATCAGCAGCGAGCGGCCCGCGTTCTCGCGGAAGCGCGCGCCGAAGAGCGCCGTGTCGCCCAGCTCCTGCGTGACGAGCTCCTCGACCTGTTCGGGCGCGAGCAGCACCTCGTCGACCGGAGGCGGCGCGTCGGCGTCGGGCAGGTGGATCGCGATCCCGTCGTCCGACCAGATCGCCTGCGTCTCGAGCCCGAGCGACGCCCGCAGCCGTGCGCCCAGCGCCAGGGCCCAGGGCGCGTGCACGCGGCCGCCGAACGGCGTGAGAATGCAGAGCCGCCAGTCGCCGATCTCGTCTCGGAAGCGCTCGACGACCACGGTGCGGTCGGATGGGACAGCGCCGGTTGCACCTTCCTGCTCCCGCAGGAACGTCAGCAGGTTCGTGGCCGCGCGCTCATCGAGCATGTGCTCGGCCTGCAGCCGCTCCGTCGCCTTCTCGTCCGAGAGCGCGACCAGCTCGCGTGACGTTGCGCCGATCGCCTCGCCGAGCTCGTAGGGCCGGCCGACGCCCTCGCCCTTCCAGAACGGCACCGCGCCGGGAACGCCAGGAGCCGGCGAGACGAGGACTTGGTCACGGGTGATCTCCTCGATCCGCCAGGTGCTTGCGCCGAGCAGGAACGTCTGCCCCGCGCGCGCCTCGTAGACCATCTCCTCGTCGAGCTCGCCCACGCGGCCGCCGCCGTCCACGAGATGGACGCCGAAGAGACCGCGGTCAGGGATCGTGCCGGCGTTCGTGACCGCAAGCCGCCTCGCGCCCTGACGACCCTTGACGACGCCGGCGGTGCGATCCCAGACGACGCGCGCCCGCAGCTCGGCGAACTCGTCCGACGGGTAGCGCCCGTCGAGCATGTCGAGCACGTTCTCGAGCTGGACGCGCGAGAGATCGGAGAACGGATAGGCGCCGCGCACGAGCTGGTGCAGCTCGTCGACTGCGATCTCCTCGTCGGCGCAGATCGCCACGATCTGCTGGGCGAGCACGTCGAGCGGGTTGCGCGGGATCTTCGTTTCCTCGATCCCACCCTCGAGCATCCGCTTGACGACGACCGCCGACTCGAGCAGGTCGGCCCGGAACTTCGGAAAGATGCGGCCCTTCGAGACCGCGTCGAGCTCGTGGCCGGCGCGGCCGACCCGCTGCAGCCCGCGCGCGACCGACTTCGGCGACTCGACCTGGATCACGAGGTCGACCGCGCCCATGTCGATCCCGAGCTCGAGCGACGAGGTCGCGACGAGGCAGGGGATCTCGCCCTTCTTCAACAGCTCCTCGACCTCGACCCGCTGTTCGCGGGCCAGCGAGCCGTGGTGGGCGCGCGCGATCTCTTCCTCGGCGAGGTCGTTTAGGCGCAGCGCCAGCCGCTCGGCGAGACGGCGGTTGTTGACGAAGACGATCGTCGAGCGATGCGCACGGACGAGCTCGAGGATCTCGGGGTAGATCGAGGGCCAGATCGACTGCTGCTCCTCGGGCTCGCGCATGTCGTCGAGCGGGACGACCACCTTCAGGTCGAGCTCCTTCGCGCGGCCGGCGTCCACGAGCTCGATCTCGCGCCCGCCCGAGACGAAGCGGCCGATCTCTTCCAGCGGGCGCTGCGTCGCCGACAGGCCGACCCGCTGGATCGGCTTACCGGTCAGGCGGTCGAGCCGCTCGAGGCTGAGCGCGAGGTGCGCGCCGCGCTTGGTGCCCGCGACGGCGTGCACCTCATCGACGATCACCGTCTCGATCCCGCGCAGCGTCTCGCGCGCCTGCGAGGTGAGCAGCAGGAAGAGCGACTCCGGGGTCGTGATCAGGATGTCGGGCGGCTTGCGCACCATCGCGGCGCGCTCCTTCTGCGGCGTGTCGCCGGTGCGGACGCCGACGCGCAGCTCCGAGACGCAGGCCGGCCAGCGGCCCGCGCAGGTTGCGCTCGATGTCGTAGTTGAGCGCCTTCAGCGGCGAGACGTAGAGCAGCCGCAGTCCCTCGCCGGGGCGCGAGTTGAGTTGGTCGATCCCGTAGAGGAAGGCCGCGAGCGTCTTGCCCGAGCCGGTCGGTGCCTGGATCAGCGTGTGCCCGCCGCGCGCGATCGCCGGCCAGCCGAGCTCCTGCGCCGGGGTCGGCCCTGCGAAGGCCTGCTCGAACCAGGCGCGCGTCCCGGGCGAGAAGACGTCGAGCGCGCTCACGCGCCAAGCGTAGCCGGAGGGCCAAAGCCCCCGTTAAACGCTTTCAAACCACGCTGAGCTAGCGGCTGGGGCGCCCGCCTAGCGCCTCCACATCGACGCGAAGCTCGTCCTCGTCGATCTGGCCTGGCTCGTCCTCGGGAAACGGGAACGGCCAGCCGGGCTTCGGGTCGTCCGCGTAGCGCGGGACGACGTGCGTGTGCAGGTGCGGCAGCGAGTTCCCGAGCAGGTCGTAGTTCAGCTTCACCGGCTGCAGGTGGAGCTCGAGCCGGCGGCCGGCCTCGAGCACCTCGAGCCAGTACTGCGCGGCCTCCTCAGCGGAGAGCTCGGTCGGCTCGGCCACATGGCGTCCACGCCAGACGACGACCGTGTAGCCACGCTGGATCTTCGCGCGCTGCAAGTACGCGTCGGCGACCTCGCCGGCGAAGAAGCGGATGCCGTACTCGGTCTCCTCGGGCCGGCCCTGCGCGCACATCGGGCAGCCCTCACCGCGCCTGAGCTCGTAGAACTCCTTGGGCCACTTCACGCCGGCCGACGCTAGCATCGAGCCGTGTCCGAGACGCCCGAACAGTTCTACGAGCGCACCAAAGATGCGCTGCGGATGCCGCCCGTCGAGGAGTGGGAGACCTTTCCGTTCGAGGGCGAGCTCCGGCCGCGTGGCTTGCGGCCACCGGCGGAGGACGAGAAGTCGCGTTACGGCGAAGGCGGGATCGACTGCCGCGCCTGCGGCAAGGCCGCCGACGACCTGATCTGGAAGGACGAGCACTGGCAGCTGACGGCGGTCGGGCCGACCGGGCTGCCGATCGTGCTGATCCTCGAGCCGAAGGAGCACTACGACATCGAGACGCTGCCGCCCGAGCTGGCGACGGAGCTGGGGCCGCTGATGCAGCGGATCGAGCGCGCGATCCGGGCCGCCGGCGAGATCGGCCGCGTGCACATCGGTCGCTGGGGAGAGGGCAGCGAGCACCTGCACTGGTGGTTCATGGCCCGGCCGGCACGCATGCGTCAGCTGAGCGACAGCTTCGCGGCGATCTGGGACGACATCCTTCCGCCGGTGCCCGACGACGTCTGGCGCGCGAGCATCGCGAAGGTCGTCGCCGCGCTGGATTGAAGCGCGTCAACGTCAAGGGCACGTCGGGCTCGGGCAAGACGACGTTCGCGCGCGAGCTCGCCGAGCGGCTCGGCGTTCCCTTTGTCGAGCTCGACGCGCTGCACCACGGGCCGGACTGGTACCAGCCGACAGCGGAAGAGTTCCGCGCCCCGCGTCGTCGAGGCCATGGCGCAGCTCCCAGACGGCTGGGTGATCGACGGCAATTACGAGGCCAAGCTCGGCGACACGGTGATCGCCCCGGCCGACACGATCGTCTGGCTCGACCTGCCGCTCCCGCTCAAGCTGCGCCGCGTGGCCCGTCGGACCAACGAGCGGATCCGCGACGACGTCGAGCTCTGGAACGGCAACAAGGAGAGCTGGCGCAACGCCCTCTGGGGCCGCGATTCGCTCTTCGCCTGGCTGATCCGCGGGCATTTCCGCCACCGCCACGACTGGCCGCGACGCTACGCGGGCGACCCTCGCTTCGTGCGCCTGCGCTCGGTTGCCGAGGCGCGCCGCTGGCTCGACGCGCAGCTGTAGCGCGATACTGGCGTCATGGCCGCGCCCCCGAGCGGCATCGTCACGCTTCTGTTCAGCGACATCGAAGGGTCGACCCGTCTGTTGCGCCGGACCGGCGAGGCGTATCCCGAGCTGCTGGAGCGCCACCGCATGCTTCTGCGCCGGGCCTTCGAGCGCCACGGCGGGCACGTGCTCGGCACCGAGGGCGACCAGTTCTTTGTCGCGTTCGAGTCGGCCGGAGACGCTGCGGCGGCGGCCGCGGGTGCCCAGCATGCGCTCGCCGAGGAGGAGTGGCCGGACGGCAACGAGGTCCGGGTTCGCATGGGCCTCCACACCGGCGAGCCGCGGCAGGTCGAGGGCGGCTACGTCGGCCTGGACGTCCACCAGGCGGCCCGGGTGATGGCGGCCGGGCACGGCGGCCAGGTGCTCGTCTCCGCGACCACCCGCGCGCTGCTCGGCCCGACCGTCGAGCTGCGCGACCTCGGCGAGCACGCGCTCAAGGACCTGGTCGGCCCCCAGCAGCTGTACCAACTCGAGCTCGACGGACTGCCGAGCGAGTTCCCGCCCCTGAACACGCTGGACAACCGGTTCACGAGCCTGCCCTCGGTACCGAACGCCTTCGTCGGCCGCGAGCGCGAGCTCGCCGAGGCCGCGGAGCTGCTCGCACGGGACGAGGTGCGGCTGCTGACACTGATCGGCACCGGCGGAACGGGCAAGACACGGCTGGCTCTTCAGCTGGCGGCGAACACGCTCGACCGCTTCCCGGGCGGCGCGGCCTTCGTCCTGCTCACGCCCGTCCGGGAATGGGAGCTCGTCGTGCCGACGATCGCGCAGACACTCGGCCTGCGCGACCAGCCTGGCGAGAGCGCGCTCGAGACGCTCGGCGAGTACCTGCGCGACAAGCGGTTGCTGCTCGTGCTCGACAACTTCGAGCAGGTGCTCCCCGCCGCTCCCGCACTCTCGAGCCTGCTGGCCGAGGCGCCCGGCCTGAAGCTGCTCGCGACGAGCCGCTCGCCCCTGCACCTCAGCGGAGAGCACGCCTACCGCGTGCCGCAGCTCGCGCTGCCCGATTCGGTCGAGCTGTTCGTCGAGCGCGCCCAGGCCGCGGCCGCGGACTTCGAGCTCACCGAGGAGAACTCCGAGGCGGTCACGGCGATCTGCCGGCGGCTCGAGGGCCTGCCGCTGGCAATCGAGCTGGCCGCGCCGCGCGTGCGCACGCTCACGCCCCAGGCCCTCTTGCGCCGGCTCGACCAGCGGCTGCCGCTGCTGACCGGCGGTGCGCAGGACGCCGATGAGCGCCAGCGGACACTGCGGAACACGATCGCGTGGAGCTACGACCTGCTGCCCGAGCGGGAGCAGGCTCTCTTCCGGCAGCTGGCCGTGTTCGTCGGCGGCTTCCGGTTCGAGGCGGCCGCCGCCGGCGACGGCTCGGCTGACGTGCTTGGCGGCCTCGACTCGCTCGTCGAGAAGAGCCTGTTGCTGCGCCTGCGCGAGGACTCCGACGGGGAGGCGCGCTTCTGGATGCTCGAGACCCTGCGCGAATACGCGCTCGAGCGGCTCGAGGCGGCCGGAGAGCTCGAAGACGCGAGCAGGCGGCACGGAACCTGGTTCGCCGAGCTCGCCGAGTGCCTCGACGCGGAGTCGGGCACCGGTGACCAGGCCGCCGCGGTCGCCCGCCTCGCCGACGACTATCCGAATCTTCGCGTGGCGATCGAGCGCGCGCGCGAGAGCCGGGACGGCGAGCTGCTGCTGCGCCTGGCGACGGCCCTCTGGTCGTTCTGGTCGACCCGCGGCTACGTCGCCGAGGGGAGGCGTGCACTCGAGGACGCACTCGAGCTCAGTGGGCGACGGCCCGCCCGGGCGCTGCTCGGCCTGTGCTCGCTGCGGGTCTTCAGCGGCAGCAGCGATGGGCTGCTCGACGACGTGGACGAGGTGCTGCGCGCGGCCGAAGAGCTGGGTGACCCGCTCACGCTCGCGCAGGCCTGGAACCTGCTCGGCCGGGTCGAGGGCACGCTCGTCGGGGCGCTGGGCCGCGCCGAGGAGGCCTGGCGTCAGGCGCTCGCGCACGCCGAGCGCGGCAACCTGCGGGCCGAGCGGGCCGAAAGCATCGGCTGGCTGATGATGGCCGCCAACTTCGGGCCGTTGCCGGTGGACGAGGGCATCGCGCGCTGTCGCCGGTTCCACGACGAGGCGCTCGACGACCCGTTCATCCGCGGCAACGCCCTGGTGGAGCTCGGCGCGCTGGAGGCGATGCGCGGCAACTTCCCGCTCGCCCGGGAGCTGCTCGGCGAGGGCCTGGACACCATTGCCGAGCTCGGGTTCGCACTCCGCGCCGCGATGAGCATGCAGGAGGCGTTCTACGTCGAGATGCTCGCGGGCGACCTCGAAGCCGCCGAGCGGATCGCGCGCGAGGCCTACGCGACGCTCGAGCGCATGGGCGAGCGCGGCTACCTCTCGTCGGCAGCCGCCCTGCTCGCACACGCGCTCTCGGCGCGAGGCGAGCTCGACGAGGCCGAGCGCTTCAGCCGCACGAGCGAAGAGGCCACGGCTCCCGACGACGCCTTCTCCCACGTGCTGTGGCGCACCGCCCGGGCCAAGATCCGCGCGCGCCGCGGCGAGCTCGTCCAGGCCGAGGCGCTGGCGCGCGAGGCGGTGGCGTTCGCCGAGCGCACCGACCTGCTCAACACCCACGGCGACACGCTCGGCGACCTGGCCGAGGTGATCGCGCTCGCCGGCCGGCGCCACGAGGCCGCGGATGTGTACCGGCAGGCGGCGGAGATCTTCGAGCGGAAGGGGAACCTCGCCTCGCTCGGGCGTGTTCGCCTCGCCGCGGAAGGGCTCGACCGTTGACCTACGACATCCTGATCCTCGGCGCCGGCGCGGCCGGCTGCGCGCTCGCGGGGCGGCTGAGCGAGAACCCTGATCGCGCCGTCTGCCTCGTCGAGGCCGGCCCGGACTACGGGCACCTCTCGGAGGGCCGCTGGCCTCCGGACATCCTCGACCCGCGCTGGCTCGCGCTCGAGTCGCACCTCTGGACGCGCGCCGACGAGGACGACCGCTCACAGTCGCGGGCCAGGATCCTGGGCGGCTGCTCGGCGCACAACGCCTGCGTGCTGCTCGAGGGCGCGCCTTCCGACTACGACTGGGGCGGCGACTGGTCGTACGAAGCGTTCGCGCCCTACCTGCGCCGTGCCTACGAGACGCTGCGGGGCCACGTGCTCGCCGACGACGAGCTGACGCCCTGGCACCGCGCCTTCCGCGCAGCGGGCGGCGAGGGCTCGATCGTCCATCCGGTGAACATCGTCGACGGCGTGCGCTGGCACACCGGCTTCGCCTACGTCGACCCGGCCCGCGCGCGCGAGAACCTGACGATCCTGGCCGACACGGTCGCCGACCGCGTGCTGCTCGAGGACGGCCGTGCGGTCGGCGCGCTCGCGGGCGGCCGCGAGTTGCGGGCCGAGACGGTGGTCGTCTCCGCGAGCGCCTACGGCTCGCCGGCAATCCTGCTGCGCAGCGGCATCGGCCCCGACGGCGAGGTCGCGCAGCTGCCGGTCGGCGAAGGGCTCGTCGACCACGTCGGCGTGAGCGCTGCCTGGGAGCCGACCGAGCGCCTGCTGGCCGAGACCGCGGCCCACGAGGCCGAGCACGGGCTCTACATGGGCCAGGTGACGGTGGCCGCCTCGAGCCGCTCGTGCCCGCCGGGCGTGCGCGACCTGTTCGTCTTCCCCTCGCTGGAGGTCGGGCCGGAGATCAGCGGCGCCGCCTTCGCGATGAAGCCGCACTCGCAGGGCTCGGTGCGGCTGAACGGGCCCGATCCCGAGACGCCGCTCGCGATCGATCACGGCTTCCTGCGCGACGAACGCGACGTCGAGGTGCTGGTCGAGGGCTTCGAGCGGCTGCGCGAGCTCGCGGCCTCGCCGGAGGTGGCGCGGTACGCAGGCGCGAGCTGCGACCCGGCAAGGAGGTCGGCGCGGAGGAGCACGTGCGCGCGACCGCGCGCGGCTTCTTCCACCCAGTCGGTACCTGCGCGATCGGGAGCGTGCTCGACGAGCGGTGCCGCGTGCTCGGCTTCGAGAACCTGTACGTGGTGGATGCCTCGGCGATCCCGGACATCCCCGCAGCGAACACGAACCTGACCACCGTCGCGCTGGCCGAGCGCGCGGCCACCTGGTTGTAGGATCGAGTCGTGGCTACGAAGACCAAGCCGGACAAGCTGCACTACACCGGCAACGACGAGGCCGACGCGCTGCTCGCCCACGATCCGTTCGCGCTGCTCGTCGGGTTCGCGCTCGACCAGCAGGTGCCGGTGCCGACCGCCTTCCAGGGCCCGCTGAAACTCAAGCAGCGCCTGGGGACGCTCGACCCCGGCCAGATCGCCGCCACCGATCCCGCTCGGCTGGAAGAGGTGTTCCGCGAGAAGCCGGCGATCCACCGCTTCCCAGGCAACATGGCGCGGCGCGTCCAGGACCTGGCCTCGGTGGTCGTAGAGGAGTACGGTGGCGACGCCGAGCGCGTGTGGCGTGAGGCCGCCGACGGCGCCGACCTGCGCAAGCGGATCTCGGGCCTGCCCGGCTTCGGCGAGATGAAGGTCAAGGCACTCGGCGCGGTGCTCTGGAAGCGCTTCGGCGTCCCCGCCGCGGAGGCGCTCGACCCCGGCCATCCGACGCTCGGGGACGTGGACTCGCCGGAGGCACTCGAGGAGTACCAGGCGAAGAAACGCGCCTACAAGGCGAAGTTGCGCGCTCAGCAGTAGCGCCTCGCACGCCGATAGAGGAAGCGTGAGAGCCGCCGCCCTGGCCGTCGCCCTGATTGCGCTCGCCTGCGCAGGAGGCTCCGCCTACGCGCTGCGGGTGCCGGCGGCGCCGAAGTGCACTGTCTTCCCCAAGAACAATCCCTGGAACCGGCGCGTCGACAAGCTGCCGGTCGCGCGCAACTCGGCCGCGGTCATCGCCTCGATCGGCGTCGACACCGGGCTGCACGCCGACTTCGGCTCGGGCCTCTGGGAAGGCTCGCCGATCGGGATCCCGTTCGACGTGGTCACGCGCAAGACGCCGCGCACGAAGGTGGGCTTCGAGTACGCGGACGAGAGCGACCGGGTCGGCTACCCGATCCCGAAGCGCGTCCACATCGAGGGCGGCAGCGACCACCACGCGCTGCTGCTCGACCGCGACGCCTGCCGGCTCTACGAGCTCGGCGGGCTCGAGAAGCAGGGCGGACGCTGGCACGCGTGGGCCGGCGCGACCTGGAGCCTGCGCTCGAACCGCGTCCGGCCCGCGGGCTGGACCTCGGCGGACGCGGCCGGGCTGCCGATCTTCCCCGGGCTGGCGCGCTGGGACGAGGCGAAGCGCGGGGTGATCGACCACGCGCTCCGCTTCACCGTCCAGCGGACGCGCCGCGCCTACCTCTACCCCGCCCGGCACTACGCGAGCTCGCTCACCGACGCGAACCTGCCGCCGATGGGCCTGCGCGTCCGCCTGAAGGCGAGCTTCGACATCCGCCCGTACCCCCGCCAGGCGCGGATCGTGCTGACCGCGCTGAAGCGCTACGGGATGCTGGTCGCCGACAACGGGGCCGACTGGTACATCAGCGGCGCGCCGAGCCCCGGTTGGTCGAACGACCAGCTGCACACGCTCGGCAAGGTCACGGGCTCGAACTTCGAGGTGGTCGACACCTCGAGCATCAAGCCCTAGCGAGGATCGTCGCGATCGAGGTACCAGCTGCGGCCGCCGAGGCCACCAAGTCCCCCGCCAGGGTCACGAGCGCACCTTCCGCAGTGCCGGCGCGAGCGCCTGCCCGCCCTGCAGGACGGGCTCGAACAGGTCGCCGTGCTTCTCCACGCGCTCGAGCGCCTCGCGCATGCCGAAGTCACGCGGCCGCACCTTCGGGCCGAGCTCCTCCCAGCGCAGCGGCGTCGAGACCGGCGCGCCCGGCTTCGGCCGCACCGAGTAGGCCGACGCGATCGTCTTGCCGTGGCCGTTCTGGCGGTGGTCGACGAGCACGCCGCGGCGCTTCTTCTTCAGCCACTCGGTGGTCACCAGCCCGGGATGCTCCGCCTCGAGCCCGCGCGAGACGAGCTCCGCGAGCTCGTAGGTGTCCTTGTAGGTGGAGCGCCGCGTGATCGGCACGAGCACGTGGATCCCGTCGGCGCCGCTCGTCTTCACGTACGAACGCAGCTCGAGCTGCTCCAGCGCCTCGTGGACGAGGTGCGCGACCTCGATCGCCTGCGCAAAGCCGTTCCGCGACTCCGGCGGGTCGAGGTCGAAGACGACGTAGTCCGGCCGCTCGGGCTTGTCCACGCGCGAGTACCAGGCGTTCATGTCGATGCAGTTCATCTGCACCATCCAGACGGCCGCTGCCGGCTCGTTCACGAGCGCGAAGTCGACGAGCCGCGAGCCGCCCTCCCGCGGCCAGGTCCGGAACTGCCGCGTCGGCACCCACGGCGGCTTCCCCTTCGGCGCCTGCTTGGCGAAGTAGGGCTGGCCGCGGATGCCGTACGGGTAGCGCTTGAGCGTGAACGGCCGGTTGCGAAGGTGCGGCACCATCGTGTCGCCGATCGCGGCGTAGTAGTCGGCAAGGTCGCGCTTGGTCACGCCGTCGCCCGGAAACAGCAGCTTGTCCGGGCTCGTCAGCCGCACCTGGCGGCGGCCGACCTCGAGCTCCAGGTCAGGCACGGCGCGTCCAGTGCAGGACGGTCGTGATCTCGAGGCGGTACGACGGTTCGAGCAGCGCCAGCACCGTGCGCTTCAACTCGTTGCGCTCGTCAGGCGGGAGGGAGGCGGCCGCGCTGACCGTGGCGAAGAGGTCGACGACCTCCTTGCCCGAAAGCTGCTCGGTTCGCGCGAACGCCTCCTCGGTGAGCGGCGTGAAGAGTCCGCCTTCGAAGGCGTCGAGGGGATCCGCCATCTCGGCGCGCGCGGCTGCGCGGCCCGAGCTGATGTAGATCTCGTCGAACAGCGCCTGCGCCTCGGCCGGGAGCGGTGGCTCGAGCGTGTTGACCGTCCGGTCGTCGCCGTCGCTCCACCAGTGGTTCCAGAGCAGCGCGACTCCGCCGCCGGGTCGCACGACGCGCACGAGCTCCGCAACGGCTGCGTCGCCGTCGAACCAGTGGAAGGCGTCGCCCACGAAGACCGCGTCCGCAGAGGCGTCCGGCAGCGGCATCCGCTCCGCCGTCCCCGCCAGCACGCGGATGCCGGCCGAGCGCCCCGCCAGGACGCCGCGCATCTCGTCGTTCGGCTCGACCGCCACCACCTCGGCGAAGCGCGAGGCGAGGGCGCGGGTCAGCTTCCCGGAGCCCGCGGCCAGGTCGACGACGCGCGAGTCGGCGCTGAGGCCGAGCACCTCAGCGGCGCGATCGAGCGCTTCGGGTGCGTACTCGGGCCGCACGTCGTCGTACTCGGCGGCGATCCGGCCGAAGCTGAAGGCGAGCTCAGACACGGCGCGTCCAGTGGGCGACCGTGCGGATCCGGCGGCTTACCTCGCGGTCGGCGGGCACGAGCTCGCGCAGGCGGCTTGCGAACGCGGCCCGGTCCTCCTCGGACTGGTGCGCGATCGAGCTGACCGAGAGCAGGTTCGCGATCCACTCGTCGCGCGTGTTCAGGATCTCGCGCTCGACCTCGGCCTCGCGCAGCTCCTCGAACGGGCCGTCTTCGACCGGCCGGCGCCATTCGCCCGAGAGCACGCGCGGCAGGCCTGGCACGCCGCCGCGCTCGAACGCCTCGTCGATCACGGCCTCGGCCTCGTCGCCGACGTACGCGAACTCGACCGGGATGTTCCAGAAGATCACGAGCGCGCCGCGCGGTCGCAACACGCGCGCGATCTCGGCGACCGACTCGTCCGTGGCGAACCAGTGGAACGCCTCGGCCGAGAAGACCGCGTCGACGCTTGCGTCCGCGAGCGGGATCGACTCGCCGCGGCCGGCCAGCGCCTCGGCGCCCGGCACGACCTCCTCCAGCACCGCCCGCATCGCGTCGTCCGGCTCGACGGCCACGACTCGAGCAAACCGCGGTACGAGCTCGCGAGTCAGCTTGCCGGTGCCGGCGCCGAGATCGAGCACGTCCGCCTCCGGCCCGAGGCCGAGCTCTGCGATCACCTGGTCGAGCAGCTCCCCCGGCCAGCCCGGCCGCCCGAGCTCGTACTCGCGCGCGGTGCGCCCGAACGCGTCGGGCGGAGCTTCCCTAGTTGCCTTCGCGTTCTCGGCCGGCTTGGATCGACCGCTCATTTCAGACGGACACACGAGCAGAGCTCATGCGTCCTGAGGTCGGCATCGCAAGCGATGCCTTAGCCAACGCCCGCGAGGAGGGAGCTGCGTTGCTCCTTGACCATCTCGCGCGCGATCACGAGCCGCTGGATCTGATTCGTGCCCTCGTAGATCTGCGTGATCTTCGCATCGCGCATCATCCGCTCGACGGGGTACTCCTGGATGTAGCCGTAGCCGCCGAGGATCTGCACCGCGTCGGTCGTGACCTCCATCGCCACGTCGGTGCAGTAGAGCTTCGCCATCGCGGAGATCTTCGACAGCTCCTGGCCGTCGGCGCCCTCGTCGATCAGCTGCCCGCACTTGTAGAGCAGCCCGCGCGCGGCCTCGCACTTGGTCTCCATGTCCGCCAGCATGGCCGCGATCAGCTGGTGCTGGACGATCGGCTTGTCCATCGTCTCGCGGGTCTGCGCGTATTCGAGCGCGTAGTCCGTCGCGCCCTGCGCGAGGCCGAGGCCCTGCGCGCCGATCCCCGGCCGTGAACGGTCGAGGATCCGCATCGCGATGCGGAAGCCCTCGCCCTCCTCGCCGAGCAGGTTCTCGGCCGGGATGCGGCAGTCGTTGAAGAAGATCTCGCCGGTCGTCGAGCCCTTGATCCCCATCTTCGGCTCGATCCGGCCGACCTCGAAGCCCGGCGCGTCGGCCTCGACCACGAAGGCGGAGATGCCGGCATGGCCGGCCTCGGGATCGGTCTTGGCGAAGACGACGTAGAGGTGCGCGACGCCGGCGTTGGTGATGAAGCGCTTGCCGCCGTTGAGCACGTACTCGTCGCCCTCACGCTGAGCCTCGGTGCGCATCGCGGCCGAGTCGGAGCCCGAGCCCGGCTCGGTCAGCGCGTAGGCGGGCAGCCATTCGCCGCTCGCCAGGCGGGGCAGCCAGCGCTCCTTCTGCTCGTCGCTCCCGGCGAGCTTGATCCCCAGCGAGCCCAGCTCCTGCACAGCGAGGATCAGGCCGGTCGTTGCGCAGACCTTCGACAGCTCTTCGATCGCGACGAGCACCATCAGCGCGCCCGTACCGGTGCCGCCGTAGGCCTCCTCGAACGGCAGCCCGAGCAGATCGTGCTCGCGCATCAGCTCGACCATGTCCCAGGGGAACTCGGCCGATTTGTCGATCTCCGCGGCGCGCGGCGCGACCCGCTCCCGCGCGAGGGTGCGCACCAGCTCGCGGATCTCGCGCTGTTCCTCGGTCAGTGGATCAACAGCCACGGCGAGAAGCCTAGTCGGCGCAAGGGAAGGTGTTAGGCCCGCTACCCGTCCCGTGACTATGGAATCGGCCCGACCCCGCGAACAGTTACCGCGAGACAGGATCCGGAGAGGCGCGATCGCAGAGCTGCTGGCTGTGGCACTGCCGCTGATCGGGCTCGTGTCGCTGCTCCTGCGCTCGCAGCTTGATCCACACCTCGAGAATTACCGTCTCCACTTCGTCCTCTTCGGGCTGGCGGGCACTCTGGCGTTTGTTCTCGGCTACGGAGCTGGCGAGGCCGCGAGGCGACGTGGAGACGCGCGCGTGCTGCTTCTGTCGCTTGCCTTCATGGCGACCGGCGGCTTCATGGGTCTCCACGCTCTCGGGACGCCGGGAGTGCTCTTCTCCGCCGACCACGCGGGCTTCAAGGTTGCTATCCCAGTCGGGCTGCTGGTGAGCGCCGCGTTCGCGGTCGGCTCTGCCTTCGTCGATGTGCGTCCGAGCTTCGCGCCGCTGGTGATTCGTCACCAGACGATCCTGCGCACCGGCGTCCTGCTTGCCATGGGCGCATGGTTCGCCTGGACGGTTGCGAACCTGCCGCCCTTGGACGGTGCGAACAGCGAGGCTGCCCGAGGGCACCTGCTTACGGGACTGGCGATCCTGGGAACGATCGTGTACGCGACGAGCGCCGCGCGGTACTGGACGATCTTCCGCGCCCGGCCGAACCTGCTGCCGGCCGCCGTCATCGCCTGCTTCGTGCTGCTCTCGGAGGCCTTGATCGGGGTCGCGCTGACCGGTGAGCGCAAGTGGCACGCCAGCTGGTGGGAGTGGCACGGCTTGATCCTGACGGCGTTCCTGATCATCGGTTTCGCCGCGCATCGTGAATGGCGCGAGGAGCGCTACGGAGACCTCTACCTGTCATCGACGAGAGAGCGCCGGCAGAACGTCAGCGTCCTCTTCAGCGACCTGGTTGGCTACACGGGCTTCGCCGCGCGCTCGACACCGATCGAGGCAGCCGTCGTACTGGAGGCGTACTGGCGCACCGCGGCCATGCTTCTTACCCGTCGGTTCGGCGGCGTCGTGGAGAAGTTCATCGGCGACGGCGTCGTAGCCGTCTTCAACCGCGGGGGCAACCAGCCCGACCACGCGCGGCGGGCCGCTTGCGCCGCTCTCGCGCTCCAGGACGCTTTCGGCAAGGTCGCCGAGCAGCACCCCGATTGGCCGCGGATGCGCGTCGGGGTCAACAGCGGCGAGGCAGTCGTTCGCGAGATCGGCGGCGAAGGGCATTTGGCGTACCCGCTGGTCGGCGACACGATCAACATGGGCTCACGGCTCGAAAGCCTCGCACCCATCGGAGGGGTGCTCATCGGTGCGCAGACGTACGAGCAGCTGCCAGAGGGTGCCGTGGTCGAGGTGAGGGCCGGGCTGCAGGTGAAGGGCAGGGACGAGGCAGTGGACGCCTACGTCCTGCACGCATGCCCCTGCTGAGGACGAAGCCACCATAGTAGTCGGGGTTGTACGGGGCTCAGCCGCCGTGGTGCACGGCCTCGACGTTGTTGCCGTCGAGGTCGAGCACGTAGGCACCGTAGTAGCCAGGGTGGTAATGCGTGCGCAGGCCGGGCGGGCCGTTGTCCTCGCCGCCGACGCCGATCGCGGCCGCGTAGAAGGCGTCGACCGTGTCGGTGTCGGGCGCGGCGAAGGCGACGTGGATCCCGGCGGCAGGCTCGCCCTCACGGAGCCAGAAGAACGGCTTGCCGTCTCGGCCGAAGCCGCCGATGCGGCCCTCGAACTCCAGCAGCAGCTCGATCCCGAGCGGCGTCAGCGCCGCCAGGTAGAAGTCCTTGCTGCGTAGGTAGTCGCGCACTTCCAGGCCGAGGTGGTCGATCATCGCCTCTCCTTCGCGGAGCCGAGCGCCACGCCGGGAGCGTCTCCCGGCGTGGCGTCGTTTCCCCGGAGCCTACGGGCTCAGAAGTGGCAGTTCAGCGGATCCGGCTCGTCGATCTTGCGGTCGGCGCCCTTCGGCAGGAACTGCACCGCGATCGTCTCGGCCTGGACTGTGCCGGTGTTGCGGAGCATGTGCACGTCGGCCCCGCCCTTGTCCGCGAACGACTGCCCGGCGCTGTACACGTGGGGCGTGCAGCTCGGGTCGTTCCCCAGGTAGTTCGTGATCTGGCCGGCCACAACGAAGATCAGGCTCGGGCCCGGGTGCGAGTGCCAGCCCGACGTTCCGCCGACGTCGAACTTGTTGTCGATCACGTAGAAGTCGGAGAACCCGTGCGTATGCAGACGCGCACGCCAACCTCCCTCAGGCTGCTTGGCGTGGCCCGAGAGGTCCACCGGATCGGCAGCCAGAGCCTTCCCGAGCGTGGTGGTCGACTGCCCCACGGACGGCGTCGCAAGAACGTTGGCCGCATACGCGCCGAGCCCGGCGACCACGGCCGCGAGCACCCAAAGTGCCTTCTTCATCACTCCTCCTCGTTTTGACGGCGAGCTCGTGCGACCCTAGAAACGTCGGCCTAAACCGAGGCAAAATGGAGACAAGAGAATGGCTAGCGGGTCGCAGCTGAGGGTCTTCCTCGCGGGGCGCGTCGCCGTCGAAGCCAACGGTCACGTAATCGACGAGGCGCGCTTCCCGGGGCGGCAAGGCCGGCTGCTCTTCGCCTACCTGGTGGCCGAGCGAGGGCGGGCTGTTCCGCGGGACGAGCTCGCGGAAGCGCTCTGGGAGAACGCACCGCCTGCGACCTGGGAAAAGGCACTGACGGTGATCGCGAGCAAGTTGCGCGGCCTGCTCACAGACAGCGGAATCGACGGCGCGACTGCCCTGAGTGGTGCATTCGGCTGCTATCGCCTGGAGCTGCCCGAGGGGACGTGGGTCGACGTCATCGCCGCGGCGAACGCGGCGGTGGGCGCGGAGCACGCGCTCGCTGCGGGCGACCTGGACAAGGCGAAGGCAGAAGGCACGCTGGCGGCATCGCTCACCCAGCAGCCCTTGCTGCCCGGCGACGACGGAGCGTGGGTGGAGCAGAAGCGCCGCGAGCTGATCCAGGTCCGTGTGCGAGGGCTGACCGTCCTTGCCGACGCGAGCCTGCGCTCCGGCGACGCCTCGGAGGCGGTGACGTGGGCGGAGCAGCTGACGGCGCTCGAGCCGTTTCGCGAAACGGGTTACCGGCGGTTGATGGAGGCGCACGTGGCGGCCGGCAACCGCGCCGAGGCCCTTCGGGTGTACGAGCGGTGCCGGCGGCTACTCGCCGAGGAACTGGGCGCCTACCCCTCGCCGGAAACCGATTCGCTCTACCGCAGCCTGCTCGACACGGCCCCTGCTGAAGCACCGGGCGTCGGCGGCGATGGGAACAGGCCTCCGGCTCTCGCAAACATCCGAGCCCGCAATCCGCGCGCGCGGCTGCGCGCTCGCCTGCTCGTCGCCGCCGTGCTCGTCGCCGCCGTCAGCGCGGCCGTTCTCGCCCTGGTGAGCCACGGCGGGCACGCTGCCGCGCCCCGGGTTCTGCCGAACAGTCTCGTCCGAATCGACCCGCAAACGCTGAAGGTGACACAGGTCGTGCCGACCACCGACGCGCCGGATCTCGTCGTCGAGGCGGGCGGCTTCGTCTGGCTCACGAGCCACGTTCTGCGCGACACCGACTCGGGCGCATTGCGAAACGGCGGCGACCGCGCGCTCACACGGGTCGATCCGTCGACGGGCAAAGCGGTCATCGTCGGAGGCGGCCTTGCCCCTTGCGGCCTGGCCGCCGACCCATCCGGCGACGTGTGGGTGGCGAACTGCTATCCGGCGAACACCGGGCCGCGAGACGACGTGGTGCGTATCGATGCCCGAACGCTCGCATTCAAGAAGACGTGGCCCGTCGCGGGTGGCTCCGGCTTCGGCCGCGGGCTGACCTACGGCGGCGGGTCGCTCTGGGTCACTGAGATCTTCGGTGGCGACCTCCCGAACGAGGGCGCCGTGACACGGCTTGATCCGCGGACGGGCACAGAGAAGACGATCGACCTCCCGGCGCACACCCCGACGGGTCTTGCCTGGTCGGAGGGCTACGGCGACCTCTGGATCGACAACTTCAACGACGGAACCATGACCCGGCTGCACGACGCCAGTGGCGCCATACGGACCGTCTACAACGTCGGCGGGAATCCCGGTTTCGCGGTTGTCGATGGGGACGTCGTCTGGGTCGGAGACTGGACGGCCCCGCGCGTAGCCCGGCTCCATGCGGTCGGACCACCCGATCCGCATAGCGTCTTCTTACCCAAGGCCAACCCACTGGTCGGTGTGTGGTCTGTCGCCGCAGGTGCAGGCGCCATTTGGGCAACCACACCTCGCGACGGCGCATTGTGGCGAATCGACCCGAAGACGGACTCCGTGATCCGGATCAGCGTTCCGTTCTTGCCGTCGGGCGTGGCCGCGGATGCGAACGATGTCTGGCTGACGGTGCGGGCGAGGTGAGCCGCGCCTAGGCGGCGGGGCGGTCGTGGAAGACCGCTTCGATGTTGTTCCCGTCTGGGTCGAGCACGAACGCCCCGTAATAGCCAGGGTGGTAACGCGACCGTTCGCCGGGTGCGCCGTTATCGCGGAAGCCGGCGTCGAGCGCAGTCTCGTGGAACACCTCCACCATCGCGCGGTCGGTCGCCGGGAACGCCAGGTGCACGTTCTCCGTGACCGGCTCGCCCTGCACGAGCGCGAACAAGCGCGTCTCGCCCTTGACGTAGAAGTGGCTGGCGTCACCGTCCGTGACGCGTAGGCCGACGACCGGCGCGACGGTCTCGTAGAAGAGCCGGGATTCGGCTAGGTCGCGGACGCGGATCCAAAGATGGCCGACCCGGTTCTCGCCGCGGGGCTGGCCGCTGACGTGGACGGCCTCGAGGCTGTTCCCGTCCGGGTCGCGCACGAAGGCGCCGTAGTAGTCGGGCGAGTACTCGGGCCGCGGGCCCGGCTCGCCGTCGTCCGGATTGCCGGCGGCCGTCATGGCCGACCACCACGCAGCGACCTGCTCGCGCGACTCGGCAACGAGTGCGAGATGGAGATTGCGTGTAGGCGGGCGATCGTCGCGCGCTCCCCAGATCGACAGGTCATGCCACTCGTAGAACCGCGGGCCGCTGTAGGGCTCGCCGTACCCGAGCTCCCTGAGCGCCAGCTCGTAGCAGCGGCGCGAGGCCTCGATATCTCCCACACGCAGGGTGACGTGATCGAAGACGTCCAACACGGCAAGATTGTCTCAGTGATCCTCGAGAACGGCGTCGTTCGCACCATGGAGTCCTCGCTGCCGCTGGCGCGCGCGCTGGCGATCGCGGGCGAGCTCGTCGCGGGCGGCGTCTCGGCGCACGAGACCGCGTTGCCCTCTCCGGAGCGGATCGACCTCGGCGGCCGTTGCGTCGTGCCGGGCTTCACCGACTCGCACGTGCACTTCCCGACCTGGGCGATGGCGCAGCACGAGGTGCGGCTCGAGGGGACGCGGTCACTCGAGGAGGCGGTCGCCCGCGTGCGCGACGCCCTGGCCGGCTCGAAGAGCACGTGGCTGCTCGGCCGCGGCTGGCGCAGCGGCGACTGGTCGCCTCCGGTCGAGCCGACCAAGGCCGACCTCGACGCGATCGCGCCCGACCGGCCGGTGGCGCTGATGGCCCGCGACTCGCACTCGGTCTGGCTCAACTCGGCCGCGCTCGCGCGAGCGAACGGCGACCTGCAGGTGCCCGGCGGCGTGGTCGAGCTCGACGAGCGCGGCGAGCCGACGGGCGTGCTGCGCGAGGAGTCGTGCTGGCACTTCCGCGACCGCTACATCGAGACGACCGACGACGAGTACGTCGAGGCGATGCGCGCGGGCGTCAGGCTCGCGGCCTCGCGCGGGGTGACCGCCGTGCACGACAAGGACGGCTGGCTCGGCGCGCTGCGCTTCTGGCAGCGGCTCGACGACGAGGGCTCGCTCTGCCTGCGGGTCTGGCAGTCGATCCCGGCCGACTTCGCGGGCGAGCTCGCGCGGTGGACGTGCGCAGCGGCCTCGGCGGCCCGCTGCTGCGCGTCGGCTACCTGAAGGCGTTCATGGACGGCACGCTCGGCTCGCAGACCGCGCGCATGCTGGACGGCTCCGGTGTCGAGATCACCAGCCGCGAGCAGTTCGAGGAGTACATCCGCGAGGGCGCGCGCGCCGGCTTTCCGATCGCCGTTCACGCGATCGGCGACCTGGCCAACCGCGAGGCGCTCGACGCCTTCGAGGCGACCCGCGAGGCCTGGCAGCCGCTCGGCCTGCGCCAGCGGATCGAGCACGCGCAGCTGCTCGCGCCGGAGGACGTGACGCGCTTCGCCGAGCTCGGGATCGTGGCCTCGGTGCAGTTCAGTCACGCGCCCTCCGACCGCGACCTGGCGGACCGTTTCTGGGGCGGGCTCGAGAGTGAGCCGTACGCCTTCCGTTCGCTGCTCGACTCCGGCGCCGTGCTCGTCAACGGCTCGGACGCCCCGATCGAAGAGCTCGACCCGCTGCTCGGGATCCGCGCGGGCGTCGCCCGCACGCTCGACGAGCGCGAGGCGTGGCACCCGGAGCAGGCGCTGACCGTCGAGCAGGCGCTGCACGCGACCACGGTCGCGCCGGCCTGGCTGGCCCGCGACGAGCGCCGGCGCGGAAAGCTCGTCCCCGGCTACCTCGCCGACCTGGTCGTGCTCGATCGCGACCCACTCGCCTGCGAGCCTGAGGAGCTCGGCGAGGTGCAGGTGGTGGCGACCATGCTCGGCGGCACCTGGACGCACAACCCGCCGCCTTGGTGAACTTTCCGTAAAGCCGCTAACAGCGAGTCGCAGCCGGCGTCTGAGGTCTCCACAAGGCAGGTTCCGGCCGCGTTCTCCCCCCTCTCCCTTGGGCGCGACCGACCAGCGCGGGAGGGGCGCTTGCGTCCCTCCCGCGGCTCTTTGCGTAGCATCCCGCCGTGACCGAGAACGGGGTTGCCGAGGTCGCGCATTACGACCTCCCGGAGCGGCGGTTGGAGCTGGTAGGGGCAACGCTCTCGCGGCGCCTCGAGCACGGCAAGGGCATCTGGCGGCTCGAGCTGCCGCGCGACGACGCCGAGCCGCTCGTGGTCGAGCAGCTCGGCGGCCCGGTGACGCCGCCGGCCGACGTCGCCCGCGTGCTGCCGGCCTTCCTGCGCGGGGCCAACCCGGAGCGCTTCGACCCCGCGAGCACGAACGGCCGCTTCGAAAGCTCGGACGACTCGATCGGCCGGCTGCGCTCGATGCTCGAGCGGCAGTACGCCCAGATCCTGCGCCATGACCCTGGCGTGCGACTCGATCTCGACCCCGAAGACGTCCACCGTCTGCGCGTGGCAGTTCGGCGCTCGCGCGCGATCCTCCGCGCCGCGCGTCCGGTGCTCGACCCGTTCTGGTCGGAGCCGCTGCGCGACGAGCTGCACTGGCTCGGCAGCGCGCTCGGGCGGCGTCGCGACATCGACGTGCTCGTGCGCCATCTGCAGCGCGAGATCGAGCAGCTCGAGCAGCCCGAGCGGACGGCCGCCGGAACGCTCGTCGAGCTGCTGGCCGCCGAGCGCGAGACGGCGCAGGCGATCGCGCTCGACGCGCTGACGAGCGAGCGCTACTACTGGCTGCTCGACGGGCTGGAGTCGGCCGCGCGCGGGCCGCGCGTCCAGCGCGGCGAGGTCTCGCTGCGCAAGCTGGCCGCCAAGGAGTTCAAGCGCCTGCGCAAGCTGGCCGACCGGTTGGGGCCGGACGCGACGGACGCGGAGCTGCACCGGGCCCGCATCCTCGGCAAGCGTGCGCGCTACACGGCCGAGCTGGCCGAGCCCGAGGTCGGCAAGCCGGCGCGGACGTTTGTCGAGCACGCGAAGGCATTCCAGGACGTGCTCGGCACACACCAGGACGCGATCGTCGCCGAGGCGCGGCTGCGCGGCCTGCTCGCCGACTCGCCCGGTTCGGGCGCGGCCTTCGCGGCGGGACGCCTCGTCGAGCGTGAGCGCAGGCGCCGGGCCGAGGCTCGCGCCGAGCTGCCCGAGGCCTGGCGCGAGCTCGAGCGCGCGGCCGAGGACGCCTGGGCGTGATCGTCTATCTCGTCCGCCACGCGCGGGCGGGCCACCGGGAGACCTGGGACGGCGACGACGACACCCTGCGTCCGCTCGACGAGCGCGGGCAGCGGCAGGCCGAGGCGCTCGTGACGCAACTCGCAGAGCGGGACTTCAGCCGGGTCCTCTCGAGCCCGTATGTCCGCTGCATGCAGTCGGTCGAGCCGCTGGCCGAGGCTCGGAGCCTTGACGTCGAGGCGGTCGACCCACTCGCCGAGGGTGCCGGCGAGGCGGCCGCGCTCGAGCTCTTTCGCAGCCTCGACGCGCCGACCGTCGCCTGCGTCCACGGCGATCTCGCGCAGATGCTGCTGGGAGAGAACCTGAAGAAGGGCGCGACGGCTGTGCTCGACGTCAGCGCCGACGGCGTCGAGGTGCTCGAGCGCCTGGACCCGCCCGCTTAGGCGTACGCGGCAACAGAGGCGCGGAAGAGCGCGAGCGCCGAGCCTTCGCGCACGCCGCCGCCGGCGAGCTCGAAGGACAGACCGAGCCGACGCTGCGCCTCGGCGAACAGGATCGCGCCGCCGAGCAGCGTCTTCGCGCGCGGCGGCGGCACGTTGTAGCGCTTGGTGATCTTCGCGCGCTTGAGCTGCGACAGCTCCGCGACCGCCTCGGCCAGGCCGCTCGCGTCGAGCGTGCCGACGACGCGCCGCAGGGCCCGCGCGGTGCCGCCGGCCGCCAGGCCGATCTGCGCGACCGGAGGAACGACCCCCTCGAACGCCTCGGCGGCCGCCGCCCGCGCGGCTTCAACCGCCTCCGCCGAGGGCGGATCGGAGTCGGCGAGCAGCCGGGTGGTGAGGCGGAGCGAGCCGAGATCGACCGAGCGCACCCACGCCGGCCCGGTCTCGAGCGTGCCGACGACCAGCTGCGCCGAGCCGCCGCCGATGTCGCAGACGGCCGCGCTCGCGGGCGGGTGCTCGAGGGCGGCGAGCGCGCCGTCCCAGGCCAGCATCCCCTCTTCCTCCGAGCTCAGGATCCGCACCGGCACACCGGTGCCGTGCGCGAGCGCGTCGGCGAACTCGTCACTGTTGGCGCTCTGGCGGCCGGGCGAAGTGACGAGGATCTCGATCCGCTCGCAGCCGAGCCGCCGTGCCCGGCGCGTCTGCGCGCGCGCGACCTCGACGGCCTCCGCGCACTTCGGCGCGCTGATGTAGCCGTAACGCTCGACCTCCTCCCCGAGCCCGAGCTGCTCGCGCTCCTCGTGCACGTGCAGCACCTGCCGGCCGTCCGGGACGGCGACGAGCAGGCGGAGCGTGTTGGCGCCCACGTCGACGATTGCTACTCGCACGCGCTCCATTCTTCCCAGCGCGTCGGCTGACGAATCAGCGGGCGCGGGAGACGGTGTTCGCACGCCGTGCCCGCGCGCGGGCACGGCGCATCAATGCGGCGTGCAAGCTCTGGCCGGCGCTGCCTTTCTTCCCACGGATCCGCTCCCAGGTGCCGTCGGCGCGCAGGGCCCACGACCAGCGGGTGTCGTCCATGATCGAGTCGAACGTGCGGGTCAGCTCGCGCTGGCTGCGGGCGTCCTCGACCGGGAGAAGGATCTCGATCCGGTGGTCGAGGTTGCGCCGCATCAGGTCGGCGCTGCCCATGAGGAACGTGCTCTCGCCGTCGGCCTCGAAGATGAAGAAGCGGCTGTGCTCGAAGAAGCGGCCGAGCAGCGTGCGCACCTTGATGTCCTCCTTGCCGCCGCGGCGCCGCGGCCAGAGCGTGCAGGTCGTGCGCGCGAAGATCTCGACGTCGACGCCCACGTCCGCGGCCGCGTAGAGCTCGCGCACGATCTCCTCGTCGGCGAGGTGGTTGACCTTGATGCGGATCCGCGCCGGCTTGCCGGCCTCGGCGGCAGCCGCGCAGGCGCGGATGTGCTCGACCAGGCCGCTCCGCATCGTGAACGGCGCCACCAGCAGCTTGCGGAAGGCATGCGGCCGCCCGAAGCCGGTCAGGTAGTTGAACAGGTCCGCCAGGTCGGCCGTGACGTCCTCGTCGCCGGTGAAGAGGCTGAAGTCCTCGTAGAGCCGCGCCGTGACCGCGTTGTAGTTGCCGGTGCCGATGTGCGCGTACCGGCGCAGGCCGCCGTCGGCCTCGCGCCGCACGATCAGCGTGCCCTTGGCGTGGATCTTCATGTCCGGGAAGCCGTAGACGACGTGGACGCCGGCCGACTCGAGCGCACGCGACCACTCGATGTTGCGGCGCTCGTCGAAGCGGGCCTTCAGCTCGACCAGGCAGACCGTCTGCTTGCCCTCCTCGGCCGCCTCGATCAGCGCGGGCACGTGCGGCGAGTCGTCGCTCGTGCGGTAGACGGTCGTCTTGACGGCGACCGTTCGCGGGTCGGTGGCGGACGTGCGCACGAACCACTCGAACGTGCGCGCGAAGGAGTCGTAGGGGTGGTGAACGAGGATCGGGCTCTTGCGCAGCTCCGCGAAGAGTGCGTCGGCGTCGCCCGAGGCGAAGCGGGTCGGCACCACCGGCACCCATGGGTCTTCCTTCAGCTCGGGCCGGTCGAGCGCCGCCAGCTCGTCCAGCTCGGCGAGGTCGAGCAGGCCCGGCACGAGGTAGATCTGATCCGCCGAGATGTCGAGCCCGCTCTTCAGCTGCTCGAGCATCCGCGTCGAGCAGGAGCCCGAGACCTCGACGCGCACGGCATCGCCGAAGGGGCGGCGCCGCAGCTCGAGCTCGACCGCCTCGAGCAGGTCGTCGGCCTCGTCGGAGACCGCGAAGTCGGCGTCGCGCGTGACCCGGAAGATCGTGCACTCGACGACCTCCATCGTCGGGAACAGCCAGGAGAGGAAGTGCCGGATCACGCGCTCGAGCGGCAGGAACAGGCCGCGCGAGCCGATCGAGAGGAAGCGCGGCAGCAGCTCCGGGACCTTCACGCGCGCGAAGCGCTCCTCGCCGGTGTCCGGGTCGCGGACGAACAGGCCGAGGCTAAGCGAGAGCCCGGAGATGTAGGGGAACGGCTGGCCGGGCCCGACGGCGAGGGGCGTCAGCACCGGGAAGATCTCGCTGTCGAAGACCCGCTCGAGCTCCTCCAGCTCCTTCGGCTCGAGGTCTTCGATCTCCGCCACGACGATCCCGGCGGCCTCGAGCGCGGGGCGCAGGTGGCGCTTCCAGAGCTTCGCCTGCTCGGCCGCCAGTGCCGTGCTGCGCTCGCGGATCTCGGCCAGGGCGGCCTGCGGCGTCAGTCCGTCGGGCGAGCGCACGGTGACGCCGGCCGCGACCTGGTCCATCAGCCCGGCCACCCGGACCATGAAGAACTCGTCCATGTTCGCGGAGAAGATCGAGCAGAAGCGGACGCGCTCCAGCAGGGGCAGCGAGTCGTCGCGTGCGATGTCAAGCACGCGGCCGTTGAAGTCGAGCTGCGACAGCTCCCGGTTCAGGAACCTCGGTTGCTCTTCGGGGGTGCTGACAGCCACGACCGCCTATCTTCGCTTGCGGCCAGGGGCCATTGGGTTACGAACTCGTTACGGTTGCTCAGCCGAGCCTCGCGAGCGTGCGCTTGTCGGCGGAGACCACTTGCTCGGGCAAGGGCGCGAACTGCAGCTTCTGGCCGAAGGCCTGGCCAGGGCCGATCGCGTAAGTGACGAAGTCGCTCAGAGCCTTCGCCTTGCGCGATCTCGCCGGGAAGATCGCGTACGTGAAGGTCGAGATCGGGTAGGCGTTCGGCGCCGAGGCCGGCGGGTCCGTGAGCGAGATCGCGTTGTCGGGCGGGATCGCCCTCACCGCCGCGGCCGCGGCCGTGATCGTGTCCGGTCCGGGAACCGGGAACTTGCCGGCTTCGTTGCGGATCAGCGCGTAGTCGAGCTTGTTGCGGAAGACGTACGAGCTGCCCAGGTAGCCGATCGCGCCGTTGTTGCGGCCGAGCACCGCGGCGACGCCGTCGTTTCCCCTCCCGCCGATCCCGGTCGGCAGGTCGAGCTGGGGCGAGACGCCTTCGGTCGATCTCCAGGGCGTGCTGACCTTGGCGAGAAAGTCGCTGAAGGCGTAGCTGTCGCCGCTGCCGTCGCTGCGATAGACGGGGATCACCGGCGTCGCCGGCAGCTTCGACCCCGGGTTGAGCCGGGTGATCGCCGGGTCGTTCCAGTGCGTGATCCTGCCGAGGTAGATGCCCGCCAGGACCGGCCCGCTGAGCTTGAGCTTCGCCGGCGCGCGCTTCAGGTTGTACGAGAGGAGGGTCGCCCCGAGCGCCCAGGGCAGTTGGACGCAGTCCTTGCAGGCCGACGCCTGGTTGGGCGTGAGCGGAGCATCGCTCGCGCCGAAGTCGATCGTCCGGGCCGTCATCTGCGCGATGCCGCCGCCCGAGCCGATGGCCCCGTAGGTGATCATGGCGCCGGTTTTCTTCCCGTAGTCGCTTGCCCACTGGGAGAGGAGCGGAGCGACGAGCGTGCTTCCCGCGCCAACCAGCGACGTGCTTTCGCCCGACCCGCCGCAGCCGGCGAGCGGCAGCACGAGCAGCAGTGCGATCAGCGCGCGCGCCTGCAAGAACGGTCAGGCGTGCTGCTCGGGGTGCGAGGCGTCGGTGAACTCGCGGAACTCACCCGTCAGCAGGTACGAGATCTGCTCGCCGATGTCCACCGCGTGGTCGCCGATCCGCTCCAGCGTCCTCGAGACCAGCACCATCCGCAGCACCCACTCCCGCAGACCCGGCTCGCCGACGATCTCGACCACGCGCTCGACGAAGCGGCGGTTAGAGCGGTCGATCAGCTCGTCCAGGTCGACGAGCGACTCCGCGGCTGCCAGGTCGCGGTTGGCAAAGGCGTCGAGCGCGACGCGGATCATCTCCTCCGCCCGCTCGCCCATCTCCTGCAGGCTCTGGAGCAGCGTCGGGTCCCCGTCGACGTCGGCGACCAGCTTCGTCAGCTTCGCGATCGTGACCGCGTAGTCCGCCATCCGCTCGAGGTGGAGGTTCGTGTGCAGCATCGCGAGCACGAGCCGTAGGTCGGTCGCGACCGGCGTCTGCCGCGCGAGCAGGGACTGAATGCCCTCCTCGATCTGGATGTATTGACGGTCGACGTCGTCGTCGAAGGCGATCACGTCGTCGGCGAGCTCGACGTCGCCCTGTCCGAGCGCGTTCAGCGCCCCTCGTAGCACGCGCAGAACGAGCTCGCCCTCCTCCTGCAGGCTCGCTTCGAGCTGGTCGAGCTCTTCCTGGAAGCCGACGCGCATCCCCATGAGCTACCCGAACCGGCCGGTCACGTAATCCTCCGTCCGCTTGTCGGACGGAGCCGTGAAGAGCTTCGGCGTCTCGTCGTACTCGACCAGCACGCCGTAGCGCTGGCTGTCCTCCACTTGGAGGCTGAAGAATGCGGTCCGATCGGCGACGCGGGCGGCCTGCTGCATGTTGTGCGTCACGATCACGATCGTGTACTGGTCCTTGAGCCCGTGCATCAGCTCCTCGATCCTCTGCGTCGCGATCGGGTCGAGGGCCGAGGCCGGCTCGTCGAGCAGCAGCACCTCCGGCTCGATCGCGATCGCGCGGGCGATGCACAGGCGCTGCTGCTGGCCGCCTGAAAGCGAGAGCGCGCTCTTCTTCAGGCGGTCCTTGACGTCGTCCCAGAGCGCGGCCGACGTCAGGGCCCGCTCGACGCGCTCGTCGAGATCCTTCTTCATGCCGAGGATGCGCGGCGCCCAGGCGACGTTGTCGTAGATCGTCTTCGGGAACGGGTTCGGCTTCTGGAAGACCATTCCGATCCGCCGGCGCACCTCGACCGGCTCGACGTCGCCGTAGAGGTCGACGCCGTGGTAGAGCACCTGCCCGTCGAGGTTGAAGCTCGGCACCATGTCGTTCATCCGGTTGAGGCAGCGAATGAACGTGCTCTTGCCGCACCCCGAGGGCCCGATCACGGCCGTGATCAGGTTCTTCGGGATCTCGATGCTCACGTCCTTGACGGCGATGTTCGAGCCGTAACGAGCGGTCAAGCCCTGGATCTCGAAGACCGTCTCCGTGGAGCGCGGCTCTGCCTCGTTGCGCTCGGCGACGTCGACCGGCCTCATCGGCGGCATCGTAACCGTCTCGTTCACCTCGTCCTCCTCGCTCATCGGGCCATGTTCCTTCGAGTGTGCGCAAGCGCCAGCCGCGCGAGCAGGCTGGTCAGCAGGACGAAGAGGATCAGTACGAGCGCGGTCGCCCAGGCGCGCTCGTGGTCGAGCGGGTCCGGCGACTCCGACCAGATGAAGATCTGCACCGGCATGTTCGGCAGGGCGTGTCGCGGGTCCCATTGCACCGAGGTCGCGTAGATCGACGTCACGAAGAGGAGCGGGGCCGTCTCACCCACCGCGCGCGCCACGGCGAGAACTGTCCCGGTGACGATGCCGCCCAAGGAGCTCGGGAGGACGACGCCGAGCACGGTCCGCCAGCGGCTCGCGCCGAGTGCCAACGCGCCTTCCCGCTGGCTGCTCGGAACCAGGCGGAGCACCTCCTGGGTGGCGCGCGTGACCAGCGGGAGCATCACGATCGCGAGGCCGTACGAGCCCGCGAGCCCGTTCTGCTGGTGTCCGTAAACGAGCAGCCCGAAGACGAAGATCGCGATCACGATCGAGGGCAGGCCGTTCATCAGGTCGATCACGAGCTGGATCCCGGCGCGGAGCTTCGGCGAGGCGAACTCGTTCGTGAAGATCGCGATCAGCACGCCGACCGGAACGGCGATCAGGGCGGCGATGCCGACCAGGATCGCGGAGCCGACGATCAGCGGCGCGATCCCGCCCCCCGGCTGGCCGAAGAGCGGCAGGTCCTTGGTCAGGAAGCCGATCGAAAGCTGCGAGGCGCCCCGCTTCGCGACCGACCACACGACGATCCCGAGCACGGCGACTGCAACGAGCGCGGCGAGCAGGGCGAGGAGCTCGGCCAGCCGGTTCATCAGCCGCCGCCGTCGGGTGCGCCCGCCGCGGCCCCTGAGATCGATCGTGGGATCCAGCGAGGACATCAGTCGCCGCCCGTCCGCACAACTGCGCGCCGCACGACGAGCTGGGCGAGGAAGTTCGTCAACAGCCCGATCACAAGCAGGATCGCGCCGAGGTAGAACAGCGCCGAGATCTGCATCTTCGAGACTGCGCCCTGGTACTGGCCGGCGATGCGGCTGGCGAGCGTGTCGCCGGTGCTGAAGAGCGACCACTGGATCGTCCAGCCCGCGCCGATCACCTGGGTGACGGCGATTGCCTCGCCGATCGCCCGCCCAAGGCCCAGGATCACTGCAGCCGCGATCCCCGAGCGGGACGACGAGAGGACGACGCCCCGGACCATCTCCCAGCGCGTCGCGCCGAGCGCGAGCGCGCCTTCCTCGAGCTCGTTCGGCACGCTCAGGAACAGCTCGCGGCAGATGCTGGCCACGATCGGGACGACCATGATCGCGAGCACGAGCCCGGCGATGAAGATGCCGCTCGACTGCGGAGTGCCGCTGAAGAGCGGGATGAAGCCCAGCGTGTCGTGCAGCCACGGCTCGAGGTGGTTGGCCGCGAACGGGCCGAGCACCAGGATCCCCCAGAGCCCGAGCACGACGCTAGGCACGGCGGCGAGCGTTTCCACGAGCGCGCCGACGATGCCGCCGACGCCGCGAGGTGCGAGCTCGCTCAGGAAAAGCGCAATCGCGATCGCCAGCGGGACCGCGATCACGAGTGCCATCAGCGACGTCACGGCCGTGCCGAAGAGACCCGGCAGCGCGCCGTAGACGTCATGGGTCGCATCCCAGGTGCGGCCCCAGAGGAAGGCGATGCCGAACTTGTCGAAGGCGAGGCGAGACTCGCCGAAGACCTTCAGGACGATCGCGACCATCACTGCGATCGCGGCCAGTGCCGCGAGTGCGGTCAGGCCGAGCAGCGCGCGGTCGCCGAGCCAGTCGCGCATGCGACGGCCATGACCCAGGCGCTCGACTGCGGGAGCCGTGCTCACAGAGGGGCAACCGTAACCGCCAAACCCGCTTTTCCTGCGGGAAGTATCCGGACCGTTACCAGATCACAACGGCCTGTCAGCCCACGCCTTTGTGGCTGCGAGCGACCCTGACGGTGGTGCAACACAGACCATCGAGAGGAGAGAGACCAAATTGAGTGAGAAGCGACTCGCCGCGGCTGTTGCGGCGCTCATTGTTGTGGCCGTCGCTATGACGGCCGGGCTGGCGTCGGCGCGGCCGACCGCCTCGCTCTCAGGAGCGGGCAGCACCTTCGTCGTGCCGCTCGTGACGGCCTGGACGCAGCACTACAACGGCGCGTCTGTCAACTACAGCGGGATCGGCAGCGGGGGCGGCATCTCCGCGATCACGGCCCGCTCGGTCGATTTCGGCGCAAGCGACGCTCCGCTGACGCCCGACCAGGCCTCGGCCTGCCACGGCTGCGTCCAGATCCCGTGGGCGTTCTCGGCCACCTCGATCCCGTACAACGTCAGCGGGGTGGGCTACGGCCTCAAGCTGACGGGCACGGTCATCGCCGCGATCTACGGCGGCTCGGTCAAGTACTGGGACAACCCGGCGATCAAGAAGATCAACTCCGGGGTCAAGCTGCCGCACGAGAAGATCGTCCCGATCTACCGCTCGGACGGCAGCGGCACGAGCTACAACTTCACCGACTACCTGTCGCACGTCAGCCCGGCATGGAAGAACTCGGTCGGCAAGGGCACGCAGCCGAACTTCCCCGTAGGCGTCGGCGCCCGCGGCAGCTCCGGGGTGGCAGCCAAGCTGCAGAGCACGCCCGGCGGCATCACGTACGTCGACGTCGCCTACTCGCTGAAGAACCACTTCAAGATCGCCAAGGTCCGCAACCGCGCCGGCAAGTTCCTGCTGCCGGGCATCAAGCAGATCCAGGCGGCGGCGGACTCGATCCGCAAGCTCCACAACAGCCAAAACGCGTTCACGGCGGTCGATCCGAACGCGCGCGCAAAGAACGCCTACCCGATCTGCACCTTCACCTGGGTGATCATGCCGCTCAAGACCAGTAAGGCGCCTGAGCTGAAGAAGTTCGTCACCTGGGCGCTCAACAAGGGGCAGTCATACGGTCCCCCGCTGCTCTTCGTGCCGGTTCCGAAGGCGGTCAAGCAGGCCGGCCTCAAGACCCTGGCCAAGGTCCATAGCTAGGTCAGACCGGAAAGACGCAACGAACGTCGAGCCCGCGGCCCTGCCCGCCGCGGGCTTCGACGTTTCCACCGGCGGATTCGACCACATGCTTGACGATCGCCAGCCCGAGCCCCGTGCCACGAGTAGTGCGCGCCCGGTCGGAGCGGAAGAACCGCTCGAACAGCCGCGGCACGTCCTCGTCGGGGACGCCGGCTCCGTCGTCGGCGACATCGAGCACGACGTGACCGGGCTCGCGCGCGAGCGTGACCACGCAGGTCGCGCCCTCCCCGGCGTAGCGGAGCGCATTCTCGAGCAGGTTCTCGGCCACGAGCCGCAGCATGCGGCGCCGCAGTGGGACGTGAATCTCCTCGTCCTCGATCCGCAGCTCCAGCCTCAGCCCGCCGAGCTCCGCCCGTTCGGACAGCTCGGCGACGAGGTCGCGCAGGACGGGAGCGGCCTCGGTGTCGCCGAGCGAGACGACCTCCCGGCCCTGCTCGAGCTCGCTCAGGAAGAGGACGTCGTCCACGAGCTCGGTCATCTCGCCGACCTCCTCGTGAGCCTTCCGCAGCAGGCCCTGCAGATCGGCGCCGGGCAGCTCGGCGGACTCGAGCAGCGCCTGCAGCCGCGCGAGCGGCGTGCGCAGCTCGTGCGAGACCGACGCGGTGAACGCAGTGCGCAGCGCTTCGTAGTCGGGGTCCGACATTAGGCTGAGTATCGCGTGACCAAGGTCCTCATCGTCGAAGACGACGACACGATCGCCGAGGGCATGGCCCAGCACCTCGCGGCGGCCGGGCTCGATCCGATGCGTGTCGGCGCCGGTGAAGTTGGGCTCGCGCGGTTGCGCTACGAGCGGCCCGACGTGCTCGTGCTCGACTTGATGCTGCCCGGGCTCGACGGCTGGGCGCTGATCGAGCAGGCGCGGTCGGAGGGGATCGGCACGCCGATCCTCGTCGTCTCGGCGCGCGGCACCGAGCACGACCGCGTGCACGCGCTGCAGATCGGCGCGGACGACTACCTCGTCAAGCCGTTCTCGATGAAGGAGCTCGTGGCCCGGGTCGAGGCCGCAGCGCGCCGCGGCGTGCGGGGCCTGCACGAGGACCGGGGCGAGGAGCTCGTGATCGAGGAGCTGCGCATCGACCCGCGCTCGGTGCAGGCCTTCGTCGACGACGAGAACGCCGAGCTGACCCCGACCGAGTTCCGGCTCCTGTACGCGCTGGCGCAGGACCGCGGCCGCGTGGCGAGCCGCGACGAGCTGCTCCAGCGGATCTGGGGCCGGCGAGCTACCCACCGCGACCGCACCGTCGACGTCTGCGTGAGACGCCTGCGCGAGAAGATCGACCAGCGCGCCTCGAGGCACACGTTCATCCAGACGCGCTACGGCGTCGGCTACAGCCTCGAGCCGGTCGCCAAGTAGCGGCCACTTGGGCCGTGTCCCAGGGACAGTCCCTCGGACCGGTCCGAAGCGGCCACGGCCTCACCGCCGGCTGACCCGTCCGCCCGACCACGGCCAGTCCTCCGCGTACCCGCACAGCCCGGCCTTGACAGGGTTCTCAAGGATGTAGCTGCAGGTGTTCCGCCAGTGCTGCTCGTCGCGCATCACCCAGGCATCGAACCGGCTCTGGAAGAGGTGGCCGACGCGGCTCCAGCGACGGTTGAACCGCTGAGCGTACGTCCCGTTGAGCCAGTGCATTCCACCCGAGAGACGCTCCAACGGCGCCCGCACGAGCAAGTGAAAGTGGCTGCTCATCAAGCAGTACGCGTCGTAGACGGACCCGAACTTCTTCCCTTGTGCCGCGAGGACGAGCTCGTGCAGCGCGCACCAGTCGGAGTCGTCGCGGACGATCAAGCAGCGATCGACGCCGCGGACGGTCACGTGGTAGATGCCGTCAGGCGGAAGCTCGTTCCGAGCGCGACGGGGCATGGACTCGACCGTACGGCGACGAGTCAGCCGCAGGCAGAGGGTGTGCCCACTTGATGCGAAGCGGTGACCCTTTCGGCGCATGGCCGAGGGACTGTCCCTGGGTCATGGCCGGAACGGACGGGGCTATTCGAGCCGGTACATCGGCACGAGGCTCTTCTCGGCTTCGTTCTCGATCCGAGCCACGATCTCGACATACGGCTCCAGGCCCGAGCCGTGCAGCTTCGATTTCAGCAGCTCGTCCACCTGGTAGATCCCGGCCGAGTTGTTCATCTTGATCTCGATCGAAACCGGGCGGTCCGTCCCTTCCGAGATGATCACCTCGTCGATCGCGGCCGCCGAGATCGAATGGATCGAGACCTGGCCGCGCTCGAACGGGATCCGCGAGCGGCCCTCCTCGATGTCGAGCGCGTCGGCGACGCGGACGATCCCGGCCTCGGGCGTCAGCGGGTGCCCGGACTCGCGATGCGAGGTGATCGCCTGCAGCACCTCCGAGACGACGACCGTCAGCTCCGGCTCCGCGTAAATCCCGGCCAGCAGCTCGCGCGCCTTCGGCTCGGCGAGGAACAGGCTCCAGTCCTCGTGCCGGTCGCGGTGGACGGACATGCCGACGCAGTGCAGCAGCGCTCCGAGCAGCACGACCACCTCGGCGTCCTCCTGCTTCATCTCGTAGTCCTCGACCATCGCCGGCTTGACGCCGCGCTTGTCGAGGATGCGCAGCAGCCGCAGGCCGATGTTGGCCACGATCTGGATGTGCACCCAGGAGTGGTCGTTGATACCGAGCCGCTTGACCGCGTTCACGTTCGAGACGTGCCACCAGGCCTTCAGCCCGTCGTCGGCGTTCACGCGCTCAAGCAAGGTGCGGAGCTTGCGGTTCCGTTGCGCCGGAACCTTGATCCGCATCTGCGCAACCGCCTCGGCCGGCGACAGGCGCACTTCACGCTCGGCCTCCTCGGAGACCGGCTCGTCGATGCGCTCGCGGAGCTCTTTGTCGAGCTGCGACACGGCTCCCGACCCTACTCGTTCCGGCCGCAGGGCGTTACGATCTGAGCACGATGCGGACGATGAACCCGGTTCACGACGCGACCTGCTCGGTCGCGGCCTGCGCGGAGATCCTCGGCGCGAAGTGGACGGCCGTGCTCGTCCACGACCTCTCCGAGGGCCCGCGCCGCTTCACGCAGCTCGAGCACTCCTGCAAGGGGATCAGCCCGCGGACGCTCTCCGAGCGGCTGCGCGCGCTCGAGCAGGAGGAGATTCTCGTCCGTCGCAGCTACGCCGAGTCGCCGCCGCGCGTCGAGTACGAGCTGACCGCGAAGGGCGAGGCGCTGCTGCCGATCATCGACGAGATGCGCCGCTTCGGGCACGAGTGGCTCGTCGACTGTTGCTAGCTCTTTAGCGCCGCGAGGCGCCGGAAGAGCTCCTTCGCCGTCTCGATCCCGAGCGGCATGTACTCGGCCAGGAGCCGCTCGTTCGGCGAGTGGATGCTGCTCTCGGGCGTGGCGAAGCCGGTGACGATCGTCGGGATGCCCTTGTCCACGAGCGCCGGCACGATCGGCAGGGTGCCGCCGGAGCGGACGAGCAGCGGCCGCCGGCCCATCGTCTGCTCGAAGGCGTCCTGGGCGAGCTGCACAGCCGGCGCGTCCGGCGGCACGAGGCCGGGGTCCGCAGACGAGAGGCGTTGTAGCTCGACCTCGGCGCCTGCCGGCGCAGCCTCGCGCAGGAGCCGTTCGACGGCCGCCGCGATCTCCTCGACGTCCTGACCGGGCGCGAGCCGGATCGAGAGGTTGGCCTCGGCCGAGACCGGCAGCACCGTCTTCTGCAGCAGCGGCGAGCCCCCAACGACCCCGTTCACGTCCAGTGCGGGCTCGGCCGTCGTGCGCAGGTAGAACTCCTCGGCCGCCCTCGGGTCGACAGGTGTCGCCGCTGCCTCCGCGAGCATTTGCTCGCCCTGCACGAGCTCCGACCAGGCGGCACGCTCCTCCTGGGTCGGCGCCGCGATCCCGGCGCGCAGCGGCTCCGGCAGGCGGCCGTCCACCTGCTGCACGCCGGAGAGGGTCTGCAGCAGCGCGTGCGTCGCGTTCAGCGCCGCGCCGCCGAACAGGCCCGAGTGCAGATCGCGCTCGCCGGTCCGCACGGTCAGGTGGAAGTACACGAGCCCACGCGTGGCGACGGCAAACTCCGGCACGCCACGGGTCGTCATGCCGCTGTCGAAGATCAGGGCCGCGTCCGCCCCGCGCTCGTCGGCGGCGAGGAAGTCGACGATCTGGTGGCCGCCGGTCTCCTCCTCGCTGTCGCAGGCGAAGCGGACGTTGACCGGCAGCTCGCCGGCAGCCGAGAGCTCCGCCGCCGCCTTGGCCAGCATGTAGAGCTGGCCCTTGTCGTCGACCACCCCGCGCCCGTAAAGCCAGTCGCCGCGCTGCTCGAGCGTGAACGGCTCCGACTCCCACAGCTCGAGCGGGTCGGGCGGCTGGACGTCGACGTGCCCGTAGACGAGCACGGTCGGGGCCGATTCGTTCGAGGCGGCGAGATCGCCGATGATCAGCGGCTGCGTGTCGGTCGGGACGACCTCCGCCGAGCCGCCGGCGCCGCGGATGAAGCCGGCAAGCCACTCGGCCGCACGAGCCACGTCGGGTTTGCGCTCGGGATCGGCGCTGACGCTCGGGATTGCCAGCAGCTCGGAGAGCTCGTCGAACCAGGGCTCGCTCACGGCGCGCGAGTCTACGTGAAGGGAGCCGCCGGTCCTGGCGGCTCCCTTCACGCCCTCTGTTAGCTAGGCGACGTCTCTGAGCGCGACCGAGTCGGCCAGAGCCCGCAGCTTCTTCAGGCTCTGGTTCTCGATCTGCCGGATGCGCTCGCGCGTCACGTTGAAGGTCTTGCCGACCTCGTCCAGCGTGCGCGGGTGCTCGCCGTTGAGCCCGTAGCGCAGCTCGAGCACGCGGCGCTCGCGGGCACTGAGCGTCTGCAGCACGCGGCCGAGGGTGGCCTTGCGCAGCTCGACCTCGGCGACCTCCTCCGGGAGCGGCTCGCTCTCGTCGGTGAGGAAGTGCCCGAACTCCGACTCCTCCTCGTCGCCGACCGGCTTCTCCAGCGAGACCGGCGCCTGCGAGCTGCGGCGGATCTGCTCGACCTCGTCCACGGTCAGCTCGACGTCGATCCCGATCTCGAACGAGGTCGGCTCGCGCCCGAGCTCGGCGCGCAGCTTCCGCTCCGAGCGGACGATCTTGTTCAGCTTCTCGACGATGTGGACCGGCATCCGGATCGTCCGCGCCTTGTCCGCGAGCGCGCGGGCGACGGCCTGGCGGATCCACCACGTCGCGTAGGTCGAGAACTTGAAGCCCTTGCGGTGGTCGAACTTCTCGGCCGCGCGCACGAGCCCGATCGTCCCCTCCTGGATCAGATCGAGGAAGGGCAGTCCCTGGTTGCGGTACTTCTTGGCGATCGAGACGACCAGGCGCAGGTTGGCCTCGACCATCGCCTGCTTGGCGCAATGCTCGCCCCGCTCGATCCGCTTGGCCAGCTCGACCTCCTGCGCTGCGGTCAGCAGGTCGACCTTGCCGATGTCCTTCAGGAAGAGCTGGAGCGAGTCGGTCGTGACCTCGCGTGCCTGCGGTGTCGGCTGCCGCTCCTCCGGCTCCTCGCTCCCGTCGACGACCTCGATGTGCAGCTCCTCGAGCGCGTGGTAGAAGTCGTCCACCTGCGCGGCGTCGAGCTCGAGCTCGCCCAGCGCGAGGGAAATCTCCTCCGTGCTCAGCGACCCCGCCTCGCGTCCTGTTTCCAGCAACCCCTTGGCCTCGTCCGTCTCCAGCACCTCGGCGATGGTCGACGGTTTAGCCCGTACCCCCTGCTCGCTCACTCTCGGCTCCCCTCTTGGGCCTTGTGACATTCCGCACGCGGCACTGCGGGATGCGGCAGTCTTCCATGGCGACCGGACAGAGCGCCATAGGCCGAACGGCCCTAATTTCGGTCAGCCGGTCCCAATTCGGTCGAGGGCCGCCAGGTACTGCGTCGCCTGCCTGCCGAGCAGCGAGTTCGGGTCCTCCCGTTGGGCCTGTTGGAGCTGTTTGCGGGCCTCTTTCACCTGCGCCGACCAGAGCAGCAGCAGGCCGAGATGGAAACGCACCGTCTGGGCCTGCGGGAAGACCCGTGTCAGCGGCCCCAGCCTGCCGAACGCGCGCGCCGGCATCGCCTTGTCGAAGCGGCCGACGGCCTCGGCAACACGCGCGTCGGGGTCGTTCGGCGCCAGCCGGACGGCGGCGGTGAACTCCCGCTCGGCGGAGACCGGCCGGCCGAGCCGCTGCAGCACGGTGCCGTAGAGAAGCTTCGCGTGCGCCCCGCCGTGAGCGGCGCCCACGCGCAGGGCGGCGAGCTGCTGCGGGCCCGGCAGCGCGCGGATCCGGAGCGGCGGCTGGAACGACGGCAGGAAGGGCGGCAGCCCCGGCGCGTACCGCGGGTGGAGAAAGTCGCCGGCGCGAACCGCGTAAGCCGTGTCCGGCTGGTCGCCCGCGGCGGAGCGCCAGACGGCGAGGGCGTCCTCGTTCCGGCGGTCCCAGTAGTAGGCGAGCCCGAGGTGCAGCCCGACGAGTGCGCTGCGCCGGTGCGCGGCCTGGAGGTTTTCCAGCCGCTCGATCGACCCCGACGGCCACGCGGCGAGCGCGCTCCCGACCTGGGCCTCGAGCGAGCGGTAGCGGCCGAAGATGGCGGCGGCCTGCGAGTCGTGGTTGCCGGCGTAGAGGCGCTGCGCGCGGTTGAGCTCGCGGGACTCGCGGTCGTCCCGGTCGCCGAGCGCGAGCGTCAGCGGCGGGTGGCCGCTGCGGGGCTTGGCAGAGGCCGGAACGTGGCCGCGCGTCGCCACCACGCCGAACACGACGACGCCCGCCGCGGTCAGCGCTGCGAAGGCGACGAACGACATGACGCGGCTCCGCGAATTCACCGCGCGACCATAGCCGTCGCGCTCTCGGCCACTCTCGCCCGCCGCTATACAATTGAAAGCCATGTCGAGCTACCGCGAGCTGCTCCAGGAGGCGAAGGCTTCGATCGACGAGGTCGACGCGCGCCGCGCGCAGGAGCTGCTCGACGGCGAGGACGCACCGCTGCTCGTCGACGTCCGCGAGCGCGACGAGTGGGAGCAGGGCCGCATCCCCGATGCCGTCCACGTCCCGCGCGGGCACCTCGAGTCGCGGATCGAAGGAGTCGCCCCCGACCGCTCGCGCCCGGTGCTGCTCTATTGCTCGCAGGGCAACCGCTCGGCCTTCGCGGCCAAGACGCTCAGCGAGCTCGGCTACGAGCGCACCATCTCGCTCGCCGGCGGCTACACGGACTGGCAGCGCAGCGGCTTCCCGACCGACCTGCCGCGCTCCCTCGGGCCCGAACGCTCGACCCGCTACAGCCGCCACCTGCTGATCCCGGAGGTCGGCGAGGAAGGGCAGCTGCGGCTGCTCGACTCGCGGATCCTGCTGATCGGGGCCGGTGGCCTGGGCTCGCCGGCCTCGCTCTACCTCGCCGCCGCCGGCGTCGGCAAGCTCGGGATCGTCGACGCCGACGTGGTCGACGAGACGAACCTGCAGCGCCAGATCGCGCATTCGACCAACTCGCTCGGCGAGCCGAAGACCGACTCGGCGCGCCGGACGATCGAAGCCTTGAATCCCGACGTCGAGGTGGTCCCGTTCCGCGAGCGGCTGACCTCGGAGAACGTCGAGCGCATCCTCGAGCACGGCTGGGACGTGATCGTCGACGGCGCCGACAACTTCCCGACGCGCTACCTCGTCAACGATGCGTCGGTCTGGCACGACATCCCGGTCGTTCACGGCTCGATCTTCCGCTTCGAGGGCCAGGTGACGGTCTTCAAGCCAGGCGCGGGACCGTGCTACCGCTGCCTGTTCCCGCAGCCGCCGCCACCGGAGCTGGCGCCGAGCTGCGCCGAGGGCGGCGTGCTCGGCGTGCTGCCGGGCGTGATCGGCTCGATCCAGGCCGCGGAGGCGCTCAAGCTCGCGCTCGGGATCGGCGAGCCGCTCGTCGGCCGACTGTTGCTCTACGACGCGCTCTCGGGCGAATTCGAGGAGATGAAGCTGCGGCGCGATCCCTCGTGCCCGGTCTGCGGCGAGTCGCCGACGATCACCGACTACGTCGACTACGTGGAGTTCTGCGCGGGAGTGGGACATTGAGCCGGGTGCGCATTCCTCCGACGCTGCGGGGCGAGACGCAGGGCGCTCGCGAGGTCGAGGCCAGCGGCGGCACCGTCCGCGAGCTGCTCGACGACCTGCTCGGGCGCTTCCCCTCACTGCGCGGGCAGCTGCTCGAGGACGACGGCCTGGCGCCGTTCGTGAATGTCTACGTCGAGGGCGAGGACGTGCGCACGAAGGACGGGCTCGAGACCGAGGTCGACGACGGCTCGACGGTGATCCTGCTGCCCGCGATGGCGGGTGGCTGAGCCCGCCCGCTCGCTGCTCGACCTCGTCGGCAACACCCCGCTCGTCGAGCTGCCGCGGCTGAGCCCGAAGCCGGAGGTCAAGCTCTACGCGAAGCTCGAGGGCCAGAACCCGACCGGCTCGATCAAGGACCGTGTCGCGCTCGCGATGGTCGAGGCGGCCGGCCTCGAGCCGGGACAGGAGCTGCTCGAGCCGACGAGCGGCAACACTGGCATCTCGCTCGCGCTGGTTGCGCGGCTCCGTGGCTACCGCCTCACCTGCGTGATGCCCGACAACGTCACCGAGGAGCGGCGGCGCCTGCTGCGCCTCTACGGCGCCGAGATCATCGAGAGCCCCGGCGAGGAGGGCTCCAACGGCGCGGTGCGCCTCGCACAGGAGCTCGCCGAGCGGAAGCCGCGCTACCGGATGCTCTTCCAGTACGCGAACGAGGCCAACCCGCGCGCGCACTACGAGGGCACGGGCGCGGAGATCGCCGAGGCGCTCGACCACGTGGACGTGTTGGTTGCCGGCCTGGGCACGGGCGGCACGCTGATGGGAGCCGGACGCCGCCTACGCGAGACGTTCCCGGACGTAACCGTCGCCGCAGCCGAGCCGCTTCCGGGCGACCCGGTGATGGGCCTGCGCTCGCTCGAGGACGGCTACGTGCCGCCGATCCTCGACGTCGCCCAGCTCGACCGCAAGCTGCTCGTCTCGAACGCCGAGGCGGTCGCAGGCCTGCGCGCGCTGCTCGACCGCGAAGGCGTCTTCGCCGGCGTCTCCTCGGGAGCGGTGATCCACGTCGCCCGCAAGCTCGCCGCCGAGCTCGACGAGGGCGTCGTGGTCGCAGTGCTCGCCGACGCCGGCTGGAAGTACCTCTCCGCCCCGTTCTGGGACGAAGCCGATCCCGAGCCGCAGATGGAACGGGCCGTCTGGTGGTGATCCCCGACGAGGTGCGCGACGCACTCGAGGAGCACGCGCGAGCGGAGGTGCCGAACGAGGCCTGTGGCCTGGTCGTGCTGCGCGACGGCACCGCCGAGCGCTACCTCCCCGGCCGCAACGCGGCCGCTAGCCCGTACCGCTTCGAGCTGGAGACAGAGCCCGAGAACTGGTTCCTGGAGGACGAGGGCTACGAGCTCGCAGTCTTCCACTCGCACCTCTCCTCGCCCCCGCGGCCCTCGCGGACGGACGTCGAGAACATCGGCCTCTGGGAGGACCGGCCCTACCTGATCCTCTCGCTCGGGACGGGCGAGCTCGCCGCCTGGACGATCCAGGACGGCGAGGTGTCGCCCGTCGAGCTAGAGACCTAAGTCGCCTTGAAGGTGCCCTTCATGCCCGCGGCCGCGTGGCCGGGCACGGTGCAGATGTAGCTGTACTTCTTGCCCTTCTTGAGCGTTACGACAAGCGTGGCGCTCTTGTTGTGGCCGAGCAGCTTGGTCTTCTTGCCGGCGATCTTGAAGTCGTGCTTGAGCGAGCCCTTGTTCGTCACCTTGAACGACACCTTGCCGTGGGGCGCGCTCTTGCGCGAAAGCTTGAACGAGAACTCCTTCGCCGTGACCGAGACCGAGACCGCCTTCGCGCTGTTCGAGCCGGCGTAGGCGACGACCGAGAACACGGTGACGGCAGCCAGGGCGGCGACCCCGGCGAGCAAAACGATGCGTTTCATGAGACTCCTCACAAGTTGTTGACCCCGCCTGTGAAGAGGTTACCTACGACGCTTCTTCGAGCCGCTCCTCGCCGGGCTGCGGCGGCGGCAGCTCGATCTCGAGCCGCTCGATGCGCGAGCCCTCGACCGTCAGCACGGTGAAGCGGATGCCCTCGTGCTCGACCTCGTCGCCGGGCTCGGGCGCGCGGCCGAGCATCCCGAAGACGAGGCCGCCGAGCGTGTGGTAGTCCTCGATCGGCAGCGAGACGCCGAACTGTTCGTTGAAGTCGTCGATCGGGAAGGTGCCGTGCACGCGGACGCGGCCGTCCTCGAGCCGCTCGATCGACTCGTCCGGCAGGTCGAACTCGTCCTCGATCTCGCCGACGATCTCCTCGAGCAGGTCCTCGAGCGTGACGATCCCCTCGAGCTCGCCGTACTCGTCTACCACGACCGCCAGGTGCTGGTTCGTGCGGCGGAACTCGGTCAGCAGCGCGGCCAGATCCTTCGTTTCCGGGACGATGTGCGCCGGCCGCAGCAGCTGCTCGATCTGGACGCCGGCGATGCCGCGGTCGACGAGCGCCGAGAAGAGGTCGCGCACGTGCAGCACGCCGACGATCTCGTCGAGCGAGTCGCGGTAGACCGGGTAGCGCGTGTACGGCGAGTCGATCACCGCCGCCAGAGCCTCCTCGGGCGGCATCTCGATCGAGAGCGCGACCACCTCGGGCCGCGGCACCATCACCGCCGAGACCTCCTTGTCGGCGAAGTCGAAGACCTTGTAGAGCATCTCCTGCTCCTGCGCCTCGAGCTCGCCCTCCTCGGTCGAGCGCGAGAGCAGCATCTTCAGCTCGGCCTCCGAGTAGACCTCCATCTCGCCGCCGGGCGGCGTCAGGCCCAGCGCGCGTAGAACGACCTCGCTGGAGCGCTGCAGCACCCAGATCAGCGGCTTGAAGGCGACGAAGAATCCGCGCACCGGCGTCGACACGGCGAGGGCGACCCGGTCGGAGTAGCCGAGCGCAATCCCCTTCGGCACCAGCTCGCCGACGACCACGTGCAGGAAGGTGATGATCAGGAACGCGAGCGCGAACGCGATCACCGACGCGAACAGCGGATCGAAGACGCGCGCGAGCACCTGCTCGCCGAGCGCACCGATCGCCAGGCTGGCCCCGGTGACGCCGAGCTGCATGGCCGCGATGAAGCGCGGCGGGTCGGCGACGATCCGCAGCACCGCCTTGGCGCGACGGTTGCCTCTCTGCGCCAGCTCCTGGATCCGCGTGCGCCGCGCCGTAACGAGTGCGTACTCGGCCGCGACGAAATAGCCGTTCAGCAGGATCAGCGCTGCCACGGCGACGAGTTCGAGGAAAAGGATCACGTCTGCGCCCCGTCGGGCGGACGTCTAGGAATGACTTCGTCGTCCAACCGGATCTACGCCGAAGTATAGGAGACGCGGTCGTCGTCACCCGTGCGCGCGGCCCGACCCTCCTGGACGAGCCGTTCCAGGTGCGCAAGCGTCTCCGCCAGGGCGAAGCGGCGGCCGCTCGCGTCGAGGGTTACGCCGAAGAGCGCGACCGAGACTTCGTAGGCGCTGCGCGGCTCCGGGCCGAGCGTCGCGGCCGTCTGGTCGAGCCGGCGCTCGTGGTGCGCGAGAATCTCGCGTGCGCGTGCGACCGGGTCGGAAACAGGATCGCCGTGGCCGGGCAGCGCGATGCGCGGCGCGAGCTCGATCGTCCGCCGCAGGCTCGCCTGGTAGTCGGCCAGCGGGTCCGTGCGCGACTCCGGGTACAGCCCGACGGTGGGCGTGATCACGCCGAGCACGTGGTCGCCGGCCACGAGCACGCCGTCGCGCTCGAGGCAGATGTGCCCGTCGGCGTGGCCGGGGAGCTCGAGCACGCGCCAGCCGTCGACCTCGTCGCCTTCGCGCAGCAGCTCCGGGTCGCGCACAAAGCGGATGAAGGGCGCGAAGGTGCGCGACTCGTGCCGCAGCTCGTCTCCCACGTCATCGGGGAGGCCGTGCAGCTGCAGGTAGTCGGCCAGGCGCTCCGACCAGTCCTCGCTGCCCCAGACGCGCAGGCACTGGTCGTAGTCGTCGGCCCCCTGGTGAACCCGCGCACCGGTGAACGCCTGCGCGTCCTCGCCGCCGCCAGCGTGGTCGGGGTGAAAATGGGTGATCACGATCCGCGCGACCTCGACGCCCTCGAGCGCAGCCTCCCAGCGCGTGGCCGCGTCGGGCAGCCCGAGTCCGGTGTCGACGAGCGTCCAGCCGTCCAAGCCCGGCAGCAGGTAGCAGTGGACGTGGTCGATCCCGAGGGGCAGCGGGAAGGTGAGGCGGCGGATCCCGCCGGGCAGCTCCTGCACCTTCGAGATTCAACTACACGAACATACGTTCTATACTGCCCGCATGCGGGTCGAGTACCGCGAAGAGCCTTGCAAGGTCGCGCTCAACCGGGTCAAGGGGATGGGCTTCACCTGGTCGTTGAACCCGTACATGGGCTGCGTCCATCGCTGCACCTTCTGTTACGTCCGCGCCTTCGAGCTGCGGGCCGACCGGCCCTTCGACGACCGCTACGGGCGCTCGATCCGGGTCAAGACGAACGTCGCCGAGGTGCTGCGCCGTGAGCTCGCGCGTCCGAGCTGGGAGCCGGAGACGATCGCGATCGGCGCTGCGACCGACCCGTACCAGCCGGCCGAGGGGCGCTACCGGCTGACGCGCGCGTGCATCGAGGCGCTGCGTGCCGCCTCGAACCCGTTCAGCATCATCACGCGCGGCCCGCTGATCGTCCGCGACGTCGACGTGCTGGCCGAGGCCGCGCGACGGGCGCAGGTCTCGGTGACGTTCTCGGTGCCGACGCTCGACGACGAGGTCTGGCGGCGCACCGAGCCGGGCACCGCCCACCCGCGGCAGCGTCTCCGCGCGCTGAAGACGCTGGTCGACGCGGGCATCCGCGCGAGCGTCGGCATGGCGCCGATCCTGCCGGGCCTCTCCGACAAGCCGGAGCTGCTCGAACAGGTCGTGCGCGAGGCCCGCGAGGCCGGCGCCTGCGGCGTCTGGGCGAATCTGCTCAACCTCAAGCCCGGGACGCGCGAGCACTTCCTGGCCGCGCTCGCCGAGGACTATCCGGAGCAGCTCCCGGCCTACGAGCGGCTCTACGCACGGCGCGCGTATCTGGGCGCCGCGGAAACGAAGCCGGTGCGCGAGCTCGTCTCGGATCTCACCCGCAGGCACGGCATCCGCGACCGCCGCACGACCCGCCTCGAACCGGACCCGGAGCCGGAGCAGCTCGCACTCGTCGTCTAGGAGGTACGGTCGCCCCGTGCACGCGCGCGTTCTCATCCTGGGAGCCGGGTTCGGGGGTCTCGAGCTCGCGACCATGCTTTCGGAAGGCCTCGGCGAGGACGCCGGGGTCGTCATCGTCGACCGGAGCGACGCCTTCGTCTTCGGCTACTCGAAGCTCGACGTGATGTTCGGACGCGTGCGACCCGAGGAGATCCGGCTGCCCTATGGAGACTTCGCCAAGCCGGGAGTCCGGCTCCTGCGGGAGACGGTGACCGCGATCGATCCCGAGTCGCGACGGGTCACGACCGAGGAGGGCGTCCGCGAAGGCGACGTGCTCGTCGTCGCGCTCGGCGCCGACTACGACTTCGAGGCGACGCCCGGCCTGGCCGAGGGTGAGAACGAGTTCTACTCGGTCGCCGGCGCCGAGCGGCTGCGGGAGATCCTGCCGACGTTCACCGAAGGCCGCGCGGTCGTGGGCGTCTGCGGGGCGCCCTTCAAGTGCCCGCCGGCACCCAGCGAGGCGGCGCTGCTCCTCCACGACTTCCTGACTGAGCGCGGCGTGCGCGACGCCTGCGAGATCACGCTCGTGATGCCCTTCGGCACGCCGGTCCCGCCGTCGCCGGACACGTCGGCTGCGTTGCTCGAGGCCTTCGCCGAGCGTGGGATCGCGTTCGTGCCCGAACGTCGCGTGCGCGCACTCGACACCACCCGCGCAGTGGTGGTGCTCGACGACGACCAGGAGCTGCCGTGCGACCTCTTCCTCGGCGTCCCGAAGCACCGCGCTCCGGACGTGGTCGTCGAGAGCGGGATGGCCGAGGACGGGTACGTCCCGGTCGAGTCGCGAACGCTCGCGACGCGGTTCCCTGAGGTCTTCGCCGTCGGAGACGTGGCCACGCCCGGCACCCCGAAGGCGGGCGTCTTCTCCGAGGGCGCCGCTCGCGTCGTCGCTTCGCAGCTCCTGGCGCGGATGGGCGCCGGCCCCGAGCCCTCGCCGTACGACGGGCGCGGTTCCTGTTACGTCGAGTTCGGGGCCGGCCGGATCGGGCGGGTCGACGTCGACTTCCTCTCCGGCCCGAGGCCCACCGGCACGTTTCAGGAGCCGTCACTCGAGCTCGTCGCCGAGAAGCGTGCGTTCGGCTCGAGCCGCCGCGCGCGCTGGTTCGGGCAGTGACCCTGGCGCCGATTCGGCTGACGACCGCATTCCGCCCTACAATCCGCGTGCGTTGACGGAGCAGGCCGCCACGGAAGAGCAGAGAGCCGCGCAGGGGGAGATCACCTGCCTGATCGTGGACGACCACGAGGTCGTCCGCGAAGGCCTGCGGCTCTCCCTTTCGCGCGCGCCGCACATCCGAGTGGTGGGTGAGGCCGCCGACGGCGCGACCGCGGTCTCGCTGGCCGAGCGCCGCAAGCCGGACGTGGTGATCATGGACGTGCGCATGCCCGGGATGGACGGGCTCGAGGCGACGAAGATCCTCACCCAGAAAGTCCCGGGGACCGCCGTCCTGATCTTCACCGCCTACAGCGAGCGCAGCCTGCTCGGCCGCGGGCTCGAGTCCGGCGCGAAGGGCTACATCCTCAAGGAGGCGCCGCACCAGACGCTGCTGAAGGCGATCGACAAGGTCGTGGCCGGCGAGGGCTTCGTCGACCCGGCGCTGATGCCGGCCTTCCTCTCGGGCGACCGTGAGGACATGCTGACCGCGCGCGAGCGCGAGATCTTGCAGCTGCTGGCCGACGGGATGTCGAACGCGGACGTCGCAGCGAGGCTCTTCATCAGCCAGGAGACCGTGAAGAGCCACGTGCGCCACATCCTCACCAAGCTCGAGGCCGACACGCGCACGCACGCGGTTGCGATCGCGCTTCGTGACGCGATCATCGACTAGAGCTGTTGCGATCGTCGCGGCGGTCGCGATCGCCGCGATCGTGTCGCTGGTCGGGCTCGCATTGGACTCCAGCTGGCTGGCGTTCGCCGGCCTCGGCGCGGCGATCGTCGGCGCGGCCGCCTTCGCGCTCCACCTGATCGTCACCGAGCGGCGCCGGCACGAGGTCGCCGAGGAGGAGCTGACCGCGCAGTCGAGCTTCCTCGAGTCGCTGATCGAGTCGATGGGAGAGATCGCCGCCACGCACGAGCCCGAGCGCGCGCTGGAGCGGACGCGGCGCGAGGCGAAAGAGCTCTTCGGGGCCAAGGCCATGGTGAACGGTCCCGGTGCGAGAGGGACGCCGGGGGCCGTGGAGCTGCCGCTGATCATCCGGGGCGAGGAGATCGGCTCGCTGCAGCTGGTGCGCGCGAGGCCGCTCGACCGCGAGGAGCTCGCGCGGGCAAAGCTGCTCGCCGACTTCGCCTGCCGCGTGGTCGAGAACACACGCCTGCTCGCCGAGGCGAAGGAGCGCGAGGCCGAGCGCACACGGCTCTCGGACCAGCTGATCATCGCCGAGCAGGAGGAGCGCAGGCGCCTGGCGCTCTTCCTCCACGACGGTCCGGTGCAGTCGCTCTCCGGGATCAGCCTGATGCTCGACGCGGTGATCGACTCGCTCGAGGGCGGGCGAATCGAGGAGGCGACCGCCGTGCTCGACTCCGCGCTCAAGCGGCACCGCGACACGATCCGCTCGCTGCGCGACCTCTCGTTCAACATCGAGCCGGTCGTGCTTCGCGACCAGGGGTTCGGCCCGGCGGTGCGCGCCTTCGCGGAGCAGGTCGGGCTGTCGTACCAGATGCAGGTCGACCTCGACGTCGAGGCCGCGGACGGCCTGGCCGAGAACGCACGCGTGGCGATTTACCAGATCATCCGCGACGCGGTGAACCAGGCGATCAGGCGCGGGCCGCCCTCGCGGATCTCGATCAGCGTCGCCGAGCGCGAGGACGGGACGGTCGAGACCGTGATCGCCGACGACGGTGCGGGCGAGCGGCGGCGGGCGAGCTTCGAGGAGATCGAGGAGCGGGCGCGGACGCTCAACGGGCAACTCGACATCGAGGCCGGCGAGCTCGGCGGCACGGCGCTTCGCATCGTGCTGCCCTCGTACGCGGCCCACCGTTGAGGCGCCGCTTGCGGCGCCGGTCTCAGGACGCGCGGGCTTTGCCTGCGTGTCCGTCTGAAATGACCGGTCGAACCGCTGGCTACTGAGCCCAGCAATTAGCATCAGGTTCGTGGACGAGAACGGCCAGCGCCCGACGCACCTGCGCTTCGTCTGGACGACGAACGGCTACGAGCTGCGCGAGCGCGAGGGCGAGGCGCCGGGCCTCGGCGATCAGGTCGAGGAGGGCGAGGAGCGCCTGTACGTGACCAAGGTCGCGCCCTCCCCGCTCCCGGGCGACATGCGCCGCTGCGCGTACCTGCAGCCGCTCAGCTGAGCGCGGTCTCGGCGGCCGTGCGGCCGAGGACGAGCGCCGAGGCGAGCCCGCTCGCGTAGCCGCCGGTCGAGATCCCGCCTGCGTCCACGCCCGCGGCGAAGAGACCGTCTACCGGCTCGTCGTGCTCGTCGAGCACACGGGCCCGTTCGTCCACGCGCAGGCCGCCGATCGTGTGCGTGATCGCGGCCGCGACGCGGACGGCGGCGACAGTGCCGGGGGGCGGCTCGAAGGGCAGGCTCGCCCGGGTCGGTGAGCGTGGGCGCTGACGCGACGAGGTCGCGGACGGTGCCGTAGCGGACCTGCTGGTCGAGGGCCTCGTCGTCGAGCAGGTACCAGGCCCGCGCGCCCGGCTGGTGGGCGGTCGCCTGAACGAGGTCGAGCTCCGACCAGCTGACCTGGTCATGGTCGAAGAACTCCTCCCCGCGCTCGTTGAAGATCCGCGCGTGGCGCCCGTAGACCTGCGCGAGCGGGACGAAGCCGGCCTCGTCGAAGCCGACGTCGGCCATGTTGCGGCCGTAGAACTCCTCCAGGCCGGCGGTCAGCGCGGCTTCGTGCCCGAGGCCGATCCGGAGCCCGTCGCCGGTGCTCCAGGGGTTGGCCCGCAGCCGAAGCGGCGCCGCCGGCCGAACGTAGCGCTCGACCAGCTCGGCGTCGCCCTGAAAACCGCCGGTCGCCAGCACGAGCGGATCCCCAGTGACTGTCACTGTGACTGTCACCGGCTGTTCGAAACGGACGTCGCCGGCCGCTCGTACAAGCGACGCGGTCAGGCCCTCGGTGTCGAAGCGGGCGCCGGTCGTAAGCGGGTTCTCCGTCTCGCGCGCCACCACCGGCGCGCCGAGCGACTCGAGCCATTCGAGCCCCTCGTCAAGCCGCTCGAAGACGAGGCGCTGCAGCCGCTCGTCGCCGGCCGGGCACTGGGCTCGGAACTCCTCGAAGCTCCGGTAGCGCCAGATCACGCCGCTCGAGAGCAGCATCGAGCCGCCCGGCCGGCTCCCCTTCTCCAGCACGGTCGGCGAAGCGCCGAGCTCGCGTGCGCGGGCAGCCGCGCAGAGCCCGGCCATCCCGGCTCCCGCGATCAGCACTAAGTCAAAGAGAACGTCGGCTTGTGCTCGACGTACTCGATCTTGACCCGCTCCGGGCCCCAGACGAAGACGGCGTAGGTGTTCGCGGCGTCGACGATGTTGTCGATCTCGATCCCGCGCTCGCGGGCCTCCGAGATGTGCTCCTCGGCCGACTCGACCAGAACCGCGAGATGGTTCAGCAACGGTCGCTCCGGGTCGCCCGGCTCGCCCTGGTGGAACTCGACGAAGGCCCCGCCGACCTCGACCCGCGGCGCGCCCGACGGCCCCGGCGTGGCCGTGGAGAACCCGAGCTCGAGGTAGGACTCGGCCGTCTCCTCCGGCGAATGCGACCAGAGCGCGACATGGTCGAGGTCGTACTCGACCTCGGTCGGCGCCTCCACGAGGCCGAGCCGCAGCCCTTCGGAGACGTCCATGTACGCCTCACCCTCGCGCGGCCGCGCGACCTGCGTGCCGTCCAGCGAGCCGAGCGCCGAGTCGAGGCTCGAGACCCGCAGCGCCACGTGCTTGAGCGCACCCTGCTCGCGCGGCCCCTCGGCCGCGAACAGCGTCAGCTTCCCGCGCCGGGCATCCGAGCCGACGAGGGTGAAGGCGTCGGTCCGGTCGACCACGTGCATCCCCACGCGGGAGGTGACGAAGTCGGCGATGCGGTCGCGGTCGGCGACCCAGAGCGCGACATGATCGAGCGTCTCCGGCGTCACGGCCGGAGCATAGCCACAGGCCTACTTGCGGCGGTCGACGGCACGCTGTAGCTGCTGTTTGTTCATCTGGGACCGCCCGGAGATGTTCATCCGCTTGGCCTCGTTGTAGAGCTGCTCCTTGGTTCGGCCCTTCGGCCGGTTCGTGCCTGACCGCTGGCCACCGCGTCGGCCCGACGACATGTCTCGCCGCGAGGTCCGCGACGACTCCTTGGCCTCACCGGCGCGGGCGCGCTCCTTGTTGACCGTGCGAGCGGCGATCTCCTTCGCCCGCTTCGTCGAGCGGCCCTGGTCCTGCTCGCTGTCGACGATGTGCTCGTACTGCCGCTCGCGCTTGGCGCTCCATGCTTTCTGTGGCATCAGATCCCTCCTCGGTTGGTTCCGAGAAACTGGATCCCCGCCCCGCCCGATATGTAACTACTCGAGCGGCTCGTTCTGGACGTTGTGCTCGGTCGCGTACTCGTCCGTGAGCTTGTTGATCACGTCCGCGCCCTCGGGATACGCGTAGTTGATCTTCACGAACGGCTCCCACTTCGCCGGCAGCGCGTCCTCCGGGAAAATCGCCTCGACGGGGCACTCCGGCTCGCACGCCCCGCAGTCGATGCACTCCTCGGGGTCGATCACGAGGATGCGCCCGAACTCGTGGATGCAGTCGACCGGGCAGACATCCACGCACGACAGGTCTTTGATGTCGATGCAGGGCTCGGCGATGATGTACGTCACGGCGGCGGTCAGTCTAATCAGACGTACCGGTCACGCCGTGAGCTCTTCGACGATCTCCTTGGCTCGCTCGTCCAGCGCCGATTTGGCCACCACCTGGTCGAAGCCCGCGGCGTGCGCGCGGCGGAGCCCTTCGGTGTCGGTGTGGTTGGTGAAGCCGAGGATCGGGATCTCCGGGTAGGTGTCGGCGACCTCGTCCGGGTCGATGCGCGCGATGTCCGCGATCACGCAGTCGGGCGGATCGACGTTCTCGACCGTGATCAGATGATGGCCCGGCAACAGGCCCTCCAGCTTCCCCCGGAAGAACAGGTCGACCCCCACCAGCAGGATCGTCGCCACGCCGCAAACGTACCACCCTCCGCCCTAGTCTCCAACGCGTGAGCCATCTTGAAACCGGGCTCGACCTGATTCGCCGTGGTGAGTTCTTCGCGGCGCACGAGGAGCTGGAGGACGCCTGGCGTGCGGCCGAGCCGGCCGAGCGCGACTTCTACCAGGGGCTCGTGCACGTGGCAGTCGCCTGGTACCAGGCGGGCCGCGGCAACCGCGTCGGCTGCGAGCGGCAGCTGGAGAAGGCGGCGCGGCGGCTCGGGCCGTACGCGCCGGAGCACCGCGGCCTGGACATCGACTCGCTGCTCGAGCAAGTCACAGCGGCCCGGCGTGTAGTCGAGGGCGGGTCGCTCGAGCTGCCGGCGCTAGAGCTGCCCGCCGAGGCCTAGCGCGTCGAGTGCCCGGTTCAGGAGCACGCGCAGCCACCAGTCACGGTTGAAGAAGAGCAGCAGGCCGAGCACGACGAGCGTGCCGCCGCTGATGTAGCGGATCAGGTCGTAGTGGTCGCGTACCCAGCGGAAGGCGGTCATCGCGTGTGTGAAGGCGATCCCGATCGCGACGAAGGCGACCGTGATCCCGAATGAGTAGGCGGCCAACAGGATGCAGCCGCGAACGACCGTGCGCGAGTCGGCCGCCAAGGCCAGGATCGCGCCCAGCAAGACACCCACGCAGGGAGCCGCACAGACCGCGAACGCCGCGCCGAGCAGGGCGCGCGAGCCGCTCGCCCGCGCCCGGGTCAGCGCGCCCGGCGCGAGCATGCGCTCCGGCCAGGGCAGCAGCCCCATGAAGGCGAGCCCGAGCACGACGAGCACGAAGCCGGCGATCTTCGTCCGCGTCTCCTGGTCGACCCAGCCGCCGAGCGCCGCCGCTCCCGCGCCGAGGACGACGAAGACGACCGTGAAGCCGAGTGCAAAGGGCACGCTCGCGGCGATCACGCGCCGGGCGATTCCCCGCTCGCCGAGCCGATCGACCTCGACCGCCGTGATCGCGGACAGGTAGCCGGGGACGAGCGGCAGCACGCAGGGGAAGGCGATCGAGACGAGGCCGGCGGCGAACGCCGCGGCTATCCGTTCAGCCATCGAAGCGGGCGAGCTCCTCGTCGAGCCGGCGCTCCTCGTCCGGCCCGAGCGGGTGCCCGTTCAGCGACCAGCGCTGTGGCGCCGGCTCCGGCTCTCGCTCGCGCGTCCAGCGCCAGGCGAGCACGCCGAGCACCGCCGCGCCGCCGAGCACGCCGACGATCGGCAGCAGCCAGGCGAGCAGGTCGAACCCGTGCCGCGGCGGCGCCGCCAGGATCCGCGTGCCCCACTGCTCGACGAGCTCGTCCTTGATCTGGCTGCGAGTCGCGCCCTGGCCGATGCGAAGCGTGATGTACGCCTTGATCCGCTGCGCGGCCGGCGAGTCGGACTGCGCCAGCGTCTCGCCCTCGCAGATCGGGCACATCAGCTGACCCTCGAGCTCGGCGAGTGTTGGGTGCTGCTGGCTCGCCGCTGCTGGCGCGGCCAGCGCCAGCGCCATAAGCGCGAGGACGGCAATCCTCATGACTTCAGCGCCCGCGCGACGCCGTCCCGGATGTCGGCGGCCTTCACCTCGCCCGGCACGTGGACGACGACCTTGCCGGTCCGGTCGAGGAAGAACGTCTCGGGCAGGCCGGTCAACCCGTACTTCGGCGAGGTGACGTTGTGGTTGTCATGCACGAGCGGGTAGTCGAGGCCGTACTTACGGGCGAACTTGCGCGCGTCGCCGGAGAAGTCGTTCACGTCCACGCCGAGCACGACCACGCGGCCGGGCCAGCGCTTCGCGGCGGCCGACAGCGTGGGCGCCTCCTGCTTGCACGGGTAGCACCAGGAGGCCCAGAAGTTGAGCACGACAACCTTTCCGCGCAGCGAGGCCAGCTGAAGCGAACCCGGCTCGCCGATCCGCTCGAGCGTGAAGTTCGGCGCCGCCTTGCCGACTGCCGCCTCCTTGCCACTGCCCTTGGCCAGCTTCCAGACGAGCAGCGCCAGCAGCAGGAAGACGAGCCCGACCGCCAGTGCCTGCGCGCCGAGCTTCAGCCTTGCGCTCATCTCACTGCGGGACGATGAAGACCGGCGTGCCGACCGTCACGTGGTTGAAGAGCCACTCCGCGTCGGGGATGTGCATGCGAATGCAGCCGTGCGAGGCCGAGTAGCCGATCGAGGTGTCGTCAGGCGTGCCGTGGATGCCGACGCCGTTCGCCGAGAGGCCCATCCAGCGCGTGCCGAGCGGGTTCCCCGGCCCCGGCGGAACCGGCTTCTCGCCCTTCGCCCACGGCGAGTTTGGCGGGTACCACCACGGGTTCCGCCACTTGACGACGACGTGCCAGCTCCCGAGCGGGGTCGGGTAGGCCGACTGGCCGGTTGCCACGCCGAAGCCGCGCTGGAAGCGCATGCCCTTGTAGAGGTAGAGCCGGTTGGAGCCGCGGCGGATCACGATCACGGGGCCGAAGGAGCCGCGCGTCACGGACGGCTTTAGCTCGGCGAACTGGAGCGCGACCTCCGGCCGCGTGTTCGTCACCAGCGCGGTGAAGATCCCGTTCATCGCCCGCACCTGGCGCAGCGTCCGGCCGGCCTGTTCCTTCGTGATCACCGGCCGCAGGTTGCGCAGCAGTAGCTCCGAGTCCACCGCCTCACGGTCGAAGCGCTTGCCGACGGCGTCGAGGTAGCGCTGGGTTCCCTTCCTGCTGAGGATCACGCGCAGCTTGAGCGCCGTGCCCGCCGGGACGGTCAGCGCCCGGGTGACCGAGGCCCGCACGTAGGCCATCGCGCCGATGCGGGCGGGCTCGATCGCCAGCCGGTGGCGGAGGACGACGAGCGTCACCGGGCGGGCGAACGAATCCCTCACCGCCGTGAAGGCCTCGTCGTAGGTCAGATCGCCGACGTCGACGCCCGAAATCGTCACGCCGCTCGCGATCGTCGGCGGCTCGGTGGTCGTGGTGGTGCCGGTTGTCGTCGACGCCCCGACCACGCCCGCCGACAGGCCGCCGGCGGCGGCCAGGCCGAGCACGAACAGCATGAGCAGTCCAACCCGCTTCATCCGGCGGAAAGTTTAGTCACGAAAGATCCGCGGATCGTTCGTGATCACGCCGTCCACGCCGATCTCGTCCAGCCAGGGCAGCAACGCGGCGTCGTCTACCGTCCAGACGAGCACCGGCGCGCCGAGCGCGTGACAGCGGGCGACCGCGGCCTCGCTGACCACCTCCCAGTAGAGCACGGCCGCCGTTGCCTTCGAGCGTGCCAGCAACGAGCCGATGTACCGCGGCAGCGCGCGCCGCAGGACACGAACGATCGCCCGCGCCGGCGGCTGGAAGACCTGCCGCTTGGTCAGGCCCGTGCGGTCCTGTGGGTAGGTGCGCCCGAGCCGCACCGCCGGCTCGACCAGGTGCAGGGCGCTCAGGGTCGGGCGGCGGAACGAGCTGACGACCGTCCGCTCCACGAGCCCGTGCCGCCGCAGCGCCTCGGCCACCGGCCGCTCCGCGCCCTGCGCCTTCAGGTCGAGGTGGACGCCCACGCCGGCAGAGCCCAGCAGCTCCAGCACCTCGTCGAGGGTCGGCAGCCCGTCTGCCGAGCCGGGCCGGTCGTGCGCGACCACCAGCGTCTCGCCGAGCGCGTGGACGTCGAACTCGACCAGGTCGCAGCCGAGCTCGACCGCGAGCCCGATCGCCTCGAGCGAGTTCTCGCGAGCGAGCGCGGCCGCGCCGCGATGGCCGATCCGCAGAGGCCGGCCGTCACGCCTCGCGAGCTCGATCACGTGCGCTTGAGGACGACGACGGCGCAGTCGTCCGCCAGCTCGCCGCCGAAGGCCCGGCAGTCCTCGACGAGCGCCACGGCCAGCTCCTCGGCGGGCAGCGAGGCGTGCCTGCCAAGTGAGGCGTCGAGCCGCTCCTCGCCGTACAGCTCGCCCTCGCGCCGAGCCTCGAGCAAGCCGTCCGTGAACAGCACCGCGGCATCCCCCGGCTCCAACGTCACGTGCTCGGCCTCGTATGCCTGGCTGCCCGCGATCCCGAGCGCGAGCCCACGCAGGCTGAGCGGCTCGACGGCGCCGGCGCGCACGATCCGGGGCGAGGGATGGCCCGCGCTCGCACAGGCAACCTCGCCCGCGCGGCCGTCGGCGGTCACGTAGAGCATCGTGATGAACTTCCCGTCGCCGATCTCCTCGAGCACGATTTCGTTCGCTGCGGCGAGGAACTCGGACGGCTCGGAGTGCTCACGCGCGAGCGAGCGGAAGACGAACTTCGCCATCGCCATGTCGGCGGCAGCGTCGATCCCGTGGCCGGTGACGTCGCCGAGCACCACCGCGAGCCGGCCGTCGGCGAGCTCGAGGAAGTCGTAGACGTCGCCGCCGACGTCCATTCGCGCCGAGGAGGCGTAGACCGCACCCACGTCCAGCCCGGCGGCGCGCGGACGCTCACGCGGCAGCAGCGAGCGCTGCATCGAGTCGGCGAACTGCTTCTGCTGCTGGTAAAGGCGCGCGTTGTCGAGCGCCAGCGCGGCCTGGCCGGCGATCGACGAGGCGGCCTCGAGCGTCTCGCCGTCGATTGGCCGGTCGGGGTCGAGCGAGACCAGCGTCAGCGTCCCGAGGATCTCGGCCTGCGTGGCGAGCGGGATGACCGCCGCGGTCGAGCCCTTCTCCAGAAACGGGACGAGAGGCTCGTGCGCCGGGCCGAGCGACGCGGCGCTGCGCGGGTCGAGGAGGAGGGCCCGCCCGCTGCGGAAGACGTTCGGCCGTACGGGCGAGAGCGGCTGCGGCAAGGAGAGGATCGCCTTCAGCGGCTCGGCCAGCCGCTCCTCGCGCACGTGCATCGCCACGGGCTCGAGCAACGCACCGCGTCCGTCGGGCATGCGCAGCGAGGCGGCGTCCACCTCGAGCGTCTCCACGATCGTGCGCGTGACCGCCTCCAGGGTCAGGTCGAGCGAGAGGCTCTCCGAGAAGACGCGCGAGATCTCGTAGAGCGCCTGCAGGCGGCGCGACGCCTCACGTTCGGCGTCGAGCGCGACTTTGCGCTCCTCGTCCGCCAGCTTCGTCTCCTCGTGCAGCCGTGCGTTCTGGACGGCGACCGCGAGCTGCGCGGCGAGCGAGCGCAGGAGCTGCTCCTCGTTCTCGGTCAGCTCCCGCCCCGCCGCCGGGTAGACGGCGAGCAGGCCGATCAGGTCGTCGCGCACCCGCAGCGGGACCGCGATCGCAGCCTCGAGGCCGAGCTCCTCGAGCACTTCGAGCACGCCGCTCAGGCGTGGGTCGCTCGCCGCGTACGGGATACCGAGCAGCCCGCGACCGCGGGCAGGCCCGAGCAGGAGCTCAAGCAGGCGTTCCGCGACGCGCGCGTGCGGCCCGGTCAGCCCACGCTCGGCAGCGGGCTCGAGCCGCCCGGGCTCGGAGGTGAGGTAGACCGCGAGCCGCTCGGCGCCGAGCAGGCCGGAGACGTGCTCGATCGCCGTATCGAGCGTGTGGGCGAGCGACAGCTGGGCGATCGCCTGGCCGACGATCGTCAGCAGCGCGCGGGTGCGCTCGAGCTCGACCGAGAGCGTCTGCCGCCGTTCGCTGGCGCGCAGCGCGTGGGCGGCGCGGACGGCGAAGATCCCGAGCCGATCGAGCAGCGGGTCGCTCGGATGCGGCTCGTCGGCGAGCAGCAGCTGCAGGGCGCCCTGCGGCGGCTCGCCGAGCTGGAGCGTCACGACGGCGCCGCCTTCCTCCAGCGACTCGACCGCGAGCGAGTCCGGCACGTTGCGCGCCCGGCCGACGGCCTCGAGCGCCACCGCGGCCGGAAGCGCAGTGCCCGAGAGCGCGGCCAGCACCGGCCCCTGCTGCTCGTAGCGCCAGACGACGCAGGCGCTCGCGCCGGTCGCTTCGGCCGCGAGTGTCGCCACCTGGTCGGCCGCGCGGGCCTCGTCGGAACCGGCCGCCAGCGCGTCCCCGGCGAGACCGAGCAGGTCGGGCGCAGCGGCGTCCAAGCCTCCCCCGTCGCCGAAGGCCCTCCGGGCGAGCGCGATCTCTTCGGCAGCCGCGAGGGCGAGCGTGCGATCACGCCCGACGAACTCGCCCCGGCGGCGAAGCAGCTCCAGCGAGCCGACGACCGCGTTGCCCTCGCGAACCGGAAGCTGCAGCACGCCGCTCGCACCGAGCTGCTCGGCCGCACGAAGCAGCGGCGGAGGCAGCCTGTCGCGCTCCTCGAGCGGCTCTGCCGGGACCGCGCGCGCCGGGACCCGCGAACCTTCGAGCTCGGCCCGCAAAGCCGCGGACTCGGCGTGCACCGCACGGGCGCCGGCCGCGCCCGAGTCGTCCACGAGCCGCACGACGACCACGTCCGCACCGGTCACCTCGGCGGTTCGCGCCGCGATCGAGCCCAGCGCCTCGTCCAGGCCTGCAAGCTCACGCGTTTCCCCTGTAACCGCCATCGTCCGACCGCATCAAAGCACGGGCCTACTAAACTCCGCGCGTGGCCCTGCCGGAGCGACAGCACGTCGACGAGGAGCTGCTCGACCCGACGGCGATCCCCCGGAACTACCGGCGCCAGCGGATCAAGCGCCGCGCCCGCGAGGAGCGGGCCCGCGAGAAGACCCTCGCGGCCCTGCGTTTTTGGCTCGTACTCCTCGCGGTGCTCTGCGTCAGCGTCGGCCTGGCGGTCGTGATCTGGAACCAGATCGAGCAGCTGTTCGGCCTGTGATGGAGACGCCCGAGTCCTTCCCGCCTGCCGAGCAGGAGCCGTTCGTCGAGATCGACGAGGACGTCTTCGTCCGCCCGGCCGCGACCGGCTTCTGGGCGCTCGGCGGCCGGCTGGCGTGGGTCGCCGGGCTCGTGCTGACGATCTCGGCCTTCACCGACTGGTACGCCGGCCCGAACACCGCCGGACCGACGCTCGCGGTGATCGCCTGGCACACGGGCACGCTCGGCAAGCTCGTCTTCGCGATCGGGCTCGTGCTGCTCGGACTGGCCGTGGCGCGCGAGTTCGGCTTCGAGCTGCCACCCTCGGTGCCCGAGAGCCTCGTCGTGATCGCGCTGGGCTCGCTCTCGACGATCTTCGTCCTGATCCGGCTGATCTCGATCCCGGACTCGATTCCGCCGCCCGCCGGCCGCGGGATCGGCATCTGGATCAGCCTGCTGGCGAGCCTGGCCGTAATCGTGGCCGGTCTCTTGCGAGCTTCAGAAGAGCTGTAGCGACCAGCACGCCTAGCGCCGCGCCGCCGAGCACGTCGAGCGGCCAATGCACTCCGACGTAGACGCGCGACCAGGCAACGAGTGCGGCCAGCACGAAGGCCGGCACGGCCAGGCGCGGCGACGCCCACGCGATCACCGTCGCGCAGGCGAAGGCGGTCGCCGAGTGGCCCGACGGAAAGGAGCCGGTGTGCGGCGTCGGCACGAGCGGCCGCGGCACGGGGTAGACGAGCGGCGGGCGCAGGCGGCCGATCCACTGCCGCAGCGCGAGCGAGAGCCCGTCGGCGGCGAGGTCGGCGGCCACCAGCAGGACCAGGAACCAGGGCCGGCGCCAGAGCAGCGCGAGCACGGCGCCGATGATCACGAACAGCAGCCCCTCGGTCGCGATGCGGGTGAAGTGGACGACGAGCGGGTTCAGCCAGTCGGCGCGATGGTGGACGACCCAGCGCTGGAGGTGGTGGTCGAGCCAGATCAGGTCGGCAGCAGTTGCTTGGTCTGCGTGATCAGCTCTTGCGGATCGAACGGCTTGCCGATGAAGCCCTGCGCGCCGCGCTCGGCCGCCTCGTCCGCCGCCGCTTCATCGACCTTGCCGCTGAACATCACGACGGGGATCGAGCCGACGCCGTGCCGCTCGTGCATCAGCTGCAGCATCTCCCAGCCATCCACCTTCGGCATCATGACGTCGAGCAGGACGAGGTCGGGGCGCAGCTCGTCGAGCACCTTCATCCCGTCCTCGGCGCTGCCGGCCTCGTGGATGGTGTAGCCCTCCATCTCGAGGTTGACGCGCACGTACTCGCGCAGCCGCTCGTCGTCGTCGACGATCAGCACGATCGGGCCCGAGCGGGACTCGGGCGCGGAGCGCTGGAGGAAAGCGTCGAGATCGTCACGGCGGTAGCGGCGATGGCGGCCCGGCGTCTTGAAGGCGCGCACACGGCCGCTGTCGGACCACTTGCGGATCGTGCTCTGGGCAACGCCGAGGTAGCGGGCGGCCTGGCCCAACGTGAGCCAATCCGTCTCGCCGAGCGGCGGCTGCCTCCCTGGGTTGTCACGGGGCATTTCGGGGCGAATCTACCCAAAGCTCCCGTTTCTGAGACATCCCTCTGCTTACGGCGTGGTGACGGTCACCGTCGCCGACTCTGGCGGCAGCGTGATCGTCTGGTCGTGCGTGACCGTCGAGGCGGGCGGCGGGTTGTCCTCGAGCGCCTGGCCGAGCGCGATCCCGATGGCGAAAACGAGCACGAAGATGACCGCCCAGACGACGCGCCGGCGAGTCGAGCTCTTCCTGCGCCGACGCTGATAGGCGTTCATGGCTTGTAGTCGAGCGCGCCGCGCGAATAGAGGTGGAAGGCCGAGTCCTGGACGATCGTCGAGCGGGCCGGCCAACCCGGCGCCGGCTCGGCCTCGAGCAGCGCCTCCTGCACCCAGCGGTCGGCGTCGCCGTAGGCCGAGGCGAGCTCGCGCAGGGTGAAGCTCTGGCCGACGCGTCGCCGGAGCTGGTCGAGCACGAGGGCAACCTCGGCCAGCAGCCGCTCGTACTGCGCACGGTCCGAGGAGGCCGCCTGCAAGCGGCGGTAGCCCTCCGCCCACTCGCCGCGGGTGCTCTCGAGCGTCCCCTCCATTGTCGGCGACTCTAGTCGGTGCAGCAGCGGGCGGGCCAGAGCGGTTCCACCTCGGCGAGGATCCGCTCGCCGAGCTCGTAGCCGGGCCGCGCGAGCGCGAAGGCCGCGTGGGCGTGGAGGCACTTGAGCCCCCCGGTACGCGTCTGGCCGCCGATCCCGCCGGGAAGCTCGGGCCGCAGGCGGCGCTGCTCCTCGTGGCCTTGCTGGAGGCTCTCGGCCAGGGCCGGATCCTCGCGGGCAAGCCGACCGAAGCGCTCCACGCCACCGCCGGCCTCGAGCCGCGCGATCGTCGTCGCGAGGTGCCGGCAGGTGATCCAGTAGCTCGTCGGGAAGGGCTCGCCAGCCTCGTCGAGCGCCGCCTGCTCGGTCACCGCCGGCCGACCGAAGGGGCAGCGGACGGCTACCCGGCGGAACGCCCGCGGGGGCCGGCCGAGCTGGCGCTCCACGATCGCGCGGTCATCGTCCACCGTTCGCGATCGTAGCCTTGCTGTGCACCCAGGCCGAAAGGCCTTTGACGATGTAGAGCTTCTCGCCGGGGCGCACGAGCCCGAGCCGCCGGGCCTGCTCGGTCAGCGCTTCGCCGGTGCTCGACTCCGCCAGCCGGTGCTGGAGCTCGCGCTTCTCGGCCTTGAGCGCCTGCACGTCGGCGGTGCGGCGCGCAAGGTCGTGCTTCGCGTCGAAATAGCTCTGCAGCGGGCGTGCGTACAGGAGCCCGACGAGCACGATCGCGCCGAGGCCGACCCAGCGCAGCAGGTAGCGCGAGCGAGGCGGCGGCTTGCGGGAACGCTTGGCCACGCGGCGCGATTCGCCGCGGCAGCGCGTGTTCCTACACGGCGTCGACTTTGATCAGGTCGGTGGTGCCGGGGAGGTTCACGGCGGTCCCGGCGGTGATCACGACGCGGTCGCCCTCGTCGACGAGCCCGCTGTGGCGTGCGGCGGCACGCGACGTCGCGAGCAGCGTGTCGACGTCGTCGCACTCCGGGATCAGGAACGCGCTCACGCCCCACTCGATCGCCATCTGCCGTTGCGCGTAGTCGTGGTGGGTGAGGGCGATGATCGGCGCCCGCGGCCGCAGCCGCGCGACCACCGACGCCGTGCGGCCGGTGTAGGTGGGGACGAGGATTGCCTTCGCCCGCAATGCCTCCGCCAGGTCACAGGCCGCGTTCGACATCGCCTGGCCGACCGTCGGCTCGTCGGCGCGCTCCGGCAGCTCGTGGCGGTAGCCGAGGCTCGGCTCGACCGCGTGCGCGATCCGGTCCATGTAGGCGACCGACTCGACCGGGTACTCGCCGACCGCGGTCTCGCCGGAGAGCATCAGCGCCGACGTGCCGTCGAGGATCGCGTTGGCGACGTCGCTCGCCTCGGCGCGGGTTGGCTCGGCCTGGTGGATCATCGACTCGAGCATCTGCGTGGCCGTGATCACCGGCTTTCCGCGCTCGAGTGCGGCGATGATGATCCGCTTCTGCACCAGCGGCACCAGCGCCGGCCCGATCTCAACGCCGAGGTCGCCGCGTGCGACCATGACCGCGTCGGTCTCCTCGAGGATCTCGTCCAGCGCGTCGACGGCCTCCGACTTCTCGATCTTGGCGATCACGTGCGCGTGCGAGCCGGCCTGCTCGATCAGCTCGCGCAGGTCGCGCACGTCGGCGGACGAGCGCACGAACGAGAGCGCGACGAAGTCGACGCCGAGCTCGAGCGCGAGCTCCAGGTCGTCCATGTCCTTGCGCGTGATCGAGGGGATCGGGATCGGGACGCCGGGCAGGTTGACGCCCTTGTGCGCGGAGACGACGCCGCCCTCGACGACCGTGCAGCGCGCCCGCCCGAGCTCGACGGTGTCCACCCGCAGGCGGACGAGCCCGTCGTCGATCAGGACGTCGTGGCCTGGTTGCAGCACCTCGCTGATCACGGCCGGGCTGACCGGCAGCTCGCCGTTCGAGCGGCCGTCAACCGGCCCGACGGTGACGTCCTCGCCGCGGCGCAGGGAGATCGGCTCATCGAGGTCGCCGATCCGAAGCTTCGGCCCCTGGAGGTCGGCGATCAGCGCGATCGGCCGCCCGACCTCGCGCTCGGTCTCGCGCACCAGGCGCGCCCATTCGCGGTGCTGGTCATGCGTGCCGTGCGAGAGGTTCAGCCGCGCGCCGTCGACCCCGGCCCGCACCAGCGCCGAAAGCGCTTCGGGCGTCGAGCAGGCCGGCCCGATCGTGGCGACGATCTTGGTGCGGCGGGGAGGCGCTTCGGCCACCGTTCCAGCGTAGCGAGTGCTACGAACGGCGCTACGGCTGGAAACGGGGGAACGCGTTCCAACCTGGATACACGGCGCGGTCGCCCAGCTCCTCCTCGATGCGCAGGAGCTGGTTGAACTTTGCCGTGCGCTCACTGCGCGAGGGCGCGCCGGTCTTGATCTGTCCGCAGCCGGTGGCGACGGCGAGGTCGGCGATCGTCGTGTCCTCGGTCTCGCCCGAGCGGTGTGACATCACGCAGGCGTAACCGGCCTCGCGCGCCATCGTCATCGTGTCGAGCGTCTCGGTGAGCGTTCCGATTTGGTTGACCTTGATCAGGATCGCGTTGCCGATGTTCTCCATGATCCCGCGCCGCAGGCGCTCGGGGTTGGTGACGAAGATGTCGTCGCCCACGAGCTGCACGCTCGAGCCGGCGACCTCGGTCAACGCGCCCCAGGTCGTCCAGTCGTCCTCGGCGAGGCCGTCCTCGATCGAGACGATCGGGTAGCGCTCGACGAGCCGCGAGAGGTACTGGACCATCCCGTCGCCGACCTCATCGTTGCCCTCGAAGCGGTAGTGCCCGTCCTCGTAGAGCTCGGTCGCGGCCGGGTCGAGCGCCATCGCCACGCGATCGCGGTGGCCCGCGCGCTTCGCGGCCTCCAGCACGGCCTCGATCGCCTCCTCGCTCGAGCCGAGGTCCGGCGCGAAGCCACCCTCGTCGCCGACACCCGTGGAGAAGCCGCGCTCATGCAACAGCGCCTTCAGCGCGTGGAAGATCTCGCAGCCGACGCGCAACGCCTCGGCGAAGGTGTCCGCGCCCGCCGGCACCAGCATGAACTCCTGCAGGTCAATCGAGTTCTGGGCATGCGCGCCGCCGTTGATCACGTTCAGCATCGGCACCGGCAGCGTCACCGCCTCCTCGCCGCCCAGATAGCGGAAGAGCGAGAGCTCGGCCTCGGCGGCGGCGGCCTTCGCGACGGCGAGCGAGACGCCGAGGATCGCGTTCGCGCCGAGCCGGCCCTTGTTCGGCGTGCCGTCGAGCTCGATCAGCGCCTGGTCGAGGCCGCGCTGCTCGGCGGCGTCGAGCCCGCGCACCGCCTCGGCGATCTCACCGTTGACGTTGCCGACGGCCTTGGTGACGCCCTTGCCGCCCCACTCCTGGCCGCTGTCGCGCAGCTCGAGCGCCTCGTGCACGCCGGTCGAGGCACCCGAGGGAACGCCCGCGCGGCCGGTCGCGCCCGACTCGAGGGTGACCTCGACCTCGACGGTCGGATTGCCGCGCGAGTCGAGGATCTGCCGCGCGTACGTGCGCGAGATGCCGGTCATGTGCCTGCCTCCTTGGCGAGATCGAAGTAGCGGTCCTGCTCGTCCAGCTCGAGCTCGGTCCAGCGCTTGCCTTCCGCCGCGGCGAGCTGCTCGGCCTGCTCGACGCGCGCGACGAAGCGTTCGCTGGCCGCCCGCAGCGCCAGCTCGGGGTCGACGTTCAGCCGCCGGGCAACGTTGACCGAGGCGAAGAGCACGTCCCCGAGCTCGGCGAACACGCGCGGGTCGGCCTCCGTCTCGGGCGCCGGCTCCTCGCCCAGCTCGGCCTTCAGCTCGCGCAGCTCGTCGTCGAGATCGGCGACGGCGCCCTCGAGGTTCGGGTACTCGAAGCCGACCGCCCGCGCGCGCCGCTGCACCTTGCGCGCGTAGAGCAGCGACGGCAGCGCCTCGGGAACGTCGTGGAAGACGCCCTCGCGCTCCTCCTGCTCGCGCTTGATCCGCTCCCAGTTCTCGCGCACACGGCCCGGCGTTCGCGCCTCGACCTCGCCGAAGACGTGCGGATGCCGCCGAACGAGCTTCGCGTGGACGTTGCGGGCGACGGCCTCGAGGTCGCCCTGGCCCTGCTCGTCGAGCAGCAGCGAGAGGAAGTAGACCTGGAAGAGCAGGTCACCAAGCTCGTCGAGCAGCTTCGCCGGGTCGCCTCCGATCGCCGCGTCGGCGACCTCGTAGGCCTCCTCGACGGTGTGCGGCACGATCGTGCGCGCCGTCTGCTCGCGGTCCCAGGGGCAGTCGCGGCGCAGGCGCTCGGTCAGCTCTTGCAGCTCAACCAGCGCGGCGGCGAGCGCCAACGGGTTAGCCGGTGGTGGTGGCCGCGCCCGACGTCGTCGAGGACGACTGCTTGCAGGGGTCCTGGCCGGGCGGCGGCGCGTAGCCCGTCTGGTAGCCGATCTCCCCGCAGTAGTGCTTCTTGATCCCGGCGAGCCACTTGTCCATCTCCTTCTGCTTGTCCTGGGAGAGGAGCTGCTGCCGGATCGCTTCCTTCACCTGCGGGAGCGGCGTCGGCTTCGCGGGCGTCCCGGCCTTGACCGGCCCGAGCGCCTCGATGATGTGCCAGCCGAACTGCGAGTGGACCGGCTTCGAGATCACGTTCTCCTTGATCGAGAAGGCGACCTTCTCGAACTCCGGCACGAGCCGGCCCTTGACCGCCGTGCCCGGCGGGAGCTTGCCGCCGTTCTGAGCCGAAGAGGTGTCGGTCGAGTACTTCTTGGCGAGCGCGGCGAACTTGCTCGGGTCGGCCTGCAGCTGCGCGTAGAGCGCGTCGGCCTTCGCCTTCGACTTGACAAGGATGTGGCGAACGTCGCGGCTCTCCGGCTGCGCCGGCGTCGCGTACTGCTGCTTGTTCTTGTCGTAGTACGTCTTGATCTCGTCGTCCGGGACCTTGACGTCGCCGGTGACCTTCTTGAAGACGGCCTCGCGGATCAGCTGGAGCTTGATCCCCTGCCGGACCTCCTCGTCGGTGAAGCCCTGCTGTTTGAGCGCGGCCTGGTAGCGCTGCTCCATCTGCTTGGGCGTCGCCTGCTTCTGGCCGGCGGGGTTGCCGTAGTACTGCTTCTTGATCTGGTCGAGGCGCGCGTCGATCGCCTTGTCGTCGACCTTGACACCGAGCTTCTCGGCCTCCTGCTCGTACTCGCTGCTCTGGATCAGGAACTGGGTGGCGTTCGTCTTCAGGTTGGCCAGGTCGACCGTGCCAGCCTTCGGGAACGCGCGCTTGGTGGCGATGAAGTTGCGCTTGGTCTGCGCGATCAGCGCGTCCCATTGCGCCTTCGTGATCTGCTGGTCCCCGACCACGGCGACCGAGTTGTCGGAGACCGACTGCGAGCCGCCGCCACCGCACGCCGCGACCACGAGCACCAGCGCCGCGCAAAGGCCGATCAGTACGAGTCGTCTCATGGAAAAAGCGCCAGCAGCAGGGGTTTTGCTCATGCTGCCCGGCGCGCGTCGAGTATAGCATCGACTAGTCGAACCGCTGACGAGAATTCATCTGAGCGCAACGAAACCTCGCGCTTGGCGCTCGTGTAGACGGCGGTGTCGAGCTCCGAGCGCAGCGCGCGCAGCTCGCCCGAGCCCAGCAGCAGCGGGCCGACCGTCGCCTTGCCTGCCCGGAAGACGAGGTAGTCGGCCCCGGCGGTCGCGAGCTTCAGCTTCGCCTCCTGGATCGCGAACAGGTTCTCCACCGGTTCGGGCAGCGGGCCGTAGCGGTCCTCGGTCGCCGCTTGGAGCTCGCGCAGCTCATCCTCGGTCTCGGTCAGCGCGAGGCGGCGGTGGAGGTCGATCTTCAGCGCCTCTGCCTCGATGTACGGCGCCGGCACGTAGGCGTCGACACTCGCCTCGACCCGCACCGGCCGAGCAGCGGGCCGCCGCTCGCCCGAGAGCTCCGCGACCGCCTCTGCCAGCAGCTCGACATAGAGTTCGAAACCGAGCGCAGCGACGTGACCCGACTGCTCGGCGCCGAGCAGGTCGCCCGCGCCGCGGATCTCGAGGTCGCGCATCGCGATCGCGAAGCCCGCGCCGAGCTCGGTGTGGTCGGCGAGGGTCGCCAGCCGGGCCCGCGCCTCCGGGGTCAGCTCGCGCGAGTCGGGATAGAAGAGGTAGGCGTGGGCGAGCACGTCGGAGCGGCCCACGCGCCCGCGGATCTGGTAGAGCTGGGCGAGCCCGAGGGCGTCGGCCCGCTCCACGATCAGCGTGTTCGCCTGCGGGATATCGAGGCCGGACTCGATGATCGTCGTCGAGACGAGCACGTCCGCGTCGCCGCGCAGGAACGAGTGCATCTTCTCCTCGAGCTCACGCTCCCGCATCTGGCCGTGGGCGACCTCGACGCGCAGGCTCGGCGCCAGCTGCTGGATCTTGGCCGCGGCCTCCTCGATCGTCTCGACCCGGTTGTGCAGGTAGAAGCTCTGACCGCCGCGCGCGTGCTCGCGCTCGAGCGCGGCCTTGACGAGCTCGTCGTCGTACTCGCCCACGTAGGTGCGAATCGGCCGCCGGCCCTCGGGCGGGGTCTCGATCACCGAGATGTCGCGCAGGCCCGAGAGCGACATGTGCAGCGTGCGCGGGATCGGGGTTGCGCTCAGCGAGAGCACGTCCACCTCCAGCCGCAGCGCCCGTAGGAGCTCCTTCTGGGCGACGCCGAAGCGCTGCTCCTCGTCCACGATCACGAGCCCGAGCTCCTTCGGGATCACGTCGCGGCTGAGCACGCGGTGCGTGCCGAGCAGGACGTCGACCTTGCCCGCCTCGAAGTCGGCGACGACCTGCTTCTGCTCCTTCGGCGAGCGGAAGCGCGAGATCATCTCCACGCGCACCGGGAAGTCGCGGTAGCGCTCGCGGAAGGTGTTCCAGTGCTGCTCGGCGAGCACGGTCGTCGGGACGAGCATCAGCGTCTGCTTGCCGTTGACGGCGACGGCGAAGGCCGCGCGGACGGCGACCTCGGTCTTGCCGAAGCCGACGTCGCCGCAGACGAGCCGGTCCATCGGGCGCGGCGCCTCGAGGTCCTCCTTGACGGCCTCGATCGCGGTGCGCTGGTCCTCGGTCTCGCGGTACGGGAACTCGGCCTCGAGCCGCTCCAGCCACTCGTTCTCGAGCTCGTACGCGACCCCGGGCGCCTGCTGGCGGCGCGCATAGAGCGCGAGCAGCTCTCCGGCCAGCTCGCGCAGGCTCGTGCGCGCGCGGCTCTTCAGGTTCTGCCAGGCCTTGCCGCCGAGCTTCGAGAGGGCCGGCGCGCCCGCGTCCGCGCCGATGTACTTCGAAACCTTGCCGATCTGCTCGTGTGGAACGTAGAGCCGGTCGTCGCCGCGGAAACCGAGGAAGAGGTAGTCGCGGGTGACCTCCGCGACCGTCTTCGTCTCGAACCCGATCAGCTTCCCGATCCCGTGGTCCTCGTGGACGATGAAGTCGCCGGTGCGCAGGTCCGCGAAGCTCTGCAGTGCGCGGCCGGCAGGTGCGGCGCGCGTGCGGGCGCGCTTGCGAAAGACCTGCGTGTCGGGCAGCAGCACGAGCCCGAGGTCGCGCCAGACGAAGCCGCGCCGCGCAGGCGAGACGGCGAAGTAGAGCTCGGGCTCGTCCGGGAGCCGGTCGCCCTCCTCGAGGATCTTCGGCTCGACCCGCCGCAGCAGGTTGGCAGTGCGCAGCGCCTCGCCGCGGTGCGGGAAGGCGACGACCACCCGGTTCCCGGCGCGGACGAAGCCGGCCAGCTCGTTCTCGGCCTCCGCCAGCCCGCGCGCCGCGATCGCCGGGCGCTGGGCCTCGAAGGCGTGCCCCTGCCCACGCGGGAACGACTCGAGCTCCGCGCTGCCCTCGAGCGATTGTTCGGTGCCGTCTTCGGCCCAGACCTCGCGCACCTGCTCGGGCTCCCAGACGAGATCCGGCGGCCGCTCGAGCGGCGGGACGAGGTCGTCCGGGACATGCCCCGGGGACAGTCCCTCGGCCTCGTCCGAAAGCGACGGCTCGATCAGGTCGAGCCGCCGCTCGGCGGCCGGGTAGACGACCGCACCCTCGACCTCGTGCAGCGCGCGCTGTGTGAAGGCCGAGAACGCGCGCACCGCCTCGATCTCGTCGCCGAAGAACTCGACTCGCAGCGGCTCGCGCCCGGTCGTCGGGAAGACGTCGATCAGGCCGCCGCGAACGGCGAAGTGGCCGCGCTCCTGGGCGCGGTCGACCCGCTCGTACCCGGCCTGCGCCAGCAGCTCGGCAAGCGCCTCGAGCCCGGGCGCCTCGCCGGCCGCCAGCCGGATCGGCGCCGGCCGCGCCTCGGGCGGAGGGAGCGGCTCCGCGATCGCGGTGGCGGAGGCACAGACGAGCCCGCCGGCAGCGAGCACCTCGAGCGCCCGCGCGCGCTCGCCGACGAGATGCGGCGGCGGCTCGAGCCCGGAGCCCCAGTGCACGCCGCGGCTCGGGAGCAGCGCGACGCGTTCCTCGCCGAGGAACCAGCGCGCCCCCTCAGCCGCGTCACGGGCGTCGGCGTCCTCGGGCAGCAGCACGACGAGCGCGCGGCCCAGCTGCTCGTGCAACGCCGCCAGCAGCAGCGGCAGCGCAGGCTCGGAGACGCGCGCGGGTTCCGGCAGCGCGTCCGCGAACGCGGCCAGACGCTCGTCGCCGAGCAGCTCCTCGACGAGCGGATGGAGCACGGGCCGGGTGGTTTCGCGCAGGTCCAAGACGAATGACGGAACCGGCGGTTCCGCCCCCCAATCGTAGCCGTGAGTACGATCTCGACCGGGTTGTCGAGGATCGGGATCGCGGCACTGGCCGGCGGCGCGCTGTTGCTGGCGGCGACCGCGTGCAGCGGTGGCGGCAGCGGCCAGGCAAAGACGGCCGAGCCCGCGGAGCGCCACCTTGTCTACATCGCCGGTGACTCCACGAAGAACGCGAGCGTGATGATCGCCGACCCGAACGGCCAGAACGCCCAGCACCTGACCAGCGGCTTCGTCGCGCTGCTCTCGCCCGACGGAAAGACGGTCGCCGTCCAGCGCAAGGGCAAGGGAATCTTCCTGGTCTCGAGCGACGGCACCAAGACGCGCCGCCTCACCGCAAGGCCGCTACGGCCCGTGGCCTGGTCGCCCGACGGCAAGACGCTCTATGCCGCGGCCTCGAACGGCTCGGCGGTGACCGAGCTGCTGGCGCTCGACCGGGACGACGGCAGCTCGCACTCGCTGGCGAGGGGCTCGTTCTACGGCTTCGACGTCTCCCCCGACGGCTCGCAGCTCGTCTATTCGCGCGCGCCCGAGGTGACTCCCGAGGGTATTTGCGGAGATCAGTTCGACCTCTACGTGACGAAGCTCGACGGCTCCTCAGCCGAGCGGATCACCAACGACGGCGTGAGCGCATTCCCGGTCTGGGGCCCGGCCGCGATCGCCTTCTCGCATTTCCCCAGCACCGGGGACCAATACGACTGCAGCGCACCCGGGATCCGGACAATCGACCCCGACGGCTCGAATCCCAAGACCGTGATCGACCGCTCGCCCGACTCGATCAACCTGCTCGGCTTCTACGGCCTGCAGCCCCTCGGCTGGGCCGACGACTCGCACCTGCTGATCGGCCTGCGCGCCGAGTCCGGCACCGAGGGCGCGGTGCTCGACATCGGCAGCAAGAAGATCCGGCGCCTGAACGAGTTCGCCGACGAGATCTCGAGCGACGGGCGCTACTCGGTCGGCAGCGGCGGCCAGGACGCGCTCGTGCTCTCGATCATGCGCCTCTCGGACGGCCACCGGGTACTCATGCGCAAGAACGTCTGCTGCCCGGACTGGAACCGCTAGTTAAAGCGTTGCTGCGCGGCCTCTAGGCCGTCGGTCGCGATCGTCTCGACGGCGTCGGCGGCGCGGGCGATCAGCGCCTCCGCATCCTCGTCCGGCGCGAACGGCGAGAGCACCCAGTCGGCGACCGGGCGCGGGTCGCCACGCCCGGGGCGCCCGACGCCGATCCGCAGCCGGAGGAACTCCTGCGAGCCGAGGTGCTGCGCGAGCGAGCGCAGCCCGTTGTGGCCGGCGAGCCCGCCCCCGGCCCGCGCCTGCAGGCGGCCAGCTTCGAGGTCGACGTCGTCGTGGGCGACGAGCACCTGCTCCGGCTCGACCTTGAAGAAACGCACCGCCGCGCCGACCGAGCGGCCCGAGTCGTTCATGTACGTCTCGGGCTTCAGCAGCGCGAGGCGTAGGTCGCCGAGCCGCACTTCCGCGAGCGAGCCCGAGAACTTGGAGCGCCAGGAACCACCGTGCCGACGGGCCACCTCGTCGAGCACGACCCAGCCGGCGTTGTGGCGGGTCCGCTCGTACTCGCGGCCCGGGTTGCCGAGTCCCGCGACCAGCAGATCCAGCGTCGAGGCGCTCTCGCCCCGACGGAAGAGGCGCACCTAGCCCTCGTCGGTGCTTTGTTCGTCCGAGGCGCCCTCGGCCGCGGCTTCCTCGCCCTCGGCGGGAGCCTCCTCGCCTTCCGGCACCTCGCCCTCGGGCACCTCGCCCTCCTCGAGCTCCTCGCCCTCGACCTCTTCGGGCTCCGGCTCTACGAACCGCGTCGGCATCGTCACGGTCGCGAGCACCGTCTCCTCTGGGTCGTCCAGGAACTTGACGCCCTCCTGCACCGGCAGGTCGACCAGGCGCAGCGTGTCCCCGATCGCCATCCCGGTGACGTCGAGCTCGAGGTGCTCGGGAATCTCCATCGGCAGCGCCTCGACCGTGATCTCGCGGTTGACCTGGGAGAGCACGCCGCCCTCGGTCACGCCGACCGGCTCGCCGAGCAGTTCGACCACGACGCGGGCCTGGATCGGCTGGTCGAGGCGGACCTCCTGCAGGTCGATGTGGATGATCCCGCCTTTGACCGGATGCTGCTGGTAGTCCTTGAGAATCGACGGGTGGGTCGTTTTCTGATCCTCGAGCGTGACGTCGAGGATCGCGTGCAGCCCCTGGCCGCCGGTCAGCACCCGGCGCAGCTCGCGCTCGGGGATGGAGATCGGATGCGGCGTCTTGCCGCGGCCGTAGAGGACGCCCGGAATCAGCCCCTGCTTGCGCAGCCGGCGTGACTCGGCGGAGCCGCGGCTGTCGCGCTCCTGGACCTGCAGTTTCACTCGTTCGCCGGCCATCGGCGGGGCAGTGTACCTACCGTTCGGGCAGTAGCTCCTCGAGCGACCTCGCCGCCCACATCGCCGTCGCGATCGCCGAGATGCCGAT
>CAVQWS010000004.1:0-307148 GCA_963717725.1 uncultured Actinomycetes bacterium
GACCCGCCACTCTCTGTCCAACCGCCACCGCTGGCTCGGGTGGCATTTCCGCAGCGATGGCCCACGCGAAAGCTCGTCCGTCCGTAAAGACCACTCCGCCGTAGGTCGGTTGCAGCTCAGTCGCCCTTCTCTCCTTTCGGCGGAGAAGCCTGACTTGCGATACTCGCGCTCGTGGGTGAGATCGATCCTCTGGACACGCGCAGAAAGGCCCTCGACACGTTCCTTGACCAACAAGTCGAAGAGGGTTACGTGATCGAGACCCGCACGGACACCCACGCGATCATCTCGCGACGCCCCGAAAGGTCTCAAACGCTTCACAAGCGGCGCAGACCCCGGACGTTACGTAGTTGAAGTAGACGAAGATGGAAGCGCGACGATGCGTCCGGCAGAGCCGCGACGCACATGAGCTGGTACTGATGTAGACGACCACACTCGACGCATCGGACAACGGCCAAGGTCTCAGCTGCTTCCACGCGAGGATGGTTCTGCCAACGCTCTAGGACGAAGCTTGAACGCGTGGGCGGCGACCTCGGCGAGCGACTGCTCTTCCACCAAGTCTCTCCGCCTCGGCCTCGGTGAGGTCAAGTTCCCTGACTCCCTTACGTGCGTCCGCGAAGGTGATCCGCACCGTTGCGCCTTTCCCGTCCGCAATCTCCTGACCGGACTGGTCGCTGACTCTGATCGTCTTTCGGGCCATAGTTGTCTCCTTCCGGGTGGATGATGTCGGGTGTCCTCAATGAAAGTAACTGACCACAGATCTGAGGTCTGATCAAGGTCGAGGACTTTGGAAAAGTCCCTCAGGAACACCTCTGTGAGCTCACCATTGCCATTCTAAGAGCTTCGAGTCTCGAGTGCATCCAATTGGATGTCCACCCAACGTGGAACCGATTTACGAGGCTTGCTTATCCCGAATCTTCGGAAGCACCATCAGGTAGTCCATCTTGGTAGCGGTGTGGTGCTTGCCGAGAGCGGTCAGCTCCCATACACGTCCATTCTTGGAAATGAGTCCCTGATTCTTGAACTGCTTCAGCATCCGGTAAGCCGTTGCTTCTGAGGGGTGGTTTGGTAGCTCTGCCATCCATGCCCGCACAAGCTGTTGAGTCGTTTGGCTTCCAGTCACAAGACGAAGGGCCTTATGGCGGTCAGTATGGGTGTAGGACTCCTTACTGTCACTTCCTATACACATACCAGTAGTAGTAGAGGGATCAGGGTTAGTCCTTGGGTGTTCAGCAACCCACTCTCTTGCCCTTCTAATACTCCTCTCCGTCCAGGAGTTGTTCTTGCGCCTAGCCCACTCCTGCAGGTGACGGGGAAGCTTCCGTGCGGTCGCGAAGCCGATGATCTCGTCGTCTGTCCAATCTTGATAGGTAAGCGCGGTGAAGATCTTCTGTTCCATCTCTGAGCGGTCGTAGTCGTACTCCCCCCGTCTTGGGGAACGCTCGATATAGAGCCAGAGGTCGGAGCTGAGTCTCGGAAGCCCTGCGAAGCTGGTTAGGAATGGAGCAGCGCCATCGAAGGTTGGTTCCGCGGGCCGACTGGTTCTGGCGGGAGCGTGATCCTTGAGGAAGACAAGATCCCGGTATGAGTAGACCAAGCCACTGAACTCCACCACGTCGGCACGCTTACCGGACTCCTGGTGGATTGATCCCGGGAGACGCGCGAGCCGATCCCTGTTGTAGCAGTGGTCTGCGTCGAGAAGCACTTCAAGACCCCTGTTCAGTACCTCGATCTCATCGGTCGGAATAGCCTCGCTCAGCTTCAGATAGACCCAGTATCCCTTCCCTCCCGAGAAGACGACGAGACTCGGGCGGATCGGAGAGAGGCGGCAGAGACGAGCCTCAAGTCCTTCTAGATGGTCGATATCGGCCCAGAGGATGTTTCCGGTGCCAGCAACGTCCTTCTTCTTAGAGCCGGGTCTCTTGCGAGCGAGCGGAGCGAAGTAGCGGTTGCCGGGGAGAGAGTCAAGAGCCTCCGCTCTTGAGTAGTAGCGGCGTCTCTGAGGGCTCCGCGCAAGTTCGAATAGACCGTCTTGTCCATTCCATACAAATTCGACGGCGCTGCGGGCCTTTGCTTCGGCGGTTTCCATTCCAAGGATTGTAGCTTACGACATCCCGGTTACCCGCGGCGTGTAGCAAACCCAATACCGGATGCTATTATGGATCAGATGACCGCTCAAGAGGAGAATGGGAGAGTGTGCAGATGTCATGCGCTACCGATGTGGCGGAATGGCACACGTAGCGGACGCCAAGAGTGGGCCTGCCAAGTCCAGAGACGGGCGCTCAACGCTCAGCGGTTCCGTATTTCAATCGGTGGGTACTCTTACTATCACGGTCATGTCAAAGACCCTGCGGCGCTCATGCGCCTGCAAATGTTGGTGCTGGAGCATCGCGCCAAGCAAGCCGAGGAGTACCGGGCTTTCAGCGATGCTCTAGAAGCAGGTGAGGAAACTGGAACCGTTAGCACGGCTGACCCAAACGAATTGCTCAGCAAGTTCTATCTAGGCACTTTTCTTACTCCGCAGGGATTACGGGAGGGAAGAGTGGAGATGAGTAAGTTTTTTTGAGGGAGTAACTTCTAATCCCAAGTTCTTAGGGTGCGAGGGGGGTGAGGTCTTACATCTATGCCTCGTAAATCGCGCTCCATGGCGAGGATTGCTGGCAGACGATGGATAGCGACGTAAAGATCACGTATCGAGATGGGACGGTTGATGTCGTCCCTGCGTCGAGCTTCCCCAAGCCGAGGTATCCGAAGGCTGCTCCACAGGGCACCCCAGGGGTCTCAAGCCCAGAAATAGGTCGTTGGCACCGGGATAGACACCTCAAGTCTTCGAACCCTCGCCGCAAGAGAGGTAAGTAGCAACCCGCAATGCATCGAAGACGATCACTTGAGTGCAGAGGCCGCGGTAGCCGCACCTACGCGCACTTACATCGGTGTAACCAATGGTTGGAGCCAAAACCCACGAAGCAAGATTCGCACGTGCGCACTTGGCGCCGGCGACGCCGAGGATCGCGCCGAGAAGGGCCAGCGCACCGGCGGTGGTACACCTTCATGCGAGTCCTCTTAGCTCGTCGTCTTCGTCCGGCTCGTCGGTCGCTGCAGCGAGGAGCCGACGAGCACGCTCAGCGTCCAGCACGAGCAAGCTGCCATGGTTCCTGCTGGCCGCATTCCAGGTGCGCCATGCCCTGCGAATCAAGGGGTCACGGTTGATGAGGATCGCAGCCTCGTCGTCCGCGAGAGGTTGGAGGCGCTTCGAGTCGTGATCGAACAGGGCGATGGCGTACCAGCGTCTGGAGGCGTCCCACGCGACGGTTTGTCCGTTCGCCCTTGCGAACTCCGCCGCCCTCAGCAGTGCGGGCTCCTGATCCGCCTCGTCAGGCGTGACATCGAAGATGCTCCCCGCCATAAGGCAGGAACCATCCCCACTCAGGGAGTACATCCCGGTTCTCCAGAAAGTCCAGCACCTCCGCCGCCTTATCCCTAACGATCGAATCGGTCGCACGGAATGCCAGAAACTGGAGCGTTTCGGGGTGCAGTTGCTTCATTACTTCGCAGAGGCTGTGATTGATCTTCTCCCATGCCTCGTAGATCTCACCAGGATGCCACGTCATTTCTCCTCCTCTTGAAGCATCGTTCGAGCAGAAGTACGACCGGAATTCGACCGGTGGAGCAGCGTTCGCAAAACGCGACCTCACTGCTACACTGTTCTTGTGAAACCACCAGGAGCAGCGAGTCGTGCAAGACACTACCGACATCGACGATGATTTACCACTAAGAATAACACACGACGGCGACGATCTGTCACTCCCTTTCCAGGAGTTGGTCGAAACGCTTGTAGATTACTGGGTCGCAGGAGGCGAGCACGTGTTGATGGAGAGCCATGACTGACGGCCCGTCTGGACTCGCAGCGGCCTATATTCGGGAATCGACCGAGGAGCAGGGCAAAGGCTATTCACCTGACGCCCAGCGCGTAGCGATCCAACAGTTTGCAGCGGCCAATGACCTCGTGATCGTGGAGGAGTATGTCGATTACCACTCGGCGTGGCGCGGTTCGGAGGATCGTCCAGAGTTTCAGGGACTGATGCGTGATGCAGCGGATAAGCGCTTCTCAACCGTCATCGTCTATCACACGTCTCGGTTCGCACGCGACCAGATACTCGCCAAGAAGTACAAGCGCTTCCTCCGCGAGAACGGCATTCGGATCGTGTCGGTGACCCAACCGCTGGGCGACGACCCATCTGATCCGTCAGCATTCCTCGTGGAGTCGATCCACGAGATGTTCGATGAATTCCATTCCGTAACGCAAAGCTTCTGGGTATCGGCGGGACTCCACGAGAAGCAACGTCAGGGGTTCCTCGTTGGGTCACTGCCATGGGGGTATCGGCGGGGCGGCACGGCTACCGAGGTCGTGCTCGACCTCGAACGGGCGAGCCTGGTTCGGGAACTCTTCGAAAGGTACGCAACCGGCAACTACTCCGACCGTGACCTGGCGGTGTGGCTCAACTCGGCTGGTGCGCGTACCTCTAAGGGCAACCCGTTCACAAAGGACACGGTACGCGAGATGTTGACGAACGCCAGCTATGCCGGGTACGTCACGAGTAGACGTAGCAAGGACACCTCTGTTCCGGGGAGTCATCCGGCCATCATCGATCTCGCGACGTTTCAAAGGGTTCAAGAGATCCGGCTCGCACGGACGAAGACGCTTCACCCCGGTAGACCCGGCGGCGGATACGCGCTCTCCAAGCTTCTCGTTCTGTTCGTGCGGGGCGCTGATGCACGGAAGCACGGGCGGGCGGAACGGGAAGCGGCGCTACGTTTGTTCGAGCCGCAAGCAGGGTGGCTCGTGTGGCGAGTCGGCTGTAGGAGCGGATCAGATCGAGGCGTTGGTGGCGACGTACATTCAAGCCTTCGCTCCGCCGCACGCGGTCAAGCTTGCGATCATCAGGCGTCTCCGAGAAGTCGATGCAGGAGCCGGGAAGGTCAGACCCTCGTACCACGCCGACCGCACGAGGTTGGAGGGGCAACGGGAAAGGTTGAAAGACCTCTACGTCCTCGGGGATGTGACGAAGGACGAGTACACGTACAAGCGCCAACTCCTTGAACAGGAACTGGCGGCACTTGAGCCGCCGTTGGTGAACGACGCCGAGGAAGCTGCGGCAGCCCTCACCAACTTCGGGCTGTTTTGGGAGCGCGAGCGGGATGCGAGAAAGCGGAATCGGCTGCTCCGCGTCATCTTTCAGAGTCTCACGGCCTCAGCCGGAGACCTCGTGGCAGTAACGCCTCGCGAAGCTTTCCTGCCCTACTTCTGCTTTGAGGTGGGGTCGGGAGTTACGGGAGCGACGGGACTCGAACCCGCGACCTCCGGCGTGACAGGCCGGCGTTCTAACCAACTGAACTACGCCCCCGGGACGCCGCAGTCTAGCTAGATACTGGTCAATCCGAGCTGCCGCATCAGGGTGACCGAGTCCGAGTAGACGTCCTTCCGCGCGACCAGGCCCTCGCGGATCGGGATCACGTCCATGCCCTTGTAGTCGACTTTCCGCCCGGTCGGCGGCACCTCGATCCCGGAGCGCGTCATCGTGCCCTCGTGCGTACCCTTGGCAGTCCACTCCTGGACGACGAGATCCTCGCGCAGGTACGCGCGGCGTGTCTCGAAAGCGAGGTCGGGGAAGACCGAGAAGATGCCCGTGATCGCCTTCCCGATTGCCTCGCGCCCGACGTTGACGTCGCCGGTGACGTGGTTCTCGAAGACCGAGTCCTCGGTGTGCATCGCGACGATCGCCTCGACGTCGTGCGCGTTCCAGGCGGCGTTGTAGGCATCGATGAACTCCTGCAGCTCCTGGCCGTCCATGGCATCTAGCCTAAACCGCTCGTGACTCCGGTCGACTGGGTGGCGCTCGGCCTCGTGCTGCTGACGGCGCTCGGCGGGGCGGTGCAGGGCTTCGTCTGGAGCGGGCTCTCGCTGGCCGGGCTGCTCGCGGGCGCGCTGCTCGGCGGGCGGCTCGTGCCGGTGCTGCTCTCGAACGGGACGCAGTCGCGGTACGCGCCGGTGGTCGCGCTGGTCGCCGCGATCGCGTTTGCCATTGCCTTCGAGGTGGTGGGCAGCACCGTCGGCGCGTCGATTCGCAGCCGGCAGGCCCGCGGCGTGCGGGTGCTCGACTCGGCGGGCGGGGTGGTGGCCGGGGCGTTGATCGGCTTCGCGATCGTGTGGGTGCTCGGAGCGATGGCGCTACAACTGCCGGGCCAGGCCGACCTGCGGCGTGCGGTGCAGCGCTCCTACGTGTTGCAGCAGCTGAACGGGATCGTGCCGCCGCGCTCGCTGCTGAATGCGCTGGCCCGGATCGACCCGTTCCCGAGCTTCGCCGGGCCGCCGCTGCCGACGGAACCGCTCGACCCGCGCGTGCTCGACACGCCGGGCGTGCGCGCGGCTGCCCCGAGCATCGTGCGCGTGCTCGGCACCGCCTGCGGGCTCGGTGTCGAGGGCAGCGGCTGGGTCGCGGCCAACGAGCTCGTCGTCACCGCGGCGCACGTGGTCGCGGGCGAGGAGGACACCGAGGTCGTGACGCTCCACGACGGGGTGCTGCGGGCGCAGGCGGTGGCGTTCGACCCGCACAACGACGTCGCCGTGCTCCAGGTCGACGGCCTCGAGGCGCCGCCGCTGGAGCTGAAGGACCCGCGGCCGGGCACCGCAATCGCGATCGTCGGCTATCCGCTGAATGGGCCGCTCGAGGCGAGCGCGGGGCGGATCGGCGAGACCGAAACCGTGCTCGCGCAGGACGCCTACGGCGAAGGGCAGACGCACCGCCTCGTCACGAGTGTCAGCGGGACGATCCAGCACGGCAACTCCGGCGGTCCGGCGGTGGATGCCTCCGGCGCCGTCCAGTCGACCGTCTTCGCCGCTCGCGCCGCGGGCGGCGGCGGCTACGGCGTGCCCGCCTCGATCGTGCGGCGCGACCTCGCTGCGGCGGTCACGCCGGTCTCGACCGGGCCCTGCGTCCGCTAGTCCAGTAGGTCGAGGGCCGCTTCGGGCTGCTTGAACGGCGGGATCACGTACACGCCCGCAACCTTCTCGCGCGCCTGCGCGTAGAGCTCACGTGCCAGCGCCAGGCCCTCGGCGCCCGCGTTCGGGCCGGCCTGCTCGAGGCGCCGCTGGATCTCCTCGGGCACGACGATCCCCGGCACCTCGTTGTGCAGCCGCACGGCGAGCTGGTGGCTGCGCACGTAGAAGATCCCCAGCAGCACCGGCACCGGCCAGCCGCCGATCAGCTCCTCGAAGCGGTCGAGGTAGGAGAGGTCGAACAGCGCCTGCGTCATCGCGTAGCTGGCGCCCGCCTCGATCTTCCGGTGGAAACGCTCGACCTCGGTCTGGAGGTCGTCCGCGGAGGGGTTGACTGCCACGCCGAGGAAGAACGAGGTCGGCGCGTCGATGCCCTTGCCGTTGTAGTCCTCGCCTCGGTTGAGCTGCGAGACGATCTGCGACAGGCCGATCGAGTCGACCTCGTAGACGCCGCGCGAGCCCGGGTAGTCGCCGATCTCGGGCGGGTCGCCGGTCACGGCGAGCACGTTGCGGACGCCTTCGGCGTGGGCGCCCAGGAGCAGGGACTCGAGGCCCATGATCGAGGTGTCGCGCGGGGTGACGTGCGGAATCGTCTCGATGCCGCAGTCGCGCTCGATCGCGACCGCCGCCATCAGCGCGTTGGCGCGGGCGCGGGCCATCGGGTTGTCGTTGATGTCGACAAAGCCGACCTTGCCGGAGCGCTTCAGCTCACGCGCCACGGCGAGCATCGCGTCGTAGGTGCCGCCCTTGGGCGGGTCGAGCTCGACGCACGTCACCCACTCGCCCTCCCGCAGCTTGCGCGCCAGCTCGGTCTCGTAGGCACCGCGCTCGAGGTGCGGCTCGACGAGCTCGCGCTCGATCACGTCCAGGGGCGCGCTCGGCTTCCGCTCATCCTCGACCGCGGAGGCGATCGCGGCGATCTCGAGCGGTGTCGTCCCGCAGCAACCGCCGATCAGGCGCGCGCCCAGCTCGCGCGCGTGGGCTGCGAACTCGGCGAAGTACTCCGGCGTGGCATGCGGGTAGATCACGCGTCCGCCGCTCAGGCTCGCGAGCCCGACGTTCGGCAGCGCGGCCAAGCGGGGGGCCGCCGTCCGAGCCCATCGCCTCGAGCGCGGCCAGCGCGGCGTGCAGGCCGGCGCCGTGGTTCGCACCGATTGCGGCCAGCCCGAGCGGCCGCAGGCGCGCGGCGGCGTCGGCCGCGGTTACGCCGGCCAGCGTCTCGGCGCCTTCGTCGAAGGTGAGCGTGGCGACGATCGGCATGCTCGAGACGCCGCGCACCGCCTCGATCGCGGCCTCGAGCTCGTCGAGGTCGTAGAACGTCTCGACCATGAACAGGTCGATTCCGCGGCCGTCGAGCAGGGCGGCCTGCTCCGCGAACAGCTCGGTTCGCTTCTCCGGCGGGACGGCCAGGTCGCCGAGCGGACCGATCGAGCCGGCGATGAAGACGTCACGGCCTGCCACTTCGCGCGCCTCGCGCGCCAGCTTCACGCCCGCGCTGTTGATCCGCTCGAACTCGTCTTCCAGGTAGAGCTGCGAGAGCTTGCGCCGGTTCGCGCCGAAGGTGTTCGTCTCGATCAGGTCGGCGCCGGCGCGGATAAAGCTCGTGTGCAGGGTCACGACGCTCTCGGGAGCGCGCAGATTGGCCTCTTCCGGGCAGCGCAGGCGCGGCACGGCGCTCGTCACGAGCACGCCCATGCCGCCGTCGCCGACGACAAGCGGGCCTTGCTCGAGACGGGCTTCGAAACGGCTGCTCATGCGGGTTTGACTCTACTGGTCCGCGCCGTAGCGGCCTTTTCCAGCGGGTCGACCGGTCATTTCAGACGGTCACGCAAGCGAAGCCCGCATGCCCTGAAACCGGCACCGCAACCGGCGCCTCGAGTGAACCAGTGCGGTCAACCGTAAAAGGGTGATAGATCAAGCGACCGACGGGGCGCGATACTCCGCCAGCAACATCGACGAGCGCCCCAATGCGGCAGGGGCAGAACGTCGAAAGCGGACGGGCCCGATGCGGCGAGGCCCGGCCGACACGGAAAGGGCCCGATGCGGCGCGGCCCCTCCGGAGATGTAACTGCGGCTCTCTCACGGGAGACTCAGGCGGGCCCGGGCGGCGGGCCCGCCTGATGTATGGACCGGCTCAAGTTCGGGTACGGGATGGTCGATCCAAAGGAGACTCCTCGCCGGGGACTGACGGCAATCATCCTGCGGCACGGAGTTTTCGGCCATGTCCCGGGGACTGTCCCTGGGGCATGGCCATTTTTGACGGCTAGCGGAGCACACGGCCTTCCATGCCGCCGGCGACCGTGACGAGCTGCCCCGTCACGTGGCCCGAAAGCACGTCCGACGCGAGCACGACCACCTGCGCCGCCACGTCCTCGGGCTGGGCGACCTTCTCCAGCGCCATCGTCCGCGTCACCCGGCGCAGCGTCTCCTCGTCGAGCGAGCCGCGCGTCATCGGCGATTCCGTCCAGCCGGGGCACACCGCGTTCACGCGCGCGCGAGGCGCGACCCGTACGACCTCGTTCTTCAGGCTCAGCAGGAGCCCGTGGGCGATCGCCGACTTCGCCGCCGCATAGTCCGCGTGGCCGGCTTCGCCGAACAGGCCCGCGGTCGAGGCGACCATCACCAGCGACCCGTGACCCCGCTCCGCCACCCCTCGCAGGAACGCGCGCGCCGTCAGGAAGGTCGCGGTCAGGTTCGCGCGCATCGTCCCCTCCCAGCGCTCGAGCGGCAGCTCCCAGACCGGCACCTCGTCGGCCGGCCAGATGCCCGCCACCGCAGCGCACACGTCCAACGGCCCTGCCTGCTCGAACAGCCGCTCGACCTCCGCCTCCACGCGCAGGTCGGCGCCGGCCACCACCGCTGCTCCGAGCGCCTCCGCCCGCTCGCGCCCGAGGTGGTAATGAGCCACGACTTCGCACCCCTCGGCCATGAACAGCCGCGCGCAGGCGCCGCCGATCCCGCCGGACGCGCCGGTCACGAGCACACGCTTCCCTGCCAGCCCGGTGTCCATGACGTGAGAGGCTACAAGCGTGAAGGTCTTCATCATCAGCGACATCGAGGGCGTCGCCGGGATAGTCAAGGGCCACCAAACCGGCCCCTCCCCGCACGGCGACGACACGCTCTTCGCCGAGGGGCGGAAGCTCTACACCGAGGAGATCAACGCGGCCGTCCGCGGCGCGAAGGCCGCCGGCGCGACCGAGATCGTCGCCATGGACTGCCACGGCGCGGGCGGCGGCTTCACGTTCAACTCGCTGATCCCGGAGGAGCTCGACCCGGACTGCGAGTTCGTCGTGCAGGACGAGTGGACTGAGTACACCGAGTTCCTCGAGCAGGGCGTCGACGCGGCGCTTTTCGTCGGCATGCACGCCCGCGCGGGGACGGCCGAGGGCGTGCTCAACCACACCGTCTCCGGCACCGACTTCCAGAACCTCTGGTTCAACGGCACGCTGGTCGGCGAGACGGGCATCAACGCCGCGCTCTGCGGCACGTGGGGCTGCCCGGTGGTGATGGTGACCGGCGACCAGGCCGCCTGTCTCGAGGGCAGCGAGCTGCTCGGCGACGGGCTCACGACGGTGCAGGTCAAGCGCGGAACCGGCGTCCTGAGCGCGCGCAACCTCGTCCCCTCGCGGGCCCGCGAGGCGATCGAGGCGGGCACGAAGCAGGCGCTCTCCGACCTGAACGCGGTCAAGCCCTACGACCCCGGCAAGCCGTGCGAGATCAAGGTCGAGTACAAGTGGACCAACCCGGTCGCGAAGCTCCGCTACCGCCACGGCGTCGAGCTCGTCGATGCCCGCACGATCGTCTCCCGCGCCGACGATTGGTGGACGGCGTGGAAGCAGTTCTTTTTCTGAGCCGGCCGTGACCGACGCGCGCGAGCTCGCCGAGCTGATCTCCTCGGACGAGGCCGTACCCGCCTCGGGCTGGGTCGCGGGGGTCTCGGCGTCGTACGCGGCCGCGCTGGTCGCCAAGGCTGCCGTCCGCTCGAAGGGCTGGAGCGACTCGGCCGGCGCGCGCGCCCAGGCCGTCGACCTGCGCGACCGCCTGCTCGAGCTCGCGGCGGAAGACGCCCGCGCTTACGAGTCCGCGCTCGAGGCGCTCGACCAGCCGGACCACGGCCTCGCGCCGGCGCTCTTCGTGGCCGCCGAGGTGCCGCTGGCACTCGCCGAGGCCGCTGCCGACGTCGCCCTGCTGGCCGCCGACGCGACCGAGCGGGCCGACGGCGCCTCCCGCGCCGATGCAGCCGCCGCCGCCGCGCTGGCCGCCGGAGCGGCGCGAGCCGCCGCCAAGCTCGTCTCGATCAACCTCTCGACCCAGCCCGGCGACGAGCGGATCGCGGCCGCCGAGCGCGCGGTCGAGGCCGCCGACGACGCGGCACGCCAGGCGCTCGCGGCCGAGATCTAGCGGCATCGCGGACTAGGCTCGGGCCGTGAGCGAGATCCAGGACTTCGGCCTGATCGTCCTGTTCGTCTCGGGAATCGTCTCGGTCGCGCTGCTCTCGAACAAGGTCAGCGAGCGCTTCCCGCTCCCGGCGCCGGCGATCTTCCTCCTCGCCGCGGCCGTGACGGTGCACTTCTGGCCGAGCCTCGGGCGCAAGCTCTCCGTGCTCGACGTCGAGCGGCTGGCGGTCGTGGCGCTGATCGTGATCCTCTTCGACGGCGGCGTGCGGGTCGGCTGGAAGCGCTTCCGCGTCGCCGCCGTCCCGATCACGGTGCTCGGCGTCTTCGGCACCTTCACGACCGCCGCCCTCGTCGCGCTGGCCGGCCGCTACCTGTTCGACTTCAGCTGGACGGGCGCGGGCATCCTCGGTGCCGCGCTCGCGCCCACCGACCCGGCGGTGATGTTCTCCGTGCTCGGCAAGCGCGAGGTCGGCGGTCGCACGGGGACGATCCTCGAGGGCGAGTCCGGCGTGAACGATCCGGTCGGGATCGCCCTGATGCTGGGGATGATCGAGTTCGCCACGCACGCGGACGCGACCCTTTGGGTGGTCGTGCGCGAGTTCGCGCTGGAGATGTCGATCGGCCTGGCAATCGGCGTCGCCGGCGCCTGGATCGTGTTGCAGTCGATCCGCCGCATCCAGCTCCCGAACCCGGCGCTCTACCCGCTGCGCAGCCTCGCCGCCGCGGGAGTGATCTACGGTGTCGCCGCCGTGGCGCACGGGTCAGGCTTCCTCGCGGTCTTCGTCGCGGGCATCTTGATCGGTGACGCCGACTATCCGAGACGACGCGACGTCGAGCGCTTCCAGACCTCGCTCGCCAGCCTCGCCGAGGTGGTGGTCTTCATCGCCCTTGGCCTGACGGTGCACAAGGTCAACCTCGAGCCGGTCTGGAAGGACGCGATCCTGATCGCGCTCGTGCTCGCCTTCCTGGCGCGGCCGCTCGGGATCGCGCCGTTCCTCGCCCCGCTCCACCTGCGCCGCGGTGAGCGCGTGTTCGTGATGTGGAGCGGCCTCAAGGGGGCGGTCCCGATCCTGCTCGCCTCCTTCACGCTGCTCGAGCACGTGCCCGGAGCCGAGCGGATCTACGGGATCGTCTTCGTGGTGGTCGCGTTCTCGGTGATCGTTCAGGGCGGGACGGTGCCGTTCGCCGCGCGCCGGCTCGGCGTGCCGATGCGCCTCGTGCACGGAGGCGACCCGTGATCGTCGCGCACCTCGATCTCGACGCGTTCTTCGCGGCGGTCGAGGAGCTCGAGACGCCGGAGCTGCGGGCCAAGCCGCTCGTGGTCGGCGGCGACCCGCACGGCCGCGGCGTGGTCGCGACGGCGAACTACGTCGCGCGCAGGTTCGGGATCCACTCGGCGATGTCGTGCGCCGAGGCGCTGCGGCGCTGTCCGCAGACGGTCTTCGTCCAGCCGCGCAAGCGGCTCTACTCGGAGTACTCGAAGGCAGTCTGGAATGCGGTGCGCGAGGTGGTGCCGACGGTCGAGCGGACCGGGATGGACGAGGGCTACCTGGACGTGGGGGAGGTGGCCGCCGACTTCGGGCGCGCGCGGGCGGTGGCGGAGGCGGTGCAGGCCGCGGTGCGCGGCGCGACCAGCCTCTCGTGCTCGCTCGGCGTCTCCAGTTGCAAGGTTGTCTCCAAGATCGCGAGTGACCGCCGCAAGCCGGGCGGCCTGACCGTCGTGCCCGCCGGGCGGGAAGCCTGGTTCCTGGCCCCGTTCGACGTGCGCCGCCTCCCGGGCGTCGGCCCGCGTGCGGAGGAGCGGCTGCGACGCGGCGGGGTTGAGACGATCGGCGACCTGGCCGCGCTCGAGGACGCGAAACTGCGCACGCTGCTCCCGGGCAAGCTAGGGCCGCTGCTGCGCGACCGGGCGCGCGGCATCGACCCGCGGGCGCTCGAGCTCTCTGCGGAGACGGTCTCGATCAGCGCCGAGGAGACGTTCCCGCGTGACGTGGCCGAGGTCGAGCGGCTGCAGGAGGAGCTGCGCCGCCTAGCCGCGTACGTGGCCGAGCGCCTCGCGGCGAGCGGCCAGGCCGGCCGCACGGTCACGACGAAGGTGCGCTACCCGGACTTCTCGATCCGCTCGCGCTCGACCTCGCTGCCCGTCGGCACCGACGACGCCGAGCGGATCTGGGAGCTCGCCTGCTCCTGCCTCGACCGGGCACTGGCCGACCGCCCGGGAGCGCTGCGGCTGGTCGGCGTGGGCGTCTCCGGGCTGGAGACGCACCGCCAGCTCGAGCTGGTCTAGCTCTCTTCCGTCGACCAGCGAGCGACGTCGCGGATCGAGACGATCCCGACCGCCCGGCCGTCCTCGACGATCGGGACGTGGCGGAAGCCGTTGTCGAGCATGATCTTTGCGGCGTCCGCAGGCGTCGCGTCGGGTGCAAGCGTGAGCGGGTCGGCGGTCATCCACTCGCGCACGCGTGCCTCGCTGGAATGAACGCGGCCCGCAACCGCACGGGTCAGGTCACGCTCCGTGACGATCCCGATCAGGTTGCCGTAGTCGGAGACGACCGCCGAGCTGACACCGCGCTCGACCATCTGCTGCGCGGTCTCCCCGATCGTGTCGGACGGGTCGACCGAGAGGACGTCGCTGGTCATCAGCTCGCGGACGGTGTTCACGCCGCGAGCGTAACACCGCCCGCGACGTGAACAAGAGTGTCGAGCAGTTCGGCGAGCTCGGCGCGGATGCCCTCGTCGACCAGCTTGCCGTGGTCGTCGAAGTGGAGGTAGGCCTCGGGCACGAGCACCTGCGGCTCGTCGAGCACGATCGCCCGCGGGAACTCGAGCGCCTCCCGCAGCTGCTGCTGCGCGAGCGCCGTGCCTCCGCGGCCGGTCGTCGCGCCCATCAGCGCCACGGGCTTGCCCGCGAGCGGCGAGCCGAGCGGCGGGCGCGAGGCCCAGTCGACCGCGTTCTTCAGCCCGCCGGGCACGCCGCGGTTGTACTCGGGCGTGGCGATCAGGAGCGCGTCCGCCTCGCGGATCGCGTCCTTCAGCGCCACGACGGGCTCGGGATCGCCGGCAGTCTCGACGTCGCCGTCGTAGAACGGCAGGTCACGGATGTCGAACTCGACCAGCTCGACGCCTTCCGGCATGAGCTCGCGCGCCGCGCGCAGGAGCCCGCGGTTGTACGAGCCCTTGCGCAGGCTGCCGGCGATTCCGAGGATCTTCATCGTGCTTAAGCCTCCTTGACGGCCGAGACAGCCGCCGAGATCTCGACGGTGGTGGTGCCCCAGTCGAAAGAGCCGCGCGCGTCCACGAGCACGCGCTCGTCGCCGGCCTTGCCCTGGCCCTGCCCGCGGACCCGGCCGTCGAGCTCGATCTCGAAGGGCGTGTCCTTGACGATCAGGTTGCCGCGGGCCTTGAAGCGCTCGTCGTCGAGCGGTTCGACAGCCGTGGTCTCGAAGCGGATCTCCGGATGCTTTGCGGCATCGAGGAAGTCCGGCGAGTTCAGGTGCGCGTCGCGCTGCTCGTTGTCGGTGCGCAGGCTGTCGACGCGGATCGTGCCCGCGAGCGACGGCTGCTCGCCACCGGTGATGCGGCCCTCGAACGCCGTGAAGCGACCGTTGACCGAGCTGAAGAGGTCGCTCGTGTCGGTGACCTGGAAGCCGATCGTCGTATGGACGGGGTCGACAGCCCAGATTCCGGCGGGGATGACCTCGGAGCTGATGGTGGTTGTCATCTGCTGGCTCTCCTTTCGATTCGCTATACTTGAGCTGTCAACAATATTAGCAAAGAAAGTTGAGTCGTCAAGTTTTGAGCACTCAAGCATCTACACGCACAACGCCCGAGATCCAGGCCTGGGTCGCGCTCCTGCGCGCTCACGCCACGAGCATCCGGCGGTTCAACGGCGAGCTCGTCTCCGAGCACGGCCTGACGCTGAACGACTACGAAGTGCTGCTCCATCTCTCGCATGCAGAGGGTGGCCGGCTGCGCCGCGTCGACCTCGCCGAGCGCGTGCTGCTCACCCCGTCCGGGATCACGCGCCTGCTCGAAGGGCTCGAGCGGTGCGGCTACGTCGAACGCGCCTCCTGCGAGTCGGACGCCCGCGTCACCTACGCGCAGCTGACCGAGGCCGGCGAGGCAAAGCTCCGCGAGGCGGCCGAGACCCACGTCGCCGGAATCCGTGGCTTCTTCCGCGAGCGCTTCTCGAAAGAGGAGCTTCTGGCCCTCGGCGGGCTGCTCGAGCGGCTTCCGCTCGACCCGGCCGAGGACGTCAGCTGCACGCCCTGAGAAAAAACTTCGCAAAGAGCGCACACGAGTTTTTTCAGGCCCTTGTCTGGACCTGTCCCCATCGTTAGGTTGCCGATTGCGCCGAGCACGGAGCGCGAGTAGGACGAAGCTTCACCGGAAGGCAGTACGCGGAAGCGGAGGGTCAGCCGGGCGAAGTGGACAAAAGCGAAACCGGCTCGGCGAATTTTTTTGGTCCCGTACGGAATACGACGGCCCCGGAGGCCGTTGTAGTGGTTGGTGGCAAACGCCCAGCGTTCGCCCGACACCCACGAAGCAAAGGATGTGAGGAAGAACTGAGCACCACGCTTGAACTTGCTGTCCCTGCGTTCCTCGAAGAGGCCGAGGAGCACGAGTCGATCGACGAGGCCGTCCTGGAGGCGTTCGCGCTCGAGCACGACCTCGACGAGGAGGATCTCGTCGAGCTGCGCGCCGAGCTCGAGGCCCGGGAGGTCGTGATCGTCCAGCCGCCGGCGGACGAGCCGACCGCCCCTGCCCACGTCCAGGCACCCGCGCCGACCGACGCGCTCTCGCTCTTCATGCACCGGGCCGGCCGCTACCCGCTGCTGACCGCGGCGGAGGAGGTCGCGCTCGCGAAGCGTGTCGAGCGGGGCGACGCCGAGGCCAAGGAGCGCATGATCAACTCGAACCTGCGCCTGGTGATCTCGATCGCCAAGCGCTACCAGCGGAAGGACCTGCCGCTGCTGGATCTCGTCCAGGAGGGCGTGATCGGGCTGAACCGTGCCGTCGAGAAGTTCGACTGGCGCAAGGGGTTCAAGTTCTCGACCTACGCCACCTGGTGGATCCGCCAGGCCTGCCAGCGGGCGATCTCGAACCAGTCCGCGACGATCCGCATCCCGACGCACGTCAACGAGCGGCGCGTGAAGCTGTCGCGCGCGGAGACCCGGCTCGAGGCCAGGCTCGGCCGCAAGCCGACCCGCGAGGAGCTGGCCGAGGAGGCCGAGCTCGAGCTCGTCCACGTCGAGGAGGCGCTCGACGCTGTCCAGGCGAACGTCTCGCTGAACCGGCCCGTCGGCTCCGAGGACGACGGCGAGCTGGGCGACCTGTTCGGCGACGAGGCCGCGGTCAGCCCGGAGGACGAGGCCGTCGACTCGGTCCGGCGCCACGAGGTGCGGCGCGCGATCGAGGCGCTGCCCGAGCGGGAGCGCCGGATCATCGAGCTGCGCTTCGGCATCGGCGGCGACCCGCAGGCGCTGGAGGCGATCGGCAAGGAGCTGGGGATCACGCGCGAGCGCGTGCGCCAGCTCGAGGCCACCGCCCTGGCCAAGCTCCAGGACGCGCTGGCCGAAGCCGCCTAATCGGTAGGCGTTACCACTTCGATCGGCGTCCGCGGCGGCTCGTGTAGACGAGCTTCGCGGGCGCCGATGGCATGCCGGCGTCTTCGAACTGCTCCTGGTGACCGAGGCGCCGCGCAACGCGGCTCGTGTCGGCCTGTTGCTCGGGGAGGACGAAGGTGATCGCCGTGCCCGCGCGGCCGGCACGGCCGGTGCGCCCGGTGCGGTGGACGTAGCCCTTGTCCTCGTCGGGCGGATCGAAGTTGATCACGTGCGTGACGTCGTCGAGGTCGAGCCCGCGCGCGGCCACGTCGGTGGCGACGAGCGTGGCGACTTTGCCGCTCTCGAACCGGGAGAGCGCCCGCTCGCGTGCGTTCTGCGACATGTCGCCGTGCATCGCGACTGCGGCGACGCCATGCTTCTTCAGCTTCTGCACGAGTCGGTCGGCGCCGCGCTTGGTGCGGACGAAGACGAGCGTCGAGCCGCCGGCCCGAATGTGCTCGATCAGCGTCTCGACCTTCGAGTCGGCCGTGACGGAGACGAAGCGGTGCTCGATCTCACCCGGCTGGCGCAGCGCCGAGAGCTCGCCCTCGATGCGTGTCGCGCCGCTCGTGTACTTGCGAGCGAGCTCGCCGACCTCGCCGTCGAGCGTGGCCGAGAAGAACATCGTCTGCCGGTTCTGCGGCAGGCGGCGCACGAGCTTGTCGACCTGCGGCTTGAAGCCCATGTCGAGCATGCGGTCGGCCTCGTCGAGCACGAATGCGCGCACCTGCGAGAGGTTCACGAGCCGGCGGTTGGCCAGGTCCTCGAGCCGGCCGGGTGTCGCGACCAGGATGTCCGCGTCCTTGATCCGGTTGGCCTGGGACTTGAGCGGCACTCCGCCGTAGGCCGGCGCGACGGTCAGCCCGCGCGCCTTCGCGAGCGGCTGGAAGTCCTCCGTCACCTGCGAGGCGAGCTCGCGCGTCGGCACGAGCACGAGCGCGGACGGGCGTGCGTCGCCGGGGTTCGTGCGCTCGACGATCGGCAGCACGAAGGCCAGCGTCTTGCCCGATCCCGTGGGCGAGCGGACGAGTACGTCCACGCCCTGAAGCGCGTCCGGCAGCGTCCGCGCCTGGATCGGAAAGGGGTGGTCGATCGACTGAGCTGCGAGCGCGTCGGCGACAGGCGCGGACACGCCGAGCTCGCGGAAAGACTGGTCTGACATGTAGTTCGACTCCTTTTCGGGTTCGAGACTTGCCTACCTCGAAACGCCCGAAGGAGGAACGAAGAAGCTCATCTCACTGGGCGGCACCGTTGCCAACCCGTGCTCACACCGTAGCAGGACGCCTGTACCCTGCCGCGATGCCGACCGAGAAGGCCGAACACCTGACCGCAGCCCAGAAGGAGCAGCTCGAGGCCGAGCTGGCCGAGCTGGAGGGCCCGAAGCGCGCCTCCGTCGTCGAGGCGATCGCAACCGCCCGCGCCTTCGGCGACCTCTCCGAGAACTTCGAGTACCACGCCGCCAAGAACGAGCAGGGCCTGCTCGAGCGGAGGATCCGAGTGCTGCGCGACCGGCTCTCGCGGGCCGTGCTCGTCGACGAGGACTCAGCCGCCAAAGACACCGTCGGCGTCGGCTCGAAGGTCGAGCTCGAGGATGAGCAGGGCGGCCGCCTGGAGGTCGAGATCTCGAGCGTCGGCGGCGTCTCGCCGGACTCGCCCGTGGGCCGGGCCCTGCTTGGGGCCAAGGCCGGGGACGAGGTCGAGATCGAGGCGCCGAGCGGCGCCTGGCGCGCGCGTGTGATCTCCGTCGGCCGCTGAAGCGCCGCCCGGCCCGGACGGCGCTTCGTCGCGGATTTTCAGATCAGGTGCGCAGCCTGCGCCCGGCGTACACCGCCAGGGCGTAGATGATCACGATGTCGACCGCGAACATCGTCAGCGACCACAACGGATACCCCGGGGATGCCAGCAGCTGCCCGATTGCGTTCAGGCTCGCCGTCACGATGCCGAACCACCGCGCCCACTCGCTGCCGCCGAACAGCGAGAAGGCGGCAATCAGCTGCAGGACGCCGAGGACGAGCAGGATCCACGCCCAGGTGCGCAGGTCGCTGAACACGTAGGTCGCGTTGGCCGTGAAGAACTTCGACTTCGACAGCCCGACGATCCCGTCGATGATGTTGAACGTGCCGGCCAGCCCGAGCAGCGTCGCGGCAAAGGTCAACCAGCCGCTGCCGGCGACGTCGTACGAGTCCATGTCGGCTCTCGGGGCGTCGTAGGCCATCCGGTCCTCCTTCCGCTCGTTTGCGGCCAGGGAAACGGAGCCGGCGCGGGGCTACATCGTCCCGATGGGATGAACCTCGGCGGCGGGCGCGGGCTCGACGATCAGGGTCAGGCCGTCGATCGCCCGCACGACCGTCTCCTCGCCGACGTCGGCGCCGGCCGCGCAGGTCGCCTCCCAGAGCTCGCCGTTGATCCGCACCTGGCCGGTCGGGCGGCAGGCCGTCACGACCTCGGCGTGCTCGCCGATCATCGCCTCGGCTCCGGTCTGTGGCCGCCAGCGCTTCGCCAGGCGGCGGCCCCAGATCACCTCGAGCACTTCGACCGATGCTCCGCCGATGACGAGGAGCACGTTCCACGGATACGGCACGAAGAACGCCAGCAGGATCGAGATCAGCAGCGCCATCTCACGCGAGACTAGTCCCCGGGCCGCTGGGCCCGATCATCCTGATCGGACGATGCCCCCGGATGCCGCTCGCCGGACGATTCCCTCGCAGGTATGCGAGCGAAAGGACGGTAAGCGATGAGGATGCGAAGACGCCGCCCGCTGATGCGGGCGGCCATGGTCGGAGGGGTGGCCTACCACGCCGGCAAGCGGTCCCAGGAGGGCCGGGACGCCGACGCCGACCGCGACGCGCGGCTGGAGGACCTGGAGTACCAGCAGCAGGCCCAGCAGTCCCAGGGCGGCGGCGGTGGCGGGATGAGCGACAACACGATCGAGCAGCTCGGCAAGCTCGGACAGCTGCACGAGCAGGGCGTGCTGACCGATGCCGAGTTCGAGGTGCAGAAGCAGAAGCTTCTGCAGGGCATGTGAGCAGCCTCCCCACCCACACCGATGAGGGCCTGACCCTCGGCCCCGTGCAGATGCTGATCGTGGGCTTCACGGGCGACAACTTCGACGGCTCGATCATGAAGGAGCTCGACCGGCTGAAGGAGCACGACATCGTGCGGCTGATCGATCTCCTGTTCGTGAAGAAGAACGAGGACGGCGAGATCGAGGTCGCACAGCGGAGCGATCTCAACGCGGAGGAGGCGCAGGAGTTCGGCGCGATCATCGGGGCACTCGTTGGCCTCGGCGCCGACGGCGAGGAAGGCGCAGAGTACGGGGCGCTCGCGGGAGCGGCCGAGCTCCAGGACGGCCACGTGTTCGACGACGACGCGGTCTGGTACTTGGGTGACGCGATCCCCGACGGAACCGCCGCGGCGGTCGCCCTGCTCGAGCACCGCTGGGCGATCCCGCTGCGAGACAAGATCGCGCAGGCCGGAGGGCTGACGCTTTCCGACGCGTGGATCCACGTGGCCGATCTCGTCGCGGTGGGGGCGCTCGCGTCGGCCGAGAAGACATGACGGGGAAGGCCGACTTCACGCCCGAGGAGTGGGAGCTCGTGCGCGAGGGCCCGCCGACCGCGGCGCTGGTGGCCATGACGGCCGAGAAGGGCGGCAGCTTCCGCGAGTCGTGGGCGCTCGCCAAGGCGTACACGGAGGCCCGGCAGGCGCACGGCGAGAGCGAGCTGCTCGACGCGCTGGTGGGCGAGAAGCCGGACCTCAAGCGCTACAAGACACCCGAAGAGCTCGACGCACAGGGCCTCGGCAGACTGACGGAGGCGGTCGCCTTGCTCGAACAGAAGGCGACCGCCGCCGAGGTGGACTCGTACCGGAAGTTCGCGCTGGACGTCGCGCAGCGGGTCGCCGAGGCGCACAAGGAAGGCGGCCAGCCGGTGAGCGACGCCGAGCGCGCCGCGATCGAGCGAGTCAAGGCGATTCTCTACCCGCCTGGCTCGGAATAGACGACCTCGGTGCCGGCGGCGAGGTCGGGTAGGCCGCGCCGCCGAGCGTCGAACAGCACCGGCAGGTAGCCCGCGAAGCAGGGCACGATCGAGATCCACGTGGCGAGCGCACGCACGATCGCGCGGCCGACCCCGGGCGGCCCGCCTGAGCTGACGCGCACCCGCACTCGCAGCAGCTGCATCCCTGGGGTGCGACCGGCGGCGCTCCAGAAGATCACGAAGTAGGCGCCGCCCACCAGCACCCAGCCGGCGCCGAGCAGTCCGCCTACGAGCCACGCGGGGCGGAGGGTGCCGACGAGCGAGGTGATCAGGGCGACGAAGCCCGAGATTGCCGTGAAGACGAGCACGATCAACAGCGCGTCCACCGTCAGGCCGAGCGCGCGCGTGACCACACCACCGTACGGCGTCGCGCCTGTGGGCCGCCGGCCGATCCGGCCGTCGAGGCTTCGTGCCCAGCGCCGAACCTCGTCGGCGAGCTCTTCCACGAACCCCGTCGTCTGCTGGGCGACCGCCTCTCGCACTTCGCGGCTGGCAGCGATCTCGCGGACCGCCCGCCTCAGCTCCGGGCTTGCGATCACCCGGTCGACCAGCTCGCTCGTCCGCGGGCTCGCGAGCGCCTCGTCGACCATGCGGTCGAGCGCGCCGGTTCGTGCCAGCTCCGCCGCCATCCGCTCCAGCACGCGGTGCTCGACGAGGGAGTCCACCAGTTCCTCGGGGAACGACTCCGCGAGGGCCGACTCGAGCGGCCCGCGAGACGCGCGCGCCGCAACGCGGGCCGGGTAGAACGCCAGCCGGCCGGCGGCTCCGAAGCGGGAGCCGCCCTTCGTACTTCCGGCGTCCGCGGGCACCTAGGCGGGTACGGCGTCCGTCGTCGGCACGAACGGATGCATCTCGTCCTGGCCCGGCTGGATCACGCCGTACGAGGCCTCGGGCACCTCGTTCCACGCGCCGGGCAGGTCGCCGAGCGGCTCCGAGACGACAAGCCGGGACTCGTCGTCGAGGCCGCGGATCTCTTCATTCTCGGGGTAGAGCTCTTTCAGCGTGCGGAGGTCGGTGCTGAAGAAGAGCGAGCGCGACTTCCCCTCGCTCGAGTAGCGGAACCCCCAGATGCATTCCCCGTCGGTCGTCGCGATCGTCCCCTGGAATGGGAACTCGACGCCGTGCGCATGGCCGGTCGCCTCGACGAAGCCGACCATGCGGGCCACCGCCTTAGGCGGATCGTCCTCGAGCCCGAACGTGAGCGCGAGGTGGAACATCAGCTCGGTGTCGGTCGTGCCCTCGATCTCCGGGTAGAGCGCCGGGTCGACGGCGAGCGCGAGGTCTCGCTTGGTGTCGTGGAAGCCGTCGAGGAAGCCGTTGTGCATGAACAGCCAGCGGCCGTGCCGGAACGGGTGGCAGTTCGTCTGCTGGACCGGCGAGCCCGTCGAGGCGCGGATGTGCGCGAACACGAGCCCCGAGCTGATCTGGCCGGAGAGCTCGCGCAGGTTGCGGTCGTTCCAGGCCGGCTCGATGCTGCGGAAGACGCCGGGCGTGTCCTGTTCTCCGTACCAGCCGAGCCCGAAGCCGTCGCCGTTGGTCTCCTCCGCGCCGAGCCGCGAGTGCAGGCTCTGGACGATCAGCGAGTTCTGGCGGTTGTAGAGCAGCTCCTCGACGAGGACCGGCGAACCCGAATATGCGAGCCAGCGACAGATGCCGGGATCCTCGTCGCGCGGAAAAGGCGACGCCTCATCCCGTTCGGACGATGCCGCGAAACGCGCAGCGCGGGAGGTTGGACGCACCAACGACCGCGACCAGGGAGAAGCGCAGTGCTCGCAGTTCTGGCAAAGACCGACTACCCGTTCCTGGACATCATGTGGACGATGTTCATCTTCTTCGCCTGGGTGATCTGGATCTGGCTGCTGATCATGGTGCTGGCGGACAACTTCGCCCGCCGCGACCAGTCCGGCTGGGCGAAGGCGGGATGGACGGTGTTCGTCATCTTCCTCCCGTTGATCGGCGTGCTGGTGTACATGATCGCCAGGCCGCCCGAAGACAAGACGGTGATGACACGCACCGTCTCGTGATCCCCTGACACCCGTCCGGCGCCGAGCGCTCTGGGGACGGCGCCGGACGGTCGGGGGCCGAACGGCCCGACGATGACCGTCTCGCAGACACAGGCTGCCGCCCCGCCGGCCCCTCGGGGGCACGTCAACCTGCGGCGGCTGTTGATCTGGGCGGTCCTGATCGTGGTGATCGGCGCCGCCGCCGACCTGCTCGGCTGGGACATCCGCGGCTGGTTCTCGGACCTCTGGGACACGATCACCGAGATCTCGGCGGCGTACGTGATCGCTGGCGTCGCGCTCAAGACTGTCCAGACGACGCTGACCGCCTACGCCTGGTACGCGATCCTGCGCTACGCCTACCCGACGACGAGCTTCAAGGTCGTGCTCGCGTGCTACGCGACCTCGGTGGCGCTGAACGGGTTCCTGCCGGCCAACATCGGCACCTTCGTGATGCTGCTGATGTTCACCACGATCATCGCGGGCGCGACCTTCTCCGGCGTGCTCGGCGCCTACGTCGTCGAGAAGATCTTCTTCACGCTGATCGGCGCGTTCACGTACCTGTACCTCTTCCTGTCGGTCGGCGGCTCGTTCGACATCAAGTTCGCTTTCGTGCACGAGCGACCGTGGGCGACGGCGATCCTGCTCCTCGGCGGCGCCTTCCTGATCTACCTGCTCCTCCGCGCGTTCTGGCCGAAGGTCGTCCACTGGTGGGACGACGCCAAGGAGGGCGGCGGCATCCTGAGCGAGCCGCGCAAGTACTTCGTCCGGGTCTTCACCCCGTCACTGCTCGGCTGGATCGCCAGCCTCGGGGTGATGGCGGTCTTCCTCACCGCCTACGACATCCCCGTCAGCTTCGACACGCTGATGCGGCTCTGCGGGGGCAACTCGATCGCCAACGTCACCTCGGTGACGCCCGGCGGCGCGGGGGTCAACCAGGCGTTCAACGTCGCCTCGCTGAAGGGCATCGCCGATCCGACGACCGCGACCGCCTACTCGGTAGCGCAGCAACTGGTGACGACCGCCTGGAACATCCTCTTCGCGATCCTGCTCGTGATCTGGGTCTTCGGCTGGACGGGCGGCAAGGAGCTCGTGCAGGGCTCCTATGCAGACGCGAAGACGAAGGCCGCCGAGCAGAAGGCCGCGCGTGCCGAGCGCAAAGAGACGAAGCGGGCGGCAAAGCATGCCGAGTCCTAAGGCCTAGGCGGCTTGGGCTGGATCGACGGCGAGCTGGCGCTGACCGCGTTGGCAGCAATGCTCTCGCCGACGACGCTGACCTTCTCGGTGCTCGTGCTCGTCCTCTCCGACCGCCCCTTCCGGACGGGCCTCTGGTTCTACCTCGGCGCGCTCACGGCGACGCTCGGGATCGGGATCGTCGCCGCCTTCGTGCTCGGAAACGCCGCTGCCTCGCGGACGCCGAGCACCCCGAAGACCTGGGTCGCGGTGCTCGACGTGGTGCTCGCGCTCGGATTGATCTGCTTCGTCGTGTGGGTGCTGCGACGGCCACCGAATCCCAAGCGCACGGCCGGAATGATCGACCAGATCCAGAAGGTGGCCTCCTCGCCGATCGTCGCGATCGCCGGCGCGGGCGCGGCGCTCGCGAACCCGGGGGCGTTCATTCCGATCGCGCTGAAGGACATCTCCGAGCTCGACCCGAGCGCGACCCAGTACATCGTCAACTGGATCTTCTTCACGGTCGTCTCGTTGCTACCGCTGCTGGCGGCCCTCGTGCTGCTGCTCGTCGCCCCGGCCTGGACGAAGCGCACTCTGGGCTCGGTCCGGGGCTGGCTCGACCGCAACGCGCGCAACGTCGCGGCCGTGATCGTCGTCCTGCTCGCGCTCTCGCTGCTGCGGAACGGGATCGCCGGGCTGACGGCCTAAAGAGTTCGTCCGGAGAGGGTGATGCGCCGCCGGGCGGAAGCCGAGTAGGGTTGTGCGCGTGAAGCTGGCACTCGCCCCTCTCGCGGCCGTGGTCGTGCTCGTCGCCGGCTGCGGCGGTGGCGGCTCGTCCTCCAGCAGCTCGTCGCCTTCGCCGAAGGACTGGGCGCAGGGGCTCTGCAGCTCGATAACGACCTGGTCCGACTCGGTCAAGTCGGCGGGCCAGTCGCTGCAGAGCGGCAGCCTCTCGAAGGACAGCCTCAAGAACGCGACCACCGACATCAAGGACGCCACGAAGACTTTCTCGGAAGACCTGAAGGACCTCGGCAAGCCGAACACCGACGCCGGCCAGGAGGCCAAGGCGGCGATCGACAAGCTCTCGGAGCAGGTCAAGAGCGACGTGGACGAGCTTCAGAGCGCCGCCGACAAGGCTTCCGGCTCGGGCGCGAGCGGCGCGGCGGCCGCCGCCTCGGGCATCGCAACGTCGCTCTCGACGATGAGCACGCACATCGCCGCGGCTGCCTCCTCGCTGCAGCAGGCCGACTCCAAGGGGGAGCTCGAACAGGGCTTCCGGGACGCTCCGGCCTGCAAGGCGCTCAGCTCGTAGCGTTCCTGCCGCGCATCCGCGAGACGAGCAGCGCGATCACTGTCACCAGGTAGAGCTGGCCGAAGAGGGCCTCGACGATCGCGAGCGTCCGGCCGAGCTCGTGGGCCGGGGTGTAGTCGCCGTAGCCCAGCGTCGCCAGCGTCACAAAGCTGAAGTAGAGGCGCAGCGAGCGGTTGCCGTCGGTTCCCTGGGCGAAGAAGTCGTCCGAGCTGACCACGGCAATGACTCCGTAGAGGAAGACGAACAGCAGCCCGATCAGGACGTAAACGCAAACGGCGCCTGAGACGGCCTTCACGTTCGCCTCGCCCTGGTCGACGATTCCGAGCGCCACCGTCAGGATCGTGGCCAGGGTTAGCAGCCCGGCGAGCACCAGCACTACCGCTTCGAAGAACGTCCCTCCGAAGACGAGCAGCAGCACCGCCGACGTGGTCGCGAGCGCGATCAAGCCGATGCTGATCTTCGAGTCGGCCTGGGCGACGCCCGAGGTCCAGAGCGCGGTCACGAGCGTCAGGCTCTGGAGCAGCACCAGGGTGCTGTCGGCCCACGAACTGTCCGGGGCGACGGAGGTGAAGACGAAGACCACGACGATCAGGCCGAGCACGAGCCCGTAGCTGTGCGCCGCGCGAAGGCGCGCGACGCGGGTGTGCCGGGTCTCCGATCCCACGATCAAGGCGCTACCGCACCGAGCGGCCTGGTCTCTGCCACGTCGGTCGAGGGCGGGCCGTTCAGCCGGCGGCGCCAGTCGGAGAGGACGCCGTGCACCGCCGCGGCGCCGACGATCGGCTCCTCCGGGAGCGGGAGCTCGACGGGGGCGAGCAGGAACGGCTGGGTCTGGGCTCCGCCGATCCCGCCGTGGAACGAGATCAGCTCCTCGAAGGCGCACCCCTCGTCCAGCGCGGGGTCGTAGAAGCTGCCGACCATGATGTCGGCCACGTGCTCGAAGCCGTCGGTGCGCAGCAGGTGCCGCGGTGCGTTCGGCGAGAAGTTCGCGAGCGGATCTTCGCCCTCGACACGGCCGTCGGCGAGGTAGTGCGTCCCGTTGCCGCCGAGCACGACGGGGCCGTCGCGCTCGGAGCGGACGAGCAGCCAGCCGACGTGCGGATGCTCGCGCAGGGCCGGTAGGAGGCGCGGATGCCGCTCGTCGATCTCTTCGCGCGTGAGCCGCTGGCGCTCGTCCAGCAGGTAGACGAGCCCGAGGTTTCCGGAGCCGAGCACGACCACGTCGCGGTCGGAGACGTCGTTCTTGGGGAGCTTCCGCTTCTGGGTGCTACCGGTCGCCTCCCCGAGCGCGTTGCCGACGTTGCTGTGGTTCTCGTCGCCGTCAGCCAGGCTGGCCACGTCGGCGCCGTTCTCGAGCGAGCGGGCGACGAGCTCGTCGAGCCCGTAGCCGTTCCGCTGCTTGAAGGTCGCGCCTTGGGTCTGCCCGTGATCCGAGAGCACGACGATCTCGTACGGACGCGCCGCGTAGGCCCTGGCCCGCTCGATCCGCGCGAACTGCTGGTCGAGCTTGCGCAGCGCCTCGAGCGTGTCTGTCCGCTCCAGCCCCGAGTGGTGGGCGACCTCGTCGTAGCTCGAGAAGGTCGCGTAGATCGCGGGCCGCCCCTGCATCATGTCCGTGAGCACGCTGTAGACGATCAGGTCGCGGACGACGACGCAGAGCGTCGCTCGCAGGAGCGGGTAGATCCCGCCCCGGTGCCCGCGAGGCCTGACGTCGCGCCGCTTCGCCCGGCCGGCCGCGGACCACTCGAGCGCGATCTCCCAGAAGAAGAGCACGAGCGTCGTGACGACGGTGAAGCCGTTGGCGAAGAAGGCCCGGTAGCCCGGGTTCGCGCGCTTCTCGGCATCCATGCGGCTGACGGTCAGGATCACCTTGTCGGCCTCGCCCGAGAGCAGGTTCCCGCGGCTGGCGCCGCCATCGATGAGCAGGCCTTGCCCGGACGCGTGCCGCCGCTCGATCTCGGCGCAGTCGGGCGGCCCCGAGCAGGCGACCAGCTTCGCGGTCTCCTTCTCGACCCAGCGGAAGGCGGGAATGTCGTCGTTCGAGCCGAGCAGGATCCCGGCCTGGCTCGCTCCGGTCTGGGAGGAAAGGTCGGTCTCCCACTCGGCGAGCCGGTGCGTGCCCTCCTCGACCCAGCGGGCCATCGTCGGCGCGCTGCCGTCCCGCAACGCGCGCCGCAACACGGGCAGGGCGAGCCCGTCGATCTCGAGAAGGAGGATCCCTGGCGCGTCGGTGACCGTACGGTCGCCCGAGCGCCTGGCAATTCGCTGGGTCACCCGCAGCGTGTAGGCGTCGTCGTCGTTCGTGCCCAGGACGGCGTCGAGCACGACTGTCACCGCCGCCGCCACGAAGGCCACCCCGAGCGCCGACCAGAAGGAGTCGATCTGCAGGTCGTGGTCGGTGATGCGGTCGGCGGCGAGCAGCATCAGCGCGTCGGCGATCAGGATCAGCAGCAGACCGGTGAGCGCCATGTAGGGCAGGCGCAGCGCGGCCAGCAAGGGCGGCACGATCGCGTTCAGGACGGCGATCGCCAGCGCGGCAGCCAGCGCGCCCAGGAAACCGTTGACTGCTGCGCCGGGGACGATCCAGGCGGCCACGAGCAGGGCTGCGGCGGAGACGAGCCATGCCACCAGGAGGTGCAGCGGCCTGAACTTCGGCCGGCTCGGCTGCCAGCTCGGAACGTCCTGGGCCTGTTCGCGGCTGCTGATCACCGGCGCTCCGGGCGATTGTTTCGTGAGACCCTGCGCCGGGCCTCATCCGAAGGGGGTGATGAACGTGGCCGCAGCCGGGTATTCGATCCGGGAGGACGTGGTTTGAGCGCGCTCACCTGGCTGGGGCACAGCACCGTCGTGATCGACATCGACGGCGCGCGGCTGGTCACCGATCCCGTGCTGCGCCGGCGGATCTGGCACCTGCGCCGGGACGTGGCCGTCGATCCCGGCCACGTCGACGGGATCCTCGTCTCGCATACCCACTTCGACCACCTCGACCGTGGCTCGCTCGGCCGCTTCGACGGGTCGCTCCCGATCGTCGCGCCGACGGGCGCCGGCAAGCTGCTGCGGGGCTGGGGGCACTCGCAGGTGCTGGAGGCCGACGCGGGCGACGAGGTCGAGCTCGGCGGGCTTCCCGTGCGCGTGACGCCGGCAGAGCACGAGTCGACCCGCGGGCCGTTCTCGGCGCAAACGGAGTCGCTCGGCTACGTGGTGCAGGGCTCGACGAGCGTGTACTTCGCCGGCGACACCGACCTCTTCGACGGGATGGCCGAGCTCGGGCCGATAGATGTGGCGGTGCTCCCGGTCTCGGGCTGGGGCCCGAAGCTGCCGCCCGGCCACCTCGACCCGCGCGGCGCGGCCGAGGCGCTGCGGCTGCTGCGACCGCGGATCGCGGTCCCGGTCCACTGGGGCACCTATCGCACGCCGTTCGCCGCGCGGCCTGACGACGCGCCGGCGCGTGAGTTCGCCCGGGCGGCCGCGGAGCTGGCAGCGGAGGTCGACGTCCGCGTGCTCGCGATCGGGGAGACGCTCGAGCTCGAGGCGGCGCGTTGAAGCCCTGGGTGAAGCGCGGCCTCGCAATCGGGCTTGCGGTGGCGGTGATCGGCGGGACGTTCGTCTTCGTGCTGCCGCAGTTCGCGAACTACAGCGAGGTCTGGGATCAGGTGCAGACGCTCTCCTGGGAGTGGGTCGCCGTCCTGCTCGCGGCGGTCGTGCTGAACCTGGCCACCTTCGGCCCGCCCTGGATGACGGCGCTGCCGGGGCTCGGCTACTGGTCGGCCGAGACGGTGACGCAGGCCTCGACCGCTTCGACCTACATCGCTCCGGGCGGTCCAGCGGTCGGGATCGGGATCTCGGCGGCGATGCTCCTCGGCTGGGGCTTTCATGCCGACGAGGTCGCTCTCGCCGTGACGCTGACCGGGATCTGGAACCAGCTCGCGATCCTCGGCCTGCCGGCGGTCGCGTTCGCGCTGCTGACGCTCACCGGCGGGGACGCCGCCGCTCTGCAGACGATCGCGACGATCGGGCTGGCCGTGTTCGTCGTCGTGGCGGGCGCCTTCGGGCTCGCGCTGGCGAGCCGGAAGATGGCGCGCCGCGTGGGCGACCTCGCGGCCCGCGTGCTCAACCGGGTGCTCGGGCTCGTCCGCCGCGGACCGGTCGGCTGGAGCGGGGAGAGCCTCGCACGCTTCCGGGGCCGGGCGATCGGGTTGCTCGGCAGGCGCTGGCACCTGCTGACGCTCACCACGCTCGCGGGCCAGCTGACCGTGTTCCTGGTGCTGCTCGTCTGCCTGCGCGCCCTCGGGGTGGGGGAGGACGAGGTGACCCTGACCGAGGCGTTCGCGGGCTGGTCGCTGGCCCGCGTGCTCGGCTCGATCCCGATCACGCCCGGCGGGCTCGGGCTTGTCGAGCTCGGCCTGACCTCCGTGCTGGCGGGGTTCGGCGGCAACCACGCCGGCGTCGTCGCCTCGGTGCTGGTGTACCGCTTCCTCACGATCGTGCCGACGCTCGTGTTCGGAGCCATCGCGGCCGCGACCTGGCGGCGGCACCGCCGCAGGAGCCTCGTCGAAGCGGCTAGCTCTTTGGAGGTTTCGGACTTGCCACTGGAGCCAGAGGACGTCCGAAAACGTCGATGAAGAGGGCGCACGGCCCGTACCGGGCCGGCAGCGTGCCGTCGAGGATCTCCACGTCGTAGGTGAGCATGTCCTGCTCGAGCCGGGGCTCGCGCAACACGACCACGGCGTCGTCCGGCGACTCGCCTTCCTGCTCGAGAAACGAGAGCACGGCGTTTGGAGGGTCGACGGCGAAGCTGCTCGGGCCGGACTCCCAGAGCTCGACGAAGCGATGCGACGGGATATGCCCGATCTCGCGCCGGGGCCGGTCGGCGAAGTAGACCGTCGAGTCGGCCAGGCCGTGGAGCGTGATGCTTCCCGGCCCGCTGGTGAAGGCCGTCGCGCTCTGCACGAACAGCGCGTCGATCCGCTCGACTTGAGGCTCGGAGATGCTGCTCACGTCCTTCCGGACGCAGTGTCGCGCCCGGCGGCCGGACCGCCGTCATGCCGACCGGGTGAATTTCGTAAACGATCAAGGTGTGGGCGTGGTGCCGACCGGCGGCTCGGTCAAGGTACGAAGCATCGAACCGTGAGCTTTCTCAAGCACCTGGGCAAGAAGCGACCGGCCGCGGAGTCGCAGTCGTTCGAGCTGGGCTCCGGCGACGCCGGGGAGCTCGAGTCGACGTTTTCAGCGCCGCGCTGGCTGAAGGACCTCGGCAGGACGTCGTGGTTGCTCGTCGGCGTCTTCGCGCTGCTCGCCGGCTTGACCTGGCTGCTCGGTACGACGTCCACCATCGTCGGCCCGCTGGTAGCGGGGACGATCGTCGCGACCGTGGCGATGCCGATCGTCAGCTCGCTCGCCCGCCACATGCCGCGCGCGGCTGCCGCCGCCCTGGTCCTGCTCGGTCTCGTCGCGCTGGCAGTGCTCGTCGGCGTCCTCGTGATCGGTGGGATTACCTCCCAGAACGACTCGATCTCGGCCGATTCGAGTGCTGCCGCAGACAAGGCCCAGGGCTGGCTCGAGGACCTGGGGGTGAACTCGTCAGGTTCCTCCAGCGCCAAGTCGACTGTCGAGCAGGACGTCCCGAAGATCATCTCGACACTGGTCCACGGCGTGATCAACGGCATCCAGGGGCTGACTTCGCTCGCTTTTGGGCTCTCGTTCACGCTGCTGAGTGTGTTCTTCCTGATGAAGGACGGTCCGACGATGAGGAGGTGGGTCGACCGCCATCTCGGCGTGCCCACGCCAGTCGCCGAGCTGATCACCGGCGGGATGCTGCGCTCGCTGAGGGGCTACTTCCAAGGCGTCACGATCGTCGCGGCATTCAACGCGCTGGTCGTAGGCCTCGCCGCGCTCGTACTCGGCGTGCCGCTGGCGGGCACGATCGCGGTGGTCACCTTCGTGACCGCCTACGTCCCCTACATCGGGGCGTTCGTCGCGGGCGCCTTCGCAGTCATCATCGCGCTGGGCTCGGAAGGGACCACGACCGCGCTGATCATGCTCCTGGTCGTGATCCTGGCCAACGGGCTGCTGCAGAACATCTTCCAGCCCTTCGCGATGGGCGCGGCGCTCAACCTGCACCCGCTCGCGGTGCTCGTGCTGACAATCGGGGCCGGCTGCATCTTCGGGATGCTCGGGCTGGTGCTGGCTGCGCCGATCGCCTCGGCGGTCGTCCACATCAGCCGCGACTTGGCGCGCGCTCGTGCCGCCGCCGCCGCTCCGGAGGAGGACGGCACTGTCACCGTCGCAGATGCGCCAGCCTGACGGACATCACCCGGTTCGGACGATGCCGCCGGGAAAGGCCGCTGCCACGCTCGGCTTGAGCAAGCAAAGGAGCGGAACGTGGAAGAAGGACTTGGAGCAAAGTTCTGGTTCAAGCTGATCGGGATCGTGATCCTCGGGGGGATCGCCGCCATGATCCTCTTCCTTCTGGTCGACGCGGCGTGGTACCGCTGGGGCGCCATCGGCGCAATTATCTTCTTCTCCGCGCTCGTGCTGCTGTGGGGCTGGATCTACGACAAGCGGCACCAGAAGGAGTACGAGCGGCTGCGGGCCGAGGCCTAGGAGACCGCGGACTCGACGTCGCCGGCGGGCCCTAGGGCGGCGCTGCCGGTTCCCGCGTCGACAAGGCCGAGCTCCGCGGCCCTGGCGATTGCGTCGCTGCGGCTCGAGACGCCGAGCTTGCGGTAGACGGAGATCGCCTGCGTCTTGATCGTGTTTCGCGAGACGAACAGGCGCTCGCCGATCTCGCGGAAGGAAAGGTGCGTCGAGAGCAGCGGCAGCAGCCGCAGCTCGGCGCGCGTCAGCCCCGACGTGCCGCCGCCGGCCGCCTCGGGCATGGCTTCGACCTCGGTCTCGAGCGCGGCGACCTGTTCCGCGAGCACGCCGAGCGCCGGCCGGAGCGCGAGGATCGCGCGAGCCTCGTCGACCAGCGCGTGCGCCGCGTTGCGGTCGCGCAGGGTCACGTAGGCGCGGGCGAGCTCGAGCCGGACCTGCACCGAGAGCCAGGGGATCGCGTGAGTGAGGAAGGGCGCCAGCCGCTGCGTAAGAGTCAGCTGCTTGCGCGCCTCGTCCCAGCGGCCGTGGCGCAGGAGCGCGCGGGCGGTGGCAGCCAGGTCGAGCGCTGCCGTGGGGTAGGCGTCGAGCTCGCGGTCGTCGATCAAGCGCTGCGCTTCGAGCGCCAGCGCCTCCGCCCGCTCGTCGTCGTGCCCGGCCGCGAGCAGTGAGCGCTCGCTGAGCGCGAGCGCGTGGCTCTCGGGCTGCGTGGACCCGGTGGCCGCAACCGCGAAGACCTGGTCGGCGAGCTCGTCCTCGCCCAGGAGCACGTGCGCGGTGCCGTTCACGACCAGCGCCCACGGGCGCCACGGATGGTCGTCCGGGAGCTTCCTGAGCGCCGACGTCGTCCGCTTCAGCATGCTCTCGGGTCCGTCGGCACACATCGCCGCATGAAGGACTTCGATGCACGCCCTCGTGTTCGCGCCCTTCCCGTTCGCCGGCACACCGCGCTCGGCCGCCGCCAGCCAGGCCTCGGCCTCCTCCGGCCGCCCGCGGAGGGCGTGGATCCGAGACCCCTCGACCGCGACCTCGGGGTGGCGCTGTAGCGCGTCCTCGTCGAAGCGGTCGAGCCACGACTCGACCGACGCGACCCGGCCCGACGCCGAGACGGGCATCGCGATCGAGCTGAGGATGCGCGCTGCACTGTTCTCGTTGCCGGCCGCGTGCGCGTAGTCGAGGGTCGCCTCGTCGTCGCCCTGGGCCTCGAACCAGTCCGCCGCTCGCTGGTTGAGCACCGACACGAGCTCCGGCTCGCGGTCCTCGAGCTCCTGCCGGAGCAGGTCGCGGAAGAGGTGGTGGTAGCGGTAGGCACCGCGGTGCCGGTCGAGCGGGACGATGAACAGGCTCTCCTGTTCCAGCGAGGCGAGCTCGAGAGCCGACCCCTTTCGGTCGAGCACCGCGTCGCAGAGCGGGCCCGACATCGACTCGAGCACGGAGCTGCGGCGCAGGAATGTCAGTCGTTCCGGCGCCAGGCGCGAGAGGTACTCCGAGCGGAAGTAGTCGGCGAGGTAGCGGTCGGCCCCGGTGACGGAGCGAACGTCCGGCTGCTCGTCGCTCTCCGCCCGGGCGGCCAGCGCGGTCAGGTAGAGACCGGCCGCCCAGCCCTCGGTGCGCTCGACGAGCTCGTTGATCTCGTCGTCCTCGGGCTCCAGCCGGGCGGCGCGGAGCAGCAGCTCGGCCTCCCGGCGGCTGAGCGCGAGCTCGTAGGGCCCGAGCTCGAGCAGCGGCCCGCCCGCCCGCAGCGCCGCCACCGGCAGCTCGGGCACGACGCGGCCGGCGAGCACGATCATCGACCCGGCCGGGATGTGCCCGACGAGCGTCCCCAGCGCCGCGACCGAGTCGCCGGAGAGAAGGTCGGCGCCGTCGAGGACGAGCACGAACGGAACGCGGCGGGCGCCGATCGCTGCACCGAGACGGTGCAGGGCGCGCGCCGGCGCGGGCCTGCGCGCCGGCGTGAGCGGCTCCAGCGCCGACGCCGGCAGCGGCTCGACGCGGTCGAGTGCCGCCGCCACGTGCTGGAGCAGTGTGACGGGGTCGTCGTCGCCGTCGTCGAGCGAGACCCAGGCGAACGGCCGCACGTCCCGATGGGCCCACTGCGAGAGGAGCGTCGTCTTGCCGTACCCGGCAGGTGCCACCACGAGCACCAGCGGAAAGGCGCCGGCGGCCCGCAGCCGGTTGACCAGCGCGGTTCTAGACACCGTGCCGGCCGCTGGCACGGGCACGCGGATCTTCGAGTCCACGACCTCGAACGGCAGAGGCGGCGGCGCGGGTGGGCCGACGAGCACGGCCTTCGCGCCAGCCTGGCGCAGCTCGGGGTTGCGAGGGTCGGCGGGAGTGAGCACGCGGCTCAGCTCGATCATTCTCGGGGCGGCCTCCTAGGGCTGGGGAACCCTTCCGCGCGAGTATCCGCCGGCGCAGAGGATCCGGCTATTCGGGGATCCGCTGATTGCACGGTAGAAAATACCGAGCAAATCACCACGATTCGTAGGCCGGTCAGCACCGGTCTTGTGCTTTACTGAGCGGCGGGAGATGAACAGAGGCCGCGTCCGGGAAAGGCGGAGCGGCGCCGGGTGTTTCTGTCCGATGGCCGCTCCGGCCTTGCGCTGTCCGGGCAGGGCGCTTCCCAGGGGGGTCTGCACACACTTCGCGAGGGAGGCGAGCGTCACGACAACCCCCACGACAGCGGCATGATCAGGGTCGTCCTGGCCGACGACAGCTTCCTCGCGCGCGAGGGGCTCACCCACGTGCTCGGGTCGATCGACGACGTCGAGCTCGTTGCGTCGTGCGGCGACCTGGACGAGCTCCGGTCGACCGTCGACGAAATCAGGCCCGACGTCGTGCTGACGGACATCAGGATGCCGCCGACGAACACCGACGAGGGCATCCGCTACGCCGGCGAGCTGCGGAGCTCGGCGCCGGAGGTCGGCGTCGTCGTCCTCAGCCAGCACGCGGAGCCGGTCTACGCGCTCAGCCTGTTCGAGAACGGCTCGAGCCGGCGCGCGTACCTGCTCAAGGAGCGCGTCAAGGACCGGGACGAGCTGGCACGGGCGCTGCGCGAGGTCGCCGCGGGCCGCTCGTTCGTCGACTCGAGAATCGTCGACCAGCTCGTCTCTAACCAACGGAGCGACCCGGGGATCGAGAGCCTGACACCCCGTGAGCGCGAGCTCCTCGCGCTGATCGCGGAAGGACGCAGCAACACGTCGATCGCCGAGTCGCTCGAGATCACGAAGCGCGCCGTCGAGCGGCACATCAACGCGATCTTCGCCAAGCTCGAGCTGCCCGAGGACAGCGACGTCAACCGGCGCGTGAAGGCGACGCTGCTCTACCTGCTGGGCGAAGGGCGCTGAGGATGTCCGAGGTCGTCTACCGGTCAGAGTCTGCCGACCGAGCGTGGGTCGACCGCCTTCCGCACGCTCCGGCTCGGTACGCGGCGGGCGTGCTGGGCCTCGCCGGGCTCTACTACGCGGGCGCCAAGACCGGCTACCTGCTGGAGTTCTCCGGCCCGGTGGCGGCGATCGTCTGGCTGCCCGTAGGTATCGGCGTCGCTTTCCTCTACCTCGGCGGGCTCGCCTACTGGCCCGGCGTGCTGATCGGCGACCTGCTCGCCAACGACTACTCGGTCCTGCCGTTTGGCTCGGCGCTCGGCCAGACCTGCGGGAACATCCTCGAGGTCGTGATCGCGGTGCTGCTGCTGCGGCGCCTAGTTCGGCACGGCTCGCCGCTCGCCAGTCCGCGCGGCGTCGGCGCAATCGCCGTCTCGGTGGCGACAGGCGCAGCCGTCAGCGCGACCGTCGGCGCGACCTCGCTGCTCTCGGGCGGGGTGATCGGCGTTCACGACATCGCGACCGTCTGGCGCACATGGTGGCTCGGCGATGCCACCGGCGCGCTGCTCGTCGTGCCGCTCGCGCTGGCCTGGTACCAGCCGCTGCCGAAGGGCTGGCGCCGCGAGCGCTGGCTCGAGGCTGCCGTGCTCCTGACGGCCGTCGTCGGGCTGGCCGCCTTCGCCTCGCGAAACTCGACCCCGGTCATGTACCTGGTCTTCCCGCTGCTGATCTGGGCCGCGCTTCGCTTCGGGCAGCGCGGCGCAACGCTCGGCGTCGCCATCACCGCGGTCTTCACCGTCTGGAACGTGACGCACTACCACGGCCCGTTCCACTTCGAGTCGGTCACGCGCAGCGTGCTCAACACGCAGCTCTTCATCGCCGTCGCAGCGCTCTCGACGCTAAGCCTGGCCGCGGTCGTCAGCGAGCGAGAGCGCTTCGCCTCGCGGCTCGTCGCTTCCCGGGCGCGCGTGATCTCGGCTTCCGACGATGCGCGGCGCCGGCTCGAGCACGACCTGCATGACGGGGCTCAGCTGCGCCTGACCTGGCTGGCGCTGCGGCTAGGCGACGCGGCCGGGATCGTGCGAACCGAGTCGACGCTGGCGGGCTCGCTCCTGAAGGAGGCCGAGCAGGAGTTGCAGTTTGCGATCGACGAGCTGCGGGAGCTCGCGCGCGGCATCCATCCCGCGGTGCTGGTCGATCTCGGACTCGCCGAGGCGATCAAGAGCCTCGCCCAGCATTCGAGCATCAAGGTCGACCTGCTCGAGCTCCCCACCGAGCGGTTGAATGCCTCGGCCGAGACGGTCGGCTACTACGTCGTCGCCGAGGCGATCGCGAACGCGCAGAAGCATTCGGACGCCTCGCTCGTGGAGGTGTGGGCCTCGGTCTCGAGAGGCACCCTGCGTGTCGAGATCTCGGACAACGGCGCCGGCGGGGCGGTCGAGCGGCCCGGGTCGGGCCTGGAGGGCCTGCGCGACCGCGCGGAGGCGGTGGGCGGCACGATGCAGCTCGACAGTCCACTGGGCGGCGGCACCCGCGTCGTAATCGAAATCCCTGTTTCCTCCGCCTAGCGCGGCTTTCATCCCTTCGGGGCGATGTAGCCGGGCCCGAGCGGCGATTTGCTGGTCTAGTGACCTCGGAGGCCAAGGGCTACAGGCACGGCAAGCTCGCGGTCACCCTGGTCGTGATCGCGTGCGTGCTCGCCCCGATCGCCGGCACCGCGATCTGGATCAACAACCAGCTCACGAAGACCGACCGGTACGTGCGCACGATCAAGCCGCTCGCCTCGGACCCGCGCATCCAGGCGGCGATCGCGGACAACGTGACCAGGACGCTCTTCGCCAAGGTCGACGTCAGGGCGAGGGCCGAGCAGGCGCTGCCGCCCCGCGCGGACTTCCTCGCGCCAGCGGTCACGACCGGGCTGCACACGTTCGTCGAGAACACGACGAAGGGGTTCCTCGCCTCCGACGCCTTCCAGCGGCTCTGGGTCGAGATCAACCGCCGCGCGCACAAGCAGCTCGTCAAGGTGCTGACGGGCAAGGGCGGCAAGCTGGTGGAGACCAAGAACGGCCAGGTGGTCGTGAACCTCGCGCCCGCGCTCGCGAAGATCGAGCAGCGCTTGCACGAACGGGGCATCGACATCTTCGACAGGATCCCGCCGAGCGCGATCCCGTCGAACTTCGTCATCCTCGACTCCAAGCAGCTCGAAAACGGCCAGCGCGGCGTGCGGCTGCTGAAGGCCCTCGCGATCGCGTTGCCGCTGCTCGTCCTGGCGCTGATCGCCGCCGCGATCGCTCTCTCCGGGCGCCGCCGCCGGACGCTGCTGCAAGCGTCGCTCGGGATCGCGGCCTCGATGGTCGTGTTGGGCGCCTTGCTGACGATCGGCCGCTCGATCTACCTCGACCAGGTCGTCGGCCCAAACCTGCCCGACCCCGCTGCCACGGCGTTCTACGAGACACTCGTGCATTACCTGCGCCTCGGCGTCCGGATCGTCGCCGGGGTGGCGCTGCTGGTCGCCGTCGTCGCATGGGTGACCGGCCCGTACAAGAGCGCCGTTGGGGTCCGCGGCTGGTTCGGGTCCGGCACGAGCTGGGCGCAGGGCAAGTCCGGAGTCGCGGCGACGCCGTTCGGCCACTGGGTCGCCGCCAACAAGCGGGCCCTGCGCATGGGCGCGGTCCTGGTACCGGCGGCGATCTTCCTGCTCTGGAACAGCCCCTCGCTGACCGTGCTGATCGTGCTTCTCGCGATCACGGTGCTCCTGCTGCTCGCGGTCGAAGTCGTCGGCCGTGCCCCGCCCGCCGAGTACGGCACCCCGAGCTCCGCGACGTGAACGCGTCGAGCCCCCACCTGGCGACGCTGCTCCTGACGATCGGCGTCGGCCTGGTGATGTGCCGCATGGGCTTCCGGGAACGGCGCCTGCTCCCGCGGCGGAACCGGGGCAAGTGCGCCTCCTGCGGCCGCCAGCTCGGCGCGAGCCGCCGCTGCCCGTCCTGCGGCTAGCTCGGCGCCAGATGGCTATGCCGGGCGACGGCGACGGCCTCGATCCGGGAGTGGACGCCGAGCGCGCGAAACAGGTGGCGGATGTGGTTGCGCACCGTCTCCGGGCTGAGGTGGAGCTCGCCCGAGATCTGCGACGTCGAATGACCGCGCTCGAGCAGGCGTAGCACCTCGGCCTGCCGCGGCGTCAGGCTCGGGTGCGGCGGACGGTCAGGCTCCTCGTCCACGTGGACGAGCTGGCCGAAGACGCCGATGATCTGGCCGCCCGCGTACAGCGGGACGGCGCTGATCTCGACGTTGACCCGGTCGCCGTCGTCCTGGAGCAGCACCACCTCCTCGTCGGTCGCCTGGACGTTGCCGACGATCTTTTGCGCAAAGGACACCCGCGCGCGTCGTGTCTCCTCCGGCGCGACCACTGAGGTGAACTGCCGCCCGGTGACATCGCCGACCAGGCGCTGACCCGCCGGGTTGACCCAGCGGATGATCCCGTGGCTGTCGATCACGTAGGCGGGCACGTTTATCTGATCGAGCGCACGCTCGACGTCGGCGTCCATCGCCCGAAGCCGGGACACGATTCCGAGTGTCTCAGCCGGTCCCGGGTCAGTCATCGCCCCAATGGGACGACTTAGTCGATCCGCGAGCGGGCAGCCGCCTCGAGGGCGTCGCCGCCGCCGGAGGCGGTCCGGGGCACTCCCGCAGCGGCGTAGGCGTCGTCCTCGTCCAGCGTCTCGTGCTCGAGCAGCGCCTTGGCAAGCGAATCGAGCTTGGCCCGGTTCTCGCGCAGCAGCGTCAGGACCTGCTCATGCGACTCCTCGACGACGCGCCGCACCTCCTCGTCGACGAGCCGCTGCGTGTCGGCCGAGGTCTCCGGGGCGGCGAAGGGCCCGGCGCCGTCCCGGGGCACGACGGCCACCGGCCCGATCGCCGAGCTCATGCCCCAGCGACCGACCATCTGGCGGGCGATCTCCGTCAGCTGCTGGATGTCCGACTCTGCGCCAGTGCTCGTCTCGCCGAACACGACCTCCTCGGCTGCGCGGCCGCCGAGCGCGACCTTGATCCTCGCGAGCACCTCGGGCTCGCGGTAGTTGAAGCGGTCGCTCTCCGGCGCCGAGAACGTGACGCCGAGTGCCATGCCGCGCGGGATGATCGACACCTTGCGCACCGGGTCGGCGCCCGGCGTGAGCATGCCGACGATCGCGTGGCCGCCCTCGTGGTAGGCGGTCAGGCGGCGGTCCTCGGCGCTCATCAGCACCTGCCGCTCCGCGCCGAGCACGATGCGCTCGAGGGCGTCGGTGAAGTCCGACTCCTCGACCTGCTGGTGGTTCCGGCGTGCGGCCAGCAGCGCGGCCTCGTTGGCGAGGTTGGCGAGGTCGGCGCCGACCATGCCGGGCGTGGTCGCGGCGATCCGGCCGAGGTCGACGTCTGCCGCGAGCGGCAGCCCGCGGGTGTGCACCTTCAGGATCGCTTCGCGCCCGGCGCGGTCCGGCGGCTGCACGGCCACCCGGCGGTCGAAGCGGCCCGGGCGGAGCAGCGCCTGGTCGAGCACGTCGGGCCGGTTGGTCGCGCCGATCACGATCACGCTCGTGGAGGAGTCGAACCCGTCCATCTCGGTCAGGATCTGGTTCAGCGTCTGCTCGCGCTCGTCGTTGCCGCCGCTGAAGCCCGCCGCGCCGGACGTGCGCGAGCGGCCGATCGCGTCGAGCTCGTCGATGAAGACGATCGCCGGCGCGGCCTCCTTCGCCTGGGCGAACAGGTCGCGCACACGCGACGCCCCGACGCCGACGATCGCCTCGACGAACTCGGAGGCGGCCTGCGAGAAGAACGGAACCTCGGCCTCGCCTGCAACCGCCCGCGCCAGCAGGGTCTTGCCGGTCCCGGGCGGGCCGGAGAGCAGGACGCCGTGGGGGATCCGGCCTCCGAGCTTCTGGTACTTCTCCGGATGGCGGAGGAAGTCGACGACCTCCGTCAGCTCTGCCTTCGCCTCTTCGATCCCGGCGACATCGGCGAACGTGACGCGGTCGCCCGAGACCTGGTAGCGGCGGGCGCGCGAACGGCCGAACTGGCCGAGCACGTTCTGGACGTTTCCGGCGCGGCGGATCAGCGTGAAGAGCAGCAGCAGGAACAGGAGCGTCGGCCCGAAGCCGAGCAGGAGGCTCTCCCACCAGGGCGGTCCCTTGTCCAGCGGCTGCGCGTTGACGACGACGCCCTTCTTCTCGAGCAGCGCCGAGAGCGCGTCGTTGTTCGCGAACGCCGGCACTTCGGTCTTGAACTTCGTCGTCGGCTTGGAGCCCTGGTAGCGCTCCTGTTTGGTGAACGTCCCCTGGATCGCCGTGCCCTTCGAGGTGATCTCCTTCACGTTCCCGGCGTTCACCTGCTTGAGGAAGAACGGGCTGTACGGGACGCGGACGCGCGAAGACGGCTCGGTCGCCCGGGAGCTGAAGTAGATGTTGAAGGCCAGCAGCGCGAGGCCGAACAGGATCCAGCCGCGCGAGAAGTGGAAGCGCGGCCGCGAGGGCGAAGCTCCCTTCGACGCCGGCGGCGGCGCGGCCTGGGCCCGCTCGGGGGTCGCCACGCTAGGCCTCCTCGCTCTGGCCCGCCGCCCGCCAGACGGAGATCCCCGTTAGCAGCGCGACCGCGAGCGGCAGCAGCCACCACGCGTTGACGCCGTAGTCGTTCAGGACCCACACGAGGGCGAGCGCGAGAGCCACACCCGCCGCCACCGTCCAGTCGTCGCCGACGATGAAGTTCCACCAGAAGAGGCCGAAGGCCTTCACGTACTTCATACGCTCGCCTCCGCTGGCCTGACCGCGAGCCGCCGATGCCGCAGCGCCCGCACGAGCAGCCACGAGCAGCCGCCGAGGAAGGCGATCAGCGCGAGCAGCGAGAGCTCGTCGCCCGGCCAGTCAGCGCCCGCGCCTTCGGCGCCCCAGAAGCAGCCGAAGCTCGTCAGCAGCAGGCCGACCGCGAACTTGATCGTGTTCTCCGGAACCCGCTGGAGCGGACCGCGAGCGAGCACGCCGGCCACCACGACGACCACGAGCGCCACGACCGCGCCCAGGATCGCGACGTCGAGCCGGCCCTGCGCGCTTCCGAACGTGATCACGATGAAGACGACCTCCAGTCCCTCGAGCAGGACGCCCTTGAAGGCGACGGTGAAGGAGTACCAGTCGAGCCCGGCCCGCCGCTCGACGCCGGCCGCCTCGGCCTCGGCGCGCTCGCGCTTGAACGCCTCGTCCTCGTCGTGCAGCGGCTTGTAGCCGCTCGAGCGCAGGATCGCCTTGCGCAGCCACTGCAGCCCGAAGACGAGCAGGAGGCCGCCGACGAGCAGGCGCAGGTCGTCGATCGGAATCTCCTGCAGCGCCGGGCCCAGCGCGGCGGTGAGCACGGCCAGCACGACCGCCGCCGCGCCCACGCCGATCAGCACCGAGCGCCAGCCGCGCACCGTGCCGACGCCGAGCACGATCGTCAGCGCCTCGACCATCTCCACCGCGCAGGCGAGGAACGCTCCAAGGCCGACCAGGATCGTGGCGGTGTGCATGCCGGTCAGATTGGTTGTTGTAGCGGGACGCCGCCCGCACTCGCGGGCGCAAGCCGTCCTCGGAGTAACACGGTCACCAGGACGCCGAATACGAAGCCGCCGACGTGCGCGAAGAAGGCGGTGCCGCCACCGTGAGCACCGGACTCGAGCAGCCCGAAGTTCGCCTCGAACAGCTGGTAGAGGAACCAGAAGCCGAGGAAGAACATCGCCGAGATCCGGACCGGCCAGAAGACGATCAGGCCGAAGACGGTGCTGTTCGGGTAAAGGATGAAGTAGGCCCCGAGCACCGCCGCGATCGCACCGCTCGCGCCCAGGTTCGGCACGCGCGCGTCTGCGCCGTTGCCGAACATCAGCGTGAAGAACGTCTGGGTCAGCGTCGCCACGAAGCCGCCCGCGAAGTAGAAGACGAGGTAGCGAAGGTGCCCGTAAGAGTCCTCGACGTTCTTGCCGAAGACGGCGAGGAAGAGCATGTTCCCGAGGATGTGGTCCCAGCTGCCGTGTAGGAACATCGACGTGATCCAGCTGTAGCCCCATGACTCGGGGCCGTGGCAGGAGCCGTTGACGGTGCACGGATAGAAGGACGCATGAAAGACGGCGTGGTTCAGGTCGGGCAGCTCGTAGAAGAGCCAGACGGCGAAGTTGGCGACGATGATGGCGACGTTGACGAAGGGGAAGCGCCGCGCCGGTATGCCATCCGAGAGCGGAAGCACGCAGCGAGTATCTGCCTCGCCCTGCGCCCGCGCAATCGGTGAGATGATCGGCGGGCGATGAAGAATCCACAGGTTGGGATCTTCGCGCTCGGCACGAGCTCCCACGCCTACCTCGAGTTCGAGGCCGTGGACGGTTCTCACGAACGCGACCTGGTGGCCGTGATCGCGTCGCTTCGCGAGCCCAGGACGACGATGGGCGGCGTCAACCTGGTGGCCGGTTTCCGCCCTGAGCTCTGGCGCTCGATCGTCCCCGACGGCCTGCCCGCCGGGCTCGAGGGCTTCAATGCCGAGCTGAGCGGCGCCGGCGGCGTCACCATGCCGGCGACGCAGCACGAGGCCGTCCTCTGGCTCTCAGGTGCCGCCTACGACGTGGTCTTCGACACCGCGCGGGCGGCGATCGGGCTGCTCGCCGGGCTCGCCACGGTCGCGGAGGAGACATCGAGCTGGTCGTACCAGCACGACCGCGACCTGACGGGCTTCATCGACGGCACCGAGAACCCCACGCTGGTCGAGGCGCCCGGGTATGTGCTCGTGCCCGAGGGCAGCGCCGGGGAGGGCGGTACCGTCCTGCTGCTGCAGAAGTGGGAGCACGACGCGGATGCCTGGGAGGCGCTGCCCGTCCAGGAGCAAGAGCTCGCCATGGGCCGGACGAAGCTCGACAGCGTCGAGCTCGAGGACAAGCCGGCCGACTCGCACGTCGCGAGCACCGACCAGGACCGCTTCGGGCACATCTTCCGCCGCAACATGGCCTACGGCACGGTCACGAACCACGGGACGATGTTCGTCGGCTTCGCCTCCGAGCAGAAGCCCCTCGCGGACATGCTGGCCAGCATGGTCGAGACGCCCGACGCGCTCACGCGCTACACACACGCGCTCACCGGCGCCTACTACTTCGTGCCGTCGATCGAGGCGCTCTTGGCCGTTTCCGGCTAACCGGGCGGGGTACGGTCCATCGCTCTTGACCCCGCGAAGAAGGAGGCGAGATGGGCTTCGACCAGTACCACGAGCCTGCCGACGAGCTGAGCGCCGAGACGAGGACGTTCGCTCGCATGATCGCGTCGCTGACCGAGGAGGCCGAGGCGATCGGCTGGTACGAGCAGCGGATCTCGCTCGAGCCGGACGCCCAGGCGAAGGCGATCATGGAGAACGCTCAGGCCGAGGAGTTCAAGCACTTCGGCATGGACCTCGAGTTCCTGTTGCGTCGCACGCCGAAGTGGCGGGTCGCCCTCCAGGCGATCCTGTTCAGCGAGGGCGACATCGTCGAGGCGGGTGAGCAGGCCGAGGAGGCCGAAGGGCTGGGCTGACCGTCACGGAGTATCGGGCTAGTCCGGCGGGAGCTTGCCCGCCCAGTCGCGCTCGGCCTCACTCTCCATCCGCTCGAGCCGCTCGTAGTAGTCCGGGAACTCCTTCATGTGCGCGAGCGCGATCTTGCCGGTCACGATCGGGTCGTCGTGGGTGACGTCCGTCTGCGGATCGTGGCTGCCGTGCTCGAACTCGACGTCCATCCCCGCTCGGAACTGCTCGAGGTCGAAGCGGTCCCAGTCGACGCCGATCTCGTCGCCGACGCGCCGCGCCTCTTCGGTCGAGGTTCGTCTGTTCGCGGTCATCTCGTACCTCCTCTTCCTTGCAGGTCGCACGGGATCTCGAACCGAGCGCCGGCGATGCCGGTGTCGTGCGTGAGGCGCTCGACGGTCCTCTCCATGGCGAACGGTCGCAGGCCGCCCGCCCCGCTGGAGTACGGATTGTCAAGGAACCAGAGCAGGAGCAGCGTGGAGGTGATCACCACCGCGACGCTGCCCATCATGGTCGCCTGCACGATCGCCCGCTCGCCGCTGTCGGCAAAGAAGAGCATGAAGATGAAGATCATCGCCGCGCTCAGCACCAGGACGATCCAGAGCGGTGTCGGGATCACGCCTTCGGCACCGTGTGTGCGGTCGGCGCGCGCGGTCTCGCGGTCAGTGCGCTGGTCGAGCCACTTGCTGTACGCGGCCTGCTCGGACGCCGAGTGTGGCTGGACCGTCTTCAGGGTGTCGAACATGGCGACCCCCCAGGGGTTGTATCCGTCGGTGAGGGTGCCGGCCTCCATTCGCGGCCACTCCTGGTGCACGACCGACCGGGCGTAGCAGACGAGCTCGCCCGAGAAACGGCCACGGACGGCGGCGGGCATGAGCTGAGCCGTCTCGAACTCTTGCACGATGATCTGCGCCTCGGTCTCGGCGCCGCTGCGCGACGTGTCGAAGCTCTGGAAGGCAAGGAAGACGACGAAGCCCAGCAGCACGGCGAATCCGGTCGCGAGCACGCCGAACACGCCGGCGGCACGGTCGCCGTCCTCGAAGTAGCTGCCCTCGGGCGACCGGCGGCGGACGAGCAGCATGGCGGTGATGGCGACAGTGGCCACACCCGCGACGATCAGCGCCGCCCAGTAGAGGTTCACGGTGTCGGCCCGCGCGCCGCCGGCGGGAGTTTCATCGAGGAGCGAAGCGCGACGAGCGGCGAGTCGGGGACGCGGATCAGGCCCCGGGTCGGCCGGTCGAGGTCGAAGATCACCAGCAGGAGCACGGTCACGAGCCCGCCGGCAAGAACGACCGTGGTCGCGCCCCGGCCGTGCAGGGCGGTGTAGAACGCGAGCAGGCCGAAGGCGAAGGCCGCTCCGAACACCTCCAGCGCCAGCACGGCGCTGGGAATCCGGTTGTTGAGCGCCGCGACGCGCACTGTCTGCTGGTCGATCATCTCGTTCAGGGTCTCGACGTAGAGCCGCGGCGCGCTGTCTCGCGGCGCGGACGTGAGCGCGTCCCCCGCCAGGCTCCAGAGCCGACGCTGAAGCGCGTCTTCGTGGGCGACCGCGTTGTCGAACCCGGCGGTGGTCGGCACCGCTTTCGAGAGCGCCAGGCTGGCGTCCGTGTACTGCCTGAGCAGCTGCAGCGAGCGGCTGCGCACCGGCTCGGCCAGGGTCTGGGCGCGCAGGTAGGTCGTCCCGATCGTGTCGGCGTCGTCGACGACGGCGGCCCGGCGTGTGTCGTAGCGGCCGAGAGCCAGCGTCAGGCCGAAGGCCAGGATCAGCCCGACGAGCGCGAAGAAGGCGGCCTGCACGATTCCGACCGGCTCGCGCAGCGTCTCCTGGGTGCGTAACAGGCGGCCGGCCGCGTAGCCCACCGCCACGAAACCGAACACGAGCGCCGCGATGATCAGCCATAGCTCCCAGGTGCTCAGGCGGAAGAACACGGGTGCAGAATCTCAGAGCGCCGGGCCGTCGAGATCGTTCGATTCGGGTGAGGCCGCGTGTTGCGCGGTCGGTGAGGCTGATGCGGACGCCGACGAAAGGATCGCCGAGATGAGCCTCACGCACCCGCAGACAGACCACAAACGCCCAGCAGAGCTCGCAGTGCAGCCGCTGTTCGGGCTCGAGGGGACGACGATCCCGCGGCATGCGTTGCCCGACGAGCAGCTGCCTCCGGACGTCGCGTACCAGATCATCCACGACGAGCTGATGCTCGATGGGAACGCGCGGCTGAACGTCGCCACCTTCGTGACGACCTGGATGGAGCCGCAGGCGCAGAAGCTGATGTCGGAGTGCTTCGACAAGAACATGATCGACAAGGACGAGTACCCGCAGACAGCGGAGCTCGAGGCGCGGTGCGTGCAGATGCTCAGCCGCCTCTGGCACGCGCCGGAGGCCGACGAGGCAACTGGGTGCTCGACCACCGGCTCGAGCGAGGCCGCGATGCTCGGCGGGCTCGCGCTGAAGCGCCGCTGGATGGAGCGGCGCCGGGCCGAGGGCAAGCCGGTCGACCGGCCGAACCTCGTGATGGGCATCAACGTTCAGGTGTGCTGGGAGAAGCTCGCCAACTACTGGGACGTCGAGATGCGGCTCGTGCCGATGGAAGGCGACCGGTTCCACATGTCGGCGGAAGAAGCCGTGAAGCTCTGCGACGAGAACACGATCGGGGTGATCGCGATCCTCGGCTCGACGTTCGACGGCTCGTACGAGCCGGTGGAGGAGATTTGCCAGGCCCTCGACGCGTTCGAGGCGGAGACGGGGATTGACGTCCCGGTCCACGTGGACGGAGCGTCCGGGGCGTTCGTCGCGCCGTTCATCGACGAAGACCTGGTCTGGGACTTCCAGCTCGAGCGCGTCGCGTCGATCAACGCCTCCGGGCACAAGTACGGGCTGGTGTACCCGGGCGTCGGCTGGATCGTCTGGCGCGACAGCGCCTCGCTTCCCGACGATCTGATCTTCTGGGTCAACTACCTCGGCGACAACATGCCCACGTTCGCGCTCAACTTCTCGCGCCCGGGCGCTCAGGTCGTCGCCCAGTACTACAACTTCCTGCGCCTCGGGTTCGACGGCTACCAACGCGTCCAGGCGTACGCGCGGGACGTTGCCACCCGGCTCTCGGGCGAGATCGAGGAGCTCGGGCCATTCGAGCTGATCACCCGCGGGGACGAGCTGCCCGTCTTCGCGTTCAAGGTGAAGGACGAGGTCGAGAACTTCACCGTCTTCGACGTCTCGAACGCGCTCCGGGAGCGCGGCTGGCAGGTGCCGGCCTACACGTTCCCGAAGAACCGCGAGGACCTCGCCGCGCTGAGGGTCGTCGTCCGCCGCGGCTTCACGCACGACATGGCGAACCTGCTGCTCGCCGACCTGAAGCGGCAGCTGCCGCGACTCGAGCAACAGGCCGTGCCCGTCCACGACGCCTCGTCGGCCGCGGGGTTCCGCCACTAGTTATTAACGTCACCGTGTGACGGCCCGCGGCGCTTACCGCGAGATCCTCGCGATCCGCGATGCGCGGCGCCTGATCTCGGCCAGCGCCGTCTCGCAGCTTGGCGACTGGCTGTTCAACGCGGCGCTGCTCGGCACCGTCTTCGCGGAAACGGGCTCGGCGCGCTGGGTCGGCGCGGCGACGATCTGCCGGCTCGTTCCCTACGTCGTTCTCGGCCCGCTCGGCGGCGTGGTCGCCGACCGCTACGACCGCCGGACGGTGCTGCTCGCCGGCGATCTGATGCGAGGCGCGCTGATGGTCGCCCTCGCCGCTGTGGTGGAGACCGACGGCCCGGTGGCGCTGCTGCTCGTGCTGACGGCCCTGGCCTCCTCGGCAGGGACGGCGGAACGGCCTGCGTCGATGGCGCTACTGCCGAGGCTGGTCGGCGAGGCGCGGCTCGGGCCGGCGAACGCTCTCCTGCACACGGTGCAGGACCTCGGGGTCGTGGTCGGGCCCGCGATCGGCGCCGTGCTGCTGGCGGTGGGGCCGAACTCGGTCGCGTTCCTCGTCAACGCGCTGACGTTCGCGGTCTCGGCGGCCCTGATCTGGACGATCAGCCGTACGGCCGTCACGGCGAGCGCGCGCTCGGTCGAGAGCGCCAGGGCCCACCTGCTGCAGGGCCTTCGCTCTGTCAGGACGACGCCGTTCGTCGTCCCGCTGCTCATCGTGATCGGGATGGCCGAGCTGACCTACGGCGCGCAAACCGTCCAGCTCGTTGTCTACGCAGCCCGCCGGCTCGACCTCGGTGCCGCCGGCTACGGCTACCTCCTCGCCGCCGGCGGGGCGGGTGGCCTGCTGAGCGCGGGCATCAACCCGCGGCTCACCAGGAGCAACCGTGTCTCCGGGATCGTCGTCGGCTCGGGCGGGCTGTTCTGCGCCACGCAGCTCGCCTATGCCGGGGTGTCGGAGCTCGCCGCCGCGCTCGCGGTGACGCTGATCGGCGGCGCCGGCTTCGTCGCGTGCGAGGTGGTCGCCGAGACGGCGCTCGCGCGTGTCGCCCCCGCCGGGTCGCTCGGGCGCCTGATGGGGGTCGTCGAGGCCGTGGCCGTCGGGGCGATGGTGGCGGGCGCGCTGCTGGCCTCGTTCCTGCTCGCCTCGACCTCGCTGCGCAGCAGCTTCCTGATCCTCGGCGGCGCCACGCTCCTCGCGACGGTCGGCTGCCTGGGCTGGCTCCGCGGGCTCGACGCTCTCAGCCGCCGGCGCGCGGAGGAGCTGGCCGCCCGCGTGGCGGTCGTGGAACGGCTCCCGATCGCCGCGGGCGTGCCCCGGCTCGTCCTCGAGCGGCTCGCCTCGGCGTCGCAGTTCTGCCCTCTGCCGGACGGGGTAGACGTCGTCGTCGAGGGCGCGCCCGCCCACGCGTTCTATGCGATCGTCGACGGGAGCGTGATCGTCCACCGCGACGGCCAGGAGGTTGCCCGGCTCGGCCCCGGGGACTACTTCGGGGAGCGGGGCCTGCTCGACAATGCGCCCAGGAACGCGACCGTGACGACGGCGGAGTCCAGCACGCTCCTGCGCCTGGACGGCGACGCGCTGCTGGATGCGCTCCAGACCGCGCCGGCAATGCGATCGGCGCTCGACCGCTCGAACGTGCCCGGCAGATCGTCGGCCCCGGCACCGCCCACGCCGCTCGTCGACGACCCGGCCTGGAGCGACGGATGATCCGCTTCGAACCGTCTGGGCGCGAGAAGATACGTGCAGCGCCGCCGTCGCCCGGTTCCCCGGCGTCAACACGGGGAAGCCGATCAGCTTCCGGAACCTGCAGACCCGAACATGCCGGTCCCCGAGCCGCCGCCGGTCAGGCTTCCGCCGCCCGACCCGGAGGTGAAGGCGCTGCAGCAGAAGCTCATCCAGCTCGGGTACATGATCCACGGCGACGACGACGGTCGCTTCGGTCCGGCGACGCAGAACGCGATCCTCGGCTTCGAGAAGTGGGAACGGCTTCCGCGTACCGGGCTGATGGACGCGAAGACGAACGCGCGGCTCGACACCGCGACGCGTCCGGTCCGATCGCCCACGGCGGCGCCGGGAAGCGCGCGGAGATCCTGCTCGACCGGCAGGTCGCCCTGCTCATCAACGGCGACGTGGTCATCCGCGCGATCAGCGTCTCCAGCCGGAAGCCGTCGACGCCGACCCCGCCCGGCAGCTACAAGGTTTACGCCAAGATCGTCCGCTGGTGGTCGACCCCGTTCCGCGAGTGGCTCCCCTGGGCGTTGCCGTTCGTGGGTGGAATCGCCTTCCACCAGTATCCGGACGTGCCCGCCTATCCGGCCTCGCACGGCTGGGTCCGGCAGCTCTACAGCGTGGCTCGGTGGACGTACAACTTCGCGTTCGTCGGCATGCCGGTGAAGGTGCTCTCGAGATCTTGACTCAAGCGGCGACCGGCTCGTCCAGCCGCAGCACCATGAAGAGTTCGCCACAGACGTTCACGCTTTCCTTCAAACATCCGGAGAGACGCCGCAGCGCGTATAGATCCGTCGAATAGCCTGTAGGCGCCCAGAGACATCTAATCGGGAGGTTCACGTGCGTAAGCGCTGGAACGTCCTCGTCGTCGCCGTCGGCATCGCGGCTCTGGCTTCTGGCTCGGCCGCCCTCGCCGACCACGGCGGCGGGAAGCACGGCAAGCACGGGAAGGGCAAGACTCTGGTCTTCACACTCGACCCGTCGACCCACGGCAACCCGGAAGGGGTCGCCACGAGGGGTGGGGGGAAAGTCTTCTTCGTCGGCGCGACCGGCGACGGCACCATCTACCGCGGCACGGTCGGCAACCCGACTGTGACCGAGTTCATTCCCGGAGCTTCCGGTAAGTCCGCGGTCGGCATGAAGATCAGGGGCGACAAGCTCTACGTCGCCGGCGGCATGACCGGGAAGATCTACGTCTACAGCCTGCGGACGAAGGAGCTCCTGGCCACGTTCGACACCGGCTCGGGAGGATTCCTCAACGACCTCGTCGTGACCGGAAATGGGGTATTCGTGACGGACTCTTTCCGTCCCACGCTCTGGCGGGTGACCAACGCGCAGCTCCGTGCCGGCTCGGGAATGCCCCAGGCGATCCCGGTCGGGCCTGAGATCGCCTACGCGCCCGGCTTCAACCTGAACGGGATCGTTGCCCGCGGCCACGAGCTGATCGTCGTGCAGTCGAACACCGGGAAGCTGTTCCGGATCGACGTCAAGAAGAACACCCGTGCGATCCACCAGATCGCGTCCGACCCGGTCTTCGGCGACGGAATGCTGCTCGACCGCGGCCGGTTGATCGTCGTCCAAGGGTCACCCGCGGCGCTGCTCTTCCTGAAGCTGAAGCACCATGCCTCGAGCGCCAAGCTGGTGGCGACGCAGACCGACCCGAGCCTTCGCGGGCCCTCGACCGTTGCCCGTGCACGGCACCTGTACCTCGTGGTGAACGCGGACTTCGCCACGAGCACCACTCCGTTCACGGTCTCGGGCCTGTCCCGCGGCGGAAAGCACTAGCGAATGGGAGCGCGGCCGGCGCCCCGCCGGCCGCGCTCCTCTACTCCTTCGTTCTGTCCGCTCTCTCGACCGCCCGTGCAAGATCGACGCGAGAGCTAACGCCCACCTTGTTGAACATGTTGTGCATGTGACTCTCGATCGTCTTTTGGCTGAGGAACAGCTCGGAGGCGATCTGTGGGTTCGTTCGACGAGCGACGACGAGGCGCGCGATCTGAAGCTGACGTTCGGTCAGCAGTTCGACGCCGACTCCGTCGCTCTTCCCGGCCCGCGTACGCCGGTGGATGTGCTGTCCGAACTGTCGTAGCTGCTGCTCCGCCTGGTCTCGGTAGCGAAGCGCACCACTCGAGTGAAACGCCTCGGCGGCCTTCGTCAGCTCGGCCGTGGCCCGCTCAAGCTCGCCATCCTGCGCGAGTGCACGACCCGCGAGCATCCGAGACAAGGCCGCCTCGATCGGCACTCCGACCGCGTCGGCGACGGTCGCTGATGCGAGGGCCTTCTCAGCAGCGATGTCGAGCTCCCGCGATGCAAGTGCCACCGCCGCCACGGCCCGATCCGCGAGTGCGGCGGCGAGGCGCAACCCGAACGCCTCGGCGCACATTGCCGCCGCGGCGGCGGCTTGGCCGGCTTCCTCGATGCGGCCGAGCTCGAGCCAGCACCGGGTCAGCAGCTCGAGGAAATGGGTTCTCCAAGCGCTCGGGATGAGTGGGAAGTCGACTCCCCCCGCGCAGTCGCTCAATGCCTCGACGGCTTCCGCTGCGGCGCCGTGCTCGAGGAGCGCGGAAGCCAGCGCATGACTGGCCGAGGCCGAGACCAGACCCTTGTCGAACCGAGCGCTGAGATCGACACTCTCCGCTGCGGCGGTGAGCGCAAGCTCGATGTCTCCGGCTGCAAGCGCCGTCAGCGACTGATTGAGGAGGTTTCCGGCCAGGCTGTGGTCGTTGCCTGAGAGCCGGGCGCTCTCGACGGCGTCGTCCAACAACTCAGCGCTCGAGGCTAGCTCCCCTCGCCGCCGCCGCACCCACGCGAGGCAGTAGACGAGGATCGGGACGATGTCGCTCTGCCCGGTCGCCTCGCCAACCGCCATCGCCCGCTCGGCATGGGCTCCCGCCTCCTCGAATCGTTCCAGGTCCAGCTCGGCGGCCGCGAGATTGACGGCCGCGTCGAGTCGAAGAGCAAGCTCGCCGTCGGAGAGTGCGTCGACGAGTACGACGGCCTCCGACCAGGTGTCCTTCGCCTCCGCCATGGCCCCGTCGAGGGTTGCCGCATACGTCAACAGCGCGAGTGCCGCAGCCGTTAGCGGTGGGCTTCCGAGGGTGCGGGCAGCGCTCAGCGCTCGTTCGGCCCAACCTCGCATCGCCTCGTACTCCATCCGGTAGAACCCGTCCACGGCCAGCTCGATCATCAGCGCGACGCCTTCGGCGGAGCACTCGTCCTCGAGGTCGTCCAGCGCGTCCAGGAGACGTAGGTGCGCTTCTTGGTGGCGGCCGAGCAAATGCTCGACCCCCGCGCAAGCCGTGATCAGGCGCACGCGCTGCGCGGTTGCCTTGGCCGGCGCCAGCGCGAGGCATTCGATCAGCGCGGCATGGCTCTCGGAGAATTGGCCGATCGCCGCGAGCGATCCCGCCTGCGCCAGCAGGAGCTCGACTCGCTCCTCGACCGCGGTGTCGGCTGGCAAGAGGCTGAGAGCGCCGCCGAACCACCGTGCTGCGCTGGCCGGTGCTCGATGCGCCGTTGCCTCGCCGGCCGAGCGCAGCGTCGCGATGGCGGACAGATCGCCCTGTCGTGCCGAGCGCTCGACGTGGTGCGCTCGAGCCGCTGCGGGTGCGCCGCGGTCCTCGAGCGCGCGAGCCGCCCGCTCGTGGGCACCGAGTCGCCAGCCTGCGGGCGTCGACTCGTAGACCGCGCGTCTCACCAGGGGGTGCCGGAAGCGGAAGCGCCGCGGCACGTAGGTCTCCCGCACGAGGCCGAGCTGCAAGAACTCGTCGAGGGCCTCGATTGCACATGCCTCCTGTGTCGAAGCGGCGGCCGCTGCGAGCTCTGGCTCGAACGGGTCACCCGCGACCGCCGCTCCCTCCAGCACCACACGTGAGCCCTCCGACAGCAACGCGAGCTCCTCTGCCAGCGCTGCCGCGACCGAGGGCGGGACGTCGACGTCGCCGAGCCAGAGCTCTCGACCCGAGGTGCCGGTTGCCGGCGCTTCAGACATCGAGCGGGCGAGGTGCTCGAGGTAGAAGGGATTGCCGCCGCTCTCCTCGTAGAGAGCGGCGGCCTTCGATCCATTGACGGACGTGCCGAGGAGCTCACCCGACTCCGAACGGCTGAGCGGGAGAAGCTCGATTCGAGCTAGCGCATCTGCGCGATGGGCGCTCTCGAGCGCCGCCGACAGTCGCTCCGGCAGCTGACGTTGACGCATGGCGAGAGCCATCAACACCGACGCAGGCGGCCGGCGTAGCAATGCGCCCAACAGTTCGATGGAAGCCGTGTCCGCCCAATGCAGGTCGTCGAGCACAAGCACTACGGGGGTGGTCGACGCAAGCCGTGCGAGCAGGGCGGACACCGCGCGGTGGCTCCTGTAGCGCTTGTGGGATGCCGGCGGGCGATCCGCCGCGAGCGCGGAGAGCGACGGGAACACCCGGCCGAGCTCTGTTCGGACGTCCTCGTCCAGCGAGGCGAGCACGCGCGGATCGAGTGCCTGGATGTATTCCTCGAGCGCATCGACGAACACCCAGAAAGGCAGGTCGCGCTCGAGCTCTGATGCGGACCCGCTCAGCACGAGGTGCCCGCGCGCATCGGAGCGAGCCGCGAGCTCGGCGAGGAGTCGCGTCTTCCCGATGCCGGGCTCTCCCACGAGAGCGACGGCGGCACCCTCGCCCGAATCGAGTGCGGCGAGGAGCTGGTTGAACGCGCCGAGCTCCTCGGCGCGCCCGACGAGGTGCTCGGAAAGTAGGGCCATTTGCTTCCTGAAGCCAGGATAGACCAGGCCACTCGTAACGCATAATCAGGGTGCCCAACCAGGGTGCCACCCCGATGTCGCGAGCCTCGGTTACCTCGATGCTCGCAGGGTGTTCCATTACTTGCTGCAGCACCGGCATGAGCCGAAGGACTGCGGCGCCGTGTTCGCGTCGTTCAAGGGCTACGCCAGCCCGCTCCGCCACGGGGCGACGATCGGCTCGTGCCGCTCGGGCGGGCACGAGCTCTGGTGGACCGTCGAGGCGGCATCAGAGGGCGAGGCGCTCGCGCTGTTGCCCCTGTACGTCGCCGAGCGCACCACGGCAACCAAGGTCAGCGAGGTCGGGATCCCATGACGACCCGCGTCCATCCCAGCAACGACCGAAGGAGCTGAGCATGGCAAGCATTGCGATTCCGGCAGTGGAGACAAGGGACTCGGTAGGCACCGTCGGCCCGTCCGTCGTTGCCGCACAAGACTTGACGCGTCGCTACGGCGAAGGTGACACGGCGGTGGAGGCACTACGCGGCGTCTCGCTCGAGGTCGCGGAGGGTCGGCTCACTGCGGTGATGGGTCCCTCCGGCTCCGGGAAGTCAACGCTGATGCACATTCTCGCGGGCCTCGACAAGGCGACCTCCGGCGAGGTCACGATCGCCGGAACGGCCATTTCACACCTGAACGACAACCAGCTGACGCTCCTTCGGCGACAGCACATCGGCTTCATCTTCCAGTTCTTCAACCTGCTCCCGATGTTGAACGCGCAGGAGAACGTCGTCCTACCGCTCACTCTCGCTGGCGAAAAGCCTGACAAGGAATGGGTGGCCGAGCTGATGCGCAAGATCGGGCTCGAGCAGCGCCGCGAACATCGTCCTTCGGAGCTCTCGGGTGGACAGCAGCAGCGCGTTGCCATCGGCCGGGCCCTCGTCAGCCGTCCGACGATCGTCTTCGCAGACGAGCCGACAGGCAACCTCGACTCGAAAACGAGCAGCGAAATCCTGGCGCTCATGCGCGAATCCGTCGACGGTTACGGCCAAACAACCGTGATGGTGACCCACGATCCTCGCGCCGCGACGATCGCGGACCGGATTCTCTTCCTGGCCGACGGCCTGATTGTCCGAGACCTCGGCGCGTCTACCGCAAGCGAGGTCATCGCCGTGAGCGAGGAGCTCGCACGATGATCGCCGTCTCACTCAAAGGCATCTGGGGCCGCAAGCTCCGCACGCTACTTACCGCGCTGGCGATCATCCTGGGCGTCGCGATGATCAGCGGCACGTACGTGCTCACCGACACGATCACCGCAGCGTTCACGAACATCGTCGACCACTCGTTCACGAACGCGGATGCCGTGATCTCCGGCAAGGTCGCCTTCAAGAACGACGACAGCAACACCGGCGAAGGTGTGGTCCCGGCGTTCCCGGCATCCGTGCTCACGAAGGTGAAGCAGCTTCCCGATGTCGCTGCGGCTTCCGGAGAGATCGGGGACGAGGCGAAGCTGCTGGGCCGTGACGGCAAAGTGATCTCGACAGGCGGCGGCGGCAGCATCGGCTCGAGCATCGATCCGGCGAACGACGCTCGGTTCACCCCGCTGAAACTCGCCTCGGGACAGTGGCCCGTCGGCGGCAGCCAGATCGCGATTGACAAGCACACCGCGGACACAAAGCACTTCGGCGTCGGCGACACGATTGGCGTCGCAGCCAATCAAGGCACACGCCGGTTCGAGATCACGGGCATCGCCACGTACGCCGACAGCGCGTCGATCGGTGCCGCCACGATCGCGATCTTCGACGTTCCCACCGCCCAGAGACTGTTCTCGAAGATCGGCAAGTACGACGGCATTCAGGTGGCGGCGAAGGACGGGGTCACACCCGAGAAGCTCGTCAGCGAGATCCGGCCGTTGCTGCCGGCTACGGCGAAGGTGAAGACCTCCGCAGCGCAGACGGCATCCGCCGTCGACGAGGTTCATTCCTCGCTCGGAATGATGCAGAAGTTCCTGCTCGCCTTCGGTGCGATCGCTCTCTTCGTCGGCGCGTTCGTGATCTCGAACACGCTCTCGATCACCATCGCGCAGCGAGTGCGGGAGTTCGCAACGCTCCGGACGATCGGCGGCTCGCGCCGCCAGGTGCTGCGCACCGTCCTGCTGGAGGCGTTCGTCGTTGGTGCGGTCGCCTCGGTGATCGGCCTCTTCCTCGGGCTGGGAATCGCGAAGGGCCTGAACGCGCTCTTCGTCGGCATCGGGGTCGAGTTCCCGAAGGGCGACACCGTCCTTGCGACACGCACGATCGTCGTGAGCCTGCTGGTCGGGATCATCGTCACCCTGCTCGCCAGCCTCCGGCCGGCGATCAAAGCCACACGGGTACCCCCGATCGCAGCGGTCCGCGAGGGTGCCGCACTGCCGGTCGCTCGCCTGTCGCGCTTCGGGCCCGTGGCCTCACTCGTGACGCTTGCTCTCGGGATCCTGGTGCTCGTCTTCGGGATCTTCGGCGGCGGCCTGACTACCGCGAGCCGTCTCCTCGCTCTCGGCTTCGGAACGCTGATCCTCTTCATCGGCGTCTCGCTGAACGCCAAGCGTGCTGTCCGGCCGCTCGCCTCGCTGCTCGGCTGGCCAGGCACCAAGATCGGCGGGACTGCAGGCACGCTCGCGCGCGAGAACGCGATGCGGAACCCGAGCAGGACCGCGGCGACTGCGTCCGCGCTGATGATCGGCCTCGCGCTGATCACCTACGTCGCCATCCTGGGTGCGGGTCTCCGCGCCTCGTACGGCGACGCCGTCGACAAGCTGTTCGCCGGCGACTATGCGCTCACTGCCGAGAACGGCTTCGATCCGTTCGCCAAGCAGGCAGACGCGGCCGTGGCGACGGCGGCCGGCGTGACTGCGGTCTCGCCGATTCGCGGCGGCGACGGACGTGCGTTCGGAGACAACATCCAGGTCACGGGCGTCACCACGAACCTGGCGCAAACGGTTCACATCGACTGGCTGCACGGCTCCGCCAGCGTCCCGGCGCAGCTCGGCAAGGCCGGGGCGTTCGTCAACAAGGACTACGCAAAGACGAATCATCTGAGCCTCGGCTCGCCGATCGCCGTCACGACTCCCACGGGCAAAGTGCTTCACCTTCGTCTGAAGGGCATCTTCGACCCGCCCAAGGGCGGCTCGCCCTTCGGCGCGGTGACGATCTCCGCTGCGAGCTTCGACGCCAACTACTCGGCGCCGCGGGACTTGATGGCGCTGATCAACGTCAAGGGTGGCGTCAGTGACGCCAACACGGCCCGGCTCGAAGGCGCACTGAGCTCGTTCCCCGATGCGAGGATCCAGACCGCGAGCCAGTTCAAGCAGACGCAGGAGAACGACATCAACATCGGACTCAACGTCCTCTACGGCTTGCTCGGGCTCTCGGTGCTGATCAGCATCTTCGGCATCGTGAACACGCTCGTGCTCTCGGTGTTCGAGCGGACACGTGAGCTCGGGATGCTCAGGGCCGTCGGGATGACGCGGCGCCAGGTGAGGCGGATGATTCGCTTCGAAGGCATCATCACGTCACTGATCGGCGGAACGCTCGGAATCGCCGTCGGCGTCTTCCTCGCGGTGCTCACTACACAGGCGCTGTCGGATCAGGGCGTCGTGTTCGCAATCCCGTGGCGCACCATGGCCATCTTCATCTTCGGGATCACCGCCGTCGGCCTGCTCGCCTCCGTGCTTCCCGCGCGACGCGCGTCGCGGCTGAACATCCTCAAGGCACTGCAGTACGAATAAACGCCAAGCCCGCGCCCCTCCGGCCCGAATTTGCGGAGGGCACGGGCATGAATCAGGAGGCACCTGTGTCCACGTCAGCGATACCTCAACCGCTGAGCCCCGGGCGGCGTGTGGTCACTCTCCTGAGCGCCGCGCGTCCCGAGATACTCCTTGCCCAGATCGGGCTCGTTGTGATCGCGGCCCATGTGATCGACGACAACTTCGTCCAGCCGCAGCCGGGAACATCCGCCGGCGACCATCTCGTCAGCGGGCTCGTGCCGACGATCGCATTGCTGCTGTTCGCGATGTTCTACGGGCACATGCGCACCGGCCTTCGAGCGACGCTTGCCGTCGTAGTGGGTCTGTTCGGAGTGACGATCGGCATCAGCGAGGCGGTGTACTACGCCGTGACAACCGGAGCCTCCGGGGACGACTACAGCGGCTTCCTCGCGATCCCCGCCGGGCTGCTGCTCGCGGGCGTGGGAGTCATGGCTCTGTGGAGGTCGAGACGCCGTGACGATCGCCTCCTTCGACGTTACGGCCGCCGGCTCGCCCTCGTTGTGGGCTCACTGGTGGTGACGTACGTGGTCGTGTTCCCGTTCTTCCTCTCCTACGTCTTCACGCATCTGGCGCGTACGGGCGTACCGGTGGCAAGGCTTGGCGCGAAGTACCAGAACGTCGCGTTTCAGACGAAGGATGGACTGACGCTCAAGGGGTGGTACGTCCCCTCCAGGAACGGTGCGGCGGTGATCGTCGCGCCCGGTAGAAGCGGAACTCAACGCCACGCGCGCATGCTCCTTCGCCACGGCTACGGAGTCCTCGTCTTCGACCGGCGCGGCGAGGGAGACAGCGACGGTGATCCGAACGCCTTCGGCTGGGCAGCCAGCCGAGATCTCGCGGCCGCACAAGCGTTCCTCGCGGCCCGCCCCGACGTCGATCCAGAGCGGATCGGCGGCCTCGGCTTGTCCGTCGGGGGCGAGACGCTGCTCCAGGCGGCTGCCGAGGACAAGGGTTTTCGGGCGGTCGTGTCGGACGGGGCCGGCGCCCGCTCGCTGCGTGAAGACCTCGCGCGATCGGACCGCGACAAGTGGGGCGAGCTCCCCACATCCGTCGTCATCACCGCCGGCACGGCGCTCTTCTCGAATCAGCTTCCGCCACCGAACCTGAAAGGTCTGGTCGCACGGATCGCGCCGCGGTCGGTCTTCTTCATCTATGCCGGGCACGGGCAGCCGAACGAGATCGATCTGACGCAGAAGTACTACGAACGGGCAGGCGAACCGAAGACGCTGTGGCGGGTTCCCGACGCCGGCCACACGCACGGGCTGTCGGTCAGACCCCGGGAGTACGAGCGCCGGGTGGTGGCGTTCTTCGACCAGGAGTTGGCGGCGAACCGTTGATGGCAGATGGAAGTGCCGCGGCTGTTTGGATGGGCCGGGCAGGGATCGAACCTGCGACCTTGGGATTAAAAGTCCCCTGCTCTACCAACTGAGCTACCGGCCCTCGCGGGCGAGTGTAGCTCTGAGATCCGCGGCTAGACTGGCCGCGGGCCACCATCGACTAGCGGTCAAGGTCGCAGCCCTTTCAAGGCCGTAGCGCGGGTTCGAATCCCGCTGGGGGCATCCCTGTTCGCCGACTCGTCTGGGGCGTGGTCGTCGCCCTCCTAGTGTTCCCTGCTGCCCAGCTGGGAGCGCCTGCCTTACAAGCAGGAGGTCGGCAGTCCGATCCTGTCACCGCCCACACAGAAAGGGCCCGCAGAACGGGCCCTTTCGGTGAGGCTCGTCACTCGGTGCTCGCGGCCTCCACGTCACCGCTCTCTTTCTCGCCCGGCAGGACGAACAGGAACAGATAGGCGGCGACGACTGCTCCGAGGAGCTCCGCGATCAGGTAGATCCAGATGTTGCTCCATTCGAGGAGCCCGGTCACCATCGCGCCGATCGCCACGGCCGGGTTGAAGGCGCCGCCGGAGATGCCGCCGACGGCGAATGCACCCGTGACGACCGTGAACCCGATGGCTAGGCCGTAGAAGGAGTTGCCGAGCGTTCCGGTCGCGGTCGCGACATGGAGGACGACCCACGCGAGCGCGAAGGTGAACAGGAACTCCGCGATCAGCATCTTGCCCGAGCTCGCGACGGCAGCATGCGCCTCGCGGCCGCCTACGTACCGCACGACGAAGCCGGCGAGGACCGCTGCCACGAGCTGTGTCACGACGTAGGTCGCGAACTCGCTTGCCGCCATCCTCCGTCGGAGGAACACAGCGGTGCTGACGGCGGGGTTGAAATGACCACCGGACACGTGGCCGCCTGCAAACACCATCACCATCAGAACCGATCCAATGGCAAGCGGCGCGAGCGCGCCCGCGCCCGCTTTGTTGGTTGCCATCCCTACCGTGAACACGAACAAGAACATGCCCACGAATTCCACGACCAGCTTCCGTTGGAGCACGGCGTCCATGGCTTTCCTTTCTGGCGCTCGCAGACGATTGGTTCGACGGTTCGTGTTCTTGTCGCGTTGACGTTGTCCTCCCGCCGCGGCGCAGTCCGCCGGGAATCCGTGATCGAACCTGCGACCTTGGGATTAAAAGTCCCCTGCTCTACCAGCTGAGCTACCGGCCCGAGGTGACGAGGGTACCCTCCCGCCGTGATCCGGATCGAGCTCACGGTGGAGATCGCGTGCCCGCCGGAGAACGTGTTCGCGGCGCTGACGGATCTCGAGCATCTTCCGGACTGGCAATCCAGCGCGGTCTCCTCGAAGGCCGAAGGCCCGCTTGCGCTGGGCGCGCAAATCCGCGAGCAGCGCCGCATGATGGGGCGTGAGATCGACAACGAGCTCGAGGTGACCGTGTACGACCCGCCGCGGCGTTTCGCGCTCGAGGGTCGCAGCGGCCCGGTGCCGCTGAGCATCGATCACGAGCTCGTCGAGGACAACGGCCAGACGGTCGTGCACGTGCGCGCTCAAGCGGAGCCCGGGGCGCTGTTCAAGCTCGCCGGGCCGATGATCAAGCGCACAGCCGAACAGGAGCTGCGCGCCGACTTCCAGCGCCTGAAGGGTCAGCTCGAGGACGGGGGCTATCGGGTTGGGAGATAAGGGCCGATAAACGCCGCGAAGGGTGGACGTTTGCGGCGGGATCCTCTGGAACGGTTTGCAGCCTCTTCAGTAGCGCCTAGAAACCGCACTGGATTGGAGGCTCGCGGATCGCAGTCATCGTGCAGACGCGCCCAACGCGGGCGTCTGCGCCGCATACCACTCGAGGCCCATCGCTTCGAAACGCTTCTGCGCCTGCTCCACAAGCGCCGAATCGCCTCTGGCGATGCCGAGCGTCCGTAGCGCGAACGGCTCGAGGTAGGTGCCGGGAATGGCATAGCGCTCGGCGTCCTCCACGGCCTCCTCGGCACGGCCGACCGCAACGAACGCGTCGAGGCGGGTGGCGATGGAGCCGACGAAGTTGTAGACCTGCCAGCTCCACTTCTCCGATCCGTCGAGCAGGGCCTGGACGCGTTCGAGCTCGCCGCTGATCAGCGCGAGCCGCGCCCGCAGCGGATCGAGCCAGAACTCGTAGCCTTCGAAGCCGAGCGCCGACTCTTGCGCCTCGAGCCGGTGTGCCTCGTCGTCCAGCCCAAGCGCCGCGCACGCAACCGCACTGGCAAGAAGGTTGCGTGGGTTGTAGACGCACGGCGTGTCGGCGTTCGCTGCGACGGCGCGCTCGCTCCACTCCGTGCGCTCGTGCAGCCGGTCCCAGTGGCCGGCAGCCTCGTCGAGCGTGACCAGGTTGCCGATCGCGTGCACCTCGTGGTGGGGCGTCAGTCTGGCAGCGATCGCCTCGTGGCGGAGCGCGTGGTGCTCCGCGTCCTCGAGCCGGCCGAGCCCGAGCTCCGCGGTGGCTGAGCCCCAGTGGATCAACGCGAGGTGGTCTGGATCGTTGATCCGCCCGACGAGCCCGAGCCGCCGCAGCGCCAGCTCGGAGGCAGTGGCGAAGTCGGCGGTGAGCTGAGCGTTCGCGGAGTGCGCGGAGAGACCGAAGGAGAGCAGCTCTACGTCGTCGAGCCGCTCGGCAATCGCGATCGCGTGCTCGGCCGCCCGGATGTCGTCCTCGAGCATCGCCTTCCCGACCAGGGCATACGCGTACGCGCGGCTGTCCGGCTGGGCGTGCTCCAGCGCCCGCTGGATCCATCCCGCGACCATCGCCCAGTCCGGAGCGACCTTCCACATCGCGCCGCGCATGGTCGACTCGAAGGAGAGCTCGGCATAGAGCGCGCCGAGCTCCGCCGGGTCAGCCGTGAGGTCGAGCGTCTTCTGCATCGATTCCCAGAAGGCCGTGCCGTCGAACTTGAGGGCGTTGACGCGCGCGACCGAGTGCCAGAGCTCCGGATCGTCCGGCCTCAGCGCGGCGGCCCGTTCGAGCAGCCCGAGGGCGTCCTCCAGGTCGAAGCGGGCGAGCGCGAGCTCGGCTGCCCGGCGAAGCCAGCGAAGCGCGGAGGCGCGGAGCCGAGCGGCGTCCTGGTCGCGGTCACGCCAGGCCAGGTCGGCGATCTCCGGGTCGACGGCCTCCATGTAGTGGTAGGCAAGCGTGCTGGCGCGGCCGTCGCTTGCGTCCTCTCCCTCTAGCCAGTCGGCGTAGGCGGCGTGGCGCCGTGCGCGCTCCGCCCTCGGCAGGCAGTCGTACGCGACGTCGCGCGTGAGCGCGTGTTTGAAGACGAGCTCGGGCTCGGTGGGGCGGACGAAGCCGCGCTCGACGAGTGTTCGCACCTCGGCCGCAGAGCCCACAAGCGCGGCAAGTCCGGCCGTCGAGAACGAGCGACCGATCACCGCGCCGGCCAGGAGCGCATCCTTTGCCGGCGGGTCGAGGAGGTCGATACGCGCGGCGAGGACGCCCTGGATGGAGTCCGGGATCGTCAGCGCTCCCGCGTCGAGCGCCCACCCGCCCTGGCGCCGCGCCAGCAGCTCGCGGTCGAGGAGGTCCGACAGCACCTCCTCGACGAAGAACGGGTTCCCTTCGGCATGGCGGACGACGAGCTCGCGCGCCTCCGCGTCGAGAGGGGCGGCGAGCGCCCGGTCGACCAGCTCGCCCGCCTCGTCATCGCCGAGCGGCTCGAGGATCAACGTCTCGCCGGGGGGCAGCCCCGAGCGCCCTGGACGTGTCGTCCCGAGGATCAGCACCGGCCCGGCCGCGTCCGACAGCACCCGGGCCAGGAGCTCGATCAGCGGCTCGGTGGCCCAGTGCAGGTCCTCCAGCACGACGACGGCCGGGCCGCGAGCCCCAATGTCCGACACGAGGCGCACCCATGCGTCCTGGAGCGCGAGCACCGCCGCACGCGGCTCAAGGTCGCCGGCGACGTCGAGCCCCAGGCCCAGCCCAAGGATCTCGTTGCCCGGGATCTTCTCCAGCGCGGGATCCTCTTCCCGCAGACCCAGCTCCTGCCTGAGCACGTCCGCGAGCGGGCTGTACGTGACGCTGCGGCCGTATGAGAGGCAGCGGCCGAGCCGGAAGATCGTCCCAGCGGGCAAGCGTTCCCGCAGCTCCCGCACCAGTGCCGTCTTGCCGAGCCCGGGCTCGCCAATAACCAAGGCGAAGCGCGGCTCGTCAGTCACGGACGTCCGCTGTAGCCAGTCGAGCTCGCGCTCGCGGCCGACGAACGTACCCACCAGGCCGTGGCCGCCGCGTGGGCGGCGGGGCGCGACCATGCGGCGCAGTTCTCGCGCCACTACGCCGTTCTTCTTACCCTTCGCCTCGACCGTGGACGGCTCGCCGAACTCGAAGGCGTCCCCGACTAGCGTTGCAGTGCGCTCGCCGACAAGCACCTGGCCTGGCGCCGCCGCCTGCTCGAGCCTCGCCGCAACGTTCACGGCGTCGCCGGTCGCGAACGAGCTGCCTTCGCGAGGCCGCCCGACCACGACCTCTCCGGAGTTCACCCCGATCCGCAACGCGAGGCGGTCGCCGAAGAGCTTCCGCAGGCGCTCGAGCATCCAGAGCGCGGTCTGCAGTGCACGCTCGGCGTGGTCCTCCTGGGCGGCCGGCGCGCCGAAGACCGCGACGACGGCGTCGCCGATGAACTTCTCGACCGTCCCGCCGCCGAGCGCGATCTCGGCCTCCATGGCGTCGTAGAACTGCTCCAGGAGATCTCGCGCGTGCTCGGGATCGAGCTTGTCGCCGAGCGCGGTGGAGCCGACGAGATCGGCGAACAGAAGCGTCGCCAACTTCCGCTCCATCGCGCGAGGATAACCCGGTCTTCGCCGACCGGGCTGAAATCGTGCCTAGCCCGGAAGGCTCCTCTCCCCTAGCCCGGCGGCAGATCCGGCTCGGCGACCGCCGACTGTCCACCTTTCGCGGCGTTTTCCCGGCCTTTATCTCCTAACCCGGCCGGGGGCTATCCTTCCGAGTCCGCCCCCGTCGACTAGCGGCCTAGGTCACAGCCCTTTCAAGGCTGTAGCACGGGTTCGAATCCCGTCGGGGGCATATCCGTGGTCACGATCGACGAGGTTCGGGCGGTTGCAAGCGGGCTTCCTCGTAGTTCCGAGGGGCTTGTCCGTGGGCAGGTGAAGTTCCGGATCGGGCGGATCGTCTGGCTGGCGCTCTCCCGCGATGGGACGACCATGGGGTTCGCCTTCCCGAAGGAGCTGCGCAACGCGCTCGTCGAGTCCGATCCGGACAAGTTCTCGCTGCCGAGCGCGTCCGACATGCGCTACCACTGGGCGCACGTCCGGCTCGAAGCGATCGACGAGGAGGAGATGCGCGAGCTCGTCGAGGACGCCTGGGCCTTCTGCGTCCCGAAGTACGTGGCCGAGGAGTACGCCGTCTCGCAGGGCTACCTCGAGTCTGGCACGCTAGCAGGCGAGGGCGGTTAGCTCAGCTGGGAGAGCGCCTGCCTTACAAGCAGGAGGTCGCGTGTTCGAGCCACGCACCGCCCATCGCTCAACCAAGCCGAATCCGGGCTTGTGGATAGGCGCTCGGAAGGGCCTGTGATCAGCGATGTGATCAGTAGAAGCTGACGACGAGACGCGAAAGAGGGCCTCTGACGGACGAAGGAGCGGACATCGGCGGCAAGCCGAACGCCCATGGCGCTCCCCAGTGGTGACCTGCGGCGCGCAAGACTGACCTTGGCCGCCGCAACGCCCAGATCAGCTGCTAGGGCTGGAACGCTAGGGGGTCATTCCCGCGCGCTGGCCCAAGCGTACGTTGCCGGCCGCCCGAGGCCGGTTCTGACCGGACAACGAGAAGGCCCGCCGAAGCGGGCCGTTCTCGGTCGACACGCCTTGGAGGCGTGTTACTTGATTGTCAGCTTGAGGTGGTTGTCGTCGGGTGCCTGCTTGACCATCGTGATCGTGTAAACGCCTTTGGCCTTGAGCGTCAGCGTCGCGCCGATCTTCTCGTGCTTGATACCGCCCGGGCCTTTGATGATCAGGCTGGCTTCGTCGAGGTTGACGAGCTTCACCGGTCCGGTTCGAGTGACCGTCTTGAGGTAGTGGCGGTGATTCGGCCCTCCGCCGACGTAGAACCAGTGGCAGCCCGGGTCTTTCATCGCGACGATCAGCTTCGTCGCCCCGCTTGCGGAGGTCGTCCCGGCTGCGGCGGATGCCGCGAGCGCCAGGCCCACGATTCCGGAGAGGATGACTTTGCGCATAGTTGCTACCTCCAAAGGTGGTGTGTCGATGTCCCTCATCACACACCTCGAGGGGTCGCGCCTCGTCCGTGGAGATTCTGATTCAGCGTCAGGGAGAACTACGGATTCCGGGCCCAACGAGCGGTTGGATTTTTGGCAGAGACCGCAGGCTGCACTCCGGTTAGAGACGGCCGCGCCAGTGATGCCTCGCGAAAGGGGCGGGCGGCGAGCCGAAACGCGCTCGCGCGCGGGTGCTGCAACGCGGCCCGGCCCCACGCTCACGCTACGCCTCCAGCGCGCCGGGTAGCGGCTGTTTGACAATTCCTGAGTTCCTGTGAGAGTTTTCGACCGAAGGCAGGCGAAACCGGTGGCCACGCCCTTTGGCTGCAACCTGGGGGGAGAAAGAGGTTCCCCGATGCGCAGATTGTTCGTGTTGCTGAGTTTCGCTCTCCTGCCGCTCGCGTTTTCGGCGACGGCGGGCGCGAATGCGCCCGTCAACTTCACAACGACACTCACGGTGGACACGCCGGGCTTCAACTTCTCCTGCGTGCCGTACGGGTACAGCTTCGACACGCTCGCCACGTTCACCGTCACGCGGCACTTCATCCAGTTCTATGACGGCCCGACCTTGGTGAAGGAGATCCGCCACATCGACTTCGCCGGCACGCTCTACCGTTCAGACGACCTCTCGAAGACGATCCCGTACGCCGGAAAATGGACGCGGACGATGGATGTGGCGGCGAACACCGTCACCAACACCGGCCTGTTCCGCTACAGCCATCCGGATGGGAGCGGCATGGTCGCGCTCGACGCGGGGAGAACAGTGCAGGACGGGACGACCTTCGACACCCTGTCCGATACGGGGCCCACGCAGATCGAGTGGCAGATGGGAGTCTGTGCCTACCTCGCGGGCTGAGTAGCTTCGAAAGCACGACGGGGTTTATGGAGGGGCGGCTACGGCCGCCCTCCCATACTTATGACGAATTCACATCGAGCCCTCTAGTGGCCGTTTCGGCTATGCCCTTCAGCGTCTGCGCGGCCTCCGCGAAGCCGCGCCTCTCGTTCCTTACAAGTAGGAGGTCACTGGTTCGAGACCAGTACGCCCATCTCGACCTGCTTGGCGATGCGGATACCCGCATGGTTACGCAGGTCATGTGTGCCAGGGCAGCGTGGATGCACACCTCGTGTTGTCCTGGGCTCGGACAATGCCTGCCAAAGAGGCTGGCCCTGCACGTCGGAACGCTGTTCGCCTAGGCTCATCGCCTCGCGCGCCAACGCGCGTTGGTGGCCGTCGGGCTTTCGGCCGGGGTTCTGGCCGCAGGGCCAGTGCAACCAGACTACTCCTTTGGCGTTCGGCACGCTGCCCGGCCTCCAGCGGTCGCCTAAGGTGGGTTGAGACAGCGTCAGGTCTGCGCGATCACGAGCACGACCGTCATGACGGCAAGCACGACTCCGCCCACGGTGAACACCGCGACGGTGCGGAACCGCAGCGGTGCATGGCTACCGGTTCGCAGCGCACGGTCCAACTCGCGCTGGCGTTGTGCGCCGACAATCGCGAGCCCGACCGCGAGAGACGCGTAGCCGCAGCCGAGCAGAATGTACGGCCATGGGGCGACGTCGAGCAGTTGCGGGGCGAACCGACCCACCGCGAGCGCGCCGGCGGTTGCGCCTAGCGCGGTGCGCCACCACGCCAGCCAGGTGCGCTCCGCAGCCATCGACGTACGCCGCTCCTGATCGAGATCGGACGGCGAGGTTGGAACTGGAGGTGCATCGTCTGGGGCATCGGTCTGCTCTGAACCCGGCTGCGCCTGCGTCATAGCTGCATCTAACACAGTTAGTGCGTGGATATCGTCCACTCAGGCCGTCGGGTGCAGCTGCGCGGCGCCCCAGGCCTTGTTGCACTTCTCGCAGAAGACCTCCACCGTGGCGTGTAGCGCCTCCGGGCCGGCGCCTGAAAGGACGTAGATCTGCTCGCCCCACGGGCGCTGCAGCACCATCCGCCTCGAGCCCATGTGGACGTACAGGGCCGGCGCACGCTGCGTCTTGAAGTCCCGGCTAAAGCGCAGGATCACCTTGCCCGTCCGCGTGCGCTCGATCGTCACGGTGCCGTTCGTGCCCCACGACACGGTCTTCAACGTGCCGCTCGCGAGCACCCCGGGCGGCCCCTGCGCGAAGGCGTTCTCGGGCCCGCCGCGCGTGAGCGTGAAGCCCAACGCCAGCCCGGCTGCGACGGTGACGCCGAGCCCTGCCAGCAGCAGTCGTGGTCGTCTGTTCATGCGCTTACGCCACTTTGCCACAAACCGGCCGCCCAACTTTCTCACGAGATCTTCACCGGATTTCAGCCCACTTTTCATGTGTACGACGCAAAGTTCACCTTGGATGCGTTTCGCCGTCGTCGCCCATAGCTCGAGCCCCACCAATCTTGCGCTCGCCGCGGGCGGCTGGAACGGCGTCCCGGGCGAGTTGCTGACACCGCGCGAGGCGTTGCTGACGCTCGGCCGCGGCGACGTCGCGCTCGCTCGACTCGACGTGCGCCAGTCCCTCGACGGGGTCGAGGACGGTCTCTGGGCGCTGGAGCGGCTCGCCGAGGCCGGCATCCGCGTGCTCAACCGCCCGGACGCGGTCGTTCTCGCCCACGACAAGCTGCTCACCGCGCGCGTCCTGCGCCGGGCTGGGCTGCCGCACCCGCGCACGACGTTGATCGAGCGGAACGCGCCGCCTCCCGATCTCGACTTTCCGGCGGTGGTCAAGCCGCGCTTCGGCAGCTGGGGCGAGGACGTGAAGCTCTGCCGCGACCGCGACGAGCTGCGCGCGGTGCTCGAGGGCCTGACCTGCCGCCTCTGGTTCCGCGCGACCGGCGCCGTCGCGCAGGAGCTGATCCCACCGCTCGGCCACGATCTGCGCCTCGTGGTCGCCGGCGGCCGGATCGTCGCCGCGGCCAAGCGGATCGCCGCTCCCGGCGAGTGGCGCACCAACGTCGCGCTCGGTGCGAGCGTCGTCGCGGCCGAGCCGCCGCCGGTGGCGTCGGAGCTCGCGTTGGCGGCGGCGAAGGTCTCCGGGCTCGACCTCGTCGGGGTCGACCTGCTGCCGACCGGGCCCGGCGGTTTCAGCGTGATCGAGCTGAACGGTGCGGTCGATTTTCGGCCCGTGTACGCGCTCGACGAGGGCGACGTCTTCGCCGGCGCGGTGGCCGCGCTGGCGGGCGGCAAGGCCGAGACTCCGGCGGCTTTCGCGCAGATCTCCTGAAAACCGCCTTTGCGGCCGATAAGAGGCCGATGGAGCCTGCGGAGAGCATCTGGCGGCCGCTTGGCGAGCTGCTCGTGGAGAAGAAGTTGCTGACGGAGGAGGAGCTCGAGCTCGCCCTCACGGAGCAGGCCGAGACCGGCCGGCTGCTGGGCGCGATCCTGGTCGAGCGCGGCTATGTCTCAGGGCCGGCGCTGGCCGTCGCCCTGGCCGAGCAGTACGGCGTCGAGCTCCACACCGAGCGCGGCTTCGGCACCGGCCTCTGGGCCGAGATCGACCGGCGTCACCGCGCCGGCCGGGGGCACGAGGACAACGTCGTCAAGCTCGAGGCTGTGCCCGCACCGGTGGTCGAGATCGTCCGCGATCCCGAGCCGAATCCGGAGCTCGACCGGCTCGAGGCCGTGAACCGGCGCCTGCAGGACGAGATCGAGCGACTGCACGGCGAGTTCACGAAGCTGAAGCTCGTCGAGACGCCGGTCCCGGCGACCTCGCACCTGCTGTTCGTGCCGACGCCGGCCCGCTACCTGCTCGTCGAGTGCGAGGGCGCTCCGCCGGATCCGGGCGCGAAGCTCGAGCTCGAGCAAGGATCCTTCGCCGTGGCCAAGCTCGGCGACGCGCCGTTCCCGGGCGAGGATCGCCCGTGCGCCTTTCTCTTGCCGCTCGGCTAGGCGCTGTTGCCCGACGAGGGCTGCTGGATCACGATCACGTTCTGGGTGATCCCGAGGTACTCGTAGAGCTTCGACGCCGTCAGGTCGTTGACCGTCTTCTCCTCCCGCGGGACGATCTTGCCCGGTAGCGGCGGCGTCGACTGCGGCAGCGTCCGGCGGAGTGGGTGCTTGAGGCTGCTGGAGAGATCGTCGCGGCTGAAGAACGCCGTCGCGCTCAGCTTCTTCTGGCCGTTCGCGGGCGGGAAGAAGATCAGCACGTTGTCGATCGGGTGGGCGTACTCCATCGTGTAGAGCGCGAGCTCGAGCGCCTCGCGGCGCAGGACGGTCTTCGGAGAGCCCTGCGTGATCGAGCAGGTCGTCGGGTTGTCGCCGCAGAGGATGAAGACCGCGGTGTTCTCGGGATCGAACGATTTGTCGAGCGCCCGCGGGTCGTCCTTCTTGACGATCGCAACGCCGGCGAAGTCGTTGCCGTTTTGCGCGCCGCCGACCTTGACCGCGACGAGTGGATCGCCGCTCGGCAGGCGGTAGGAGCTGCCGACGTGCTGCGCGATCTCGAGCACGCGCGAGTCGGTCGGGCCTGCGGCGGGCTGCCAGCTCGACCAGGGCGGGCCTGCCGTCGGGCCGGAGCGCTGGACGAGCACGATCAGACCTCCGACCGCGACGCCGACCGCGGCGCCGAGCAGGAGGTAGGCCACCGCGAAGCGGCTGCGGGTGCCTAGACCGCGGGCCATGCCTTCGCCTGTGTGAGGTCGATGCGCGGGATCTTCAGCTTGGCCGACTCGAGGATCTCGACGAGCTCGTCCCCGAACAGCTCCTTCTTCTCGATCAGCGCCTCGGCGATCTGCTCGACCGCCTTCTTGTTGTGCGAGATCAAGGCGTAGGCGGTGACGTAGGCCTGTCCGAGCAGCTGCGCGGCGAAGGCGCGCTTGTCACGGTCGCCGAGGACGCCGGCGATCGGATCGGCCCCCAGAGCCCCACCGCTGGCGCGGTTCATGATCTGCACGCCGATCTGCTCGTAACGCTGGATGATCTCGTCCTTCTTGGCCTCGTCGCTCCGCGCTTTCGCAGCCGTGACGGTGCCGTTTGTTCGCGCACGGCCGTTCAGCTCCGGCTGCTCGGGCGCCATGCCGCACACGCCGACCATCCAGGCCGCGCGGGCGGTCGCGCTCTGGACGTCGCCGCCGACGCCGGTCGAGCTCTCGCCATAGAAGACGCGCTCAGCGGCCATCGCGCCGAGCGCCCAGATCAGCTGCGACATCTCCTCGGAGAACCAGGAGCTGAAGCGCTCCTGCTTCTCGCGCGCCTGGTGGTGGCCGAGCGCCGCGCCGCGCTGGCGGATCGAGAGGCGCGTCGACTCGGCGCCCTTCATGTAGACGTGGGCGGCGGCCGCGTGGCCGGCCTCGTGCAGCGCCACCGCGCGGGTCTCCTCGGGGACGTACTCGGTGCCGATCGCCGTGCCCGACTCGACCGTCGTCATCGCCTCGACGATGTCGGGCCAGCTGAACGCCATCCGCCCGTCGTGGTGGGCGATCGTCAGCGCCATCGAGCAGACCTGCTCGATCATCGCCGGCGAGTAGCCGTTCGTCACCCGCGCCAGCTCGTCGCGGCGCTTCTCGGTGTCGAGGTCCTCATCGTGGGAGACCTTGGCGAGGTAGAGGTCGAAGATGTCGAGCCGGTCGCGCTTCGTCGGCGTGCGGAACCAGACGTGGCGGCCCATCCGGCCGGGGCGCGTCAGTGCCGGGTCGAGCATGTCCATCGGGACATTGGTCGCGCCGATGAAGTAGATCTGGTTGCCGACCGGCTTGGCATGGGGGAGACGCAGCGAGATGCGCGAGCCGATCCGGCGCGGGACGACGTAGAGCGCGTCGAGGAAGGTGTTCACGCGGTTTGTCATCGTGCGCTTGAAGAACGGCGGGTTGTCGATCCCGTCCATGACGATCAGCAGCTGGTTCAGCGCCAGCTGGCCGCCGCCGCCCTGGCCGCCGAAGGCCCCGGGGAAGACCGCGTTCGCGATCCGGCCGAGGAATGGCGTCGGCGGCGCGACGTGAGGGCTGCGTTCCGCGAAGAGCCGCTCGCGCCAGGCGCGCGACTCGAGGATCAGGTCCTCACTCGGGGTGAGCGCGCCGTTCGGGCCGTGGAAGCAGAGGTCGTGGAAGCTCTGCGGCCGCGGGGTCATCGTGCCCATCGCGCCGCCGAGGGACTGGCGCCGCATGCCCACGGCGTCGATCTCGTCGATGAAGACGATGCACTGGCCGCCCCACTTGCGCGCCAGCTTCTTCGCCTTGCGGGCCATGTAGCGGACGATCACCACGTCCATCCCCATGAACGTCTGCGCGAAGCCGGAGCCCGGGATGGTGACGATCGGCGAGTTGAAGCCGGTCGCGATCGCCTTGGCGAGCATCGTCTTGCCGGTGCCGGGCGCACCGAGGAAGAGCAGCCCCCGCTCGCGCCGGCCGCCGGCTTTCTCGAACGCTTCGCCGGACTGCCAGAGGTTGACGACCCGCCGCACCTCTTCCTTGGCCTCCTTCTGGCCGCGCACGTGGTCGAGCTTCACGCCCCAGTCCGCGTCGCCGGGCTCGAAGCCGCGGATCTGGGAGATGCCCATGAAGAGCATCGGGCCCATCAGGATCCCGAAGTTGAAGATGAAAAAGATGCCGAAGGTGAAGAGCAGCCCGAGGGTCTGCCCGTTCACGTGCGCCTTCGAGGCCAGCCAGTTCCAAGAGTCCTTCGCCGTGTCGACGAGGCTCGCGTCGGCGATGCCGTACTTGAGCACGCGCACCGCGTAGATGGCGAAGATGATCAGCAGGATGAACCAGGCGATCTTCGCCCACCAGCGCCAGAACCAGACGCGCCGGCGCGCGACCACGTCTTCCTCCCGCAGGTCCGCGTTGTCGATCCCGAACAGGCTCGGCCACTCGATGAAGCGGTGGAAGATCAGGTCGAGCAGGCCGCGGAAGGCGGCGACTCCGAGGATCGTCGCCACGATCGCCCAGGCGAGCGTGACCTCCTGCATCTTGTAGAGCCAGACGAAGAGAGCCGGGCTGGAGAGCACCGCGACCGCTGTCGCGGCACGGCGGAGCGCCCGCCACTGGTTGCCCAGCTCGCGGGAATCCTCTGTAGAGAGGCGCCCGACGACCGGTCCCGCGCTCATTGACGCAGTGTAGTTGGCACTAAGCTCACCTACTTCGACGTGAAAGCTTCGGATTCGTTTGCCGCGGGAGAGATTTCGCGCGCCCGTGACTACCATCGGCCGCTCTACCTGGCGCTCTTCGCCGACTGGGCGTTGGAGCTGGCCGTGCTCGTGCTGATCGCGTTCGGCCCACCTGGCGACTGGCTCTGGGAGGCGACCGGCGGCCCCTGGTGGGCGCGGACGTTCGAGCTGACGGTGTTCGTGCTCGTCGTGTCCGCTGTGGTTCGGCTGCCGCTCTCGGCCTGGCGCGGCTGGGTCTGGGAGCGGCGCTGGGGCTTCTCGACGCAGTCGTTCGGCGCGTGGCTCGGGGACGTGGCCAAGGGACTGTCCCTGGGCGCCGTCCTCGCCGGCCTCGGCCTGACCGCGCTCGTCTGGTCGGCGCGCATCTGGCCGACGTGGTGGCCGGTTCCGGCTGCGCTCGGGGCGGCCTTGCTCGCGCTCCTGTTGAGCCTGCTCGCGCCGCTGCTCTTCGAACGGCTCTTCAACCGCTTCGAGCCGCTCGCGGACGAGGAGCTGGCGCGCGACCTGCGCAGGCTCTCGGAACAGGCCGGCGTGCCGGTGCGGACGACGCTCGTCGCCGACGCGAGCCGCAGGACGACGAAGCACAACGCGTACGTCTCCGGGCTCGGCCCGACGAGGCGGCTCGTCATCTACGACACGCTCCTACGCGACTCGCCGGTGCCGGAGCTGCGCGGCGTCGTGGCCCACGAACTCGGCCACCGCCGCTACGGCCACGTCGCGCGCGGGACGGCGTTCGCGATGCTCGGCGCGGCCGGCGCCGTGCTCGCCCTGCGGGTCGTCTTCGCGTGGGACGGGCTGGTCGAGGCGGCGGGCTCGGACGGACCCGGCGACCCGCGGATCGTGCCGCTGGTGCTCCTCGTGCTCTTCGTGCTGGGGATCGGGGCGCTGCCGTTCGAGACCTGGCTCTCGCGCAGCTGGGAGCGCGTGGCCGACCGCTTCGCGATCGAGCTGACCCGCGACCCCGAGACGATGCAGCGGATGCACCGCCGCCTGGCGCTCGCCAACCTGTCCGACCTCGACCCGCCGCGGTCGGTGTACCTGCTGCTGTTCACGCATCCGACGCCGCCGGAGCGGATCGCGGCAGCCAAAATGGGGACGTGAGCCACTCGCACTCCCACACCTCCGCGCGGCGACCGCTGGCGATCGCGCTCGGGCTGATCCTCGGCCTGATGGTGGGCGAGGTCATCTTCGGCGTCCTCGCCGGCTCGCTGGCGCTGCTCGCCGACGCGGGACACATGCTCACCGACGCCGCCGCCCTTGCCCTCGCCCTCGGCGCCCTCTCGCTTGCCGGCCGTCCTCCGCGCGGACGCTGGACGTTCGGCTTCCGCCGCCTCGAGATCCTCGCCGCCCACGTGAACGGGATCACGCTGCTCGTGGTCGGGGTCGTGATCGTCTACACGGCCGTGCGACGCCTGGTCGACCCGCCCGAGGTGCGCGGCGGCGTGGTGCTCGTCGTCGCCCTGGCCGGGATCGCCGTCAACCTGGTCGCGGCCGCGCTGCTGCACCGTCCGAGCCAGGACAGCCTGAACGTGCGCGGAGCGTTCCTGCACGTCGCGACCGACCTCGCCGCCTTCGTCGGCACGGCGATCGCGGGAGCGGTCGTGCTCGCCACCGGCTGGAACCGCGCCGACCCGGTCGCGAGCCTCGTCGTGGCGGGGCTGATCTTCTGGTCGAGCTTCGTGCTGCTGCGCGAGTCGACGCGGATCCTGCTCGAGGTCTCGCCGGAGGAGCCGAGCGAGATCGGGCAGGCGATGCTGGCCGTGCCGCACGTGGCCGACGTGCACGACCTCCACGTCTGGACGGTCGGCAGCGGCTTCCCGTCGCTCTCCGCCCACGTGCTCGTCGATCCGGGCGCAGACTGCCACGCGATCCGGCTCGAGCTGGCGACGATGCTGCGCGAGCGCTTCGACCTCGCGCACTCGACGCTGCAGGTCGAGCACGCGCCCGCGCACGCGCGCGAGAGCCAGCTTCCCGATCGCGCGTTAGAGTCCGACGGCTGTGGGGCTCGAGGGCAAGACCGCGATCGTCACCGGCGCCTCAAGCGGGATCGGGGCCGCGACCGCGCGTGCGCTCGCCGAGGCGGGCGCGAAGGTCGCCGGCGGCGCACGCCGCGTGGACGAGCTCGAGACCGAGGTCAGGCTCGAGCTCGACGTGACGGATCCCGCCAGCTCGGAGCGTTTCGTGGCCGACGCGCTGGCAGCGCTGGGCGGGCTCGACATCCTCGTCAACAACGCCGGCCTGGGCCTCGGCCGCGAACCGTTCGACAAGAGCAGCGAGGAGGACGAGGAGACCGTGCTCGAGACGAACGTGCACGGCGTCCTGCGGATGACGCGCCTGTGCCTGCCGCACATCCGCGACGGTGGCCACATCGTGAACATGGGCTCGATCGCCGGGCGCCAGCCGTACGAGAACGCGGCCGTCTACATCACCTCGAAGTACGCCGTGCGCGGCTTCTCGTACGCGCTCCGCGAGGACCTGCTCGGCCGCCCGATCCACATCACGACCGTCGAGCCCGGCCTCGTCGAGTCGAACTTCTCGCGGGTCCGGTTCCGGGGCGACGAGGAGAAGGCCAGCGCCGTCTACGCGGACGTCGAGCCGCTCACGCCCGACGACGTCGCGGAGTGCGTCGTCTGGGCGGTCACCCGGCCGCGGCGCGTGAACATCGACGAGCTCGTGATCAAGGCGCTCGCCCAGTCGACGCCCGTTCGCATCAACCGAGACGCCTAGTGGCCCTGACGATCCTCGAAGGCTCGACCTTCTGCATCTGCGACGAGCGGGGCGACATCGCGGGCGACACGCACGGGTTGTTCGCCGACGACACGCGCTTCCTCTCGCGGCTCTGCCTGACCGTCAACGGGGCGGCGCCGCTGATGCTCTCGTCGGGAAAGGTCGAGTACTTCTCGGCGGCGTTCTTCCTGCGCAACCCACTCGCCGGCGGCCTGCCGCAGGACTCGCTCTCGATCATCCGGCACCGCTTCGTCGGCGACGGCATGCAGGACCACGTGATCGTCGAGAACAACGCGATCGAGCCGGTCGCCTTCGAGCTCGCGCTCGAGCTCGCGACCGACTTCGCGGACATCCTCTCGGTCAAGGAGCACGACTTCGCGCTCGGCGATCCGGCCCGCGCAGAGCCGCTGCCGGAGCCGGTGGTGCCTCGCTACGACGAGGAGCACAACCAGTTCGTGCTCGAGGAGGCCAACGGCGAAGGGGCGGCGCGAACGCAGGTGATCCTCTCCCAGCGCGGCGAGATCGAGGAGGGGAAGGTCGTATACCGGCTCGAGCTGGCGCCCCGCGAGAGCTGGGAGCTGCGGCTAGACATCCTCGCCTCGATCGACGGCGACACGGTTGCGCCGCGCGCGGCCGAGCGGCGCTTCGGCGATGAACTTACGCGCGTGCGCGAGTCGCTCGCGGCCTGGCAGCTGCGCGTGCCGCAGGTGCGCGCGGACTGGGACCAGCTCGACCGATCGTTCTTCCAGTCGGTCTCCGACCTCGCCTCGCTGCGGATGCGTGGCACTGGCCGTACCGGCCGGATGCCAGCGGCCGGGATGCCGTGGTTCATGACCGTCTTCGGCCGCGACACGCTGATCACGTGCCTACAGACGCTGCTCTTCGGCCCCGAGCTCGCACGCACGGCGCTCGAGGTGCTGGCCGAGCTGCAGGCGCGCGACGACAACCCGGACGTGGACGCCGAGCCGGGCAAGATCGTCCACGAGCTGCGCTCCGGCAAGGCGGCTCAGAAGTGGTTCCGCACCTACTACGGCACGGTCGACGCGACGCCGCTCTACCTCGTGCTGCTGTCGGAGGTCTGGCGCTGGACCGACGACGCGGCCTTCGTGCGCCAGCTGAAAGAGCCGGCCATGGCGGCGCTGCGCTGGATCGACGAGTACGGCGACCGGGATGGCGACGGCTTCGTCGAGTACGAGCGGCGGACCCCCCGCGGGCTCGAGAACCAGTCGTGGAAGGACTCCGGCGACTCGCAGCGCTTCCACGACGGCTCGCTCGCGGCTACGCCGATCGCGCCAGTCGAAGTGCAGGGCTACGTCTACGACGCGAAGCTGCGCACCGCCGAGCTGGCGCGCGAAGTCTGGCGCGACCGGCAGCTCGCGGAACGGCTCGAGCGCGAGGCCGAGGAGCTGAAGCGCACCTTCAACGAGCGCTTCTGGACCGACGCGCGCGGCGGCTACTACGTGCTCGCCCTCGACGGCGAGAAGCGGCAGGTCGACTCGCTCTGCTCGAATATCGGCCATCTGCTCTGGAGCGGGATCGTGCCCAGGGAGCGTGTGGACGCGGTCGTCGACCAGCTGATGGGCCAGGAGCTCTGGTCGGGCTGGGGCGTGCGCACGATGTCGAGCGGAGACGCGGGCTACAACCCGCTCGCGTACCACAACGGCACGGTCTGGCCGCACGACAATTCCCTGATCGCGCACGGGCTCGGCCGGCACGCCCGCTGGCCCGAGGCGCAGCGGATCGTGCGCCGGATGCTGAGCGCCGGGTCGTACTTCGGCTACCAGCTGCCGGAGGTGTTCGCCGGCCTGCCGCGCGAGGAGACGCCCTTCCCGATCGCGTACCCGACCGCCGCCCGGCCGCAGGCGTGGGCTGCGGGCACGCCGGTGCTGCTCCTACAGGTGCTGCTCGGCCTGCAGCCCGACCGGCGGCGCGGCCAGCTGATCACGCGCGCGCCCGAGGAGCTGCCCTCGTGGGCCGGCCGCTCGCTGCGCCTGACCGGGATCCGCGCCTTCGACCGCGCCTGGGACGTGCGTGTCGAGCACGGCCGTGTCACCGTTGATGAAGCATGAGGATTGCTGTCCTCAGCCCGCCGTGGTTCCCTGTGCCGCCGACGGGCTACGGCGGGATCGAGTGGATCGTCTCGCTGCTCGCCGACGGGCTCGCCAAGGACGGGCACGAGGTGACGCTCTTCGCCTCGGGCGACTCGCGCACCAGGGCGAAGCTCGCCTGGGTCTTCGAGCACGCCCCGAGCGAGCAGATCGGGCGCTCGCTGCCCGACCTGCGGCACGCGCTCTCGGCCTACGAGCGCGCCGACGAGTTCGACGTGATCAACGACCACACCGGTCACCTCGGCGCCGTGCTCGGCGGGCTCGTCGAGACGCCGGTCGTGCACACCGTCCACGGGCCGCTCGACGGCGAGCCCGGGGAGGTCTACGAGTCGATCAAGCGGGTCGCGCCGGAGGTCGGCCTGATCTCGCTCTCGCTCAACCAGCGTCGCCCGAGGCCCGACCTGAACTGGGTCGCGAACATCCCGAACGCGCTCGACCTCGAGCACTACCCCTGCCAGCCGCACAAGGGCGACTACCTGCTGTTCCTCGGCCGCATGAACCACGAGAAGGGCGCCCACCGCGCGGTGGCGGTGGCGATGGAGCTCGGCCTCCCGCTCAAGCTCGCCGGCAAGGTTCGCGAGCCCAAAGAGAAGGAGTACTTCGCCGAGTTCATCGAGCCGCACCTCGGCAACGGGATCGAGTACCTCGGCGAGGTCAACCACGGCACCAAGGTCGAGCTGCTGCAGAACGCGCGCGCAACGCTCTTCCCGATCGAGTGGGAGGAGCCGTTCGGCCTGGTGATGATCGAGTCGATGGCGTGCGGGACGCCGGTGATCGCGACCCGGCACGGCGCCGTCCCCGAGGTGATCGAGGAGGACGGCCGCGGCGGGCTTGTGGTCGACTCCTGGCGGGATATCCCGGACGCGCTCGAGCGCGCTGACGAGATCGACCCGCGCGAGGCGCGCCGCTACGCCGAGGAGCGGTTCGCGCCCGAGCGGATGGTCGGCGACTACGTGCGCGCCTACGAGGCCGCGATCGGCGAGAGGTAGTTCCGCCGCACGTAGACCGGCTCGAAGCCGGCCCGGACGATGTTGCGATAGGAGCCGTTCGGCATGTCGTCCACCGGTTCGCCCGTCTCGGTCACGACGATCTCGCAGCCGGCCTCCGCGGCCGCGTTGATGCGGGCGGCGAGCAGCGCGCTCTGGCCGCCCTTGCCGCGGTGCTCCGGCAGCGTCGCGCCGATTCCGCTCCAGCCGACCCGGCCGCAGACGAAGAGCGCGCCCGCGGCGGCGGGTGAGTCGCCGTCGAAGGCGACGAAGCACTGCAGCCGTTCCGACGGGCAAGCCGCGCGAGCCAATCGCGGAAGAACTCGGGCACCCCGAACCCGCGCTGTGCGGCCTCGCCGAAGGCGTCGCCATCGTCGTCCCGCGCCACGCGCAGCTCGGTTCCAACCTCGGGCGGGTCGGTCACCGGGCGGCTGAACTTCGTCCAGCCGCGGTCGAGAGCGAGCCCACGAGCCGCGAGCCGGTGGCCGAGATCCTCCGGCTCGGCCTCCGGCGCGAGGGTGACATAGGCCTGCACCTCGCGGAGGAAGTCGAGCGCCTCGTCCACCTGCTGGTCAGTCGCGGGCGTCCGATCCCGAGGCCGAGCGCACGGTTGAACATCGTCACCGCCGGGAGCGGCTCGAGCCGCAGGCAAAGCGCGTCGCCGAGCTCCTTCGAGCGAGCGCCGAGCCCGGGCGGCGCGGCGGCGTAGAGGTCGCGGAACGCTTCGAGCTCGCCCCGCTCGGCCGCGTTCACGTGACGAGCGACGGCTCGGTCGACTGCACCAGGCCCCGCCGGCGCAGGTGCCGCACCTCCGGCACGAACAGCACGGACACGGTCGCCAGCAGGCTGAACGCGGCAGCGGCCATCAGGGTCGGCCGGGTGCCGATCGCCTCGGAGACGGGCCCCGCGATCGCATAGCCCAGCGGCACGAGCGCCCACGAGCCGAGCGCGTCGTAGGAGTAGACGCGCGAGAGGCGGTCGGCCGGGATCTCCTGCTGCATCGCGGTGTCCCAGAGGATCGCGAAGGTCTCCACCCCGATCCCGGCGAGGAACGCGAAGCCGAGCACGGCCACGAACGGCAGCGGGGCCGCGAGGGCCAGCAACAGCGGCAGGGTCAACAACACGCCGAAGGTCGCCACCAGCAGGATCTGCTGCGGCCGCCGGCGCAACAGGATCAGGCCGCCGGCGATCAGACCGGCCGACTCGGCGGCCAGGATCAGCCCCCAGCCGAGGGCGCCGCTGAAGTGCTCCTTCGAGATCGCCGGCCCGAGCACGCCCGAGGAGCCCTGCTCGACGGCGTTGACGACGCCGAACTGGAGCACGACCGCCCAGAGCCACGTCCGCGACGTGAACTCTCGCCAGCCGAGCGAGAGGTCGGCGAAGAAGTTCGAGCCCTCCATCCGGACGTTCTTCGGGATGTGCATCGCAGCGGTGAGCAAGGCGGCGATGCCGAACGACGCGGCGTCGATTGCGATCCCGGTGGCCGGGCTGGTCGCATGGATGATGAGACCGGCGAGCGCGCCGCCCACGATCAGCGAGCCGTTGCGGCCGAGCCCGAGCATGGCATTCGCCGGCTGCAGCTTCGACTCGGGCACGGTCTGCGGCACGATTCCACTCGAGGCCGGGAAGAAGAACGCCGAGCTCGCGCCGGCCACGGCCGTGAGCGCGGCCACCTGCCAGATCTGCGCGTGCCCGGAGAACAGCAGGATCGCGATCGCGGCCTGGCTCGCGCCCGAGACGACGTTCGAGACGACCATCACGCGGTGGCGCGGGAGCCGGTCGGACCAGATCCCGCCGACGAGCAGGAACACGAGCGTCGGGATCGAGCGCGCGGCCAGCACGTAGCCGAGGTCGGCCTTCGAGCCGGTCAGGTCGAGGACGGCGAACGCGAGCGCGACGATCGCGAACGAGTTGCCGAGGAACGAGATCGTCCGCGCCGACAGCAGCAGCCGGAAGTCGCGCTCGCCCAATGGCGAGTTACGCAGCACGCTTCTCCCAGTAGCGCTTCAGGCCCGCGTACGACTGCCAGAACGGCATCGCCTGCTCGTAGGCGGCCTGGTCGGCGGCGAGGTCGTCTGCGGCCAGGGCGGCGAACTGCTCCTCGGTCGCGCCCTCGCGGACGCGCTCGGCCCACTCGTGCAGGCGGCGGCGGAGCTCCTCGAGGTGGCGCTCGACGTCCTCGAAGACGCCGAAGTGGATCAGCGCCATTCGCTTCGGGCCGCGCGCGGCGATCTCGTCCAGCGTCCGCCCCCAGGCCTCGAGATCGACCTCGGGCGGCGGCGTCGGCGGCAGCACGAACTCGCTCGGCCGGATTCGCACGCCCGCCGCGTCGCCCGCGTAGAGCGTGCCCTCGCCGTCGAGGTAGCAGACGTGGTGGCTCGCGTGGCCGGGGCTCGGGAACGTCGCGAGCCCGAGCGTCTCGCTGCCGACGACGTGGATGTTCTCGCCCGGCACCGGCGCGAGCTCGCCCCAGAAGCGGTCGAAGTCGTCGCCGTACAGCCGCCGCGCGCTGCGCTCGAGCCGGCTCGGGTCGACGAGGTGCGGCGCGCCGATCTCCGAGACATGCACCTGCAGGCCCGGGTGCTCGCGGACGAGCACGCCTGCGGCGCCGGCATGGTCGAGGTGGATGTGGGAGAGCAGCAGGTGGCGGACGTCCTTGAGCTCGAGCCCGCGCTCGGCGAGACGCGCCATTAGCTCGGGCATGCAGGTCGTCGGGCCGCAGTCCTGCAGCGCCAGGCCGTCCCCGGTCTCGAGCAGGTACGAGCCGATCACCCGCTCGTGCCCGAGGTGGTGCAGGTCGAGCGGCTCGGGCATCAGCTCCAACCGTGCCAGCGCTCCGGCTCGAGCCAGGCACTCACGCGCGGCATGTCGCGCTTCCTGAACGGCCTGCCCGTGTAGCGGCGCGCGAGCCGGTCGATGTCCTCGAGCGTCTCGTCGTCGGCGATCGAGACGACCTTGCCGAGCAGGCTGACGTGCCGGTACCAGCCGTCCTCGCCGCTGCCGAGCACCGTTAGCGCCGCCCGCGAGTCTCTTCGCAGGTAACCAAGCCGCAGCCGGGTGTCTTCCATGTTCAGTAGCACGCGGCCGTCCTGCCAGTCGTACCACGTCGGGACCGTGTGTGGCGAGCCGTCGGGCCGCAGCGTCGCCACGACTGCCGGGTTCGGAAGCCGGAGGAACGCGTCGACCTCCGCCGGCACCGGGACGCGCGGCACGCGTCAGGCGCCGGCGGCGGCGGTGGAGCGGACGAGCGCGGCCTCGAGGTCGGCGACCAGGTCCTCCGCCGACTCGAGCCCGACCGAGAGGCGGATGAGGTTGCGCGGCGCCGCGAACGGCGCGTCCGCGGTGGAGGCGTGCGTCATCCGGGCCGGGTGCTCGATCAGGCTCTCGACACCCCCGAGGCTCTCGGCCAGCATGAAGATCTTCGTGCGCGCGCTGATCTCGACCGCTTCCTCCTCGGACTCGACGAGGAACGAGACCATCCCGCCGAAGTCGCGCATCTGCTGCGCGGCGATCGCATGGCCCGGGTGCGTCGGCAGGCCGGGGTAGAGCACCTGCTCGACCTTCGGGTGCCGGTCGAGGAAGCTCGCGACCACCTCCGCGTTGCGGCAGTGCTCCCGCATCCGCACGGCGAGCGTCTTCAAGCCGCGCAGCACGAGCCAGGAGTCGAATGGCCCGGGAACGGCGCCGAGCGACTTCTGCAGGAAGAGCACGCGCTCGGCGACGGTGTGGTCGTTGGTCGCGATGAAGCCGCCGATCAGGTCGGAGTGCCCGCCGAGGTACTTCGTCGTCGAGTGGATCACGACGTCGGCCCCGAGCGAGAGCGGCTGCTGCAGGTACGGCGAGGCGAAGGTGTTGTCGACCACGACCAGCGCGCCGGCAGCGTGCGCCGCCTCGGCTGCGGCGTGGATGTCGACGATGTTCAGCAGCGGGTTGGTCGGAGTCTCGAGCCAGACCATCCGCGTCCGCTCGTCGAGGTGCGCGGCCAGGTTCGTGTTCACCTCGTCCGCGGGCACCCAGTCGAAGAGGTAGCCCTTCGGCTCGTAGACCTGCGAGAACATCCGGTAGACGCCGCCGTAGACGTCCGCCACGGCCACCACCCGGTCGCCGGGCTCGAGCAGGTGCATCAGCGTGGTCGTAGCGCCGAGGCCCGACGAGAACGCCGCGCCGTGCTCCGCCCCTTCGAGCGAGGCGAGGCAGAGCTGCAGCGCTGTCCGTGTGGGGTTCGAGACGCGCGCGTAGTCGTAGCCTTTGGTCTCACCGACCGCCTCCTGGACGAAGGTCGACGTCTGGTAGATCGGGACCGTGATCGAGCCGGTCGCCGGGTCCGGCTCCTGCCCGTCGTGGATCGCTCGGGTCTCGAAGTCCACGGGTTCGATTCTAGGCTGCGCGGCCTAGCTGAAGGGCTTGACGACCATGTCGAAGACGATCAGGAACATCAGCGCCACGTCCGCGCGCGCTGCGAGCAGGATCCGCCGCAGCCTGTCCTGCACCTGGGGCGACTTCGGCCCGTGCTCGGCGGCCGCGACGTTCAGCCGCTTCGCCTCGGGGCCGAGGAAGAGGATTCCCGTCGCCGCCGAGAAGGCCCACGCGATCAGCCCGAAGACGATCCAGAACTGGTTGTAGCCGATGTCGCCGTTGGCGGCCATCGCGATCCCGAAGCCGAGCACCACGAACGACATCAGCGGGAACAGCCGCCCTGCCACCTTCTCGGCCCAGTAGCCGACCTGCAGCAGCTGGTCGTCGTCGCGCGCGAGCTCGGCCATGATGGCGCAGATCGTCAGGAACAGCCCGCCGCCGACCCAGACCACCGCGGCGCCGACGTGCAGCATCTTGAAGACGAAGTACCACTGCGTGTTCGCGGCGAACACGATCGAGACCACCAGGAACGTGACCGCGATCACGGTGGAACCGATCAGAGACCTACGGCGACCGTTTTCGGCCGCCGTCACGGCGACTGCTTCAGGCATTGACCCTCCTCTAGAAGTGATGACCCGAGGGAGAATCTAGCGCGGTCAGGCGACGGTTACTACCCGCTCTTCGGTCGTGCCGTAGTCCTCGCCGAGCTTCTCGCGCAGCGTCCGCTCCAGCTCGCCGGAGGCCTCGAGCTCCTCGACGATGTCGGCGCCGCCGACGAGCTCGCCGCGTACGAAGACCTGCGGGATCGTCGGCCAGCCGGAGAGCGCCGAGAGCTCCTCGCGGATGCGCGGGTCGGGCAGTACGTCGACCGCGGTGACCGGAGCGCCCGCGCGGCGCAGCGCCTCGAGCGCGCGCTGCGAGTTGCCGCACATCACGAACTGCGGCGTGCCCTTCATGAACAGGGCGACGTCCTCGGTCTCGACGAGCTGCTTGATCTGGTCATGAACGTCAGTCACTCCGGTCCTTTCGTCTTGATTCGCAACTCGTGAATGGTGCCATCCGCGAGTGGGGTGGCGAGCGCGTCGTAGACGAGCCGGTGCTGCTCGACGAGCGAGAGGCCGTCGAAGCGCGGGCTCGCGACCGTCACCTGGAAGTGGTCGCCGCCCGCCGGTGCGGTCCTCGACCGCGACCTCGTCGCCCGGAAACGCGTCGCGGAGCAGCTGCTCCAGGCGCTCAGTCACTTGCGCGCCAGGTACTCGAGCAGGTCGGAGCGGGTGAGCATTCCGGTCGGCTTGCCGCTGGTGGCCACGACGACCGCCTGGCTGCCGCCGCTCAGGGCGGAGAAGACCTCGTCCAGCGACTCGTCCGCCTCGACCGCCGCCAGCGGCGGCTGCATCGCGGCGGCGACCTCCTCGTTGAGCGCGTCCGGGTTGCGGAAGACCAGGTCGAGCAGGCCGCGCTCCTGGAGCGAGCCGACCACGTCCGCGAGCGAGCCGGACGAGTCGTGCCGCATCACCGGCAGCTGCGAGATCGAGTACTGCTGCATCAGGTCGATCGCAGCGCCCACCTTCTGGTGCGACTCGATCGTGACGAGCTCCGGCGCGTCGCCGTTCTGCTGTTTGAACTGCACGACCTCGCGCACCTTCGGCGTCGGCTGGCCGCGCTCGAGGAAGCCGAGCTCGACCAGGTAGTTGTCGTCGTAGAACTTCGACAGGTAGGCGCGGCCGCCGTCGGGGAAGAGCGTGACCACGGTCTTGCCCGGCCCGAGCTCCTTCGCGATCTCGACCGCCGCCCAGGCCGCGGTGCCGCCGGAGCCGCCGACGAGCAGGCCCTCCTCGCGCGCCAGCCGCCGCGCGGTCAGGAACGACTCGCGGTCGCCCACGGTCACCCAGCGGTCGACGACCGACGGGTCGAAGGTCTCGGGGTAGAAGTCCTCGCCGATGCCCTCGACCAGGTACGGGTGCTGCTTCTCCGGTCCCGAGGTGTAGATCGAGCCCTCGGGGTCGGCGCCGACGATCGTCAGATCGGGGTTCTGCGACTTGAGGTAGTGCGCCGTGCCGGAGATCGTGCCGCCGGTGCCGACCGCGATCACGAGCGCGTCGAGCTCGCCGCCGGTCTGCTCCCAGATCTCGGGGCCGGTCGACTCGTAGTGCGAGCGCGGGTTGCCCTCGTTGCGGTACTGGTCGGGCTTGTAGGCGCCGGGAATCTCCTCGGCGAGCCGGTCGGAGACGGAGTAGTAGCTCTCCGGCGACTCGGGCTCGACGGCGTAGGGGCAGACGATCACCTCGGCGCCGAAGGCCTTGAGCAGCGAGATCTTCTCGCGGCTCATCTTGTCGGGCATGGTGAAGATGCAGCGGTAGCCGCGCAGCGCGGCGACGATCGCGAGGCCGGTGCCGGTGTTCCCGGAGGTCGGCTCGACGATCGTGCCGCCGGGCTTCAGCTTCCCTTCGCGCTCGGCCGCATCGATCATCGTGATTGCGATCCGGTCCTTGATCGAGCCGCCCGGGTTGAGGAACTCGAGCTTGGCGAGGACGGTCGCCGCGCCTTCGGGAACGACGTTCTGGAGCCGAACGAGCGGGGTGTTGCCGACCAGCTCGAGCAGCGTCGGGTACTCGCGCGCCATCGCCGTCAAGCGTAATCGCTACATCGCAGCAGGGGCCGCCTCGGCCTCGCCGACCGGGGCTTCCGTCCCGCGCAGCAGCACGAACCCCGCCACGGCTCCGGCCAGCGCGATCCCCACGAGCGCCCAGAAGGCCAGCTGGTAGCCGGAGGTGAAGGCCTCCGCCGGCGTGTGGCCCGACTTCAGCAACGTCTTCGCATGCGAGGTGAAGATCGTCGAGGCGAGGGCGACGCCGATCGCGCCGCCGATCTGCTGGTTCGTGTTGATCAGCCCTGACGCGAGCCCCGCTTCCTGCGGCGAGATCTGGGCGAGTGCTGCGATCGTCACCGGGACGAACCCGAAGGCGAGCCCGAGCGCGAAGGTGAGGTAGGCCGGCAGCAGATCGGGCCAGAAGTGCCCGTCCACGGGGATCTGCGTGTACCAGAGCAGCGAGGCCGCGAGCACGAGCATTCCGACCACGATCACCGGCATTGGCCCGTAGCGCGTCGCCAGCGCCTGTGCGACGCCGGCCCAGATCACGACGGTCCCCGCCGTCGCGAGGAAGGCGATGCCGGTCTGGAGCGCCGACCAGCCGAGCACCTGCTGCACGTACAGGGTCAGGACGAAGAAGTTGGCGAAGATCACCGCCCCAAGCAGGAAGCCGACCACGTTCGCGCCGAGCAGCGAGCGAATCTTGAAGATCGAGAGCGGCACGAGTGGCGACTTGGAGCGCATCTCGATCAGGATCGAGATCCCCAGCAGCGCTGCGGAAACGAGCAGCAACAGGATCGTTCGCGCCGAGCCCCAGCCGTCGTCCGGCGCCTTCGAGATCGCGTAGACGAAGATCGCGAGGCTGCTCGTGATCGTGACCGCGCCGGCCGCGTCGAAGCGGCGGTGGCCCAGCCCGGCCGTGCTCTCGGGGACGAAGCGCAGCGTCAGCAGCAGCACGAGCGCGCCGACGGGCACGTTGACGAAGAAGATCCATTCCCAGCCGAGGTACTTGGTCAGGATCCCGCCGAAGAGCACGCCCGCGGCGGCGCCGGAGCCGCCGAGCGCGCCCCAGATCCCGAGCGCCTTGTTGCGCTCGGCGCCCTCGCGGAAGGTCGTGGTCACGATCGAAAGGGCTGCCGGAGAGATGATCGCCGCGCCGAGACCCTGCACCGCGCGCGCGCCGATCAGGACGTTCGCGCTGTTCGCGAGGCCGCAGGCGAGCGAGGCGGCCGTGAAGATGACCAGCCCGACGATGAAGATCAGCCGCCGCCCGAGCAGGTCGGCCATCCGCCCGCCGAGCAAGAGGAAGCCGCCGAAGGTGATCGCGTAGGCGGTGATCACCCACTGCACGGTCTTCTCGGGGATGTCGAGGTCGATCTGGATCGACGGGATCGCGACGTTCACGATCGCAACGTCGAGCACGGTCATGAAGAACGCGGCGCCGACGATCGCGAGGATCAGCCAGCGGCGGTCGGTGGCGGGGCTCATCTTCCTCCCTCGGGTCGTTACGGCGGTTGAACGAGGCGCTACGAACGGCTATTCCGTGGGCCAGGGTAACGGCGGTGCGTGCTCGAGACAACACGGTCGGGGGATGCCCACGGCCGCTCGATGCATCAAGATCCGCCCCGTGGCAACCGAAGCCCTCTGGCGCCGGGTGGCGTTCGGCGCGGCCGTCGTCGTGCTCGCAGGCGTGGCCAGCGCCGGCGCGGGCGGCGGGCGCGACGCCTCGGCCTGCGTGCCGCTGCCTGCCGATCCGGCCTACGACGCCGGCGTCTTGCAGGCGCTCGCGCAGCGTGAGGACGCCTGGGGGAACGCGCTGCTGGCTTCGCCGGGCGGGCCGACCTACGATGGCGTTCACGGCCTCCTGCACCCGCTGATGATGGTTGGCAAGCCCGCCGGGCTGAAGCCCAGGCGCCTGACCGACTCCGGGATCTATTACCTGCCCTTCGGCCGGCCTCGCGGCTGGGGCGGCGCGGGCGTCGTGCAGCTGCACGTGGCCGACGGGAGCCAGGTCGTCTCGCGGCGTGTCGACGGCTCGAAGCTGACCGTCTTCGTCGGCACGCGCGGCAAGGAGCGGTACGGCTCCTGTCCGAGCCGGCTCGAGACACCGCGCCTCGCCCAGGGCTACCTGCCGATCCTCGAGACCGCCTACACCGACGCCGACGGCGTCCGCTACCGGCAAGAGTCGTTCGCGGCGCGGATCCCGCAGACCCGCGCGCTCGTCAGCTTCATCCGGCTGACGGTCGACCCGAGCGGGACCCGTGCCGGCGCCGCGCGCATCCGCTTCACGCCTTCGGTACGCCTGCACCGGGTCCGGCACCAGTTGAGGCACGGGCGGCGCGCGCGCCTGCTCTTCGGCAAGAACCTGCGCTTCGACGGTGACTCGCTCGTCACGACCGTGCGCCGGCCGCGGCAGATCTACCTCGCCTGGCTCGACCGGGCGAGCCGGACGAGGCCGGTCCAGGTGAACAAGGTGACCTACGCGCACGCGCGGGCGAGCGTCGAGGATTACTGGGCCAAGCGCCTGGAGACCGGAGCGGAGCTCGTCGTCCCGGAGCAGCGCGTCTACGACGCCGAGCGCAACCTGCTGATCCAGAACCTGCTGCTGTCCTGGCGCTATAGCCTCGGGAACGCCTACGCGCACTTCTCCTGGGAGCTGCTCGACGTGGGCGAGGTGATGGGCGCCTACGGCTACCCCGGGATCGAGCGGGCGATTCTCGACAAGGCGCTGCGGGCGCCGACGCTCTTCCCGAACCGCTCGGCCGGCGAGCGGATGGTCGGCTCGGCCGACTACCTCCGCCGTTTCGGCGACACCAACTTCGTCGAGCGGGTGACGCCGCGCTTCCGGCGGGACGTCCAGTCGTTCGGGCGCCAGCTCGACGCGTCGGCGGCGACGGGCCTGCTGCGGCGCGAGCGCTACGGCGCCGACATCAGCGGCCCGATCTACGGCCTGCACGCCCAGGTGCTCGCGCTCCAGGGTCTCCGGGCGACCGCGGATCTCTGGGCGCGAACTGGACGGCCGCTGCTTGCGGCGCAGGCGACCGGGGCCGCCGACCGGCTCGAGGCGGGGCTTCGCAGCGCCGTCGCCGCGTCCGAGGTCCAGCTCCCCGACGGCTCGCTGTTCGTGCCGATCGAGCTCATGGACGGGTTGGAGCGCCCCTACGACGCGCTGACCGCTACGAAGCGAGGCGCCTACTGGAACCTCGTCATGCCGTACGTGCTCGCCTCCGGCTTCATCCGGCCGGGAAGCGCCGAGGCGACGGGGGTGCTGCGCTACCTGCTCAAACACGGCTCGCGCTTCCTCGGCCTCGTCCGCTTCAGCCCGCACACGGGCGTCATCAACCCGGGGTACGAACGGCCCGGCTCCGACGACGTCTACGGCACGAACGTCGCCCGCTTCCTCGCCGACAACGACCAGCCGGACCAGCTCGTGCTCAGCCTCTACGGCAAGCTCGGCGCGGGGATGACGGAGAACACGTTCGTCTCCGGCGAGGGCTCGACGATCGCGCCGTTCTCAGGCCGGTACTACCGCTCGATGCACCGGCCGCCGAACAGCGCGAACAACGCCTTCTTCCTCGAGACGCTGCGGCTGACGCTCGTCCACGAGACCAGTGGCGCGAGCGGCGTGCCGCAGGGGCTCGAGCTCGCCTACGCGACGCCGCGCGCCTGGCTCGAGGCGGGCAAGCAGATCGCGGTGCGGCGCCTGCAGACGAGCTTCGGGCAGCTCTCGTACACGCTCGACGCCGGTGCCACCTCGGTGCAGGCGAGCATCGACCTGCCGAGCGGCTTCAGCGGCCCGCTGCGGCTCCGGCTGCGACTGCCGGCCGGCCAGCGGCTCGGCGCGGTGACCGTCAACGGCAAGCCGACTACGCACTTCGTCGGCCCGGAGACGATCGACCTCTCCGGGGCGACCGGGCACGTCGACGTCGTCGCACGCCGGCTGCCCTAGCCGAGGCGCCAGAACTCGCCGGTCAGGCCGAGCCCGTCCAGGAGCGCCTGGTTCTGCTCGAGCGTGTGCGGCCGCCAGTCTGGAGCGAGCCGGTCGCTCCACCACGCATCGGCGAGCTCGCAGATCCCCTCGGCGCTGAGGGTCGCGCCGGCTTCGTAGCCGTTCGCCTCGAGCCAGCGCGCCACGTGCTCTTCCGACCGGAAGAGATTCATCGTGCTTCAGGTGAAGACGATGTCGTCCCACCAGCGCCGCGCCGGCAGGAGGATGTGGGCGATCAGGTCGCTCGGCCGCGGGCGCCGCTCGACGACGTCCACCTCGAGCGCCTCGCCGCAGTCCGAGCACGTCGTGGAGATGTGGCCGTCCACCCCGAGCGCCGCGGGGATCCCGAAGGCATCCCAGACGCAGTTGCCGTACCACGAGCGGCCGCCGGCCTCGACGCGGTAGGCCGTCGGCACGGCCGAGAACGGGTTGAGCATCCGAATCTCCGCGCTGCCGGGCTCGAGCACCAGGGCGTGCGCGTCGTGCAGGCGCTGCAGGGCGGGCTCGTCGGCGCCGACCTCTTCCAACGAGGGCGCGCGGCCGTGCTCGACGAACCACGCGAAGATGCCGTTCCGCAGCTCGACGTCGCGGTCGTCCATCAGTGCCGGAAGTGGCGCCGGTGCGTGAAGATCATCGTCGCGCCCGCCCGCTCGACCGCTTCGATCACCTCGCCGTCGCGCTTCGAGCCGCCCGGCTGGATCACACCCGTGACGCCTGCGGCCAGCGCGAGCTGCGGCCCGTCGGCGAACGGGAAGTACGCGTCCGAGGCCATCACCGCGCCGGCCGTCGGGTGCCCGTGTTCGCGCGCCTTGTCGAGCGCGATCCGCACCGAGTCGACGCGGCTCATCTGGCCGGCGCCGATCCCGATCGTCTGCAGGTCGTGCGCGAGCACGATCGCGTTCGAGCTGACGTGCTTGCAGACCCGCCACGCGAACAGCAGGTCGCCCCAGGCCATCTCGCTCGGCGAGCCGCAGACGACCTCCATGCCCTCGCGGTCCTCGATGTCGGAGTCGCGCTCCTGCACGAGCACGCCGCCGAGCACGCGCTTGAGGTCGCGCTCGCCCGGGTTGTCCCTGCGGCGCTCCTTGTCCTCGAGGATCCGGGTCGCCGGCTTCTGCGTCAGCAGCTCGAGCGCCGCCTCGTCGAAGCCCGGCGCGAACAGCACCTCCACGAACTGCTCGGCGAGCTTCTCGCCCAGCGCCTCGCTGACCGGCCGGTTGAGCACGATCACGCCGCCGTAGGCGGAGACCGGGTCGGCGGCGAGCGCGCGCTCGTAGGCCTGCTCGATCGAGCCCGCGACCGCGACCCCGCACGGGTTCGCGTGCTTGACGATCACGCACGCCGGCAGCTCGAACTCGCGGACGACCAGCCGCGCCGCCGAGAGGTCGTTCAGGTTGTTGAACGAGAGCTCGCGACCGTGCAGCTGCTCGACGCGCGAGAGCAGGTGGCGCCGGGCGCCACGCTCCGAGTAGTAGGCCGCCCGTTGGTGCGGGTTCTCGCCGTACGCGAGCTCGAGCTCCTTCGTGAAGCCCGGCAGCAGGGCGGCCGGGAAGGCCTCCGGGTCGGAGAACCAGTTCGCGATCGCGGCCTCGTAGGTGGCGGTCATCGCGAAGGTCTCGCCGGCGAGGCGGCGCCGCGTCTCGAGCAGCAGGTCGCCGCGCTCGCGCACTTCTTCGAGCACCTCGTCGTAGCGCTCGGGGCTGCAGACGGGAGCGACGTGGGCGAAGTTCTTGGCCGCCGCGCGCAGCATCGCCGGGCCGCCGATGTCGATCATCTCGACCGCGTCCCGCTCGCCCACCGCGCGCCGCGAGGTGACCTCTTCGAAGGGGTAGAGGTTGACGCAGACGAGGTCGAACGGCTCGATCCCGTGCTCGTCCAGCGCGGCATTGTCGTCGGCGTGGTTGCGTCGCGCGAGGATCGCCGCGTGGATGCGCGGGTGGAGCGTCTTGACCCGCCCGCCGAGCAGCTCGGGCACCTCGGTCAGATCTTCGACCGGCGTCACCGGGATCCCGGCCTTCTCCAGGAACGAGGACGTACCGCCGCTGGCGACGAGCTCGACGTCGAGCTCCGCGAGCCCGCGCGCGAACGGCTCCAGGCCCTGCTTGTCGTAGACGGAGATCAGCGCGCGCCTGATCACGAGATCAATCCCCGCACGACCTGGGGCAGGAGGCGGTGCTCGACGGCCTGGACGCGGGCCTTCAGCGTCTCGGCGTCGTCGTCCGGGAGAACCGGCACACGCTCGGCGGCGATCACGGGGCCCGTGTCGACGCCGCCGTCGACGTAGTGCACCGTCGCCGCGGTCTCGGGCACCCCGGCCGCGAGCACGTCGTGGATCGGGTGCGGCCCAGGAAACTCGGGCAGCGGCGCCGAGTGCGTGTTGACGATCCGGCCCGGGAAGCGCTCGAGGAAGCAGCGCCGCAGCAGGTGCATGTACCCGGCGCAGACGACGAGGTCGACGCCGTGCTCCGTCAGCCAGTCGGCCATCGCCGTGTCGCGCGCCTCGCGGTCGTCGAACTCGTCGACCTCGAAGGCAGCGGTCGCGATCCCGGCCGCATGCGCCCGCTCGAGCGCCTGCGCGCCCGCCTGGTTGCTGGCGACCGCGGCGATCGGCAGGCCCTCGTCGATCAGCGCCTGCAGATTCGTGCCCTCGCCGCTGACGAGAACCCCAATCACACGAGCCGCCCGATCACGGTGCCCGCACCGGCGTCGGCGGCCGGCACGACCGCGCACATTCCGATCCCGAGGTTGAAGACCCGCCGCTGCTCCTCCTCGGCGACGCCCTGCTCGGCGAGCCAGGCATAGACCGGCGGGCGCTCCCACGAGTCCCAGTCGAGCTCCACGCCGATGCCCTCCGGCAGCACGCGCGGGAGGTTGCCCAGGATCCCACCCCCGGTGACGTGCGCGAGCGCCTTGACGTCGGCCCGCTCCCGCAGCGCTCGGACGTCGTCGAGGTAGAGCCGGTGTGGCGCGAGCAGTAGGTCGGCGTCGAAGTCGTCCTCGGCGACGAGCGCGCGCACGAGCGAGAAGCCGTTGGTGTGGAGGCCGGAGGAGGGGAGGCCGAGCACGACGTCGCCGGGCTCGCAGCGCTTCCCGTCGATCAGGCGCTCCCGGTCGACGATCCCGACGCACGTGCCGGCGAAGTCGAGCTCGTGCTCGCGGTAGACGCCCGGAAGCTCCGCCGTCTCGCCGCCGATCAGCGCGCAGCCGGCCTCGCGGCACACGTCCGCTGCGCCCTCGACCAGCTCGGCCACCTGCTCGAGCTCGAGCTCGTGGGCGGCGACGTAGTCGAGCAGGAAGAGCGGCTCTGCGCCCGTGGTGAGCACGTCGTCGATGCAGTGGGCGGCCAGGTCGCGGCCCGCGTCGCGCAGGCGGCCCGCCCGCCGCGAGAGCACGAGCTTGGAGCCGACGCCGTCAGTGGTAGCGGCGAGGAAGCGCCGCTCGTCCAGCGGGTAGAGCCCCGCGAAGGCACCGAACCCCTCGGCCCCGGTCGACTCGACCGCCGCGCGCAGCCGGTCGACCACTGCCTCCGCTGCCGCAAGGGAGACCCCGGCCGCCTCGTAGGTCCTGCCCCCGGAGCTCACGGAGCGAGTCTAAAGGGGCGGCTTGTCGACGCTAGCGTCTCGGGCGGCCCTTGCTGACGACCAGGCGGACCTTCGCGAGCTCCGGTAGTCCCGAGCCCGGCCCTGGTCGCTCCGAGATCACGCGGCCGCGCTTGACCTTCTTCGAGAAGCCACGAGTGACTCCGCCCACCGAGCAGCCGGCCGCCACCAGCATGGGCTTGGCCCGCTCGAGCAGCCGGCCGCGGACGTCGGGCACGCGGCACCCGGGCGTGACCAGGTAGCGGGCGAGCCCGAAGGTCGGGCTGGCGCCGCCCGTCAGCTGCTGGAGCGTCCCGCCGACCACGATCTTGCCGTCGGCCTGGAGGACGACGCCTGCGGCCGTCCCGCTGACGACCTTCGGGAGCGCGGCGAGCCTCGACACGACCACGCCCTGCCGGCCGAAGCTCGGATCGAGCGACCCGGCGGCGTCGTACCGCGCGACGGCGTAGGTGTAGACAGCGCCGTCCCGCGTCCGGCCCGCGGCGACGATTCTGCCGTCGGGCTGGATGGCGACCCCCGTCGCGTAGGTGTAGCCGTTGAGCTGGGTCAGGACTCGTCCGCCGGTGCCGAAGCCCTGGTCGAGCGTTCCGCCGGCGTGTAGCGGCGAGCAGCAGGCCGCGGCCGCCGTCGTTGCCGGCGACGACGATCTTCCCGGCCTGCGCCGAGCCCGCGCCGAGCAGGAGCAAGGCCGAAAGGAGTGCCGCTGCCGCGAGTCGCATCCCCTGGTCATACGAGCCGAGCGGCGATTAGTCGAAGATCTCGGCGTGCAGCTCCGGCCGCCCGCGTGGGCCTTCGGGCAGAAAGCGCACGGTCGTCCTGCCGACCACGACCTCGCCGTCAGACCGCTCGAGCTCGAGCAGCCGGCACAGCGCCTCGGCCTTCGCGGCCGGGTCGTCGGCTCGCAGGTGCAGCTCCTCCAGGCACAGCTCGTGGGCGTTCTCGAGCAGCTCGTCGATCCAGTCGCGCTGCGGGTGCACCTCGAGCCGGTAGCCCGCATCGGTGGCGACGAACGTTCGCCGGCCCGGGTACTCCTGCACGCGCAGGCGGCGCTTGGTCGCGCGCTCGAGCACCTCGTGGAACTCGTCGTCGTCGAGCGCCACGCCGAGGTGGTCGACGCGCGGCAGCGGCCACTGACCCGGCTGGACGACGACGTTTACCGCACCGCGCTCGAGCTCGGAGAGCCGGTGCTTGAAGCCCTTCTGCTCGAGCTCCTCCCACGACACGCCGGCCTCGAAGTGCACCTGGTCCTCGCCGATCCGCCCGTAGCGCGCGATCAGCCGGAAACCGAGCTTGCCCAGGTAGCGCGCCTCCACGTCACGGACGTCGCTCGTCACCAGGTGGTAGTGGAACAACTCCAAGCGCCGCGGATTGTGCAGGAACAAGCGCGTTTGCGCGGAACGTGACGGTTGCCACGTGAACGGTTCCGCCTTGCACCACGTCGACCTCGTCGTCTCGTCGATCGAGCGCAGCCTGCCCTTCTACCGCGACCTGCTCGCGCCGCTCGGCTTCCACCGGATCGGCGAGGTCGAGGGCGAGCGCGGCGAGACGATCTGGTACCTCTCCGGCGCGGGGTGCTCGCTCGGCCTCCGCGAGGCGCAGAGCGAGGGCACGTTCGACCGCTATCAGGTCGGTCTGCACCACCTCGCGCTCGAGGCGGGCTCGCGGGGAGTCGTCAACGAGCGGGCCGATTGGCTGCGAGGCCAGGGCGCCGAGATCGAGAGCGGCCCCGAAGAGTACTCGTACATACCGGGGTACTACGCCGTGTTCTTCTACGATCCCGACGGCATCAAGCTGGAAATCGTGCACGTCCCCGGCCTAGCGGCCTGAAGAAAGGAGAGCTGGCAATGTCGACTCCCCCGGAGCGCCCGATGGGAATCCCGAACATGCCCGCGGGCGCGCGGCTGCCCATCCCGGGCAACGCGGAGTTCGCGCTCTACGCCGTGATCGAGTTCGCGCTGATCCTGATCTGGATCATCGCGGACAGCGTCAATACCGACCGGTGGTGTGTCTTCACCGTCGTCCTCACGGCCTTCTACATCCTCAGCCGCGGAATCGCGAAGGCAAGCCGCGTCCTCGAGCAGTAGCTAGGCGCGTGCCGGCTCGAACCTGAACTTCGCGCCCTCACGCGGGACTGCCGTCGGGTAGTCCCGCGTGAGGCAGGCGCGGCAGAGCTCGTTCGGCGGCCGGCGCGTCGAGGCCTCGAGGCCCTCCAGCGAGAGGTAGGCCAGCGAGGTGGCGCCGATGTGCTCGCGGATCTGCTCGACCGTCCGCGTGCTCGCGATCATCTCGTCCTCGGCGGCCAGGTCGATCCCGTAGAAGCACTGGCCGACGACCGGCGGCGCCGAGACGCGCACGTGCACCTCGGCCGCCCCGGCCTCGAACAGCAGCTCGACGATCTTGCGCGTCGTGTTGCCGCGGACGATCGAGTCGTCGACGGCGACCACGCGCTTGCCCGCCACCTCGGCGAGCGGGTTGAACTTCAGCTTCACGCCCTGCTCGCGCAGGCCCTGGTCGGGCTGGATGAAGGTGCGGCCGACGTAGCGGTTCTTGATCAGGCCCTCGCTGAACGGGATTCCGGTCGCGCGCGAGAAGCCGATCGCGGCCGGCGTGCCGGAGTCGGGGATCGGCAGGACGAGGTCGGCCTCCACCGGCGCCTCGGCGGCCAGCCGCTCGCCCATGCGCAAGCGGGCGCCGTGCACCTCGACGCCGTCGAGCAGCGTGTCGGGGCGGGCCAGGTAGAAGAACTCGAAGATGCAGAGCGCGCCGTGCTCGGCGGGCTCGACCGCCTGCCGCGTGCGCACGCCGTCCTCGTCGATCAGTACCAGCTCGCCCGGTGCCAGCTCGCGCTCCAGCTCGGCGCCGACGAGGTCGAGGGCGCACGACTCGGAGGCGAGCAGCCACTCGCCGTGCTCTCCGCGACCGAGGCAGAGCGGCCGGAAGCCGTGCCGGTCGCGGAAGCCGATCAGCGTCCCGTTCGAGAGCGCGACCACCGAGAACGCGCCCTCGAGCCGGGCCATCGCGCCGGCGACGGCGTCCTCGAGCGGCGCCTCGTCGTTCGCGATCAGCGCGGCGATCAGCTCGGTGTCGGAGGTCGTGCCGAGCGTCACGCCCTCGGCCGCGAGCTGCTCGCGCAGCTCCGTCGCGTTGACGAGGTTGCCGTTGTGCCCGAGCGCGACCGTGCGCCCGTGCCCGCGCTGGATCAGCGGCTGCGCGTTCGCCCAGTGGGTCGAGCCGGTGGTCGAGTAGCGCGTGTGGCCGATCGCGGTGTCGCCGTGCAGGCCGCTGAGCTTCTGCTCGTCGAAGACCTGCGTGACGAGCCCCATGTCGCGCAGCACCGTCAGCCGGCCGTGGTCGGAGACCGCGATCCCGGCCGACTCCTGGCCGCGGTGCTGCAGCGCGAAGAGGCCGAAGAAGGCCACGCGCGCGACGTCGCGCCCGGGTGCGCGGATGCCGAAGACGCCGCACATCAGGCGATCGTCCCGAGCTCGCGCAGCTGCGGCCAGTCGGGCTCCTCGCCGGCAAGGATCACCGAGCCGGTCGGCGCCTCGCCGTCCGCTTCGAAGTCGCGCCCGCTGAACCGCGACGCCTCGGCGAGCGCGTGCGCAAGGCCGCCCGCGCCGACGTCATGGGCGAGCGAGAGCTTCGAGACGTTGCGGCAGAGCCAGCCGATCAGCTCGACCTCGTCGCCCTCGGCGAGCCAGACGCCGTCGCCCGGCCGCCAGCCGCGCGGCACCTCGCGCACGTCCGGCACGAGCCCGACGCACCCCACGACGGGCGTCGGCGGAATCGCCCGTCCGTCGGTCTCGTTGTAAAGCGACACGTTGCCCGAGACGACCGGAACCCCCAGCGCCTCCGCCGTCTCGGCGATCCCTTCGATCGCCTCGGCCAGCTCCCAGCCGATCTCTGGCTTCTCCGGGTTGCCGAAGTTGAGGCAGTCGGTCAGCGCGAGCGGCTCGCCGCCCGCGCAGGCGACGTTTCGCGCCGCGCCCAGCACCGCGGCGCGTCCGGCCTCGCGCGGGTCGCGGCAACCGAGTGGCGGGCCGTCGAGCGAGACCGCGAGTCCGCGCCACGAGGGCCGCAGCTGCAGGACCGCCGCGTCGAGCCCCGGCCGGCGCACGGTGCGCGAGAGGACAAGCTGGTCGTACTGCCGGTAGATCCACTCCTTCGGCTCGAGGTTGACCGGGTCGGCCTCGGCGCGCGGCCGCGCGGCTGCGAGGCGGTCGACCTCGTAGCGCGGGCACTCGTCCGTGAGGAACGCGGCCGGAATCTCGCCGATGACCTCGTCGTCCCAGAAGGCGCGCAGCTCCCCGGTCTCGGTCACCTCGCCGATCGCCGCGTGGTGCAGCTCCCAGCGCGAGAGCACGGCCTCGACCTCCGCGAGCCGCTCGGGCCGGACGACGGCGACCATCCGCTCCTGGCTCTCGGAGATCATGATCTCCCAGGGCTCCATGCCGTCCTCGCGCAGCGGGACGCGGTCGAGGTGAACGTCGACGCCCACGTCGCGGGCCATCTCGGCGAGCGAGGAGGCGAGCCCGGCCGCGCCGCAGTCCTGCAGCGACTCGACCAGCCCGGCCTCGACCAGCTCGAGCGAGGCCTCGATCAGCTTCTTGCCGGTAAAGGGGTCGCCGACCTGGACGCTCGGGCGCTTGTCCGCGTCGTCCTCGCCGAGCTCCTGGCTTGCCAGCACCGAGGCGCCGCCGATCCCGTCGCGGCCGGTGGTGGCGCCGTAGAGCACGAGCAGGTTGCCGACGCCGCGCGCGCCCGCGCGTGTAACCCGTTCCGCGGGGAGCAGGCCGACGCACATCGCGTTCACCAGGCAGTTGCCGGCGTAGGCTTCGTCGAAGACCGCCTCGCCGCCCACCGTGGGCACGCCGACGCAGTTGCCGTAGTGGCCGATCCCGGCGACCGCGCGCCGGAAGCTCCAGTCGGGCGCGCCGAAGCGCAGGCCGTCCAGCAGCGCCACCGGCCGTGCGCCCATGGCGACGATGTCGCGCAGGATCCCACCGACACCGGTGGCCGCGCCCTGAAACGGCTCGACCGCAGAGGGATGGTTGTGCGACTCGACCTTGAACGCGACCGCCTCGCCCTCGCCGAGGTCGATCACCCCGGCGTTCTCGCCCGGCCCCTGCAGCACGCGCTCGCCCGCGCTCGGCAGGCGCTTGAGCAGGCGCGCCGAGTGCTTGTAGCCGCAGTGCTCCGACCAGAGCAGCGAGAAGACCGCCAGCTCGAAGTGATTCGGGTCGCGCCCGAGCAGCTCGCAGATTCGCGAGTACTCGAAATCGGTGAGGCCGAGTGCCTCGTGCAGCGACTGATCCGAGACCCGCGTCAGGTGCCGGAGTCTAGCCGCCTCACAGGACAGGCCGGGCCGGCGTTATGAATGTGATGACTCGCCACCGCAACCTGGCGATGCTGATCGCCCTCGCGCTGATCTGGGGCTCCTCGTTCCTGTTCATCAAGGTCGCCGTCCGTGAGCTGACACCTGCGACGCTGATCGTCGGCCGGCTCGGGCTCGCGGCGATCACGCTCGGCCTGCTCGTGCCGTTCGTCGTCGGCAGCGGCGAGACCGTCCGCCAGCTGCGCGCCAATTGGGTCTGGCTGGTCGTCGTCGCGCTCGTGAACACCGCGATCCCGTTCTGGTTGCTCTCCTGGGGAGAGACGCGGATCGACTCCGGGCTCGCCTCGATCATCCAGGCCTCGGTGCCGATCTTCAACGCGCTGATCGCGTTCGTCGCCTTCCGCGAGGTGCGGGTGACCGGGATGCGGCTCGTCGGCGTCGGGGTCGGCTTCCTCGGCGTCGCGCTGCTCGTCGGCGCACAGCCGGAGGGCAAGGCGCTCGGCGCCCTGGCGGTCGTCGGGATGGCGTTCTGCTACGGCCTCGGCGGGCTGCTGACCGGCCGCTACCTGAAGCCGGCCCAGCCGGTCGTGGTCTCCTTCGCCTCGACTGCGATCGCGACGCTCGTCTGGCTACCCGTCGGCATCGCGCAAGCGCCGGCGGAGCTGCCCGGTTGGAAGACGATCGGCTCGGTGCTCGCGCTCGGGATTCCCGGGACGGCACTCGCCTACCTGCTCTTCTTCGGCCTGATCACCGGCGCGGGCGCCGCATACGCGTCGCTCGTCACTTACCTCATCCCGCCGATCGCGCTGGCCTACGGTGCGGTCTTCCTCGGCGAGCGCTTCGGCGCCTCGGCCTTCGGCGGCCTGGCGTTGATCCTCGCCGGCGTGGCGCTTGGAACCGGAGCCGTCCGGGTCAAACGGGCGCGGCAGCCGCAGCCGGTCGACGGCTAGTAACTCTTCGCCGCGTCGGCGAGCATCCCGGCGCACGGCAGGCAAAACGCGCTGATCTCGTCCGCCCGGTCGCTCAGGCGGCGCTTGGCCTCCTCGGGCCCGAGCACGTCGTGGTACTGGCGGACGAGGGCGATGTACCGCTTGGTCGCCGCTGAGAAATGGGCGTCGTTGTACTGCGATGTAACCGTCTCGAGCCTGGAGATCTCGTAGTCGATCGCCTCGAACTTGTAGTTCATCGCCTTCTGGTCGGCCGGCTGGTTGTTGCCGCAGCCGCCGAGCAGCGCGGCCGCGAGCAGCACGGGCACGATCGTGCGCGAGATCCGCATACCGCGAATCTAGCTAGCCTCGAAGGCGGTGTCGCGCTCCTACGTGATCTACATCGCGCTCCTGGCCGCCTTCTGGGGCGCGTCGTACATGTTCATCAAGGTCGCGGGCCGAGCCTTCGAGCCGGCGGCGATGATCATGCTCCGGCTGGTGATCGCCTCCTCGCTGCTGCTGGTCGTGCTGGCGGTGCAGCGAGGCTGGCACCGGACGGTCGGTGAGATGCGCGCGCTCGGCTGGGAGGGCTTCGCGCTCGGGGTCGTCAACGGCGCGATCCCGTTCACGCTGATCGCCTGGGGTGAGCGCCACATCGACTCGGGCGTGGCTGCGATCGCCAACGCCTCGCTGCCGATCTTCGTGATCCTGCTCGCGATCCGGTTCAAGCCGAGCGAGACCGTGCGCGGGCTGCGGCTGGCCGGCTTTCTGCTCGGTCTCGTCGGCGTCGGCGTGCTCGCGGGCGTCCACCCGGAGGGCGGCTGGTGGGGCGTGGCGGGGACGCTGGCCGTCGTCGTCGCCTCGGTCTCATACGCCGTCGGGAGCCTCTGGGGCCAGCGTCTGATCGCCAACACCAGCGGGCTCGTGCTCTCGGCGAGCTCGATGCTCGGCGGGCTGGTCGTGCTGCTGCCGTTCGGACTGGCACAGCTCCCGTCGGCGGTGCCCGGCTGGAAAGAGGTCGGTTCGGTGATCGCGCTGGCGGTGATCGGGACGGCGCTCGCGCAGATCATCCTCTACCGCGTGCTGCGCAGCGACGGCTCGGCTCGGGTCAGCCTCGTCACCTACCTGCTGCCGGTGACCGCACTCTTTTACGGCGTCGTGCTGCTCGGCGAGCCGCTGACCTGGGAGGAGCTGGCCGGGATGGCACTGATCCTCGGTGGGGTCGCGCTCGGCTCCGGCGCCGTGCGCTTCGCCCGGCGCGAGCCGCTCGCCGCGCCCTCGCCGTGAATGTCAGCTTGCGGCGGGCCGAGCCGCGCGATGTCGACTTCCTGCTCGAGCTGATGACGCACGAGGACGTCGATCCGTATATGGCCGTCATCCGCCCGCGCGACCGCGACGGGCTGCTCGAGGAGATCGAGCGCTCGCAGGCCGAGGCCGAGGAGTACGGCCGCTTCGTGATCGAGGTCGACGGCGAGCCGGCGGGCCTGATGGGCTTCCAGGTCGCGAACAAGCGCAGCCGGATCGCCAACCTGGGCTCGCTGGCGGTGCACCCCTCCTTCCGCGGCAAGCGGCTGGCGGACGAGGCCGCGCGGCTCTTCCAGCGCCACCTGATCTTGGAGCTCGGCTACCACCGGCTCCAGCTCGAGATCTACGGCTTCAACGAGCGGGCCCAGCGACACGCGGAACGGGCGGGCTTCGTCCGCGAAGGCGTACGTCGAAAGGCGTACGACCGCCACGGCGAGTGGGTGGACGGCGTGATCTACGGCCTCGTGCGGGAGGACCTGGAGAGCTAGCGCTCGAGGAACGCGACGCGGCCGTTCGCGCCCGAGGCCCAGCAGGCGTTCGGGTTCCCGCAGTCGACGGTGTCGAGGCTGCCGTCGTCGAAGCGCTGCCACGTCGTGCCCGCATCCGTGCTGACGTCGCTCCCGGAGGGGCCGACCGCGAGCGCGGTGTTCCCGTTCAGCCAGGTCGCGCCTGAGCGGTACTCGGAGGGCGCGCCGCCTAGGAGGTTCCAGCTCGCGCCACCGTCGCTCGTCCGCGCGAAGTTGTCCGGCGACGCCGTCTCGAGCAGGAAGTCGCCGCCGACCGCAAGGCCGTGCTGCTGGTCGCGGAAGGCAAGCGCGAAGATCCCGGCCGTCGGGCCGCTGTTCATCGGCGTCGGCGCCACCGTCCAGGACGCCCCGCCGTCGTCGGAGCGGAAGACACGGGCCTGGGCGCCACCACCAGTGCCGAACCACGCCCGGCGCCCGTGGTCGGTGGTGATGCACTGGCCGCTCGCGGCGAAGGCGAACTCGCCCGGCAGTGCAGTCGGCATCTGCAGCCCGGTCAAGTGCCAGTGGAGCCCGCCGTCGTCGGTCGCGATCACGCGGAAGTGCTGCCCGTCCGGAGGGTCGGACACGGCGAGGCCGCGGCGTGCGTCGAAGAACGTCATGCAGTCGTAGAACGCGGTCGGCTCCTGGTTCACGAACGTGAGCGTCCAGCTCTGCCCGCCGTTTGCGGTGACGTAGATGCGGAAGTCCGTGGGGTTGTCGCCGATCGACTGGATTACCGCGTGGTTCGCGTCGAAAGCCTCGATGTCCCGGAACTGCAGGGTGGCGGTGCCAGGCGGGCCGACGCTCTGCCAGGTGGCGCCGCGGTCGGTCGTCCGCAGGACGGTGCCGAGGCTGCCGCTGGCCCACGCGGTCGTCGAGCTCACAGCCGAGAGGCCGCGGAGCCTCGCGGACGAGCCCGTCGGCGTGTCGTGCCAGGCGTAGCCGTGTGGGGCGGCCGACGCGAGGGACACCCCCACGACGCCGAAGAGTGCAACGAGCAGCGTGATCCGCTTCGTCACAGCGCGGAACCATAACGCAGGTCGGCGCGCCACGCGCCGCAGTAGGCTGCGGCCATGGCTGCAGTGAGCCACGCGAGGCGCTGGGCAGACGGTTACCAGCTCGCCTGGGAGGCGGACGACCCGGTAGCGGCAGCCGCGCTCTACCGCCCCGACTGCGTCTTCCGCTCGGCGCCCTTCCGCGAGCCGGAGCCGCCGATCGACTACACGACGCGGGTCTACCCGGAGGCGCGGGCCGAGGATGTGCGCTTCGGGGAGCCGGTCGAGGAAGGTGACCGCGCGGCCGTCGAGTGGTGGGCAACGCTGGTGCTCCCGAACGGGGAGGAGCAGGCGATCGCCGGCTGCTCGGTGCTGCGCTTCGACGACCAGGGCCTCGTCGTCGAAGCGCGGGACTACTGGCACATGGAGCCGGGCCGCCGCAAGCCGCACGACACCTGGGGCAAGTGAAGCGCTGGCCGCTCGCGGTCGCAGTCGCGGTCGCGTTCGCGGACTCCTCGATCGTCGTGCTCGCCCTGCCCGAGCTGTACGGGCAGTTCAACACCTCGATCGAGGGCGTCTCGTGGGTGGTGACCTCATACAACCTCGCGGTCGCGGTGACCGCGCTGGCGCTGCTCTTCTTCGTCCACCGGCTGCGTTCGGCCGTGCTGCTCGGCGCCGGTCTCGTGCTCTTCCTCGCCGCCTCGATCGCGTGCGCTTCCTCGCAGAGCCTCGCGTTCCTGATCGGGGCGCGGAGTGTCCAGGGCGTCGGCGCGGCGCTGCTGCTAGCGGGAGCGCTGCCGGTGCTCGGGCGCGCGCAGTGGACGGCGGCGGGGACGTTCGGGCTCGCGCTCGGACCCGCTCTCGGCGGCGTCCTGACCCAGGCGTTCGACTGGCGGGCGATCTTCATCGCCCAGGCGCCAGTCGCCGCGCTCGGACTGCTCGGCGTCTGGCGCGCTCACGTCAAGGTCGAGGCGGAGGAGGGCTGGAGCCCGTCGCTCAAGCGGACGCTGCCCGCGAACGCCTGCCTCGGGCTGGTTTTCGGCGCGCTGGTCGGAGCGCTCTTCCTGGCGGTGCTGCTCGTGATCAGCGTCTGGGGCTACTCGCCAATCGCCGGAGCCGGGATCGTCAGCGCCCTACCGCTGGCCGCCCTGCTCGTGCGGCCGCTCAGGCTCTCGGGGCCGATCGCGGTCTGCGGCGGCGCGGGGCTGCTGAGCATCGGGCTGGTCGGGCTCGCTTTGCTGCCCTCGGCCAGCGTCGGCTTCATGATCTGGTCGCTCGCGTTGTGCGGCGCCGGTCTCGGCCTGGCCGTGCCCGTGCTCTCGAACGCGGCGCTCGACCTGGGCTCGGGGCTGACCCGCAGCGGCACGCTGACCGTCGGCGCCCGGCACATCGGGCTGGTGCTGGCGCTCGCACTGATCGCACCGCTGCTCGCCTCCAAGGTCCCCGATGCGGGAGACAAGGCGCTCCTGCGAGGAACGGCGGTGCTGCTCGACGCGCCGATCGGCCTGGACAAGAAGGTGCCGGTCGCGCTCGACCTGCGCAAGGCCTTCGCCAAGGCGCAGGAGGGCGAGACCCCCGACCTGAAAGAGCCGTTCAACGCGCACGGGGCCCAGAGCGACTCCGCGCTCGCGGCCGTGCGTGACGACCTCTTCGGAGCGATCGCCGCGACGATCACCCGCGCGACGCGCCCGGCCTTCTTCCTCTGCGCGGGGTTCGCCGCGGCGGCGCTACTCGTGGCCGCCGCCTACCGCCGGAGGTTCACGTGAAAGCCGCTGCGTGGGTCCTGGTGGCGCTGCTCCTGAGCGGCGCCGCCCTCGTCGGCGTCGAGCTCGGCAAGGGGGCTCTCGACGAGCCGGCGCCGAAGATCGCCAACCCCTGCCAGCCGCGCGAGGGGCGCACCGGTGGGATCGACGCGACGATTCAGCGGATCGTGCTCGACGGCCTCGACGGCGCGGCCTGCCGGCTGCACACGACGCGCGAGGAGCTCGTGCTCTCGCTCGGCGGCTCCGGGTTGGGCGTCACCCGTCGCTGGGACGAGCACACGATCGAGGTCGCGCTGCGGGCCGGCCTGCTGCGCTCGGTGGACGACGCCGAGCAGCGCGGCGACGTGCCGAGCTTTCTCGCGCCCGCCCTGCGCCAGCTCGTCGAGAGCGCGCCGCTCGACAAGCTGGTTCGCGGTGGGATCGGCCTGAGCGACTTCTTCGGCGGCTAACTCTCGGGCTTCGGCAGCGCCGGCGCGTCCACGCAGACCACGGTCGCGTCCTCGTCGCCGAGCACGACATAGGAGTGCGCGACCCCGGCCGGCGTGACGATCACGTCGCCGGGCTCCGCGTCCAGGCTCTCGCCCTCGACCGTCCAGCGCATTCGCCCGGAGCGGATCGTGATCACGTGATCCTGCGGCGGGTTGTGGACGTGCGTCTCCTTCACCTGTCCGGCCGGGTGCGTGACGAGGTGCACCTCGAGGTTGTCGAGCCAGATGCCCTCGTCCTCGTCCTTGGGCCGCGCGAAGCGGCTGTAGTTCGTCTTGTCGGTGATCTTGACCATCGGCTCCTCCTTCGTTCAGCGCTCGCGGTAGTCCGCGGCGACGAGGTCCTGGTACTCGGGATGGCGCTCGATGAAAGCCGCCACGAACGGGCACAGCGGCACGACCTCGAGCCCTTCGCTGCGGGCGTCGTCGAGCGCCGTCGCGACCAGCGCGCTGCCGAGCCCGCGGCCCTCGAGCGCCTCGTCCACCTCGGTGTGGATGAACGCGATCCGGCCGTCGCGGCGGTGGTAGGCAGTCTCGCCGATCATCCGCTCGCCGTCGCGCAGCTCGTAGCGCGAGGCCTCCGGCACGTTCACCACGGTCGGCTCCTCGGACGGCTCGGGGCCGGGCTCGAGCTTGAAGTACTCGACCAGTCGGCCTGGCGCGTCGGACTGCCGTGCCTCCCGGTGGTCGAGGAAGCGGCGGCGATGGGCTTCGGCGTACTGCCACGGCTGCTTGTCTTGCAGATAGCCGAAGATCGCCCGCGTGCCGTGGAAGAACCGGCCGTCCTCGGTCTCGAGCACGGGCGTCATGTCGCTGCCCGAACGCTCGCGCAGGCCGTCGCGCTGCTCGGGCCAGGGCTCGACCTGCCGCGCGACGAAGTCGAGCCCGAGCTCGGTCAGCACCTCGCGCACGGCCGAGGAGAACGGGCACCACTCCGCCTGGTAGAGCGTCACCATCAGCCCGCGAAGCCGTTCGTCCTGTGCGTGCCGTCGCAGAAGGGCTTGTTGGCCGAGCCGCCGCAGCGGCAGAGGGCCGCCTTCTCGCCCTCGTAGAGCACGTTGCCGTCGGCGTCGAGCACTCGTACGCCGCCGCGGATCAGCAGCGGCCCGCCGGCGGAGGCCCTCACCTCGAGGGGCTCGGTCCGCGGCTCCGCCGCTCCGGGACGCCGCGTGCGCAGGGCACCGGAGGGGCACTGCGCGACCGCGTCTTCGACCTCGTCCGTCGAGGCCGCCTCGATGTCCACCCAGGGCCGTCGGTCGGGGTCGAACACCTTCGGCAGCGCGCGGATGCAGTTGTGCGAGTGGTAGCAGAGGCGCGGCTGCCACTCGACGACGATCTCGTCGGTCGAGTACTCGCGGACCGCATGCGGCTCACGGGCCATGGGCCGATGGTACGTCTGGCGGGTGGTGTGAGCGCGGTAGGCTCCGGCCGTGGAGCTGATCCACACCTGCTACCGGATCACCGACCCCGAGCGTTCGGTCGCCTTCTACGAGGCGCTCGGCCTGGAGAAGCGGCGCGAGCTGCCGATCCGCGAGGAAGCGATGAACTACTTCCTCGGCGTCCCCGGCCAGGACTCGCCGGAACTCGAGCTGACCCACAACTTCGGCGTCGACTCCTACGAGCTGGGCACGGGCTACGGCCATGTCGCGCTGACGGTCGAGGACCTCGACGGCACGCTCGAGCGCCTGGCCGCGCAGGGCATCGAGCCCGAGCGCGAGCCGTACACCGTCCGCGAGGGCGGCTCGCGCCTCTGCTTCGTCCGAGATCCGGACGGCTACCGCATCGAGCTGATCGAGCGCTAGCGCCGTAGGATCGGCGGATGAATAAGACGCAGCGCGGCGGGATCGCGCTCGAGGGCGTGAGCAAGCGCTTCGGCAAGCACGAGGCCGTGCGCGACGTTTCGCTCTCGATCCGCGAAGGCGAGTTCTTCTCGCTGCTCGGCCCGAGCGGCTGCGGCAAGACGACGACGCTGCGGATGGTCGCCGGCTTCGAGGTGCCCGACGCCGGCCGCATCTACCTGCAGGGCGAGGACGTGACCACGCTCTTCTCGAACCGCCGGCCGGTGAACATGGTCTTCCAGCAGTACGCGCTCTTCCCGCACATGTCGATCTACGACAACGTCGCGTTCGGCTTGAAGGTCAAGAAGGTGCCGCGCTCCGAGCACGCCGGACGCGTGAAGGAGATGCTGCGGATCGTCGAGCTCGAGGGTCTCGAGAAGCGCAAGCCCCGGCAGCTCTCGGGCGGCCAGCAGCAGCGGGTCGCCCTGGCGCGCGCACTCGTCAACTCACCCGCGGCCCTGCTGCTCGACGAGCCGCTCGGCGCGCTCGACGTGAAGCTGCGCAAGCAGATGCAGCTGCAGCTGAAGGCGATCCAGCACGACGTCGGCACGACCTTCGTCTACGTCACGCACGACCAGGAAGAGGCGCTCGCGATGTCCGACCGGATCGCGGTCATGAACGGCGGCCAGGTCGAGCAGATCGGCAGCCCGCGCGAGATCTACACGCGGCCATCGACCGCTTTCGTGGCGGACTTCATCGGCTCGCTGAACGTGCTCGAGCTGAAGGTCGACGAGCTGGTCGGCGCCTACGCGGTCACGCGGCTCGACGATGGCGAGCGGGTGGTCGTGACCGCCGGAGCCGGGGATGCAGCGTCGGCGACGCGGTACGCGTGGCGATGCGGCCGGAGCAGGTGCAGCTCTCGCCGGCCGGCCGCCGCCTCGCCCGACGGCGGCTCGTTCCTGCGCGGCCGGATCGCCGAGGTCGTCTTTCTCGGCATGTACACGCAGTTCCACGTCGACACTCGGGCCGGGCGCGTGGTCTCCCACCGTATGGCCGACGAGCCGCTCGCCGAGCTCGAGGCAGGCACGGACGTCGTGCTCGAGTGGCAGCCTGAGGACGCCGCGCTGGTCTAGCCGAGCCTTCGCTCCACCACGCGGCGGCCCACCTCGGCGCTGATCACCACGATCAGTGAGATCGAGATCACGACCACCGCAACCGCGATTACCTGCGGCAGCTGGTTCGGGAAGCGCAGCGCGGAGTAGAGGAAGATCGGGAACGTCGTGCGCGTGCCGACGACGAACGAGGCGACCGCGTACTCGTCGAACGAGGTCGTGAAGGCGATCAGGTACGCAGAGACGACGGCCGGCAGGAGCAGCGGCAGCGTCACCGAGCGGAATGCGCGCAGCCGGCTGGCGCCGAGATCGTAGGCGGCCTCTTCGAGCGAAACGTCGATCTGCTGCAGCCGGGGCATCAGCACGAGGATCGTGTACGGCAGGCTGATCACGATGTGGCCGATCACGACCGTCAGGATCGACCGCGGGATCCCGGCCGCGTGGAAGAAGAGCAGCAATGAGATGCCGAAGACCACGTACGGAATCACGAGCGGGCTGAGCAGCAGGGCCGAGACCGGCGACTTGAGCCGGAAGCGGCGGCGCACGAGCGCGATCGAGGCAAGCACGCCGAGCAGCACGGCACCGATGCTCGAGATCGCCGCCACCACGGCGCTCGTCTCGAGCGCGGAGCGCAGGTCGGCATTGACGAGGAACTCGTGGTACCAGTGCAGCGTGAACCCGCTCAGCGGGAACGCGGGCAACTGCGAGTCGTTGAACGAGAAGATCACCAGGATCGCGATCGGCGCGTAGAGGAAGATCACCACGAGCACGAAGAACGATCGCAACACCCAGGCGCCGGTCCGCGAGAGCGCGACGTTCATCCCGCGGTTACCTCCCTCGACTGCAGGAAGCGCGAGAAGACGATCGTCAACACGGCCACGACGCCGAGCAGGAAGAGCGCGAGCACCGAGCCGGTCTGCCAGTCTGGGAACCCAGTGCCGAACAGGTCGACGATCTGGTTGCCGTACATGTAACCAGAGGCGCCACCGACCAGCGACGGGGTGACGAACTCGCCGAGTGTCGGGATGAAGACGAACAGGAAGGCAGCCATCACGCCCGGGAGCGAGAGCGGCAGGGTCACCCGGTGAAAGGTCTGCCAGCGGCTGGCGCCGAGGTCGGTCGCGGCCTCGAACAGCCGCCGGTCGAGGCTCTCGAGCGAGACGAAGATCGGCAGCGCGACGAACGGCAGCCAGATGTAGCCGAGCACCAGCATCACCGCGAAGCGGCTGTAGAGCAGCTGCGAGATCGGGTGGTCGGGCGAGCGCAGGCCGGTCGAAAAGAGGAACGAGTTGATCACGCCCTGGTTGCCGAGGATCACTTTCCACGCCAGCACGCGCAGGAGGTAGCTCGTCAGGAAGGGTGCGATCAGCAGCAGCAGCAGGACGTATTTCCGCTTCGTCCCGGAGAGCGCGAGGTAGTAGGCGAGCGGGTAGGCCAGCGCGACGACGACGATCGAGACGATCAGCGACATCTTCACCGACTTCCAGAACAACTTCAGGTAGATCGGGCTGTGCAGGAAGTCGTGCCAGGCGGCGAGCGTGACGGAGTGCGGGCCGGGGTCGAGCGACAGCCGGCCCACGCTGTAGAGCCCGACGATTGCGATCGGGACCAAGAAGAAGACGGCCAGCCACGCGAGCGGCAGGCCGAGCAGGGACGGGGTGGTGAGGTCGAGGCGCAGGCGCCTTCGGCGCGCCTGCGCCCCTGGAACGCTCAGGACGCCTTGACCTCTTCCCACTTGCGCGCGTAGACCGCGCGCCTGGGGATGTCGCGGTCGAGATGCGCGTTCGGCTCGGTGACGGCCTTCGGGTTGGTCAGCTGCAAGGCGCGCAGCAGGTCGCTGGACGTCGGCCTTGCCTTGATGTTCGCGTGGCCGTAGCCGTAGTTGTTCTCGAGCCACTTGGCGGATGGCGTCGAGCTCCACGCGTCCGCGTAGGCGTGCGCGAGCTTGCGCCGCGGCGTGCCCTTGCCGAGCATCAGCATCCCGACCCAGGCGACCGGCAGCTCCTTCGGACGCATGTAGACCACCTTCAGCTTCTTGGCCTTCATCTGCACCCAGTCATTGGGCCAGGCGTAGGCGATCCAGATGTCGCCTGAGGCGAAGGCGTTGTCCATGTCCGTCTCGGACGACCAGATCATCCGCGCCAGGTGCTTCTTCGAGATCAGGAACTGCTGCGCCTTGTTCAGCTGCGCGTCGGTCATGTGCCAGGGCTTCGGCATGTGGAGCAGCAGGCCCGCGATCACGAGCATCTCCAGGTCGTCGAACCACGCGATCCGGCCCTTGTAGCGCTCGTCGAAGAGCAGGCTCCACGACTTCGCTTTCGGGTGGACCTTGTCGCTGCGGTAGAGGATCGCGTCGAAGCCCCAGTCCTCGGGGATCCCGTACTGCTTGCCGTTAACCTGCCCGGCCTTGACCATGAACGGGTTCAGGTTCTTGAAGCTCGGGATCAGCTTCGGGTCCCACGGCTGGACCAGGCCGCTCTTGGCGAAGTACTTCACCCAGCCGACGTAGGGGCGGAAGAGGTCCGGCTTGAGACCGGCGTGCATCTTCGCGAGCGCGTCCGACTCGTTGGTCATGTAGGTGAACTGCGGCTTGTTCTTCGGATGCTTCTTCACGTAGGCGGCGAACATCGCCTGACCGCCATCGTTGCCGTACCCGGCCCAGTCGAGCACCTGCAGCCGTCCCGACTCCGCGGCGAGCTGTGCCTCCGCGGCCCGTGCAGCCGCAGCAGGTCCCGCCAGGAGCGTTGCGCCGCCCGCTGCGGCGGCGAGTTTCAGAAAGTCGTCGCGTCCGAGTCGTCGCTCGAACGGGTCCGTGCCGTCTGTCATCGTGCGTCCCTTCGCCGGCCCCCCGCGCGAAAGGTGATCCTACGTAGGATCCGACGGAGATGGCAACGGAAGCGCGATTCGAGCAGACGGACTCCGGCCTGAAGCCGGCCTCCGACGGCTGGTTCGTCGTCAACGTCGGCGAGACCGGCTGGGCCGTCCACGACGCCTTCGGTTCCGGCTGCACCTTCGAGGGCGCGCGACGCGCAGTTCAAGCAGCTCGGGATCAACATCAGCGTCGTCGAGCCCGGCCAGCCGCTCTGCCTCTACCACGAGGAGAGCGCCCAGGAGGGCTTCCTCGTCCTCTCCGGCGAGTGCGTGCTGCTCGTGAACGAGCAGGAGCGGCCGCTCAAGGCCTGGGACTTCTTCCACTGCCCGCCGGGCGTAGAGCACGTGATCGTCGGCGCCGGCGACGGCCTCGCGATCGTGCTGGCGGTCGGCACGCGGCCCGAGGACGAGCACATCAGCTACCCGAAGTCGGAGCTCGCCGAGCGCTACGGCGCGAGCGCGGTCGAGACCACGACCGACCCGCAGGAGGCGTACTCCCGCGCTGGTCACGACCGACCCAGGCACGAGCGTCCTGCGTACTGGGACAAGCTGCCCTGGGCCGAGTAGCATCGGCGGCATGACGACCTTCTCGGTGATGGTCCGTGTCCGAGCGGCGCGTGCGAACGGCGCGCCGGTCGTGGCGCGCTCCTAGTCAGCACTTCCTCCGGCGGCCGGTCGCGGCCGAGCTCGTCCGCGACGCGCGCCTCACGCGGGACGACCTGGTCGTCGACCTCGGCGCCGGCACCGGCCGGCTGACCGCGGAGCTCGCGCGAGCGGCCCGGCGGGTCGTCGCCGTCGAGCTCGACGTCCGCCTGGCGTCTCGGCTGCACGGCCGCTGGGCGAACGTCGAGGTCGTCGAGGCCGACGCGCGCGAGGTCGAGCTCCCGCGCGAGCCGTTCCGCGTCGTCGCGAACCTGCCGTTTGCCGGCACGAACGAGATCCTGCGCCACCTGCTCGACGACCCGCGTGTGCCGCTCGTGCGGGCCGACCTGGTCGTCCAGTGGGGCGTCGCGGCCAAGCGCGCGCTGCCCTGGCCGAGCACGGTCAACGGGGTCGTGTGGGGCGCCTGGTACTCGACCCGTGTCGCCCGCCGGCTCCCGCGCAGCGCCTTCGCCCCACCGCCGAGCGTGGACGCGGCCGTGCTGGTCTTCGAGCGGCGTCCGGCTCCATTGGTGCCGATCGAGCTCGCGGCCGGCTACCGCCGCTTCGTCGCGCGCGGCTTCCGAGAGGGAAGACGGCTCGTGCGTGCGGAGCCGCGACAGCTCGACCCGTACGAGTGGGCGGCGCGCTATCTAGCCGGCGCGTGAGCGCATCGCGAGGCGCTCGGCCTGCGAAGGCATCGCGACGACCTCGGCGGCGGTCAGCCGGCTGCGGATCACCTTCTGGGCGTAGAGCCGCTCGTCGGCCGCGCGGAAGAGCAGCAGCGCGCTCTCGCCGTCGCGGGGGCAGACGGCCCAGCCGAAGCTCATACTGATCCCTTCCTCCGCCAGCGCGGCCGTCAGCCGGCCGCAGAGCGCGCGGACGGTCTCGCTACCCGGCAGGCTCGTGATCACCGCGAACTCGTCGCCGCCGATGCGAGCGACCTGCTCTTCCGAGTCCCGGCCGCTCGCGAGTACCTCGCCCGCAAGCCGGAGCACGTCGTTCCCGACGGCGTGGCCCTCGGAGTCGTTGATCTCCTTCATGTCGTCCATGTCCGCGAGGATCAGGCCGAACGGCCCGCCCCGCTCGAGCCGCGCCGTCAGCGCCGCGTCGAAGGCGCGTGTGTTCAGCAGGCCGGTCAGGTGGTCGCGCTCGCTCGCGATCCGGAGCCGGTCGGAGAGATCGCGGTGGTGGGTGGCAAACCAACCGACGAGCGCGCCCATCGAGGTGTAGGTGACTAGGCGCACGGTCGAGCCGGCCGTCAGCACCTGCGATGTCGCGATGTGAGGGTTGAGCACCATCCCGACCGTGTAGAGGCCGGTCGCGGCGATCCCTGCCGCTGCGCCCCAGACGGCGCCTTCGGCCAGCGCGACCATCGCCACAGGCACGTAGTAGAAGTGGCCGATGCCGAGGCCGGGCTTCTCGAGGATCAGGAAGGCCGCGAAGATCAGCGGGTAGAGCACGGCCGAGGACGCGAGCAGGAAGGCACGCTGGTGGCTGGCCGCAGCAGACACGCTCGGACAATGCCCCGGCGCGCTGCTCGGCGCCTCCCTCGAAGTGGTGATTCGCGCTTGTGGCAGTTCCGGCACGAAGGCGTCACCCATCCGTGACAGGTGGGCAGCTACCGTCGGTTGCGATGGCGAAAGCGGCGACACCCTGGGGCCCGGCGGAGCTCGTCGAGGAGCTGACGCTGGCCCAGCGCGCGGGCGAGAAGCGCTTCTCGTCGGTCGTGCAGCTGCTCGAGGCGCCCGGCGGCGAGCGGCTGGTGCGGTTCGCCTACACGACGGGCGGCTCGGCCCGGCGCGGGCCGGTGACGCTGCGCGGCCGCGACCTCGACCGGCTGCGTGCGGGCCTGGCCAAGCGGCCGGCACTCGCGGAGGCGCTGGGGCTCAAGCCGCCGTGAGCAGGCGCTCGCGCGCCGCGTCGACGAGTGAGCCGAGCACGAGTGCGCCGTCGCTCGAGCCGAGCAGCGGGTCGACCGCGTGCTCGGGATGCGGCATCAGGCCGAAGACGTTCCCGCGCTCGTTCGTGACGCCGGCGATGGCGGCCACCGAGCCGTTCGGGTTCTGCTTGTAGCGCAGGACGACCTGCCCGTTCCGCTCGAGCTCGTGGAGCAACTCGTCGTCGGCGAAGTAGCAGCCCTCGCCGTGCTTGATCGGGATGGTCAGCGTCTGGCCGGCCTCGCCGCGGCTCGTGAAGGGCGTGTCGGCGCGCTCGAGCCGGAGCGTGACGTCGCTGCAGACGAACTCGAGCGAGGCGTTCGGTCGCAGCGCGCCGGGCAGCAGGCCGGCCTCGCAGAGCACCTGGAAACCGTTGCAGATCCCGAGCACGAGCCCGCCGTCGTCCGCGAACCGCCGCACGGTCTCCATCACCGGCGCGAAGCGGGCGATCGCCCCGCAGCGGAGGTAGTCGCCGTACGAGAACCCGCCCGGCAGGACGACGCCGCCGACGTCCGGGAGCTCCGGCTCGGCGTGCCAGACGAGCGTCGGCTCGGCGCCGAGTCGCTCGAGCGCGAGCGCGGCGTCCCGGTCGTCGTTCGAGCCGGGGAAGACCAAGACGGCGATGCGCGGCCTGGGCTCGGAGCTCATCGCTCCAGGGCGATCTCGTAGGACTCGATCAGCGGGTTCGCGAGCAGCTGCTCACAGGCCCGCTCGAGCTCGGCGCGGGCGGCGTCGGCGTCCGCGCCGTCGAGCTGGAGGTCGATCACGCGGCCTACGCGAGCCTCGTCGACGGCAAAGCCGAGCTGGCGCAGCGAGCTCTGCACGGCTTCGCCCTGCGGGTCGAGGATCCCGGGCTTCGGCCGAACGAGGATCGTCGCCTTCATGCGAGCACGACCCCGGGGTCGGCGAGGTAGGCGTCGAAGCTGATCCCGGTCAGCCGCTCGAACGCCTCGACGTAGCGGGCGCGGGTGCCGGCGACCACCTCGTCCGGGAGCTCGGGCCCCGGTGCGGTCTTGTCCCAGCCGAGCGTCTCGCAGTAATCGCGCACGAACTGCTTGTCGAAGGAAGGCTGGGCGCGGCCGGGCTCGTACTCGTCGGCCGGCCAGAAGCGGGACGAGTCGGGCGTGAAGGCCTCGTCGCCGAGCACGAGCCGCCCCTCGGGGTCGAGTCCGAATTCGAACTTCGTGTCGGCGATCAGGATCCCGCGCTCCGCCGCGTACTCGGCGGCGAAGCGGTAGAGGTCGGTCGAGACGCGCTCGACCTCGTCGAAGCGCCCCTGTCCGACCAGCTCGGCGGCGCGCTCGCGGTCGATGTTCTCGTCGTGCCCTTCCTGTGCCTTGGTCGACGGGGTGAAGATCGGCTCCGGCAGCTTGTCCGAGTCGCGCAGCCCTTCCTCGAGGACATGCCCGCAGACCGAGCCGGTCGCCTGGTAGTCCTTCCAGCCGGAGCCCGTCAGGTAGCCGCGCACGACGCATTCGAGTGGCAGCATCTCGAGCTTGCGGCACTCGGTCGAGCGGCCGTCGGGCCGCAGCGCGAGCAGGTGGTTGGGCACGAGGTCGCGCGTGCGTGTGAACCAGTAGGCCGAGAGACCGGTGAGCACGCGCCCCTTGTCCGGGATCTCGGTCGTCAGGACGACGTCGAAGGTCGAGATCCGGTCGCTGGCGACGAGCAAGAGGCGATCGTCGTCGAGCTCGTACAGCTCTCTGACCTTGCCGCTCCCGACGTGCGTGGCCGCTTCAGGCATGAACCGCGTCCTCCTTTCGGGCGAGCTCGCCCAGCCGCTCGAAGACGGCGTCGACGTGACGTGTGTACCAGCCGAGGTCGAAGATCGCGTCGAGGTCGACCCGGCTGGCGATCTCCTCGTCCGCGCGCACGAGCTCGCGGAAGTCCTGCTCCTCCTCGTGCGCCCTCAGCGCATGCCGCTGGACGAGCCGGTAGGCGTCGCCGCGGGCGAGCCCCGACTCGACGAGCGCGAGCAGAAGCCGCTGACTGAAGAAGAGGCCGTGGCCTGCCTCCAGGTTGCGCCGCATCCGCTCCGGCCTGACGTCGAGCCCTTCGATGAGCCAGGCGAACCGCTCGAGCATGTAGTCGAGCGCGAGGAACGAGTCCGGGATCACCACCCGCTCGGCCGAGGAGTGCGAGATGTCGCGCTCATGCCAGAGGGCGACGTTCTCGAGCCCGACGAGCGCGTTCGCGCGAACCACGCGGGCGAGGCCGCAGATGCGCTCGGCCACGACCGGGTTCCGCTTGTGTGGCATCGCCGACGAGCCCTTCTGACCCTTGCCGAACGGCTCGGCGACCTCGGCCACCTCGGTGCGCGCCAGGTGGCGGATCTCAAGCGCGAACTTCTCGAGGCTTGCCGCCACCAACGCGAGCGCGGCGAGCAGCTCGGCGTGCCGGTCCCGCTGGACGATCTGCGTCGAGACCGGGTCCGGCTCCAGCCCGAGGCGCTCGCACGCGAGCCGCTCCAGCTCCGGGTCGGTCGCGGCATAGGTGCCGACCGCGCCCGAGAGCTTGCCGACCCGCATCGTCTCGAGCGCCCTTGTCAGCCGACCGCGCGCGCGGTCGAGCTCGAAGACCCAACCGGCGAGCTTGAGGCCGAAGGTCGTGGGCTCGGCGTGGACGCCGTGCGTCCGCCCGATGCAGATGTCGTCGCGGTGACGCTGCGCCTGCTCGACGACCGCGTCCTGGGCCCGGTCGAGCCCCGCGAGCAGGAGCTCGCCGGCTGCGCGCACCTGGAGCGAGAGGCCCGTGTCGACGACGTCGGAGGAGGTCAGCCCGTGATGAATCCAGCGCCCGTTCGGGCCGATCTCCGCCGCGACTGCGTCCACGAACGCGGCCAGGTCGTGCTGCGTCTCGCGCTCGAGCTCGGCGACGCGTTCGGGGCTGGGCGGCGTTGCGCGCTCCCGGATCTCCGCGACTGCGTCCGCGGGAACGGCACCGAGCTCGGCCCAGCCCTCGAGGGCGGCGAGCTCGACGTCCAGCCAGCGCGCGAGCTTGCTCTCCTCCGACCAGACCCCGGCCATCTCGGGTCGGGAGTAGCGCGCGATCACCGGCTGGAGTCTAGAGCCCGGGCAGGAAGACGTCCGGGGGAGAAACCGTCACACCTCCGGCACATCCCCGTCACACACCCGCGCGCATTTCTCAGGCATCCTCGAGATCCCCGGGTGGGTGGGGGTTAGGGATGGGTCCCGCCACTCCGCGTGGTCCGGGCCGGCCGGCGCCGGGATCGGCTCAGCTGTCGAGGATGCGGGCCGCGAGGGCGGCGGCGTTCTTCGCGTTGTCCACGCCGACCGCGGCGACGGGCACGCCGGGTGGCATCTGCACGATCGAGAGCAGCGCGTCGAGCCCGTCCAGCACGCTCAGCCGCGAGCGCAAGGGCACGCCGATCACCGGCAGGTCGGTGTGGGCGGCGACCGCGCCGGGCAGCGCCGCCGCCAGGCCGGCGCCGGCGATTAGCACCCGGATCCCACGGTCACGCGCCGTCTGCGCGTATTCGGCGACGGCATCCGGGTTGCGGTGTGCCGAACGAACTTCGAACTCATAGGAGATTCCCCGCGCGTCGAGCTCGTCGAGTGCGGGCTGCATTGCCTCGCGGTCCGACTCGGAGCCGACCAGCAGGCCGACGAGCGGGCCGTCAGCCGCGGACATGACCCTCGGCCGCGGTGAGCGCGATGTCGCGTCGGTAGCGCATCCCGGCGAACGAGATCCGGCTTGCCGCCTCGTAGGCGCGCGTCCGCGCAGCGCCAACGTCGTCGCCGGCCGCCGTCACCGCGAGCACCCGACCGCCGTTCGTCACGAGCCGCGCGCCCTGGCGCGCGGTGCCCGCGTGGAAGACGAGCGCGCCCGTCGCCTCGGCATCCTCGACGCCGTCGATCGGCGTGCCGCTGTCGCTCCGCGCCGGATAGTCGCCGCCTGCCAGCACCACCGTGACGGCCGCGCCCTCGCCGAAGGAGATATCGCCTGCGAGCTTGCCGGTTGCCGCGCCCATGAGCAGTGGGAGGAGGTCGCCCTCGATACGCGGCAGGATCGCCTGCGTCTCCGGGTCGCCGAAGCGGCAGTTGAACTCGAGCACCCGCGGGCCGTTCTCGGTCAGCATCAGCCCCGCGTAGAGCAGGCCCGTGAATGGCGCGTCCCGCCGCGCCAGCTCGGCGAGCACCGGCCGGTGAACGGTCTCCAGCAGCTCCTCGACCTCGGGCTCGCCGAGGCCGGGCACCGGCGAGTACGCGCCCATGCCGCCGGTGTTCGGGCCGGTGTCACGCTCGCCGATCCGCTTGAAGTCCTGCGCGGGAGCGAGGGCCACCGCGTGCTCGCCATCGCTGAGCGCGAACAGCGAGACCTCCTCTCCCTCGAGCAGCTCCTCGATCATCAGATCGCCGCCGAGCTCGGACGCGGCGCGCAGGCCGGCGTCGAGCTCGTCCTGCGTCTGGCAGACGAAGACGCCCTTTCCTGCTGCTAGGCCGTCCACCTTGACCACACAGGGCGGTCGCGCGACGGCGAGACGCTGGGCGGTTGGCACGCCGGCGGCCTCGAGCACATCCTTGGCGAACCCTTTCGAGCCCTCGATCCGCGCCGCCGCCTTCGTCGGGCCGAACGTGGCGACCCCGCCGCGACGGAGGGTGTCCACGAGCCCGACGACGAGCGGAGCCTCCGGGCCCACCACGACCAGGTCGATGCCGAGCTCGCGACAGAGCGAGAGCAGCCCCTCGCCGTCCTCCGCGCGCACCGGATGGCACTGCCCCAGGCCGGCGATACCGGGATTGCCAGGCGCGGCGTGCAGCTCGTCGAGCTCGGGGCTCGCGGAGAGCTTCCACGCGAGCGCGTGCTCGCGGCCGCCCGACCCGACGATCAGGACCTTCACGGCGGCGGAGTGTACTGCCGGCGTCGGCGCCGCCACGTTCACCTCGCCGGGTACAAGGTTCGCCCGGCCTCCTCCCCAAGGCGAGCGTATCGGCGGCCGGCGCGCGTGTCTCTGACGGACCGTGACGAGTGTGTAACGAGCGGCGGATACGCTCCGGCGCGTGAGCTTCGACGTCACGGGTGACGCGTACGACCGTTTCATGGGCCGCTACTCGCGCGAGCTGGCGCCGGCGTTCGCCGATTTCGCGGGGGTGGAGACCGGGCAACGCATCGTCGACGTCGGCTGCGGCTCCGGCGTCCTGACCGAAGAGCTCGCCCGCCGCGTCGGCGCCGACCACGTTGCGGGCGCCGACCCCTCGCCGCTGCTGGACGCGTGCGCCGAGCGGGTGCCGGGCGCCGACCTGAAGCGCGCAGCCGCCGAGGATTTGCCGTGGCCGGACGACTCGTTCGACGCGGCGCTCGCGCAGCTCGTCGTCCACTTCATGAACGACCCCGAAGCAGGGATTGCCGAGATGGCCCGCGTCACGCACCCGGGCGGTGTCGTCGCGGCCTCTACCTGGGATTTCTCGGGCGGGATGAAGCTCCTCGGCACCTACTGGGAGTCGGCGAAGGCGCTCGAGCCCGGAGCCGAGAGCGAGTCGAGCGCTTTCGACGAGGCTCGGCTGGACGCGCTGTGGCGCCAGGCCGGACTCGGCGACGTCGTGGTCGATGCGCTCGTCGTCTCCACCCGGTACGAGGACTTCGACGAGCTCTGGGACACGTTCCTGCTCGGCGTCGGCCCCGCCGGCCAGCACCTGGCCGCGCAGCCGCCCGAACGGCAGTCGGCGATCCGCGCCGAGTACTTCTCGCGCCTGGGCGAGCCGGCCGGCCCCTTCGAGCTCAACGCTCGCGCCTGGGCCGTCCGTGGGCGCGTCCCGGACTAGGGCCGGGCGAGCGCCTCGACCGTGCCGGGTGCGAGCACGCGCTCCCGCTCGGCGCCGGTGCCGATCAGCGAGACCGGCACCTCGAGCTCGCGCTCGACGAACGTGACGTAGTCGCGCGCTTTCGCTGGGAGCGCGTCGAGCTCGGTCACCTCGTCGAGCGGCTCCTCCCAGCCCGGCAGCGTCTCGAAGACCGGCCGGCAGTGGTGGAAGTCGCTCTGGTGCGCCGGGAAGTCGGAGGTCTCCGTGCCGTCTCGCAGCGCGGTAGCGCACGCAGACCGGCAGCTCGGCGAACGAGGAAAGCACGTCGAGCTTCGTCAACGCGAGCGAGGTGATCCCGTTCAGGCGCACCGCGTAGCGCAGGGCGACCAGGTCGAGCCAGCCGCAGCGACGCTGGCGGCCGGTCGTCGTGCCGAACTCGGCGCCCAGGTCGCGCACGCGTTCCTGGTCGGCGCCTTCGATCTCGGTCGGGAAGGGCCCCTCGCCGACGCGGGTCACGTACGCCTTGGCGACGCCGATGATCGCGTCGATCCGGTTCGGGCCGATCCCGACGCCGACGGCGGCCGCGCCGGCGACGGTGCCCGACGAGGTCACGAACGGATAGGTGCCGTGGTCGAGGTCGAGCAGCGTTCCCTGGGCGCCTTCGAGGAGGACGAAGCGCCCCTCGCGCAACGCGCGGTCGACGAGCAGGGAGGTGTCGGCGACGTAGGGCCGCAGCCGCTGCGCGAAGACCTCGTAGCGCGCCGCCAGCTCCTCCAGCTCGAGCGGCTCGGCGCCGTAGACGCGCTCGAGCCAGACGTTCTTCTCGGCGAGCGCGACCTCGATCTTCTGGCGCAGGATCTTCGGCTCGAGCAGGTCCTGGACTCGGATCCCGAGCCGCGCCGCCTTGTCCGCGTAGGCCGGGCCGATCCCGCGCTTGGTCGTGCCGATCTGCAGCTCGCCGAGCCGCCGCTCGCTGCCCTGGTCGATCGCCACATGCCAGGGCATGATCAGGTGCGCCTCGCCAGAGACGCGCACGCAGCCGGTCGAGATCCCGCGCGCCTCGAGCTCGTCCAGCTCCGCCACGAACACTTCCGGGTCGATCACGCAACCGGCGCCGAGGATGCACTCCTTGCCGTGAAGGATCCCCGACGGCATGTGGTGGAACTTGTACTTCTCGCCCTCGGCGACGATCGTGTGCCCGGCGTTCGGCCCGCCCTGGTAGCGGCAGACGAGGTCGGAGTGCTGGGCCAGCAGGTCGACGATCTTGCCCTTCCCCTCGTCGCCCCACTGGGCGCCAACGATGACGGTTGCCGGCACGCGCCGGAGTGTGCCTGATGTAGTCGGCTGTTAGGACCCCACCGGCGCCGCCGCCTCTACTTCGGACGTGTTTTCCAATTGTTTCGGAGAGTCAGGGCCGCTTGGAGTACGGCGATTGCTCTCCGGACGGCGAGAAGGACGATCAATACGACCGCGGTCCAGACAACCACCTTCGCGGCGATCCCGGAGAGGGACGCAAGCCTGATGAGCGCTTCCACGGGTAGGTACTTCGGCTAGAGGACTCCACTTCGCGTTGAAGTATCGCCGCCGTCTTGGCTGATTCAGTTCGGGCTTGTGCAATCGAACCGTCCGGACCGACGTGCTAGTGCTTAGGCGCCAAATGCCTTCTTGACAAGCCCTGGGTCAGCGCCTACCAGAGTGGCGACGTCGGCTCGGCGTGCACGGCCGAGCCGGCGCGGATCACCCGGATCCGGTGGCCGCGGGGGCACTCGGTCCAGCCGAGGTCATGCTCGAGCCGGAGCAACCCTTGTGCCGTGTGGCCGACGTGTTCGCCGCGCTGGTCGAGCTCCTCGCAGGCCTGGCAGACCACCGTGAACGCGGTCGCGCGCGCCAGCAGGACGACCGTTTGCTCGAACGTGGTCACGATGATGACGGCGCCAGGTCGGCGAACTTCGCGTAGCGCTTCAGGAACGAGAGCTTGACCGTGTCCGTCGGGCCGTTGCGGTGCTTGGCCAGGTGCACCTCGGCGATCCCCTGTTGGTCGGACTCGTCGTTGTAGTACTCGTCGCGGTAGATGAACATCACCAGGTCGGCGTCCTGCTCGATCGAGCCGGACTCGCGCAGGTCGGAGAGGATCGGCCGCTTGTCGTGGCGCTGCTCGACCGCCCGCGAGAGCTGCGACATGGCGAGGATCGGGACGTCGAGGTCGCGCGCGAGCACCTTCAGCGAGCGGGAGATCTGCGAGACCTCCTGCACCCGGCTCTCGACGTTCGAGCCGGACGTCATCAGTTGCAGGTAGTCGACCACGATCAGGCCGAGGTTCGGCTCGCGCGACTTCAGCCGCCTCGCCTTGGAACGGATCTCCATCATCGTGATCGAGCCCTGGTCGTCGACGTAGATCGGTGCCTTGGCGAGCCGGTCGCAGGCGGCGGTCAGGCGCGGCCAGTCGTCGGCGCCGAGCTTGCCGGTGCGCAGGCGCTGTGACTCGACCTTCGCCTCGCTGCACATCAGGCGCTGGGTGACCTCGGTCTTCGACATCTCGAGCGTGAACAGCGCCGTGGGCACCTCCGCGCGGACGGCGAGGTTCGCGGCCATGCAGAGGCCGAGGCCGGACTTGCCCATGCTCGGGCGGGCGGCGACGATGATCAGGTTCCCAGGCTGGAACCCGGAAGTGAGCCGGTCGAGATCGCGGAAGCCGGACGGCGTACCCGTGACGTCGGCGCCGGCTTCGTAGAGGGCGGTGATTCGCTCGAAGCTGTCCTTCAGCAGCTCCTCGATGTGACTGAACTCGCTCGTCACGCGCGCTTGCGAGAGGTCGAAGACGACCTGCTCGGCGCGATCGACGAGGTCGGTTGTCTCGCCCGGCCGCTCCCAGCCCAGCTGGGCGATCTCGCCGCCCGCCCGAATCAGCCCGCGGAGGGTCGCCATCTCGCGCACGATGCGCGCGTAGTGGCCGGCGTTGGCGCTCGCGGGGACGAGGGTGGCGAGCTCGTGGATGCGGACGCGGCCGCCCGCGTCCTCGAGCTCCCCGCGCTCCTCGAGCTCGTCGACCAGCGTGATCGCGTCGACGGGCTCGCCCTTCGCGTACAGCGCCAGCGCGGCGCGGTAGATGACGGCGTGGCTCTCGCGGTAGAAGTCGCTCGCGTCCAGTGCTTCGCTGACCGCCCCGATCGCGCCGGGGGAGAGCATCATCGCGCCGAGGACCGACTCCTCGGCTTCGAGATTCTGCGGCGGGACCGGGGCGGTCGGCGAGGCCTGGGCGAGCTGGGCCATCGGGCTACCCAACCACGGCGGGCACGGTCGTGGAAGGTCTGGACGACGCCCTTTTCGACAGGGGGTGGAGTGTCCCGCGTGGGCGGTTTGCAGGCATAAGGGAACACAGGTTCCCACGAACACCGGACAACGCCTGTGGGCGAAATCTCCGCTCGGAGCGGGAAGTTCGTGCCGAATTCCACAGGCGTAGGCTCGCCTGTGGAGAAGCCTGTGCGCTTCTGTTACGAGTCGGGCTGCTCGGAGTCGCCCGGAAGCTCGTCCGCGGCGTACGCGGCCCGGTCGAACGCGTCGTCCGGAACCTCTTCGGCCACGGCCTCGGCGTCGGGCTCGAGCTCGTCCTCGGCGATCACGGTCTCGATCACGGCCTCGGCTTCGGCGTGCTCGGCCTCCGCCTCGGCAGCCGCCGCCGCCTCGGCCTCGGCCTCCGCCGCGGCGATCGCGTCAAGCTCCTCCTGCGGCGGCAGCTCGCCGCCCTCGGGGTGGACCGCGACGCGCAGCGTGGCCGTCGCGTCGCCGAACAGCTCGACCGGGATCTGGTAGCGGCCGATGCGCTTGATCGACTCCGGCAGGTCGAGCTTGCGCCGGTCGATCCGCACCTTCTGCGTCTCCCAGACGCGCTCGGCGATGTCGGTCGCGGTGACCGAGCCGAAGAGCGTGCCGGTCTCGCCGGCCGGAGCGTCGAAGCGGATCTCGGCGCCCTCGAGCTTCTGCGCGATCTCCTGTGCCTGCTCGAAGCTCTGCGCCTCGTGGCGCGCGCGCTTCTCCTCGTGCTTGCGCAGCTCGGCGACCTTGGCGGGCGTGGCCGCCTCGGCGAGCTTGCGCGGCAGCAGGTAATTGCGCGCGAAGCCCTGCGCGACGTCGACCACCTCGCCGCGGAGGCCGACCTTCTCGACGTCTTGCCTGAGGATGACTTCCATCTACCCGCTCGAGTAGGGGAGGAGCGCCATCTCGCGGGCCCGCTTGACCGCCAGCGCGACCTGCCGCTGGTGGCGGCGGCACGCGCCGGTGATGCGGCGGGAGCGGATCTTGCCCTTCTCGGAGACGTAGCGCCGGAGCTGGTTGATGTTCTTGTAGTCCACCTCGGTCACCTTCTCGCGGCAGAAGTAGCAGTTGCGCTTGCGGATCGGGCCGCCGGGGGCGGGCCGGCCCTTGCGCTGCTGTCCCTGTTCTCGCTGCGGCATCAGAAGGGGATGTCGTCGTCGGCAGCCTGGCTGCCGAAGTCGGCGTTCTCGGTCTGCGCGCCGCTCGGGACGAACTGCGGCTGGCCGCCGCCTCCGCCCTCGCCGTCCTGGCGTGAGCCGAGAAACTGGACGCTGTCGGCGATGATCTCGACCGCCTGGCGCTTGGTGCCGTCCTGGGCGTCCCACTCACGCCAGTCGAGCCGGCCGTCGACCGCGACCGGGCGGCCCTTGGCGAGGTACTGCGCGCAGCTCTCGCCCTGGTTCCCCCAGACGGTGACGTCGAAGTAGTTCGGCTTGTCGCCCCACTCGCCGGTCTGGCCGTCCTTCTGCCGCGTGTTCACGGCGAGGCGCAACTTACAGACCGCGGTGCCGCTCGGCGTGTGCCGCAGCTCGGGGTCCTTCGTCAGGTTTCCGACCAGGACGACACGGTTGATGTTCGCCATTACTCGTTCTCCTCTCCGGCGCTCTCTCCGGCGCTGCTCTCGGTCTCTGCATCCTGCCGGGTCGCGGCCGCCACCGCTACCGGCTCTTCGGGCGTCGGCTCGGGCGGCCGGGCCGTGCTGCCCACGACGCGGCGCACGGCGAGGTGGCGCATGACGCCGTCGGTGATCTTGAGCACGCGCGAGATCTCCTCGAGCGTGGCCGGCTCGGCCGCGAAGGTCAGCAGGTGGTAGGTCCCCTCCTTCTTGTGGTCGATCTCGTACTCGAGCCGGCGCCGGCCCCAGGGCTCGTCGGCGTCGAACACACCGCCGTCCTTTTCGATCGCCTCACGCGCGCGCGTGACGATCTCCGTCTGCCGCTCTTCCGGCAGCTCGGGATCGAGCATGAGCAAGATTTCGTAGTCGGTCACGCTCCCGAACACCTCACTTCCTTCGGTCTGAGTCGGCCTCACCGGCAGGCGCAACTCGGGAGCGAACTGCGCGAGGCGAGGCAGGAAGGCGGCCAGTGTAGCATCGGCCTCGTGAGAGCCCGGACCGCCTGGCTGGCCGGCGCGGCAGGGGCCGCGATCGCGGTCTACCGCAAGCTTCGGCCCACGCCGGCTCCTGCTCCCGCTCCTGCGGACGACCCCCGCGCGGATGAGCTGCGGCGCAGGCTCGAGGAGTCGCGCACAGTCGTCGAGGAGCAGCACGAGGAAGCCGACTCGCCGGAGACGCCCGTGGACGAGGTCGACGTCGAGAGCCGCCGCGCTGCCGTGCACGAGCGGGCTCGGGCAGCCACCGACGAGATGCGCGACGAGTAGAGCTAGCGGCCGAGGAATGCGGCGACGCCGCGCGCGAGGCCGAGGGCGACCCGTTGCTGGTACGCGCCTGTCTTCAGGCGATGCGATTCCGTCGCGTTCGTCATGAACCCGGTCTCGACCAGAACCGCAGGCACGTCGGCCCAGTTGAAGCCGGTCAGGTCGGAACGCTGGACGACCCCCCGGTTCGCCGCCCCCGTCGCTCCGACGACCGCCGACTGCAGCGCACGGCCGGCTCGCAGGCTTCGCGCGTAGATGTCGTCCGTCCAGCCGCGGTGCCACGCGGGCACCAGTGTCGAGACGCCGTGCAGCGAGCGGTCGCCCGAGCCGTCGGCGTGGATCCGCACCATCAGCGCCGCGTGCCGCCGGTTGCAGAAGCGCGCCCGCGCGATGTTGCCGTCGCCGTCGCCGAGATGGAACGTCGGGCCGGTACGCGTCATCGCCACCCGGTAGCCGCGGGCCAGCAGCAGCCGGCGCGCACGGATAGCGATCGCCAGCGCGACCGGCGCCTCGCCCGCCGCGCCGCCGCCGTCCTTGATTTTCCGCACCCGCGACCCCGGCCCGATCGGCTCGAGCTGTCGGCCGATCGCCGGCGGCGTCCCGTGCCCAGGGTCGAGGCAGACGAGCGGCGCGACCGCCGGAGTCGCGATCACGACAGGCGTTCGGCCAGGTACTTCACCGCGAGCGGGTAGCGGTACTCGATCGCCGAGTGCGTCGCGTCGAAGAGCTCGAAGAAGTAATCCGTCACGCCGGCCGCCTCGAGCTCGCGGCGGAACGCCTCCGCGCCGAGGTCGAGGAAGAATTGGTCGCGCTTGCCGCAGTCGATGTAGATCGCCGTCAGCGAGCGCAGCGCGTCGGCCCGCTTCGGCGCCATCTGCACCGGGTCCCATTCGAGCCACCGCTCCCAGATCTCCGGCCGCAGCTCGCCGGTCTCGGTGTCGTAGGGCAGCTGGACCGTCCCGTCCTCGTCGGCCGAGTAGCAGGCCGCCATGCAGTAGTCGTTGAGCAGCACGTGGTCGGTGTCCTTCGCGAACGCCGGCCGCGAGCGGAAGTCCTCCCAGAAGCGCTCGAACGAGCCGTCGTAGTGGTCGCGGAGCGCCCGCACCGACTTGCGGAACTCCGGCAGGTAGCACATCTCGAAGAGCGCGTCGCCGGCGTGCGTGGCCATTCCGCCGAAGATGTCGGGCCGCAGCATCGGGTTGACCATCGCGCCGTAGCCGCCGCTCGACTTGCCGCTGATCCCGCGGTGCGCCGCCTCGGGCTTCGTCCTGTAGTGCCCGTCGACCCACGGCACGAGCTCCTCGACGATGTACGTGTGGTAGCGGCCGGTGCCCGGCGAGTCGACGAACTGGCTGCCGCCGAGTGACGTCCACGCGTCGACCCAGACCAGGATCGCCGGCGGCGACTCACCCGTCGCGAACAGCTCGTCCACCAGCTCCGGGAAGTTCTTCCGGAACGACATCCGGTTGCGCCAGCCGTCGAGCTGCCCGGTCAGCCCCTGGATCACGTAGATCGACGGGTAGCGCCGCTCCGGGTCGTCGTCGTAGCCGGGTGGCAGGTAGACCCAGAGCGGCCGCACGTGCGGGTCGCCGAGCGCGTTGTCCTTCAGCACCGCGCTCTCGAAGGCGTGCTCCTCGAAGCGGCCGGCGAGCTCGAACGACCAGGGTTCCACGCCGTTCAGGTTACGCGGCGGCGGGCGCTGGCGTGACCGGCAGCCCTTCGCGCTCGAGCAGCTGCCGCAGCATCTGCGCGTTGACCGGCGCCTGCGCGATCTCGGCGCCTTCCTCGGCAGGGCTGTCGAGCGTCGGCAGGCCCGGCATCGTCGAGCGGCCGTTGTTGTTGAACATCGCGTAGACGTTCTCAGCCTGGCCGGAGAGCTCGGCCAGCGGCGAGACCGATTCGCCCAGCTCCTCCTCCGAGTAGAGGTAGTCGAAGCGCTCGGCCGCGCTGCCGGTGCGCTTGTTCCAGGTCGCGGCGTTGCGGCCATGGAAGCGGATGTACGCGGTCGGGCTCGTGGTGGCGACCACCGTCGGCGAGACGTTGCGCGCCTCCATTCGCGGCGCGTCGACGATCACGTAGGTCATGTGGTTGCGCTCGAGGAAGTCAAGGGTTTCCCTGCGGTTCTCCTCGTCGAGCCAGCTCGCATGCCGGAACTCGACCAGCATCTCGTCGTCGCCGAGCTGCTCCTTCGCCCACTCGAGGTACTCCAGCGCCGAGGGCTTGAAGACGATGTACGGCGGCAGCTGCATCAGGATCCCGCCGAGCTTGCGCGTCTCCCGCAAGGGCGCAAGCGCGTCGTGGAAGCGGCGGAAGACCTCGGCGCGGAACTCCCGTGGCGGTCGGTCGACGCGGCCGCGCGAGTCGAGCGGCGCCCCCTCGCGCAGGTCGGGCGGCAGCTGCTCGGCTTTGACGGGGTGCCGCGTCATCACGCCGAAGGCCTTGACGTGCATCACGAAACCCTCGGGCGTGCGCTCGGCCCAGTGCTGGACCATGTGCTCGTCCGGCAGCCGGTAGTAGGTCGAGTTCGCCTCGACCACGTCGAAGAGGTCGGCGTAGTAGCGGAGCCGCTCCTCAGCGCCCTTGACTCCCGGCGGATAGAAGTACTTCGTCAGCGACTCGTCGGCCCAGGAGCACGTTCCGACCCTGATCGCGGAGGGCATGCCTCGATGGTACGCGCCAGGCCGTTTCGAAATTCGAGGACGCGGTAGGGGTAGCTGAGCAACAACGAGGAGAAGAACCTGGCCCACCAGGGGACCAGATCGTTGCTGCGGCCGACGCCCCCCGGGTTCAGCCCCGGGCCGGAACCCCTCACGCGTCGGCATCCACGCCCAGGAGAGGAGAACCGATGAGCCGCATCTCGACGGCCTTCGTCGTGCTGCTCGCCGCGCTCGTCGTCGCGACACTCGCCGCGGCCACGGCGCCGGGGGCCGGGCAGCCGGTGTACCTGAACCCGCACGCGTCGATCCCGGCGCGCGTCAACGACCTGCTCCACCGCATGACGCTCCAGGAGAAGGTCGGCCAGATGGACCAGATCGTGATCGGCAAGCTCCGCGACACGACGTCGCCGGCCAACGGCGACTGCAACAACGCGGGCGGCAACAACGATCCGCTGCAGACGACGTGCCTGCAACGGACCCTGATCGACTACACGACCGGCTCGATCCTGTCGGGCGGCACCGACAACCCGGCGAACAACACGGGCCGCGGCTGGGCCGAGCAGTACAACACGATCCAGCACTACGCGGTCGATCACTCGCGCCTGCACATCCCGGTGATCTACGGGGTCGACGCCGTGCACGGCTTCGGCCACCCGTATCAGGCCACGCTCTTCCCGCAGTCGATCGGGATGGGGGCGACCTGGGACACCGACCTCGCCGAGGCAGCCGGCGCCGCGACGAAGCAGCAGCTGCTCGCGACGGGCGGCAACTGGGACTTCGCGCCGGTGCAGGATCTCGCCCGCGACAACCGCTGGGGCCGCTACTACGAGACGTGGGCCGAGGAGCCCGCGCTCGCGGCCGCCCTCGGCGGAGCGAACATCAAGGGCCTGCAGGGCGGCGGCTTCGACTCGCCCCAGGTGGCGGCGACGGTGAAGCACTTCGCCGGCTACTCGCAGTCGATTAACGGCCACGACCGTGTCGAGGCCCAGCTGCCGATCCGCTACCTGCAGGACATCTTCCTGCCCTCGTACGCAGGAGGGATCGACGCCGGCGCCGCGACCGTGATGGTCGACTCCGGCTCGATCAACAACGTCCCGGCGACCTCGTCGCATTTCCTGCTCACCGAGGAGCTGCGGCACCGGCTTGGCTTCAAGGGCGTCGTGATCAGCGACTACGGCGACGTCCCGGCCCTGCAGACGGCGTACCACACTGCGGTCGACTTCCCGACTGCGATCGCGCAGGCCGTGAACGCCGGCGTCGACGTGAGCATGACTCCGTTCGACTACGTCGGTTGGAACAACGGCCTGATCCAGGACGTCCAGCACGGTCTCGTCTCCGAGCAGCGGGTCGACCAGTCGGTCAAGCGGATCCTGACGCTGAAGTTCGAGCTCGGGCTCTTCGACCATCCGTACGTCGACCCGGCCGCGGCAGACGCGGCGGTTGCGGCCAACCGCGACCTCGCGAAGACGGCCGCCGACGAGTCGATCACCCTGCTGCGCAACCAGGGCGGCGTGCTGCCGCTCTCGAAGAGCTCGAAGATCGTCGTGACAGGACCGAGCGCGGACTCGGTCGCGAACCAGCTCGGCGGCTGGAGCGTCAGCTGGCAGGGCGTCTACGACCCGGGTAATCACGTCTGCTGCCAGGGCCCGGCCGACCAGATCCCACCGGCCACGACGGTGCTGAAGGGCCTCCAGGCAGACGACCCGAACGTGACCTATGCCCCGGACCAGGCCGCTGCAGTAGCCGGGCTGCTCTCGGGCGATGCTGCTGTCGTGGTCGTCGGCGAGCGTGCGTACGCGGAGGGGCTCGGCGACCGCGCCGATCCTGTGCTTCCCGCCGACCAGCAGGCGCTGATCGCCGCGCTCGAGACGACGGGGAAGCCGGTGATCATCGTCGTGATCGCGGGCCGGCCGCTCGGCTTCGGCCCGGACGCGATCGTCAACAACTCGCGTGCGATCCTGATGGCGTACCTGCCCGGCACCGAGGGCGGCTCGGCCGTCGCGGACGTGCTCTTCGGTGACGTGAACCCGAGCGGGCACCTGCCCGTGACCTGGCCGTCCGCGTCCGACCACAACGCCGGCGACTTCGACTCCGGCGGTGCCTCCACGCCCGGCGACGAGCCGAAGTTCTTCGACCAGCTGCCAGGGACGAACTCCGGCCAGGGCTCCGGCTACAACCCGCGCTGGCGGTTCGGCTTCGGCCTCTCGTACACGACCTTCCAGACGAGCGGCCTGTCGGTCACGAGCTCCGTCTCGCGTCACGGCAACGCGACGGCGATCTTCACCGTCACGAACACGGGGTCGAGGGCCGGTACCGCCGTCGTCCCGGTGTACGTCCACCAGCCAGTGAGCGTGCTCGTCGCGCCGCCGCAGCGGCTCGTCGGCTGGGCAAGGGTCCAGCTTGCGGCCGGCCAGTCGAAGACCGAGAACGTGTCGTTCCCGGTCTCGGAGCTCGCGGTCACCACGGGTGACATCGATGCTCGCGGGCCGCGTGCAGTCGAGCCGGGCGCCTACCAGGCGCAGGTCGGCTCGCTGAGCGCGGACTTCACCGTCCACTGAGCGCTGTCGGCGGAGGAGGCGGGCCCCGGCCCGCCTCCTCCGCCGCTCCCCGGTCTGCGATGGCGGATACTCCGCGGGCATGACCGGAGAGGGAAACACGGCCCGTTCGGGCACGCAGGTCGTCCTGCTCACGCTCGCCGCCGGGCAGTTCCTGATGACGCTCGACAGCTCGGTGATGAACGTCTCGATCGCGACGGTTGCAAAGGATGTCGGCACGACGGTCACCGGGATCCAGGGCGCGATCACGGCCTACACGCTCGTGATGGCGGCCCTGATGATCACCGGCGGCAAGATCGGCGGGCTGATCGGCCGCAAGCGCGCGTTCGCGATCGGTTGCGTGATCTACGGTGCGGGCTCGCTGACGACCTCCCTCGCGCCGAACCTGCCCGTGCTCCTGTTCGGCTGGTCGTTCCTGGAAGGCGTCGGCGCGGCGCTGATCCTGCCCGCGATCGTCGCGCTCGTGGCCGGGAACTTCCCGACCGAGCGGCGGCCGGCCGCGTACGGGCTCGTCGCGGCCGCCGGCGCCATCGCCGTCGCCGTCGGGCCGCTGATCGGCGGGTTCGCGACCACCTACTTCTCCTGGCGCTGGGTCTTCGCGGGCGAGGTGGTGGTCGTGCTGGTGATCCTCCTGCTCACGCGCCGGATCGCCGATGCGCCGGTCGAGACACGACCGAAGTTCGACCTGGTCGGCGCTGTCCTCTCGGCGGCCGGGCTTGCGCTGCTGGTCTTCGGGATCCTCCGCTCCGGCGAGTGGGGCTGGATCCGGCCGAACGAGGGCGGCCCCTCCTGGGCGCACCTCTCGCCGACGGTGTGGCTGGTGCTCGCCGGGTTGTTCGTGATCTATCTCTTCTTCAGCTGGGAGACGCGGCGCGAGGCCCAGGGCAAGGAGCCACTGGTCAGCCCCGGGATGCTGCGGAACAAGCAGCTGACCGGCGGGCTGACGATGTTCTTCTTCCAGTACCTCGTCCAGGCGGGCTTCTTCTTCGTCGTGCCGCTCTTCCTCTCGGTCTGCCTGGGCCTCTCGGCGCTCGCGACCGGCGTCCGCCTGCTGCCGCTCTCGGTCACGCTGCTCGCCGCGGCGATCGGGATCCCGCGTTTCCTTCCGCAGGTGTCGCCGCGGCTCGTGGTGCGCTGCGGCCTGCTCGCCCTGCTGGCCGGAACGGTCGTCCTGCTCGGCACGCTGGACGCCGACGCGGGCCCGGAGATCGTCTTCGTGCCCATGCTCCTGATCGGCCTCGGCATCGGCGCACTCGCTTCGCAGCTCGGCGCCGTCACGGTCTCGGCGGTTCCCGACAACCAGGCTCCCGAGGTCGGCGGCGTCCAGAACACGATGACGAACCTCGGCGCCTCGATCGGGACCGCGCTGGCCGGCTCGCTGCTTGATCGCCTCGCTGAGCTCGGCGTTCCTGACGAACATCGAGCAGAGCGACGCGATCCCCTCCAGGGTCAAGTCGGAGGCCAACGTCCAGCTCGCGGGCGGCGTGCCGTTCGTCTCGGACGCCGACCTCGAGCACGCCCTCGACGAAGCTCACGTCTCGTCGAGAGCGAGCGAGGCAGCGCTCGGGGCCTACCAGGACGCCCGGATCAGCGGGTTGCGCTCGGCGCTCGCGATCCTCGGCCTGATGGCGATCCTCTCGCTCTTCTTCGTGGGGCGAATCCCCGTCAAGCAACCCGGGTCGACCTGAGCGTGCTTTCGTCACGCCGCCGCGCGGCGCTCGGCGAGCGCCTCGGAGGCTTCATCTACGGCACGATCCTCGCCCTGGCGGTGCTCATCGGAGGGGTGAAGGCGTTTCCTCACGATGCGTGGAGGATCGTCGTCCTGCTCACGGTCACGGCAGTCGTCTTCTGGCTCGCGCACGTGTACGCGCACAGCCTTGCTCATGTCCTCTCGGAGAACCGGCATCTCTCATTGGACGAGCTGCGTCGGATCGGCCGGCACGAAAGCTCGATCATCGAGGCCGCGATCCCGCCGGTCGCGGCGATGCTGCTGGCGGTCTTCGGGCTGCTCTCGACCAGGGCCGCCGGCTGGATCGCCTACGGCCTCGGCCTGGCCGTCTTGACCGCGGCCGGGCTCGTGTTCGCACGCGTGGAGCGGCTGGGCTGGGTGGCGACGCTCGTGGTCGTCGCCCTGAACGTCGCTCTCGGCGTCGCGCTCGTCGGGCTGAAGCTGTTCGTCAGCCACTGACTAGACTTCGCGTTCGACGTGGGCGCTCACCCCGATCCTGATCTGGTGCTCGTGCAATCGATGCTTGCGCCACCGCCGCTCGAGGACGCTCGCCGTTCGCTCGAGTACTGGGAGCGCCGGCAGCAGTCGCTTCCGCTCTACCAGCGCCGCGCGCGGCGGGAGGCTCGCGAGATGGCGTTGCGCTGGGAGTCGCGGGTTCGGGCCGCTGAGCGTGTTCGCTTCGAAGCGACGGCGTTCGGCAGAATCCTGGTCGCCGTCGGGCTGTCGGGCTTGTGGAGGCAGCGGGTGCGCTTCGGCAAGCAGCGCCTGTTCTTCGTGGCGTGGGCACTCACCCCGCGGACGCTCAAAATGGTCGCCGGCGGCCTCGTGGCTGCGTGGTTGCTCACCGCAGTCGTGACCGTAACGGTGCTCGCTGTGGTCGCCGCGCACCTCGGTTAACCGCAGCTCAGCGCCTAGCCGAACGTGAAGCAGTAGGCCTCGACGGGCGCGAGGAAGTCGAGCTGCAGCGTCCGATCCTCGATGCGGCCGGGCTGGCGGACGAGCTGGTGGAGCCGCTGCTCGGTGACCGTCCCGCGACCGTCGTCGTCGACGTCGCCCCCGTGCGCGTCGCCCGGCGGCTCGCCGTCGACGAGCACCCGGAACGGCACTTCCGCGCCGGGCTTGGGTGGCCCGATCACCAGATGGGCGTCGCGGGCGTGGAAGCGGAACGAGAGCCGGCCCTCGCCGCTCTCGAGCACGGCCGCCCGGGGCTCCTGGCTCCAGTCGCCCTCGAGGGACCACTCGTTGAGCGACAGGTCGCCGGGCGGCGCCTGGTTCTTAGCCTGCTGTGACCCGAGGTAGGTCTCGGGGGATCGCAGGGTCTCCCAGTCGGCCTGAACCTCGAAGCCGGACGGCTCGACCGAGACGAGCTCGCCGTCCATGCCGAGCAGGCTCTGGATCGCGCGCTCCTGCTCGTCGTAGGCGCCCTCGCCGAAGTGGTGGTACCGGATCTGTCCCTCCGCGTCGGCAATGTAGGCCGCGGGCCAATAGCTGTTGGCAAAGGCGTTCCAGACCGCGTAGTCAGGGTCGAGCGCGACCGGGTAGCGGACGTCCATCGCCGCCACCGCGCGGGTGACGTTGTCGGCGTCCCGCTCGAACGGGAACTCGGGCGTGTGGACGCCGACGACGACCAGGCCCTCGTCGCCGTACCGGTCCGACCACGCGCGGACCCAGGCCAGCGTGCGGAGCCAGTTGATGCACGTGTAGGTCCAGAAGTCGACCAGCACGACCTTGCCGCGCAGCTCCTCCGGCGTCAGTGCCGGCGAGTTGAGCCACCCGGCGGCTCCGTCGAACGACGCCAGGCGGCCCTCGACCGGCAGGTCGACTCCCGTCGCCATCGCTAGCGAACCGACCTGAACGTCGCCCGGATCTCGGTCGCGAACAGTGCCGGCTCTTCCCAGGCCGCGAAGTGGCCGCCCTTGTCGACCTCGTTGAAGTAGACGAGGCTCGGGTAGCTCTGCTCGACCCAGCTGCGCGGGGCGCGGAAGATCTCGTCGGGGAACGTCGTGAAACCGACCGGGACCGTCACCGGCGGAGGAGCCTGCGCGGCGGCCTGCGCCTGTCCGCTCTCCCAGTACGACCGCGCCGCCGAGGCTCCGGTGCCGGTCAGCCAGTACGTCGTGATGTTGTCGAGGATGTTGTCGCGGGTGAGGTTGCCAGTCGGCTTCCCGTCCACGAAGGCGCCGGCGATCTTGTAGTAGCTGTCCGTGTCGTGGTCGAGCATCCAGGCCGCGAGCGCGACCGGTGAATCCAGCAGTGCGTAGCCGATCGTCTCCGGCCGCGTGGCCTGCTCGAGGAAGTAGCCAAAACCGGTCGCCCGGAAGTTGGCGAGCGCGGCGATCGCCGCCTTTTCCTCCTCGGAATCCGACGGGTGGTCGCCGCCGGCCAGGCCCGTCACCAGCAGGTTCGTGTGGATGCCGATCAGCCCTTCGGGTGCCTGGCGGCCCATCGCGTCGGTGATGCTCGCCCCGACGTCGCCGCCCTGGGCAACGTAACGGGCGTAGCCGAGCCGCTGCATCAGCTCGGCCCAGGCCTGCGCGACGCGGCCGGGGCCCCAGCCGAGCTCCTTCGGCTCACCGGAGAAGCCGTAGCCGGGAATGGACGGGAGCACGAGGTGGAACGCGTCCTCGGCGCTGCCGCCGTGCGCGGTCGGGTCGGTGAGCGGGCCGACCGAGTCGAGCAGCTCGATCACCGAGCCGGGCCAGCCGTGGGTCATGATCAGCGGCAATGCGTCCTCGTGCTCAGAGCGCACGTGGATGAAGTGGACGTCGACGCCGTCGATCTCGGTCGTGAACTGCGGTAGCGCGTTCAATCTCTCAGCGACGCGCTCGAAGTCGTAGTCGCTCGACCAGTAGTCAGCGAGCGCCTTGAGCGTCGCCAGCTGGACGCCCTGCGAGCGATCGTCGACGAGCTCCTTCGTCGGCCAGCGGGTCGCAGAGATGCGTCGGCGCAGATCGTCGATCTTCTCTTTCGGAATGTCGACGCGGAAGTCGGTGGCGGTTTCGACGGTGGTGCTCATGGCGGCCTCCTTCAGCGCAGCGTCCTACACGCGGCGCGTAGCTCCTTGGTGAAAATGTCCGGTTCCTGCCAGCTCAGCGCGACCTCCCCAGGTCCGTGGCTGTGGCCCCTGGCGCGAATATACGCCTCGATCGGACCTGGGGGTCATCCCATTGGGGGGACGCCGTAGAATCTTTTCTATGGCGAGCACGACGTCGGAGCAGCAGTCGACGCCTCTGCCGGCCGGGACGCCGGCGCCGGACTTCGCGCTCTCCTCGACGCCTGACCAGAAGCTCTCGCTGTCCGACTTCCGCGGCCGGCCGGCGATCCTCGTCTTCTACCCCGAGGACTGGAGCCCGGTCTGCTCCGACCAGCTGGCGCTCTACCAGGAGCTGCTGCCGGAGTTCCAGCGCTACGACGCGCAGCTCGTGGGGATCTCGGTCGACGGGATCTGGTCGCACGTGGCGTTTGCGAAGGACCGGAACCTCAAGTTCCCGCTGCTCGCCGACTTCGAGCCCAAGGGCGAGGTCGCGCGGACGTACGGCGTCTACCGGCAGCAGGACGGGACCAGCGAGCGAGCCCTGTATGTGATCGACGGCGACGGCGTCGTCCGTTGGAGCTACGTCTCGCCGGTCGGGATCAACCCCGGGGCCGACGGCATCCTCCACGCCCTCGAGGAGCTCTCGTGAGGACGACGTGGTCCTCGGAGCTGATCCTGCCGGTCAGCGAGGACCGAGACCACATCCAAGGAACGGCGGACGCGCCCGTGACGCTGCTCGAGTACGGCGACTACGAGTGCCCGTACTGCGGCGGGGCCTACCCGATCATCAAGCAGGCGCAGGAGCGGCTGGGCAACCGGCTTCGCTTCGTCTTCCGCAACTTTCCGATCACGACCTCGCACCCGCACAGTGAGCAGGCGGCCGAGGCGGCCGAGGCGGCGGCCGCGCAGGGCAAGTTCTGGGAGATGCACGACCACCTCTACGAGCACCAGCAGCGGTTGACCGATCCCGACCTGCACGGGTACGCGGAGGAGCTCGGGCTGGACGTGGAGCGGTTCGACCGCGAACTGGCCGCGCACGTCCATGCCGACCGGGTGCGCGAGGACTTCATGAGCGGCGTCCGCAGCGGCGTCAACGGCACGCCGAGCTTCTACGTCAACGGCGCGAAGTACGACGGCAGCTATGCGCTCGACGACCTGATCGCCGAGCTCGAGCGCGCCGCCTCGGGCTGAACCAGCTCGAGTAGCGGACCGAGCGAGTCGTGGCCGGTGCCGCCGTCGAGCTCCAGGTCACGCGGGTTGTGCCAGTACACGGGCATGCCGACTCGCTCGGCGCCCGCGATGTCGTCGGGCGAGCCGGCGACGAAGACCGTGCGCGCCGGGTCGAGGTCCAGCGCCTCGAGCGCGAGCAGGTACGGCTCCGGGCGCGGCTTGTAGGCGCCTGCCGCCTCTGCGGTGGCGACGACGTCGAAGGGGACGCCGACCCGGGCAGCAGCCTGCCGCCCGGTCTCTTCCGAGCAGTTGGTGACGACGCCGAGCTTCACGGTTGTGCGCAGCTGAGCCAGAACAGCACGCGCCTCCGGCCAGGGCTCGAGCTCGCCCAGCCGGGCGACAAGCGCCGCTGCTCGATCTAGTCCGGCCACCTCGGCGACGACGTCGTCGAATGGCCGATAGTCGCCTGCGAGATACGAAAGCTGGCTGTGCTCGCGCCGCCAGCGACTGCCGAGCTCCGCGCTGCCAGCCACCTCGTCGTAGGCCGGCTGCGAGTCGAGCAGCCCGCTGAAGAGGTCGAACAGCACTCCGTCATACGGCTGCACTGACGGAGCGGCGCCGGAGTCGAACCGACCGAGCCGTGGGTTACACGACCGCACTGGTTTTGAAGACCAGCTGGGCCACCGGGCCCATGCCGCTCCGCCGGCGAGCCTAGTCGTTACGCGGGGGAACCGGGGCGGCGGCTCCCTCGCGAACGTTTTAGCAGGGGTTCTCGGCCTTGATCGCGTCGATCGAGCCGAAGAGCTGGTCGCGCTGCGCCGTGGTGATCTTCGTCGGCACGTAGGAGGCGATCTGCGCCTCCAGCGGCGTGTCTAGTGGGACGAACGCAGGCGCCGCTTGTCGCCGACGCGCAGGGTCAGCCCGTCAGCGTCGTAGCGCTCGAGCAGCAGCTGAGCGGTGCGCCTCGAGATGCCCAGGGCGTCGCGGAAGCCCGCCAGGGTGATCGGCGACAGCGCCGGGAGTGTCTCGCGGCCGCGCTCGTAGAGGGCCGCCGAGACCGCGAAGCCGTCGCCGACGCGCTTCAGCGTGCCGCGGTCCTCGAGGAAGCCGGCCAGGTTGCGGTCGTCGACCCGCACGAGGTCATCTGCGGCAAGGCGGGCCTCGAGCTCGGCCGCAGCGGTGGCGTGGTCGCCGAGCTGCGGCGCGGCGCCCGGCGCGTAGGCCTTGCCGTCGCGGCGCTCGACCCGCAGCAGCTGGAGGACGGCCGGCGCCCACGGCTCGTGTGGCAGCAGCTCGCCGAGGGGGATGCCGGGGTCGAGCGGCGACGCGCTCGCCCGCTCGGCGAGCCGCTCGCGGACCGCCGTGCGCTGCCGCTCGAGCCATTCGGTCGCGAAGAACCAATCGCCGGCGCTCTCCACGGCGGCGAGCCCCTGTGCCAGCTCGGCCGGGGCGAGCAGCCCACGCGCTTGCAGCTCCGCTCCGGTGACCGGTGAGCGCACGATCGCGCGGACGATCGACTCCGGGTCGCCACGCTCGAGCAGCTCCAGGCGCTGCGGTTCGAAGCGCCGCGGCGGCGAGGGGTCGAGCACCGTGCCGCCGCCGACGGTGGTCTCGGTGCGCAGGACGACGCGGTCGCCGCGGGCGGCGACGACCGGCTCGCGCAGGCGCAGCTGGGCGTAGCGGCCCTCGCGCACGACCCGAGCAGGCACGTCGCTCGTCCCGATGTGGACGGTGAGAGCGGCCGGCACGGGCTCGAGCTCCTCGAGCGCGACGTCCAGCCGCCAGCTGACCGGGTAGGCGCCCGGTTCGACGAGCACGTCCCCGCGCTGGAGCTGCGAGCGCGAGATCCCCGGCAGGTTGACCGCGACGCGCTGCCCCGCGTCGGCCCGCTCGACCTGGAGGTCGTGCACCTGGACGCTGCGGGCGCGCGTACGCAGGCCGGAGGGCTCGACGCGGAGCTCGTCCCCGGCTGTGATCGAGCCCGACCGCAGCGTGCCCGTGACGACGGTGCCCGCACCCGGGATCGTGAAGGCGCGGTCGACGTAGAGCCGGGCCTGGGCGTCTCTCGGGCGGGCGGGCACGCCCGCCGCGGCCCGGGCGAGCGCCTGGCGCAGCTCGTCGAGCCCCGCGCCGGTCTTGGCGCTGACCGCGACCACCTCGGCGCCGGGGACGAGCTCGTGGGCTTCGGCGACCGCCAGCTCGAGCGTCCCGGCGTCCACGGCGTCGGTCTTGGTCACGGCAACCACGCCGCGCTCGATCCCGAGCAGGCGCAGGATCGCGAGGTGCTCGTGCGTCTGCGGCCGGGCGCCCTCGCCGGCATCGATTACCAGCAGGAAGAGGTCGATCCCGGTCGCGCCGGCCACCATCGTGCGCACGAAGCGCTCGTGCCCGGGCACGTCCACGAGCGAGAGCTGCGTTCCGTCGGGCAGCTCGAGCGGCGCGTAGCCGAGCGCGATCGAGATTCCGCGCTCACGCTCCTCGGGCAGCCGGTCGGTGTCCTTGCCCGTGAGCGCGCGGACGAGCCAGGTCTTGCCGTGGTCGATGTGCCCAGCTGTTCCGACAGTCAGCGCCACCCGGACCGCCCTAGTAACAGTCTGTTACTTGCTCCGGTTCGCCCCGAGCCCGCGCTCCGAGTGCGTTTCAACCCTCCAAGTAACAGTCTGTTACTTGGCACGGGCGGCTTGAACGGCCGCGGCGGTTTCGTCGGCCTCGGCGTCCGTGAGCGTGCGGCAGTCGAGCAGCAGGCGGCCGTCGCGGACGACTCCGACCACGGGCGGGTCGCCGGCGCGGAGCGGTGCGGCCAACGCTTCCTCGACCGCGCAGGCGAAGCTCGACAGCTCCGCGAGCGGCAACGCGCCGCCGCCGACGCGGCCGACCGTTTCCTCGACGTCGCCGCCGACCGCCGCGGCCAGGCGCTCCGCCCGCGCCTGGACTGCCTCGAGCGGCTCGTTCAGCATCCGCAGCACCGGCACTTCGCGCAGCGCGCGCTCGGGCTCGAGGTAGAGCGCGAGCGTCCCCTCCAGCGCCGCCAGCGTCAGCTTGTCCGCCCGCAACGCGCGCTGGAGTGGATGCCGGCGCAGCCGCTCGACGAGCTCGGCGCGGCCGACGACGATCCCCGCCTGCGGCCCGCCGAGCAGCTTGTCGCCGGAGAAGCAGACGAGGTCGGAGCCGGCGGCCAGGCTCTCGCGCGCAGACGGCTCGCCCTCGAGATGGACCAGCACCCCGGAGCCGAGGTCGTTCACGAGCGGCAGGCCGTGCCGGCCGGCGACCGTGGCCAGCTCGGCCACCGACGGCTGCTCGGTGAAGCCGACGACGCGGAAGTTCGACTGGTGCACCCGCAGCAGCACGGCCGTCTCGGGGCCGATCGCGCGCTCGTAGTCGGCGGCACGCGTGCGGTTCGTCGTGCCGACCTCGCGCAGCCGCGCGCCGGAGCGGACCAGCACGTCGGGAATGCGGAAGCCGTCGCCGATCTCGATCAGCTCGCCGCGTGAGACCAGCACCTCGCGGCCCTCCGCCAAGGCGGCGAGCGCCAGCAGCACCGCGGCCGCGTTGTTGTTCACGACGAGCGCGCCCTCGGCGCCGGTCAGGCGGCGCAGGATCCCGGCGACGTGGTCCTGCCGTGAGCCGCGCCCGCCGGCTCGGAGGTCGTATTCGAGGTTCGAGTAGCCGCGCCCGATCTCGACCGCCCGCTCGAGCGCCGCCTCCGGCAGGGGCGCCCGTCCGAGGTTCGTGTGCACGATCACGCCCGTGGCATTCAGCGTGCGCCGCAGCGCGGGCGCCCGGGCTGCGGCGAGCTCGCCCAGCGCCCGCTCGACCAGGTCGCCGGGGTCGTGGCCGGCCCTGATCTCTTCACGCGCGCGCGCAAGGGCGGTTCGCGCGGCCTCGACCGCCAGCGCGGTCGGCTCGCCGGCCAGACGGTCGTCCCGCGCGAGCTCGTCCACGGAGGGCAGATCGCGCAGTTTCATTGGATTTCAGTGTAAGTACACTCGTTTCGGGTCGATGGCGGCAGGATTGTTCACGCGAGCCAAGGGCACGGCGCTCTGCGCCTGTCTGCTCGTGCTCGTCTTCGCGGCGACGAGCGGCGCGGCAGCCCGCGTCGGGATCGGGAAGATGACCGTCGCGCCGAACCGCGTCACCGCCGGCACGACCGAGAACGAGCTCAGCTTCGCCTTCACCGCCGACTCGGCGCCACTCAAGGGCACGACCCTCGTCGACGTGCCGCGCGGCTGGACGAAGCCGCAGCAGATGAACCCGGCCGCCCCCGGCTACGTCGAGCTGCAGGCGTCGGGGTGCCTCGGCACGCGGATCGCCGGCATCTCGAGCCGCCGGATCGTGATCACGACACAGTGCCCGCGCCGGCACCTTTTCCGCCTGATCTACCGCAAGGCCGCCGCGCCGCTGCTCTCGGCCGACGGCTTCGTCTTCCTCACGCAGACGCGGCCGGCAAACGCCCCGAAAAAGACGCCCTTCAAGCCACTCGGCCCGCAGAAGCAGCCGGTCGTCCGCGTTCGCGGCGCCGCGCAGGCGGGGCTCTTCATGGCGGTCACCTCGGTTGCGACCGCCGGCGCACCCTTCAGCGCGCTCGTGCGCGCGGTCGACCAGTTCGGCAACAACGCGGCCGACTACGCCGGAACGGTCACGTTCACGAGCAGCGACCCCTCGGCGACGCTGCCTGCCCCATACGCCTATGCCTCGACCGACGCCGCGCAGCACGCGTTCACCGGGATCGTGCTGCACGCCGTCGGCATGCAGACCGTGACCGTGACGGACTCGAACGGCTTCACCATCCAGAGCCCGCCGATCGCGGTCTCAGCTAGCTAGGCGCGACGGCGCGGAGCAGCGAGACCGCCCGCTCGGGCTCGTCGGTGAGCTCGAGCAGCTCGAGGTCCTCCGGCGAGATGAGGCCGTCGGGCAGCAACCGCCCGTGGATCCAGTTGAGCAGCGGCTGCCAGTACTCCGAGTCGAACAGGACGACCGGGAAGTGCAGCACCTTGCCGGTCTGGATCAGCGTCAGCGACTCGAACAGCTCGTCCAGCGTGCCGAAGCCACCCGGGAAGATGACGAAGCCCTCCGCGGCCTTCACGAACATCGTCTTGCGCGCGTAGAAGTGCTTGAACGTGAGCGAGATGTCGAGGTACTGGTTGGTGAACTGCTCGTGCGGGAGTTCGATGTTGAAGCCGACCGAGAGCCCGCCGGCATCGCGTGCGCCGCGATTCGCGGCCTCCATCACGCCGGGGCCGCCGCCGGTGACGACCGCGAAGCCGGCCTCCGCCAGCAGCCGGCCAACCTCGCGGGCCTCGGCGTAGACCGGGTTGTCCTCCCGCATGCGCGCGGAGCCGAAGACCGTGATCGCCGGCCGGTCGATCCGGTCGACGGCGACGAACCCTTCGAGGAACTCCTGGCCGATGCGCTCGGCGTCGCCGACGAGGTCGCCGTCACGGCGCTCGAGCAGGCGTCGGTCTTCCATCAGAGCCGGTGTTGCGGCACGTGGGTGCCCCACATGCCGAGGGCGAGCAGCACGGCGATTCCGATGTACAGCGTCAGGATCAGCGTCGCGTTCCCGCGGCCTGCACCCGGCAGCAGCACTGCGGCGCCGCCGGCCTCCAGCGGCACCAACGGCTCGGACTTAGCCAGCCGGTACGAGCGCCAGATCGCGCCGCCGTCGAGGATCCCGATCGGAATCAGGTTGAAAAGGTTGAGGAAGAAGCCCGCGTAGGCGAGGGCGTGGAAGAGCGACGAGCCTGTGTACGAGCCGATCGCCCAGCAAGCCAGCGAGGCGAGCCCGCCTGCCGCCGGCCCGGCGAGCGCCAGGTAGGCGTTGTTCAACGGGTTGAGCGGCGAGTTCTTGATCGCCACGTAGGCGCCGAGGAAGGGGATGAAGCGCGGAATCGAGACGTCGAGGCCCTGCCGCTTCGCCTCGACGAAGTGCCCAAGCTCGTGGATGAGGATCAGCGCGACGAAGCCGACGCCGAACTTCCAGCCCCAGATCAGCGCGTAGGCACCGATCGAGATGAACAGCCCGAGGAACTTGAACGCGAAGACGCTGAACTTGACGGCCAGGCCCAGCACGACTGCGATCGGGCCCCAGAGCTTCTTGGCCAGGCTGCGCCAACCCGGCTCCGGGTGGATCGGCTCGTAGTCGCGGAAATCAGGCTCGAGCTCAGGCCTGGGCGTGAGCTGGCTCACCGGCTCATCGTAGCGGCGGAAGAACTCGTGACCAGATGCCGTCCTGTTCGCTGGACAGACTGCTCTAACACGCCGTCAGGGCTTCCACTATCGAAAGGACCGGTCATGATGACCAGAGGGTTTGGGCGCTTTCTGCGCCGTAACACGCTTGCCATGCTCGCGCTGTTCCTCGCGCTTGGGGGAACGACATACGCGGCGTCCACCGCGTTGATCGGCAAGAACACCGTCGCTTCGCCCCAGGTGGTCAACGGGTCGCTGCAGACGAAGGACTTGAGCGCGAAGGCTCGGAGGGCGCTGAAGGGAAACCGGGGTCTGCGAGGGCTCACCGGTGCGAAGGGCGCGACGGGCGCCGCCGGCGCCCAGGGACGATTCAGGGGCCAGCGGGGCGTTCCCGGCAACCCTGTGCGAACGGCCAGCCGTCGCGGGAGCTTCTGCTCGCTCGGCCAGGCGGCTGGAGCTAACGAGTCGCCAACGACGTCGCATCGCACGTACTGTCTACACGTTCGCGAGCAATCGCCAGCGTTGACTACGATCAACGCCGCGTACGACGTCTCCGCGCAGTCGCCCGGGAACGAGCGGCGAGCCCGCAGGCTCGCGGGGCACGCCGATCACGCAGGCGTCGAGTTCAATGTGACCGGTGCTCGACGTGACTGCACGAACACGCCTGGCTACCAACAAGAACGGTGTCGGCCGGTACGCGACCTCGCAGCGGCTGGGACGTTCTTCGCGATCGGTACCTGGTGCAGCGTACAGGTCGCGGACGAGCACAGCGGCGGCATCGGGTCGCGGGCAGTTCGAGCGCATCGTCTCCCACTAGCAGTGCCGTCTACTGGTCGGGCCCTTCGCCAAACTGGGAGAAGGGCCCGACCCGTTGGCAGTAGTTTCAGCTCGTGACCGTCGGGTGCGTCGTCGCGCTCGTCGTCGTCCCGTTCGCATCGATCGCCGTCGCCATGGACGTGTGCGAGCGCGGCGTGGACGTGTCGATCGCCCTTGCCTTCGGAACCGCGCCGACGCACGAGGCGATCGTCGTCGCGGCGGACTTGCATTTGCACGATGCGTGGACGACCTTGCCGAGCCGGTAGGCGGCTCCTTCCGGCGGCGTCTTGATCGTCACGATCGGGCGCCTGACCTCACGTCCGATAGTGCGCGCTGGCCGCTGCGGTCTCAAACGGACGGTTCCATCCCTCGTTCCAGGGTGCTCGTTCGAGTGATGCGACCCGATACCGCCATGCGTGAGCGTCGTCGCCCGGATGCTCTGTGCGGTGGCTGCAGTCGCCCTGCTCGCCGCGCCGAGCGCAACAGCTTCCTCCCGCGTCGTGCAGCAGCTGGCGCTCTTGCAGCGCGCGGGCGTTCAGGTGCCTCGCGTCGTCAAGCCGGTCGAGCGGCGAGCGCTGACGGTCGACGAGCCGGCCCTGGCGGAGACCTACCAGCCAGGGATCGCCTGGGAGTGGCAGTGGGCGGACTCGCGCGTCGGCGAAGTGCCTGAGTGGGTGCTGCGCGCGGCGTCGAGCGTGAAGATCGCCGTGATCGACAGCGGCGCCGACGTGAACGCCCCCGACCTCGCCGACAAGACTCCGCGCACCTGGAGCGTGCTCTCCCGCTCGGCCCGCGTGCGCGACCGGCTCGGGCACGGCACCTTCGTCGCCTCGCTGGCGACGGGCTCGGTCTCGAACGGCACGGGCGTCTCCGGGTTCGGCGGCGACGCGCAGCTGCTGGTCGTCCAGGCGATCGACGCCGATGGCTACATCACGGACGTGGACGAGGCGGCGGCGATCGTCTACGCGGTCAAGCACGGCGCCAGGATCGTCAACCTCTCGATCGGCGGCTCCGAGACCTCGCAGGTCGAGCAGCGCGCGATCCGCTGGGCGGCGCGGCGCGGTGTGCTGATCGTGGCGGCGGCCGGCAACGAGCACGACGACGGCAACCTGCCCGAGTACCCGGCCGCGCTGCTGCAGCCGCTCGGCTCCCACGGCCGCGGCGGGATGGGCCTCGCGGTCGGCGCGACCTCGATGGACGGCACGCGCGCCTACTTCTCGAACACCGGCTCCTACCTCTCGCTGGCGGCGCCGGGCTACAACGTCTTCGCGGCCGAGTCGGCCGACGCTCCCTGGCCGCGCGCGCAACTCCCGTGGAGCTCACCCGGCTACTACGGCTGGGCGAGCGGCACGTCGTTCTCCTCACCCGAGGTGGCCGGCGCGGCCGCGCTCGTCTGGGCTGCGAACCCGCGGCTGACCGCGCAGCAAGTGGCCAAGGTGCTGAAGGAGAGCGCGACCGGCACGACGTGGAACCGCGCGCTCGGCTGGGGCCGTCTCGACGCCGCTGCGGCGGTCGAGCTCTCGCTCGAGACGACGGGCCTGGCGCTACGGCAGGTGCGTCACGAACCGCGGCCGATCCACTCCTCGCCGCCCTCGTAGACCTCCTTCTTCCAGAGCGGCACCGTTTCCTTGAGCGTGTCGATCGCGTCCTGGCACGCGGCGAGCGCGTCCTGGCGGTGCGGGGCAGATACGGCGATCACGACGCTCGCCTCGCCGATTCCCAAAGTGCCGACGCGGTGGTGGATCGCGACCGCGCAGAGCTCGTATCGCTCCAGCAGGTCGCGGGCAAGCTGCGACATCACGTCCTCGGCCATCTCCGCGTAGGCCTCGTACTCGAGCCGCGTCACCTCGCGCCCGCGTGACTGGCGGCGCACGGTGCCCGTGAAGGTGGCGACCGCGCCGGCGCGCTCGTCGGCGACCTCGGCGGCCGCGGCCTCGAGCGAAAGCGGCTCCTCGGTCACGCGGAAGGCGCCGCCGGAGACGGGCGGGATCAGCGCGACCTCGTCGCCGTCGGCGAGCTCCCGCTCGCGCTCGGCGTACTCGCGGTTGACGGCGTAGAGCAGGCCCGCGGGCTCGTCGCCGAGGCCGAGCGCGGGCCACACGTCGGCGACCGTCGCGGCCTCGAGCTCGCGCTCGGACCAGCCCGCCCGCTCCCGCAGGCCCGCGAAGAGGCGAACGCGGATCACGGCGTGAGCGTACTTGACAGTGTGCGGCGAATCCGCCATAGATATGGCGAAACCGCCCTATCGTGCTCAAAGCTCTCTCATTCCTGTTCCTCGTGGCGCTCGGCACCGCGCCGACGCCGAGCGTGCACGCCGTGTCCGTTCCGCGCCACGCCGTCAAGGGCCTGCCATGGCGGGCCGTGGTGACAGTGTCGCCGCCGGCGCGGGCCACCCTGCGCGCGACCGGACCTGCGACCCGCGCCGTGCCGCTACGCCCGACGAGGCAGCGCGGCCGCTACCAGGCGACGCTCCGCTTCCCGTTCGCCGGCAGCTGGCGCCTCGCGGTCACCGTCGGTCCGCGAACGACTCGGCTCGGCTCGGTCGCCGTCGACGTTCCGCGCGATCCGCTCGTCAAGGACCCGATCACGATCGCAGCCGAGCCGTCCGGCTCGCTGGTCGTCGGGCAGCTGCGAGCCGCTCCGGTGCTGCGCATTGCGCACGCGCGCGCCTCGAAGGTCGCCGAGGGTCCGGGCGTCTTCCACGTCTACGTCGCCGGAGGCACCACTTACACGGCCGGCCGCGACGGCGTCGTCTACCGCCTCGACCGTTCGACGCTGACGGCGCTCACGCCGCCGATGGACGCGAGCGCCGTCGCAGTCGACGACGCCGGCAACCTCTACGTGGTGCTCTACGTCGGCTGGATCAAGAAGGTCGCTCCCGACGGGAAGGTCACGACCGTCGCCGGCAATGGCACGGAGGGCTACAGCGGCGATGGCGGGCCTGCGACGTCCGCGCAGCTCTTCCACCCGCATTCGGTCGCGATCGGCAACGACGGCGCGCTGTACATCGCCGACACCGAGAACCGGCGGATCCGTCGCGTCGACCTCACGACCGGGCGCATCTCAACCTTCGGCAGCGACGTGGGCATCACCGTCTCGCTCGCGGTGGGACCGGACGGCAGCATCTACTCGGCAGATGTCGTGCGGGATGGCGCCGGCGGAGGCGTCACGCGCACCACCCCCGGCGGCGTCACCACCCGGATCCTCCGCTCGGAGACGGCGAACGGCGTCGCGGTCTCGCCCGACGGCGCCGTCTACGTGAACCAGTGGGAGTTGAAGCGGATCCAGCTCTTGACCCCCGCGGGCAAGCTCGTGCCGGTCGTGCGCGGGTAGCCGCCCTATGATCGCGGCGGTGGCCGAGGCCGAGCCCATCGTCCGCGGAGCGATCGTTCAGGAGCTCCTCGTCGCCGCGCGCTACGGGTGGGAGCTGACCCAACAAGCGCTGCGTGAAGAGGGCGTCGACCCCGCCGAGTACGGCCCGCTCTCTTTCGTTGGGACGCTCCAGCCGGTGACGCGGACGCGGCTGACCCAGGCGATGGGCCTGCGCCGGACGACCCTCCGCGACCTCGTCGCCCGGCTGATCGAGCGCGGCCATGTCCGCGAGGAGCCGAACCCGCGCGACGGACGCTCGACGCTCCTGACGCTCACCCCCGCGGGCCAGGAGATCTTCGACCTCGGGCTGCCGGTCTTCCGGCGCGTGCTCGCCCAGATCGACGCCGAGCTGGCGGGCGGGCTCGACGAGCACGAGAAGGCGGTCCGGCGCGTGCGCGTCGCGCTGCAGGGACTGAGCGCCGACTGAGCGTACGATCCTCCTGATGGCCAAGACCGAAGGCCGAGAGACCGACTCCGGGATCGAGATCAAGCCCGTCTACGACGCGGACGACGCGCCGGGCGAGCTCGAGCCACCGGGCGAGTACCCGTTCACGCGCGGGCCCTATCCGGACATGTACCGCGGCAAGCCGTGGACGATCCGGCAGTACGCGGGCTTCGCCTCGGCCGAGGAGACGAACCAACGCTTCCGCTACCTGCTCGACCGCGGCCAGACCGGGCTGTCGGTCGCCTTCGATCTGCCGACGCAGCTCGGGTACGACTCCGACGACGAGCGCGCCGCCGGCGAGGTCGGCCGCACCGGCGTGGCGATCGACTCGATCGCGGACATGGAGCTGCTCTTCGCGGAGATCCCGCTCGACCAGGTCTCGACCTCGATGACGATCAACGCGCCGGCCGCGCTCCTGCTGCTGCTCTACGAGCTGGTGGCGGAGGAGCAGGGCGTCGCGCCCGACCAGCTCCGCGGGACGGCCCAGAACGACATTCTCAAGGAGTACATCGCGCGCGGGAACTACATCTTCCCGCCGCAGCCGTCGATGCGGCTGACCACCGACCTGTTCGCCTACGCGCACGACCGGCTGCCGAGGTGGAACACGATCTCGATCTCCGGCTACCACATCCGCGAGGCCGGCTCGACTGCGGTCCAGGAGCTCGCCTTCACGCTCGCCAACGGGATCGCCTACGCGCAGGCCGCTGTCGACGCGGGGCTCTCGCCGGACGAGTTCGGCGAGCGGCTCTCGTTCTTCTTCAACGCGCACAACCACTTCTTCCAGGAGGTGGCGAAGTTCCGCGCGGCGCGGCGGTTGTGGGCCGAGATCATGCGCGACCGCTTCGGCGCGACGAACCCGAAGGCCCAGGCGCTGCGCTTCCACGCGCAGACCGGCGGGTCGACGCTGACGGCGCAGCAGCCCGAGAACAACATCGTGCGCGTGGCGATCCAGGCGCTCTCTGCGGTCTCGGGCGGGGCGCAGTCGATCCACACCAACTCGTTCGACGAGGCGCTCGCCCTGCCGACCGAGCGCGCGGCGCGGATCGCGCTGCGAACGCAGCAGCTTTTGGCCAACGAGGCCGGCGGCACCGACACGGCCGACCCTTTCGGCGGCTCGTACTTCGTCGAGGCGCTCACCGACGAGCTCGAGGCGCGGGCGCGGGAGCTGATCGCGCGCGTCGACGAGATCGGCGGCGCCGTCGCCGCGGTCGAGCAGGGCTTCGTCCAGGGCGAGATCGACGAGGCGGCGTTCCGCTACTCGCAGGAGGTCGAGTCGGGCGAGCGCGTGATCGTCGGCGTCAACCGCTACGAGGAGGCCGAGCCGGAGCCGATCGAGCTGCACCGGATCGATCCCGAGGCCGAGCGGCGGCAGCTCGAGCGCACCGCGCGTATCCGCGCCGAGCGGGACGCGGAGGCTGCCGAAGCGGCGAGCGCGCGCGTTCGCGACGCGGCGCGTGGGAGCGAGAACCTGCTCCCACCGCTGCGCGAGGCCCTGCGGGCGCGCTGCACGATCGGCGAGCTCTGCAATGTCTTGCGCGAGGAGTTCGGCATGTACGACGCGCAACGCGCGCCGTGAGGATCCTGCTCGTCTCGCAGATGTACCCCGGCCCCGAAGACCCCGACCTCGGCGTCTTCGTAGCCCAGATCGAGCGGGCGCTCGTGGAGCGCGGCCACGTGGTCGAGCTGGCGGTGCTGGAATCGCGCGGGGGTGGCAAGGGGCGCTACGCGATCCTCGCGCTGCGGACGTTGCGGGCGGCCCGTCGGTTCAAGCCCGACGTCGTCTACGCGCACTTCCTCGTGCCCTCCGGCCTGCTCGCCGCTGTGGCAGGGAAGGCGCCGCTCGTCGTGACCGCCCACGGGCGTGACGTCCGCAACGTCGGCGCGATCCGCGGTGTCGGGACGGCGACGCGCGCGACCGTGCGCCATGCCGAGGCCGTGATCGCCGTCTCGGACTACCTGCGACGCGAGCTCGAGGCGAAGGTGCCGCAGTCGCGCGGCAAGACCGAGGTGATCGACTCGGGGGTCGACCTCGAGCGCTTCCGCGTCGAGCCCTGCCCCGGGGACGGCCCGCGCTTCCTCTGCATCGGCTCGCTGACCGAGCGCAAGAACGTCGTCCGGCTGGCGGAGGCCTTCGCGCGGCTCGAAGAGGGGACGCTGACCTTCGTCGGCGACGGGCCGATGCGGCCGCAGCTCGAGGGCCGCGAGCGGGTCGAGCTAGCCGGCGTCGTCCCACACGACGAGCTGCCGGCCCGCATCGCCGCCGCCCACGTCGTCTGCCAGCCGAGCCTGATCGAGCCCTTCGGCCAGGCGGTGCTCGAGGCAATGGCCTGCGGTCGCTCGGTGGTCGTCACGCGCACCGGCGGCCCGCCCGAGTTCGTGCCGCTGGAGGCGGGCGTGCTGGTCGACCCGCTCGACGTCGAAGGGATGGCCGACGCCCTGCGCGCGGCGGCCGCGATGCCGTGCCCGAACCCCGCCGCGCGGGCCGCCGCCGAGGAGCACGACGTGCGCAAGCAGGCCGAGCGGGTCGAGAAGATCCTGGAGCGGGCCGCAGCCGAACGAGCCTGAAATTCGTTCCACTACTTAGAAACCAATGCCGCTAACCCCGATTCGCGTCCTGATCGCCGACGACCACCGTCTCTTCGCCGAGGCGCTCGAGGCGATCCTTACCGCCGAGCCGGAGATCGAGGTCGTCGGGCACGCCCGCGACGGCGAGCAGGCCGTCGAGCGGTCGCTCGCGCTGAAGCCGGACGTAATCCTGATGGACATCGCGATGCCGGTCGTGGACGGCGTCGAGGCGACCAAGCGGATCCGCAAGAAGCAGAAGCGCGCTTGCGTGCTGATGCTCACCGGTTCCAACTCGCTCACCGACGTCGCGCGGGCGCGCGAGGCCGGCGCCGCCGGCTACGTCACGAAGGACAAGATCGCCGCGCAGCTGATCGACGCGATCCGTGAGGTGGCCGCCTAGCCGCTGCTACCCTGTTTCCCGCTGTGGTTCAGCTCTTTGCGGTCATCCAGGTTCTCATCGCGGCGGCTCTCGTCGGCCTGATCCTGATGCATTCTGGCCGTGACGCCGGCCTCGGCGGGATGGGCTTCACGCCGGCCTCGCAGGGCGGCACGCACATCGTCGAACGGAACCTGACGCGCCTGACGATCTTCGTCGCGATCCTGTTCGCGGCGAACACGATCCTCCTCTTCCACCTGCTCAAGTAAGTGCGAGGGCGCCGGGCCGCGGCGCTCGCCGTGCTCGCCCTGGCGGCCGCGGGCTGCTCGTCGTCGTCCGCCCCTGAGCGCGCTGCTCCGCTGCCGGTGGGCGGGCCGACAAACGTCGTCCGCGTCGCGCTCGCCGACCTGCTCTGGCCGCTCGAGCCGGAGCGTGCGAAGACGCGGGACGAGCTGGTCGTCGCGCGGATGCTGTTCTCGACCCCGTTGCGCACCGACGCCTCGGGACGCTTGCGGCCGGGTCTCTGTACGAGCTGGAACGCGACCGGGACACTGTGGCGCCTGCGCTGCAGCCATGCCGGCGCGATCGCGACGCAGCTTCGGCGGACCGGGCAATTCCCGACCGCGTGGGCTCGCAAGGGGCGCGAGCTGATGGTGCGCAGCCCCGAGCCGGACGTTCCCTACCGGCTGACCGAGCCCCGGGCGGCACCCCCGGGCGTGCCCGGGCCGTTTCGGCTGATCTCGACGAGCCCGGCGCGGATCGTCGCGGAGCGCAACGGCGTTCGCGTCGAGCTGCGCAAGCTTGAGCCCTTCCGCGCGCTGCAGCTCTTCCGCGCGGGGAAGCTCGACGAGGCGCCGGTTCCGCTCGGCGACATCCGCGCCACGAAGCTGGACCCGCAGCTCGGGCGCGCGCTGCATGTCCGGCGGCTCCTCGCGGCCGACGCCGTCATCTTCGACCGGTCGATCCCCCGCAAGCTGCGCAAGGTCTACGACGACACTGCCGATCGCGCCGACTACCAGGCACTCGTGCCGGAGTTCGAGGCGCCGCCGGCCGAGGATCTCCACCACCGCGGCAAGCCGAGCGCCTCGCAGGCCGCGATCGCGCTGCGCGACGCGAAGCAGCGGATTCCCTCGCTGCCCAAGCGTGCCGTCGGCTTCACGCCCGGGTCCGACCCGACGCTCGCGTACGGCACGAACCTGCTCGTCGCGGCCTGGCGCGACCTCGGCCTCGGCGCACACGTGGGCGGCGACGACGCGCAGCTCGTGCGCCTCGCCGCGGCGTACCCGAAGCTCTCGGCACTGACGCTCTACGGGCGGGCGAACGCCCTGGTCCCGATCGCCTGGGTCGCCGATGCACGCCTCGTCTCGCCCCGCCTGCGCGGCTGGCGCGAGGACGAGCTCGGCTCGGTCGACTACGGCGCTGTCACACTCCGGGGCCCGAGCCCACGCCGGTGACGTCGAAGCGCGCCGTCGCCACCGCGGGGGAGAGCAGCCCGGTCGGGTAGCGCTCGTCGTAGTAGGCGTTCTGGTTGATCAGGACCGGATCGCGGGTCAGGCCCGGCAGCTCGGCCAGCAGCTGCGGCACCGAGACGGTGAAGCGCAGGTTGACGAGCGGATCGGCGATCTTGCCGCCACGGATCCGGAAGGTCCCGTCGCGCGTCATCCCGGTCACGATCCCCTCACGAGGGTCGACGATGCTCAGGTAGTGGAGGCGTGTGACGTAGATGCCGTCTCCGACCAGCTCGGCCAGCAGCTCGGGTGACTCGGCCTCGCCGCCCGCGACCGAGAGCGAGATCGCCAGCGGGCCCCAGTGGCGCAGCGAGCTCGGCGGTGCGTGCCCGGTGGTCTCCTGCCCGCCGCCCGCGCGCACGGCGCTCGTGCGGTCCCAGACGACGCCGGTGAGGACGCCGTCCTGGACGAGCTCCACGCGCCGCCTGGGAACGCCCTCGAAGTCGAAGGCCTTGGGCAGCCCGCACGCGTCGAGCGCGTCGTCGGCGAGCGAGAAGCGCTCGTCGAAGACCTTCTCGCCGATTTTGTCGTACGCGTAGCTGCGCTCCTCGACCAGCCCGAGCGCGCCGAAGGCGTCGTAGGAGAAGTAGGCGAGCAGCTCGGCGAAGGCCGGCGCCTCGAGCACCGCCGGGTACGAGCCGGGCTCGAGCTCGACCGCACCGCGCGTCAGGGCTGCCTTCTCGTTCGCCTCGACGGCGGCTGCTGCGGGGTCGACGTCGGCGAGCCGCCAGCCCGTGCGCTCCGCGTAGCCCGAGGCGCCGTCGACCGCGGCCAGGGCGAGTGCGGCGACGTCGGTCATCGTCTGCTCCACCGCGAGCCCCGTACTCGAGGCGATCGCGATCCCGGTGACGCCGCTCGTGACGAAGCCGTAGAGGTCGCGCTCCGAGGCGTCGATCGCCGCGGCCGCGAGCCGGGCCTGGTCGTCGGCGCCGAGCGCGGCCGTGTCCGCGTCGTAGCCCTCGACCCGGGGAGGCTCGGCCGCCGGCGCCAGCCCCGGGAAGTCGGGGTCGGGCGGGGCGTTGTCCGCGGCCTCGGCCGCGCGCGCGGCGAGCGCCCGCAGGCCCTCGTCGTCGGTGCGGTTCCCGGTCGCGATCCCGAGCCGGCCGTCGCGGACGACCTGCAGCTCGACGGTCTCGTTCTCGATCAGCGTCGGCTGATGCACCTCCGAGCCGGCGAAGCGCGCCATCCCGGAACGCTCGCTCTGCACGAGCGCGAGCGCCTCGTCGCCCTCGACGGCCTGCAGCGCCTTCCCCGCGAGCTCGAGCGCGCTCACGCCTTGAAGCCGACCTGCACGTTGCGGAAGCGGGCGGCCGAGGCGCCGTGCGAGACGTGCGCGTGCTGGCCGGGCTGGCCCTTGCCGCAGTTGGTCAGTCCGTGCAGCCGCCACTCGTCGGGGCCGGCGACGGCGTCGAGCGAGCCCCAGAAGACCGGCGTCTGGCCGGTGTACGTCGCGTCGCGCAGCATCCGGCCGAGCTCGCCGCCCTTGATCTCCCAGGCGATCTGCGTGCCGAACTGGAAGTTGAGCCGCTTGTCGTCGATCGACCAGCTCTTGTTCGTCTCCAGGAAGATGCCGTCGTCCACGCCGGCGATCAGCTCGTCGAGCGAGCCCTCGCCCGGCTCGAGGTGGAGGTTCGTCATCCGCACGAGCGGCATCCGGCTCCAGCTGTCCGCGCGCATCGAGCCGCCCGAGCCGCTGCCGATCCGGGCCGCGGTCTCGCGGGAGGTCAGGAAGCCGCTGAGGATGCCCTCGCGGACGATCGGCTCGCGGCCGGCGGGAACGCCCTCGTCGTCGAAGCCGAAGGCGCCGAGCCCGCCTCGCGTGGTCGAGTCGGCGGTGATGCTCATGTGCTCGGAGCCGTAGCGGAGCGAGCCGAGGTCGTCCGGTTTGACGAAGCTCGTGCCCGCGTAGGCGGCCTCGGTGCCGTAGACGCGGTCGAGCTCGGTCGGGTGGCCGACCGACTCGTGCACCTGCAGCGCCATCTGCTCGGCGTCGATCACGACCGTCGTCACCCCGGACGGGCAAGGCGTCTGCACGCACCAGCGCGGCCGCCTGCTCGCCGACGCGCTGCGCCTCGCCCTCGAGGCCGAGCGACTCGACGTACTCCCAGCCGGCCTGCGAGCTGGTCCCGCCGTGCGCGCTCGGATAGCTACGGATCTGCGTCACCCCGTCACGGGCGGCCATCGCGTCGATTCCGCCGCCGCACTCGACCATCTCCTGCTCGGTGGATGCGCCCTCCGAGGAGACGAAGAACTTCAGCTCGCGCTGGGCGCGGACGGAGGCCGAGGTGACCTTGACGTCCTCGTGGGCGAGCGCCTGCTCGGCTCGCAGGCAGAGGTCGACCTTGTCGGCGACGGGCACCGAGAACGGATCGCGCTCGACCTGGGTGCGGAACTCGCCCCGTGCCGGCTCGAGCGGGGCGAGCTTCCGGCTGTGCCCGCCCGGGGCGGCCTTCGCAAACGCGACCGCCTTGCCGGCCGCCGCCTCCGCGCCGCCCTGGTCGAGCCGCCGGTCGCAGGCGAATCCCCAGGCGCCGCCGACCAGCACGCGCACCCCGATGCCCTCGCTCTCCTGGTCGTCCAGTCGCTCGACGCGGCCGTTCCTCGTTCCGACCACCTGCGAGCGGCGCAAGACGACGCGCGCATCCGCGTACGAGGCCCCGGCGCCGAGTGCCGCGGCCACGGCGTGCTCACAAAGCTCCCGCATCGGTTCGTAGATTAAGTGCGCATCGGGCCGGTTGGAAGGCGCGGCTACAATGGCCCGCGCGCGCTGGTGGCGGAATTGGTAGACGCGCAAGGTTGAGGGCCTTGTGGGGTTAATACCCCGTGGAGGTTCAAGTCCTCTCCAGCGCATGCGCACGGGCGGCCGCGAGAGCGGCCGCTTTTTCATGCTTGACAGATACCGCGCTCAGATATATCTTCGAGATACATGAAGCAGACGGCGGTGACCCCGGTGATCCTCGGCCTCCTCTCGCTCGGGGCGCGGTCGGGCTACGACATCAAGAACGCGGTTGACAGCTCGACGCGGTTCTTCTGGGCGGCGAGCTACGGGCAGATCTACCCGGAGCTGCGTCGCCTGGAAGCCGAAGGCCTGATCGCAGGCGAGGACTCGCCGAACGGCGGGCGTGAGCGGCGCGCCTACAAACTCACTTCCGCCGGCCGCAAGGCGCTCACCGAGTGGCTGCTCGGCCGCACCGTCACGATCGAGCTGCGGGACGAGTCGCTGCTGCGGCTCTTCTTCGCGGACGCGCTGCCCCGCGAGCAGGCGCTCGGGCTCCTGGAGGGACGCAAGCGCGGCCACGAGGAGTATCTGGCGGTTCTTCACGCGATCGACGCGCGGCCCGGCGACGACCCGGAGTTCGTCGACCTCGTCCTGCGCTGGGGAATTGCCTTCAACGAGTGGGGAGCACAGTGGTGCCAGGAGCAACTGGAGCGATTGCAGAGCGAGAAGACGCCGGCCTGAGGGAGCCGACCTTCTGGGGCGTCCTGATGACAGGGCTCCCCGGGTTCCTACGGGAAGGGTTCCTGCCGCTCGGGGCGTTCTACGCGGGGCTCAAGCTCGACGGCCTCGTGGCCGGGATCGTCGCCGCCACACTCGCCTCGGTCCTGATCTACGTCTACGAGCGCAAGCTCGGCCGCGACGCCTTGATCGTCAGGATCTCGCTCGGCTTCGTCGTGGTGCAGGGGATCGTCGGGCTCGCCGCTAACAGCACGACCGTCTACCTCGCCCAGCCGGTGCTGCTCGCGGCGGCGTGGGGGCTCGCGTTCTGGATCTCGATCCCTCTCGGCCGGCCGCTGGCGGGTGTGCTCGCCGACGCGTGGTACCCGTTCCCGCGCTGGCTCAAGGAGAGCTCGGACTTCAAGCGCGTCTACGGCATCCAGTCGGTTGTCTGGGGTGCCTACTTCCTCGCGCGCAGCGCGCTGCGGCTCGTGCTGCTCCTGGAGGGGAGCATCGAGAGCTTCTTCGTGGTCGTGTTTCTCACCGGAACCCCGGTGATGCTGCTGCTGCTCGCATGGTCGATCCGCCACTCGATGCGCGGACTGGCGGACGCCGAGCCGCCTGCTTGACGCCGTCCGAGAGGAAGGCTACGCTGGCTGGCGAACATATGTTCGTTCCCGCCATCAACCTCCCGAGGTGTCCTCGATGCTGACCGGCAGACAGCAGGAGATCTGGAAGTACCTGACCGACTACGTCGACGCGCACGGCTACCCGCCGACGGTGCGCGAGATCGGCGAGGCGGTCGGGCTTGCCTCGCCCTCGACGGTGCACGCCCACCTGGCGAACCTCGAGCGAGCGGGTCTGATCAAGCGCGACCCGACGAAGCCGCGTGCGCTCGAGCTGCGGCGCGATCCCAAGCCCACCGCCGCGCACGCCGAGGACGTCCACCGTCTTCCGCTGCTCGGCGAGATCGCCGCCGGCGGCCCCCTGCTCGCCGACCAAAACGTCGAGGACTACCTCGCCGTCCCGGAGCCGCTCGCGCACGGAGGCGAGGAGTTCCTGCTCAGGGTCAAGGGCGACTCGATGATCAACGCGGGGATCCTCGAAGGCGACCTGGTCGTCGTGCGCCGGGCGCAGACCGCGAAGGACGGCCAGATCGTGGTCGCGCTCGCGGGCGAGGACGAGACCGCCGAGGAGGCGACCGTCAAGCGGTTCTTCCGCGAGAACGGCCGCGTCCGCCTGCAGCCCGAGAACGACGAGCTCGAGCCGATCTACGCCGACCACGTCCAGGTGCTGGGCGTCGTGACGGGGGTCTTCCGGACGCTGTGAGCACGGTCGCCCCGCTCAACCGCACGCTCGAGCAGGAGCTGAACGCGCTCGTTCGCGGCGTGAACCTCGAGTGCCTCGTGTGCGGGGAGTTCGTCCTGCACTGCTCGGACGGGATCGTCTGCCCCGAGTGCCAGGCGAATTACGGTGAGGCGGCCCAACCGCGTCTACAATTGGACTCGCAGGCCGGGTGACCGCGGGCCCTCGTGGCTCGAGGAAAGTCCGGACACCGAAGGGCAGGACGCTGGGGCGACCCAGGCGGCGAAAGCCGACGGAAAGTGGCACAGAAAGGAGACCGCCGGCGGCATATCTCTAGAGATGCCGAAGGTAAGGGTGAAACGGTGGGGTAAGAGCCCACCAGCGTCGTGGCGACACGGCGGCTAGCCAAACCCCGTCCGGTGCAAGGCGAACAGGCTCCGCCAAGGCGGCCCGCCGAGGAGCCGGGTAAGCCGCAAAGACGGATGGTCATCCTCGACAGAATCCGGCTTACAGGCCTGCTACCGGAAAGCCCCGCTGACGCGGGGCTTTCCCATTCTCTAGCCTTGCGCCGGTGTCCGCGCCGCAGCTGAACTCCCGGTGAGCGACAAGCCGATCCTCGTCACCGGCGCGCACCGCTCGGGCACGACCTGGGTAGGGAAGATGCTCGCGCTCGCGCCCGGCGTCGCCTACGTCGCACGAGCCCTTCAGCCCGAAGACGCCGAAAGGGCTCAGCCCTGCAGGCTTCGACCGCTACTTCACGGTCGTCACGTCCGCGAACGAGCGCCGCTATCGCGACGGTCTCAAGCGTTCGCTCGAGCTCCGGTACGACATTGGGGCCCAAGTGCAGTCGGCGCGGAACTGGCGCGACATCGTTCGCATCCCGCGCGACTACCGACGTCTCCGTCGTAGGCGGGGGTCGGGGCGAAGGCCGCTCATGAAGGACCCGATCGCGTTGCTGTCGGCAGAGTGGCTCGCCGATAGCTTCGGGATGGACGTCGTGGTCCTGATCCGCCATCCGGCCGCCTTCGCGGCGAGCCTGAAGCGGCTCGGCTGGAAGCACAGCTTCGCGACCTTCATCCAGGACGGGCGCGTGCCCGAGGTGGTGCGGCCGTATGAGGCCGAGATCCGTGAACAGGCGGAGCGGCCGGGCGAGATCATGGCCCAGGCGGCGCTCCTCTGGCGGTTGCTCTACAACGCTGTCGACGGGTACCGCGACCGTCATCCTGATTGGGCGTTCGTGCGGCACGAGGATGCCTCCGCGGAGCCTGTCGCCACCTTCGAGCGCCTCTACGCCCAGTTCGGGCTCGACTTCACGCCGGCCGCGCGCGAGGCGATCGCCCGTGCGAGCTCGCCGGAAAACCCGTCCGCGCTGGCGACGCCGTACGCGGTCGAGCTCGACAGCGCCGCCAGCCTCGGCCGCTGGCGCGACGACCTCACCGCCGAGGAAGTCGCGACGTTGCGCGAGCGTACGCGGGACGTCTGGCAGCGCTTCTATTCGGACGAGGACTGGTAAGGCCGTAAACGCAGAAGGGCCGACCGGAGGCGGCCCTTCTGCGTCAGCGAGCGGTGCTACGGCGTGACCGTGAGCGTGGTCACGACCTGGGTGATTCCCGGCGTCCGGTTCGACGTCATCGAAGCGACCGAGTTCCAGGAACCCTGCTTCTTCGAGGTGATGTCGTACGGGATCGCCACGGAACCGCCCGCAGTCGGGCCGCTCAGGACGGGCCGGTACTCGGTGTTGTTCGCCGGGGCGGAGCTGATGTTCTTGCCGCTCGTCCCGTCACGGTTCTCCGCGCCCCAGTTGATTGCGGAGCCCGGATCGCCGGCAGCGGCGTTCGCCGTGCCGTACGAGTAGGTGAGCTCCTCGCCCGCCGGGCCCGTGTGCGTGCCGCTGGAGATGCGGATCCAGATCTCGCCGGTATGGGTCGTCGAGTTCGAGAAGTTCTTGATCCCCTGGAAGTCGACGACGATCCAGGTGCTGCCTCCGCCCGTGAGGACGTTGACCTGGATCGCATTGTTGCCGGGCACACCGCCCGTGGTGTTGGTGTCGGTCCAGAACGGAGCGAGCACGTTGTTCGGCCGCGCGGCGTTCGGGAACGTCTGCGGGAAGAAGCTCACGTCCGCACCCGATCCACCGCCGACCACGATGTAGCCGTCGGTGACTACGCCGATCTGCGAGTACGGCTCGCCGCCGTAGTAGAAGGTCGGCACGTTCACGTTCGAGATGGCATCGTCGCCACCCGGAATCGTCAGGTTCCCGCCGAAGTTGCCGTTCAGCGGCAGGTAGCCACCGGCCGGCCCGCCACCGGTGATGTTGTTGATCGCGGTCACCTGCGGCGGGATCGCCGGCGAGAGGGTGCCGCTCCACTGAACGCCTTCACCCGCGCCCACCACGGAGCCTGGGAAGCCGACGTTCTTGTACTCGAGCTTCTTGCCGCTCGGGCCTGCGACGTTCAGCGTCACGTCCGCCGACTGCTGAGAGAAGTTCGCAGCGGAGACGGTGCAGTGCGACACGCCCGTGTGCGACGCGAAGGACAGGGGCGAGCAGCTGTTGCTCAGCGTCACGTCGCCCTGCTTCTTCACGAACGCGACCGGGATCGTGACCTTGGTGGCGTGGTGGCGGGGCATCAGGTTGATCCGACCCTGGTACTGGCCGTTCGCGACGCTCGGGGCGTCGATCGTGACCGGGAAGGTCACGCTGTCGCTCTTGTGGACCTTGATCGGATGGCCGTCGTTGACGGTGATCGTGACGCCTGCGGGAGCCGTGACCTGCGCGTGCAGGGTCTGGTTCTTCCCCGAGACGTTGATCGCGGTGCGGTGCGTTGTGATCGACCCGCCCATCGTCGTTGCGTCGATGCTCGGGATGTTCAGATCGATGCGGTGCAGCGTGTCGCCGCCCGCGGCGACCATGTTCGCGTAGGTCTCGTTGAAGACGAGCGTCGGGTTGACGGCCCGATCGACCTGGATCCGGCCTGCACCCATGTCGAACGCGTCCGCCGGGGTGACGCCGTCCTCCTTGACGACGCTCTGCAGCGACGAGGTCATCAGTGCCGACTTGATCTCGGCAGGCGTCCAGCTCGGGTGCGCCGCCTTGACGAGCGCCGACGCGCCGGCCGAGTGCGGGCTGGACATCGAGGTGCCCGCGATCGCCTGGTAGAGGTTGCCGGGAGGCCCGTTGTCTGCCGTCGTCTGGTCGGGCTGCGGGGTCATGCCCGCGAGCACCTGGACACCTGGTGCGGTGACATCAGGCTTGATCCAGTCGCCGAGCGGGCCGCGGGACGAGAACGAGGCCATCATGTCGGCCTGCCCCGGCTGCGCGGTGCCCTGCGCCCACGTGGCCATCACGTTGGTGTGGCCGGTCACGAAGCTCGTGAAGGGAGCGCTCGGGCCGTCGATGTGGATCGCCGGCAGGTAGTGGTTGTCTGACTCCTGGTCCTGCTTGATCGCGTTGTAGAGGATCATCCCGACGGCGCCGCCGGCAAAGACCCTGCGGCCCTTGTCGATGCGGCCGTTCACCCCGCGCTGGCAGGCGACGATCTTGCCGGTCGCCGTACCGGCGGCGAGAGTCGACTGGCAGAGCGCGTTCTCACCCGGGAGCGTGGCCGCCATCACCACGGGGGTGGGAGTCGAGATGCCGTTGGTCAGCGTGACGCCGGACTGGTCGAACGTCGCGCCGCCGTCGGCGGTCAGGTGGAGCGTGGAGGCGAACTGGCGGGGGCCGGTCGAGGCACCCACCGTCGTCACCCACGGGCCACCATGATCCGAGGTGGCCGCGCCCGGACCGGCGTTGCCGGCCGACGCGTTGACCGAGATCCCGGCGTTGAACGCATCTAGGAAGGCGAGCTCCACCGGATCCGTGAACGGCGAGCCGCCGCCCGAGATCGAGAAGTTGATCACGTTCACGCCGTCGGTGATCGCCTGCTGAACGGCCGAGACGGAGTCGGAGCTGAAGCAACCCTGCACGAGGCAGACGCGGAACGTCTCGATGTGCGCGCCCGGTGCGATGCCGCAGACCGGTCCGCGCTCGACGCCGTACAGCATCGCCGAGGCGACACAGTCGCCACCAGCCGTCGTCGTCGTGTGCGTGCCGTGGCCCTCGGAGTCGCGCGGCGAGCAGACGTGCGTCGTGTTGTTGCAGAACTCCTGACCGTCAGAGCCGACGACCGCCATGTAGGTCGCGGTCTTGGCGTACGCGCCGATGAGCTTGTTGTTGCAGCTGAACGACGGCCCGAGATGGGGAACGTCTCCGCCGGTGGCGAAGTCGCTGCAGCCCTTGAGGCCGCCCGCCGGCGCGGAGATGCCCGCCGCCGACATCATCGGGTGCTCGGGCCAGATGCCCGTGTCGATCATCCCGATGACGACGTTCGAGCCGGCCTGGCTCGAGCCACCCAGCGTGGGCCACACGTTCGTGGCGCCGATGAAGCTGGTGTTGTCGTCGAGCGGCTGGTTGAGTGAGTCCTTCTGGACGGCCACCACACCGGGCTGCGAGAGCAGCTCGGCGATCTTGTTCGCCGGCACACGGGCCGCGACGCCGCCGTATGCGACGGTCAGCAGCTGGCCGATCTTCGCGCTCGGGACAGCCCGCTCGATGCCGGCCGTGATTCGGTCGGCCTTCGAATTCGCGAACGCCTGGTAGCGCGAGAACGCCTTGAGGTTCGTTCGCAGCGCGTTGTGTGTCACGCGCGGGCTAGTGGCCTTGAGGCCCTTGATGCCCCCGGCGTACGAGGCAGTCGGCGTAAAGGCGTACTTGATCATCACCGGCACGAGCTTCGAGCCCGTCAGCCCGAGCAGCGAGGGATCCGTCTTGGCGACGCTCCCGTTCGCGTGCTTCACGGCGGCGTACGTCGAAGCGAGTGTCGGCTGCTGCTTCGCTGTCGTCAGACCGGTCGATGCTCCTGAGGCGACGCCGATGGCGACGAAGCTCAGTAGCCCGACCAATACCAACGACGCGAGCACGAATGTGCTCCGGCGGCGCCGAAGCCGCGTCGTTTTCGACACTTTGGTGTTCCCCTCTCTCCTGTTTTTCCCCGAGACGGAGAAACCGCTCGCCCCGGTTCCGTCGCGTTTGATCTTCGTAGGAAGCGGGCTGCGAGTCAAGGCCGTACGGGGAGCTACGGAAGGGGCAGCGCCGAGACGCGACGGCCGAACTGGGCGACCCAGACGGTCACGTTCGGGCGGCCGAAGAGGCTCCTCGCGCGCACGCGTGCGACACCCAATTCACGCCAGTTCGCAGTGAACAGGATCTGGCGGTGCTCGAGCGAGGCCAGCCAGCTCGCCATCGCCGAGCGCGCCGTGCCCAGGCGCCCTTGGCCCCACGCGAGGTTCTCGCCCACCGACGCGAGCGGGTAGCCGACCAGCTGAAAGACCTCGATGAAGGGCTCACCACAGGGCGTGTGCGAGAAGTCCTGGCAGCGGCGGATGTCGGCCGCGCGGAGGCCTGCCGAGCGGTCGAGGTCCGCGCTGCGGCGAAGCGCCGGCTGCCCGCCGTGCCGCCGCGCCCAGTTGATCAGGCAGCGCAGCGCCCGGATCTGGACCGCCGAGGGCGCCTTGATGGCGGCCTGCCCAGGGCACTCGCTGCGCGGGGCGAGAGCTGCGTCTGTGCTCGTGGTGGTTCCTGCCGTTGCGCTCGAAAACGCGAGCGCCGCCGCGACGACTCCGACGACGAACATGACCAGTTGAGTACCCGCTCGCCCCGAAACTGTCGTGGTGCCCGCCGGATCCTTACAAGCGGGATTACGAGTGGTAATTTACGCCGTAAGCTAGGCGCGCAGGACGACTTCGAGCGCTGTTCCTCGCCCCGGAGCCGAGATCAGCCGGAAACCGCCGCCGATCGAGGCAGCCCGGGCGCGCATGTTCTTCAGGCCCTGTCCGGCCGCGATCTCCTGCTCGTCGAAGCCCGAGCCATCGTCCACGACGGTGACGAAGCGCTCGCCGGCGCGCTCCTCGATCCGCACCTCGGCGCTCCGGGCACCAGCGTGCTTGCGGGCGTTGGCGAGCCCCTCCTGGACGATGCGGAAGACCTCGATCTGCTCGTCGGGCGCGAGCCGGATCCCGTCCTGGATCTCGAGGTCGACCTCCAGCCGGCCGTCGGCGGTGAGGAAGTCCACGTACCGGCGGAGCGCGGAATCGAACGGCGCGGAGCCGCCGGCGGAAGAGAGCGCGAGCACAGCGAAGCGCGCCTCCTGCTGCGCGGCCGCGGCTGCGTCCTTCAGCTGCGCCAGCGTCCGCTCGGGGTCGGCGCCGTTCTCGAGCATCGAGGCGTGGGTCGAGACGGCGAACAGGTACTGCGCGAGGCCGTCATGGATCTCGCGCGCGACGCGCGCCCGCTCCTCTGCCACGGCACGGCCGAACTCGGCGTGCCGGATCGCGCGCCACACGCCAACGAGCAGGACGCTGTACGAGAGCAGGCGTAGGAAGTCGCCCTGCGAGATCGACCCGCCGGAAAGCATCGGCGTGAACAGGTAGTGCAGCTCGGCGAAGAGCGCGAGCGTCGCGCCCAGGCAGAGCCAGCGGTCGAGGTCGTTCCCGCGAGCGCGGAAGCGCAGGCCGAAGCCGACCATAGCGGTGAGCGCGAGGAGCGCCCTCGCGGCCAGCGAGATCATCATCAGCAGCGGCTGGTCGTCTCCGCCGCCGGACGAGAGCGACGGCAGGGAGGCGCCCGCCTTGGCCGCGATGCCCCACGAGAGCGCGAGCACGAGCGCGACGCCGAGCAGCATCTCCCCGAGCGCCAGCCCGCGCGCACTGGAACGGCGCCTGGAGAACGGCGCCGCGGCGATCAGTGACCACGCGAAGAGGCGGCCGCCCGCTCCGGCCCATGCGGCGGTCCGGGGCAGGTCGCCGCCGCCGAGCACCGGCGCAATGGTGAACACCAGCATCGAGGCCGCCGCAGCGCTGAACCCACCGCAGAGCAGCAGGTCGAGCCGTCGCCCGTCGACGGAGAAGCGCACTCCGGCGAGCACGGCCACGATCGCGGCGGCGAGCATCACGGCCGTGTCCAGCACCAGGCGCGCCTGAGGCAGCTCGTACGTGTTTCGGAGGCTCGGGTACGCGACGAACAGCGCGAGAGCGGCGCCGAGCAGCCCGATCAGGAGCACGGTGCTCCAGAGCCAGGCCTGATAGTCGTCGCGCTCTTCGTGCCGCATGAAGGACTTGTCGGCAGACGCGGCGCTGCCGATAAGGGCTGCATGCGGATCCTGCTCGTGGACGACCATCCGATCACGCGCGCCGCGCTCTCGTCGCTGCTGGAGGGCCACGGCTTCACGATCGCCGGCGAGGCCGCGGACGGCGAGGAGGCGATCGAGCTGGCGCGGCGGCTGCTGCCGGACCTCGTCCTGCTCGACCTCTCGATGCCGGGCATGGACGGGCTGACGGCCCTGCCGCGGCTGCGTGAGGCCGCCCCCGAGACCGAGGTGGTCGTGCTGACCGCCTCGGGCACCGAGGAGAACCTGCTCGCCGCGATCCGCGGCGGCGCGGCCGGCTACCTGCTGAAAAGCGAGCCGCCCGAGCGGATCGCCGAGTTCCTGCGCGGTGTCGCCGAAGGACAGGCGGCGCTCTCGGGCGAGGTCGCCAGGCGGCTGCTCGAGCAGGTGCGCGAAGGCGGCGTCGGCCGCGGCGTCCCCGAATCGATCGCGGCCGCGCTCAGCGCCCGCGAGCTCGAGGTCCTGCTCCTGCTCGACGAGCACCTCGGCACCGACGAGATCGCGGAGCGGCTGTACATCTCCGAGCACACGGTCCGCTCGCACGTCAAGAGCCTGCTGCGCAAGCTGAACGTCTCTTCGCGCCGCGAGGCGCTGGACGCCCTCGCCACGGCCCGGGCCGCTTAGCTCCAGGCCGAATCCCCCACCGTGGGGGATGCGATTCACCCAGGCTCCGAGCCTCCCGCGCCCGATATTGAGATCGGCACCACTCCTTGAGTGCCGGAGCGCGGTGGCTCTGTGCTTCCTCGGCAAACGAACGGCCGGCCCTCGGGCCGGCCGTTGTCATTCCTGGAACCCTTCGAGCGCGGCCCCGACGAGCACGGGCAGCGTGCGCGGGTCGTAACCGCCTTCCAGCACCGCGGCGACGCGCGGCGCGAGCGCGGTCGAGCGGCGGGCGAGCTCGCGGAAGCCGCCGGCCGTGACGCGCATCCCGGCGAGCGGGTCGTCGACGTGCGCGTCGAAGCCTGCCGAGACGAGCAGCAGCTCCGGCTCGAACGCCCGCACGGCCGGCTCGACACGCTCGTCGAAGGCGAGCAGGTAGTCCTCGTCGCCCGAGCCGGCCGGCAGCGGCACGTTCACGGTCGTCTCGTTCTCCTCGCCGGGCCCGCCGGTGCCCGGGTAGAACGGCCACTGGTGCAGTGAGGCGAACAGGACGGAATGGTCGTCCCAGAAGATGTCCTGCGTGCCGTTGCCGTGGTGGACGTCCCAGTCGACGATCGCCACGCGCCCGAGCCCGAGCTCGACCTGGGCGTAGCGGGCGGCGACCGCGACGTTGTCGACGAGGCAGAAGCCCATCGCCCGGCCGGGCAGCGCGTGGTGCCCGGGCGGCCGGACGAGGGCGAAGCCGCTGCGGTCGACCGCCGCCAGCGTGCAGCCGGCCGCGAGCAGCGCCGCCTCGTAGCTCGTCTCGGAGGCGACCGTGTCCGGATCGAGCATGGTCGGCACCTCGAGCGCCTCAAGCCGGTCGAGGTACGCGGCCGCGTGGCAGCGCTCTAGTTGTTCACGCGACGCCGGGCTGCCCTCGACGACCTCGAAGGCGTCCAGCAGCACGAGCAGGCGCTGCCGCGACTCGACGTGCGGTTCCGTCGGGTGGAGCTGGGCGAGGGCGGGGTGGCTGACGAGCTCCGTCGCTCAGCCCAACTTCGACAGCCGCTCGGCCAGGCCGTTCAGGCCCCAGTCACTTGAGAGAGAGGACGCCTCCGCCCACGTGGGTGTCTGTTCTGCGAGGGGAGGGAGCGGGGCGGAGGCGTCCACCGTCGCAATTCGACGGAAGAGGCGAAGATCCTCCGCCTCCGCTGCGAAGCGGCCGGCTTCGAGCGCGGCCTCCAGCGAGCCGTACTCGTGCAGCACGTCGGCGGCCTTCTTCGGGCCGACCCCGCGCGCGCCCGGGAGCTTGTCGGACGGGTCGCCGCGCAGAGCGATGAAGTCCGGCACCTGCGCCGGCTCGACGCCGTAGCGCTCGACCACCTCGGCCGGCCCGATCCGCGCGAGCTCGGAGACGCCGCGCACGGGCTGCAGGATCGTCGTCCGCTCGCTCGCGAGCTGGAACATGTCCCGGTCGGAGGTCGCCACCAGCGCCTCGCCGCCGCGGTGCTCCTCGAAAGCGACCGCGGCGCCGAGGAAGTCGTCGGCCTCGTAGCCGCCGCCCTTCGCGTTCGCGAAGCCCATCGCGCCGACGAGCAGCACCATCAGCGGCAGCTGCTCGAGCAGCGACTCCTCGAAGACGCGGCCGCTCTGGTAGGGCTCGAACTCCTTGTGCCGGTAGGTCGGCACCTCGTAGGTGTCCCAGCCGACCACGACCGCGCGCGGCTGCTCGGCCTCCCAGAGGCGCGTGACCATGTTCCCGAAGCCGAGCACGCCGTTCAGCCGGATCGACTTCGGCATCGCGTGGTAGGCGCGGTGGGCGAGCGAGTCGCCGTCGATCACGAGCAGCGGCTTCACAGCGTCGCCTTCAGCTCGTCGATCGCCTTCATCAGCCGCTCGGTCGCGACCGTCGCGGCGCGCTTGGTCTCCATGCCTTCGAGATCGGAGACGTCGATCGGCTCGCCGTAGGCCACCGACAGCGGCCCGAGCCGGCTGAGCCGGTCGGTCCCGCCGATCGCGGCGGGCACGAGCGGCACGCCGGCCGTGAGCGCGATCCGCGCCGCGCCGGTGTGCGGCCGCGCCTCGCGCTTCTTGCGCAAGCCTTTCTTCTGTCGCGTCCCTTCCGGGAACATGACCACGATCTCGCCCTCGCGCGCGAGCTTCGCGGCGGTGCGCATCGCCTCGACGTCTCCCTCACCGCGGCGCACCTTGAACGCGCCGCCCGCCCGCAGGATCGGGGCCAGGATCGGGTTGAAGAGCTCAGCCTTCGCCATGAACCGCAGCTGGCGCTTAGGCAGGAACGGGATCCCCAACGGCCAAGGATCGAAATTCGACGTGTGGTTCGCGGCGAGCACGAACCCGCCCTCCGGGACGTGTTCGAGCCCTCGCGCGCGAAGCCGATAGAGACCCTTCACCACAGGCCAGCTGAGCGACGCGGCGACGAAGTAGAGAGGCGACATCATGGGCACGCAATCGTTCCATTTCCGTAGGACTCATGCGCGTTTTCGGCCACTAGGGTCGGTCGCAGGGCGTTCGCTAAGGTGGACCGCGTGAAGACCCTAGTTATTGCGGAGAAGCCGTCGGTCGCCCGGGATCTGGCCGATGCGCTCCCCGGAACATTCGAAAACCACGACAGCTACCTCGAGTCGGAGGACACCGTGATCACCTTCGCGGTGGGTCACCTCGTGGAGCTGATCGACCCCGAGGACTACGACGAGCGCTTCAAGAAGTGGCGCATGGCCGACCTGCCGATCGTGCCCGAGGAGTTCAAGCTGCGCCCGCGCGACAAGAAGGCGGAGAAGCAGCTGAAGGTGATCCACAAGCTGTTGCAGCGCGACGACGTCGACCGGATCGTGAACGCGTGCGACGCCGGGCGCGAGGGCGAGCTGATCTTCGCCTACATCTACGAGACCTCCGGCGTCGACAAGCCGGTCGAGCGGCTCTGGATCAGCTCGATGACGAAGACGGCGATCAAGGAGGGCTTCGAGAGCCTGCGCCCCGGCGAGCAGCTGCGCCAGCTCGAGGCGGCCGCGCGCTCCCGCTCCGAGGCCGACTGGCTCGTCGGCATGAACGCGACCCGCGCCGCCACGATCCGCGGCCGGGCCTGGGTCGGCGGGGTCGTCTCGCTGGGCCGTGTGCAGACGCCGACGCTGGCGCTGCTGGTCAAGCGCGAGCGCGAGATCCAGGCCTTCGTGCCCGAGCCCTACTGGCTGGTCCACGCGCAGTTCGATCCACGTTACGAGGGCCTCTGGTTCGAGGGCGACGAGACGCGGTTGAAGGAGGCAAAGCGCGCCGAGGAGATCGCGGCGAAGGTCTCCGGCAAGGACGGCGTCGTCGAGTCGGTCGAGCGCAAGGAGCAGTCCGAGCGCGCGCCGCTCCTCTACGACCTCACCTCGCTGCAGCGCGACGCGAACCGCCGCTTCGGCTTCTCCGCGCGCCGCACGCTGCAGGCCGCGCAGTCGCTCTACGAGGACAAGAAGGCGATCACCTACCCGCGAACGAGCTCACGCTGGCTCTCCGGCGACCTCGTCGCGCAGCTGAAGCCGACCGCCGCCACGCTCCAGCCGATCGGCGAGTACGCCGCGGCCGCGCGCTACGTGCTCGGCCTGCAGCAGCTGCCGCTCGCGCGCGTCGTCAACGACTCGAAGGTGACCGACCACCACGCGGTCATCCCGACCGACGTCGAGCACGACGTCAGCCGGTTCTCGCCCGACGAGCGGCGCATCTTCGACCTGGTCGCCCGCCGGTTCCTGGCCGTCTTCCACCCGCCGGCGCGCTACGCCCGCACGACGGTGGTCACGCTCGTCGAGGAGGAGCGATTCCGTTCGCGCGGCAAGATCACGCTCGAGGCCGGCTGGCGCGGCGTGTACGGCCTGGTCTCCGAGGCCGACCAGGCCGCGCAGAAGCAGGACGAGGAAGGCGAGAACGAGAGCGCCGAGCTGCCGCCGCTCGAGCAGGGCCAGGCGATCACGTGCGCGAAGGCCGAGGTCGAGGCCAAGGAGACGAAGCCGCCGCCGCGCTACACCGAGGCGACGCTGCTCTCGGCGATGGAGACGGCGGGCAAGCTGATCGACGACGAAGAGCTGCGCGAGGCGATGAAGGAGAGCGGCCTCGGCACCCCGGCCACGCGCGCCGAGACGATCGAGACGCTGATCCGCCGCGAGTACATCGAGCGCGGCGGCAAGGACCTGATGCCGACCCCGAAGGGCCTGCAGGTGATCACGATGCTCGAGGAGCATCCGCTCACGTCGCCCGAGCTGACCGGCAGCTGGGAGAAGCGCCTGACCGACATCGAGCACGGCGAGGAGGACCGCTCGAAGTTCATCGGCGACATCGCCGAGTTCACGCGCGCGACCGTCGAGAAGATCGCCGAGCTCGACAAGGAAAAGCTGCGGCCGGAACGCGTCGAGCTCGGGCCGTGCCCGCGCTGCGGCGCCGAGACCGGCGAGATCATCAAGGAGAACTCGAAGGCCTACGGTTGCACTAGCTGGAAGAGCCGCGAGGAGACGGGCTGCGGCTTCGTCATCTGGAAGCGCGTCGCGGGCCGCACGCTGACCCCCGAGATCGCGCGCCAGCTGCTCGAGGAGGGCAAGACCAAGGAGGTCATCTCCGGTTTTCGGTCACGTGCCGGCAAACCTTTTCGCGCGCGCCTCGTCTTGAACGATGAGGGCAAGGTGGAGTTCGACTTTCCCGCTCGCACGGAAACCAAAGAGGCCGCTGTCGCGGAATAGCACGAGCACGAACTGCGTTTCCAGGGCCGAGCGGATCAGAGGGCCGGATCCCCCTGGTCAGTCCAGGACAATCCGCCTACAGTGCGAAAGGTTGCAGGAAGTACGCCGTCTAACACCCACGAGGACAAATTGACCCAGACGCAGCTTCAGGAATTGCTGGAGACCGAGCCCGCGCGCGTACTGCTCGAAGGAGCAGAGGAGCGCGGATTCGTGCTGCCGGCGGAGCTCGAGGCCTTCGCGCTCGAGCACGATCTCGCCGAGGACGAGGTCGAGCAGCTGACGCGCGAGCTCGAGACCAACGGCCTCGAGGTGCGTGAGCCGGCCGAGGAGCCCGCCGAGCCCGCCGCCGAGAAGGCGGCCGAGCCTGCCCAGCCGCAGCCCCAACAGGCGCTCGTCGGCGCAGCGGACAGCCTGCAGCTCTTCCTGGCCGACATCGGGCGGCACAAGCTGCTGACCGCGGCCGAGGAGGTCATGCTCGCCAAGGCAATCGAGCGCGGCGACCTGATCGCCAAGCGCCGGATGATCGAGTCGAACCTCCGCCTCGTGGTCTCGATCGCCAAGGGCTACCGCGGTCTCGGCGTCCCCTTCCTCGACCTGATCCAGGAGGGCACGCTCGGACTCAACCGCGCGGTCGAGAAGTTCGACTGGCGGCGCGGCTACAAGTTCTCCACGTACGCGACCTGGTGGATCCGCCAGTCGGTGCAGCGCGCGGTCGCGAACCACGCGCGCACGATCCGCGTGCCCGTCCACGTCGTCGAACGGCAGCAGAAGCTCGGCCGTGCCGCGCGCCGGCTCGAGGTCGAGCTCGGCCGCGAGGCGACGAAGCAAGAGCTCGCAGAAGCGACCGGACTTCCGCTCCAGCACGTCGACGAGGCGCTCGGCGCCGCGCAGGCCTCGGTCTCGCTCAACCAGACCGTCGGCGCGGACGACGAGGGCGAGCTCGGCGACCTGTTCGCCGACCGCGAGGCTCCCGATCCGTTCGAGGAGGCCGAGGAGTCGCTGCGCCGGCAGGGAGTGCGGCGGGCGCTCGACGCGCTTCCCGAGCGCGAGCGGCGGATCCTCGAGCTGCGCTTCGGCTTCGACGGCGAACCGTGGACACTCGAGGCGATCGGGCACGAGCTCGACCTGACGCGCGAGCGCGTCCGCCAGCTCGAGGGCCAGGCCCTCGCCCGGCTCGCCGCGCTGCGCGAGCTGCAGACCGCCGCAGCCTGACGCGGGCTCGACCCCTACGCCGCTAACATCCGGCGCCTGCTGAACGTCCGTATCAACGGGCAGGCATATCCGTCAACCGGGAGGTTGTGGTGAAGCGCTGGTTTGTCGGTTCCGCGTCATTGCTGACCGCGGTTGCGCTCGTCGCAACCGGTTGCGGCAGCTCGAAGAAGTCCACCTCTAGTACTGAGTCCACGTCCAGTGGGGCGAAGGGCGGCACGCTGATGACGGTCGCGAACGCCGCGCCGTCGGGCTCGCCCGACCCGCAGGTCAACTACACGCTGCAGGAGTGGCAGCTGCTGATCATCACCCACGACGGCCTTGTCGGGTTCAAGCGCGCAGGCGGCACGGAGGGCACGAAGATCGTGCCCGACCTCGCGGAGTCGATCCCGAAGCCGACCAACGGCGGCAAGACGTGGACGTTCACGCTCCGCACGGGGATCAAGTTCTCGAACGGCAAGACGCTCACGGGCGCCGACGTCAAGGCGACCTTCGAGCGTCTGTTCAAGATCGGCGACAGCCCGAACGCGGGCACCTGGTACAACGTCATCCAGGGCGCCGACGTGTGCATCAAGACGCCGAAGACCTGTGACCTCTCCTCCGGTATCACGGTCAACGGCAACAAGGTCACCTTCAAGCTGACGACGGCCGACCCCGAGTGGCTCGACAAGCTCTCGGTGCCGTTCGCCTACATCCTCCCGGCGGGCACGCCGGCGAAGAACGTCAACATCCCGCCGCCGGGCACCGGCCCGTACATGTGGGCCGCAGTACGCGCCGAACAAGCAGATCAAGCTCGTGCGCAACCCTTACTTCAAGGTGTGGTCGAAGGACGCCCAGCCCTCGGGCAACCCCGACATCATCGTCCAGAAGTTCGGCCTCACGGTCGAGGCCGAGGTGACGCAGGTGCAGAACAATCAGGCCGACTGGATGTTCGACCAGCCGCCCGCCGACCGGCTCGGCGAGCTGAGCAGCCCCAAGTACGCGAGCCGCGTGCACGTCAATCCGCTTACCGCGACGTACTACTTCGCGCTCAACGTCAACGTGCCGCCGTTCAACAACCTGAAGGCGCGGCAGGGCCTCAACTTCGCGACCGATCGCGCGGCGCTCGTCAAGATCGCCGGCGGCCCGAAGCTGGCGGTGCCGACCTGCCAGGTGCTGCCGCCGAACTTCCCCGGCTACGAGCCCTACTGCCCGTACACCAAGAACCCCGGCACCGGCGGCAGCGGCAAGTGGACGGCTCCCGACCTGGCGAAGGCGCAAGCAGCTGATCAATGCCTCGGGTACCAAGGGGATGGCGGTGAAGGTCAACACCGACTCGACCGACACCGACAAGGCGCTCGGCCTCTACTTCGTCGGGCTGTTGAACCAGCTCGGCTACAAGGCGACGCTGCAGGCCCTCTCCGCCGACATCCAGTACCCCTACATCCAGAACTCGAAGAACAAGGTGCAGATCGCGTTCTCCGACTGGTTCCAGGACTACCCGGCGGCGTCGGACTTCCTGAACATCCTGCTCGGGTGCAACTCGATCCACCCGAACTCGAACTCGAGCCCGAACATCGCGCAGTTCTGCAACAAGGCGATCCAGGCGCAGATGGATCACGCGGGGCAGGTCGGCATCACCGACCCGGCTGCGGCGAACAAGATCTGGGCCGCAGGTGGACAAGGCGGTCACCGACCAGGCGCCGTGGGTCGCGATGTACAACCCGAAGTACATCGACTTCCTCTCCTCGCGCGTCAAGGGTTACGTGTTCAGCCCGCAGTGGTACTTCCTCCTCGATCAGGCCTCGGTGAAGTAACGAGAGAGGAACACGCGCGTGGCTGAGTTCGCCTACGAGCCAGGGCCAGAAGTCCAGCTCGCGGCCGGCGAGAGCGCCAAGGAGATCTCCGGGAGGAGCCCCTGGCGCATCGCCGGCCGCAGGCTCGTGCGCAACAGGCTGGCGATGGCCTCGCTCGGGCTGTTCCTGCTGATCGTCGTCGTCAGCCTGCTGGCGCCGTTCTACGCGAACCACGTCGCCAAGACCGACCCGTTCTCCTCGAACCTGACGGGGACGACCAACGTGAACGGGAAAGAGGTCGAGGTTGTCCAGGAGACGCAAGGCGGGCTGGGTCTCGGCGTGATCCCGATCGGGCCGACCTGGCAGTCGAACTACTTCATCGGCGCGGACAACCAGGGCCGCGACGTGATGGCCCGCGTGCTCTACGGCGGCCGCTCCTCGCTGCAGATCGGCGTCGCCTCCGCGGTCATCTGCACGCTGCTCGCCCTTGCCCTGGCACTCCTGGCGGGCTTCTTCCGCGGCTGGACCGACTCGGTGCTCTCCCGCATCATGGACCTGATCTGGGCGTTCCCCGTCTACCTGCTCGCGATCTCGTTGGCGACGGTCCTGCTGACCAAGCCGGGCGGCCTGCAAATGGGGCCCGGTGACGATCGACCCGTCGAGCCTCTGGGTCCCGACCTGGATCATCGCGATCGTCTACATCCCCTACGTCTATCGCCCGCTACGCGGCCAGGTGCTTTCGGTGCGCGAGAAGGAGTACGTCGAGGCCTCGATCTCGCAGGGCGCCTCGAACCTGCGCCTGATGTTCGCCGAGATCCTCCCCAACGTGATCTCGACCGCGATCGTGCTCCTGCCGCTGATGATCGCGACCACGATCCTGACCGAGGCTGCGCTCTCGTTCCTCGGGATCGGCGTGCAGGCGCCGCAGGCGAGCTGGGGCACGATCATCGACGACGGCCAGAACCTGCTCTACACGCGCCCGCTGGTCGCGATCGTGCCCGGGGATCTTCATCGTGCTCACCGTCCTCGCGCTGAACGTGCTCGGCGACGGCGTCCGCGACGCGCTCGACCCGCGCGCGAAGGTGCGCGTCCGGGACTAGCCGGTGTTCGCCTTCGTCGTCAGGCGGCTGATCGGCATGGTGGTCGTGCTGTTCGCGATCACGATCCTGACCTTCCTGATCTTCTTCGCCACGCCCGGGATCGACCCGAGCAGGCAGCTCGCCGGGCGGAACCCCGACCCGGCGACGGTCGCGCCGTCAGGCACCAGTTCGGGCTCGACCGGCCGCTGCCGATCCGCTACGCGCTGATGATGAAGCGGCTCTTCATCTCGCGCGACCTCGTCTCCTACGGCAACCAGGCGCTGAACGTCGTCCCGGCGATCCAGGGCGCCGCGCCGGTGACCTTCTCGCTCGTCTTCGGCGCCGCAGTGCTCTGGGTGATCGGAGCGATCGCGATCGGCCTGCTGATGGTGACGTTCAAGGGGACGTTCGTCGACCCATTACTCATGGTCCTGGCGCTGATCGGCATCTCGATGCCGGTCTTCTGGCTGGGCGAGGTGGTGAACCTGATCACACAGGACCGGCTGCACGACACGTTCTTCTTCAGCTGGGTGCCGCCGCTCGGCTACACGCCCTTCACGCAGGACCCGTGGCAGTGGTTCCTGCACCTGATCTTCCCGTGGATCACGCTCTCGATCCTCTACATCGGCTTCTACGCTCGCGTGCTCCGGGCCGACCTGCTCCAGGTGCAGAACGACGACTTCGTCCGCACGGCCAAGGCGAAGGGCCTCTCGCCGCGGAGCGTCCTCGTCCGGCACATGTTGCGCACCTCGCTGATCACGTTCGTCTCGCTCTTCGGCCTCGACTTCGGCGTCCTCGTCGGCGGCGGCGCGCTGCTGACCGAGGTGGTCTTCGGGCTCCCCGGGGTCGGGTTGCTGACCTTCAACGCGCTGCGCTCGCTCGACCTGCCCGTGATCATGGCGACGGTGATCTACGGCGCCTTCTTCATCACGATCATGAGCGCGCTGGTCGACATCGTCTACGCGCGCCTCGACCCGCGCATCCGACCCGCGTAGTGGAAATCCGAGTCTGTGTCGCTGAGGTCGCGCCCGTGCGCGCCGAGCCCGAGGAGAGCGCTGAGCAAGTGACGCAGGCGCTCGCCGGCGAGCCGCTGGCGGTCGAGTCGGTCCAGGACGGCTGGGCACGAATCCGCACCGCGTACGGCTATCCGGGCTGGATCCGCGAGGACGCGCTCGGCGGCGAGCCCGACGGCGAGTGGCCGGGGCTGCCGCGTGCCGGCGACCCGGTCGCCGAGGCCCGCGCCTACCTCGGCACGCCGTACGAGTGGGGCGGGCTGACCACGAGCGGGATCGACTGCTCCGGGCTCGTGCACATGGGCTACCGGCGTCTCGGGCGCCTCGTCCCGCGCGACGCGCACGAGCAGGAGGCGGCGGCGGAGGCCCTCGAGGAGGCCCACCTAAAGCCCGGCGACTTGGTCTTCTTCGGCCCGCCCGAGCGCGCGGATCACATCGCCTTCTGGCTCGGCGAGGGGCGGATTCTCCATGCAACGGGACGCGATGGGGTGCACGCCGTCGTGGAGGAACCGCTGGCCGACACGCGTGTCGAGCACGAGCTTCGGTACGGCCGCCTCTAACCAAGACCTATCCAGGACGTCTTCACTTTGCGAAGATTGCGCTCGGAATCACCGGGGCTTTCAAATTGGGAGGTGCAATGACTGCAAGGCGACGGGGAACCTGGTTGCTGGGCGTAGTGGCGCTCGCAGCCGGGATTTCCATGATGGTCGCGGCCTATGGCGTCGCGGCGACCCGCTCACAGGCGGCGCCGCAAAACGCGCAGAAGAGCGTCGGGACCTTGAAGGCAGTGCTCGACACGATCGACTTCCTCGACCCGCAGCAGGCCTACACGGGCCAGAGCTGGTGGGCGATGTGGAACGTGTACGAGACGCTGCTCACGTACAAGCACGTCGACGGGCCTGCCGGCTACCAGCTTGTGCCAGGGCTCGCTCAGTCGCTGCCGACGATCTCGAACAACGGCCGCGTCTACAAGTTCAAACTTCGCCCGGGCTTGAGGTACTCGAACGGCGCGAAGGTGCTGGCGTCCGACTTCAAGTGGGCGATCAAGCGCGGCTTCCTGGCCACCGGCCAGGGCGTCGGCTTCTACACCGACATCGCCGGTGCCAAGGCGTATGCCGCTCACCCGACCAAGAACGGCAACATCGCGGGAATCGTCACCAACAACAAGACGCGGTCGATCACGGTCAAGCTCTCGACGCCGCGCGGTGACTTCCTGACGATCCTCGCGCTGCTGTTCGCAGCGCCGGTGCCCGCGAACACGTCGACGGCGATCCTGAACGGCACGATCCCGGGCACGGGGCCGTACCGCTTCTCGTCGTTCGACGCGAACCGCGGGTTCACGATGGTGCGGAACAAGTACTTCAAGCCGACGAAGTACATCCCGCGCGGGAACCCGGACAAGATCGAGGTCGCGCTCGTCGGCGACGCCAACTCGGCGACCCAGCGGGTGATCAACGGGCAGGCCGACTACTCGAACGGGGCCATCCCGCCCGACCGCATCGCCAACGCGAAGAGCAAGGGCCACCTGGTCCTGCGCCAGACGGCGAACACGTACTACTTCTGGATGAACATCAAGGAGGCGCCGTTCAACAAGCTGAAGGTTCGCCAGGCGGTCAACTACGCACTCGACCGCGCCGCCATGCAGAAGATCGTGTGGGGCGGCCTCGGGCAGGCGACGCAGAACGTGCTGCCGCCGACCTACCCGAGCTACAACAAGCTGACGCTCTACCCGCACAACGTCTCCAAGGCGAAGTCGCTGATCTCGTCCGCCGGCGCCAAGGGCGCGAAGGTCACGGTCTGGACGCGTGACGTCTCCGACGCCCGCGACGCTGCGCAGTACTACACCAGCATCCTGAACACGATCGGGCTCGACGCGAGCCTGAACATCCTGCCGAGGTCCACGTACTACTCGACCGTCGGCAACGTCGCGACCCACGCGCAGACCGGCTGGGCGCGGTGGCTGGAGGACTACCCGCACCCGCTCGACTGGTTCGACGTCCTCCTGAACGGCAACCGCATCACCAACACGGACAACAACAACTACGCGTGGTACTCGAACGCGAAGACCAACTCCGAGATCGAGGGTCTGAAGAAGTCCCAGGTCCTCACGCCCGCCGTGAACGCAGCGCTGGGCGAAGGTCGAGAAGGAGATCATGTCCCAGGCTCCGTGGGCACCGTGGTCGAACCGCGTGTTCCCGGAGTTCTTCAGCAAGAAGATGGGCTGCATCCACGTTCAGCGCCTCTACGGAATCGACCTGGCGCGCCTCTGCAGGAAGTAGAGGAACAGCACGACGAGTAAGCGGTGAGGGCGCCTCCGGGCGCCCTCACTGATCTACACTCGCCGCCGGAGGGGAATGGCCGAGCCAGCAACCGAACTCACGCTCGACAGCGCCTCGCTCCTGGCCGCGGAAGAGCACGAGATTGCGATCGTCGGTCGCAGCCCGTGGTACCTCGCCTGGCGTCGGCTGCGCCGCAACTGGGTGGCGCTCACGTCGCTCGGCGTCTTCATCCTGATCGTCCTGGCCTGCGCGCTCGCGCCGGTCTACGCGAAGCATCTCGCTCACACCGGCCCGAACACGGTGCACGCGGGCGAGACGGTGATCGTGAGCGGCAAGCCGAGGCAGGTCATCGGTGGAGGCTCGCACTACGACCCGAAGACGAACACCTTCGTCGTCGCTTCGCCGGTCTACCTCGGCCCAACCTGGTGGCACGCGCACGGCCGCTTCGTGCTCGGCACCGACAACCTCGGCCGTGACGTCGCCGTGCGGCTGCTCTACGGCGGCCGGAACTCGCTGAAGGTCGGGATCGGTTCCGCGCTGATCTGCACGCTCGTCGCCGTCCTCCTCGCGCTGATCGCGGGCTACAACGGCGGCTGGATCGACTGGCTGGTGACGCGCTTCTTCGACCTGATCTGGGCGTTCCCGGTCTTCCTGCTGGCGATCGCTCTCTCGACCGCGCTGGCGATCAACGGCTTCCACCACTTCGGCATCTCGATCGAGCCTGGCAGCCTCTGGATCCCGACCCTCGTGATCTCGTACGTCCTGATCCCGTACATCGGGCGGCCGCTACGTGGCCAGATCCTGTCGCTGCGTGAGAAGGAGTTCGTCGAATCGGCCATCGGCGCGGGCGCCGGCCCGCTGCGGGTGATGTTCTCCGACCTGCTGCCGAACATCGCCTCTTCGGTGCTGGTCTTCTTCACGCTGATCATTGCGACCAACATCCTCACCGAGGCTGGCCTTTCGTTCCTCGGCGCGGGGGTGCGGCTCCCCGACCCGTCGTGGGGCAACATGATCGCGAGCGGCCAGGACCAGATCCAGACAGCTCCGTGGCTCTCGCTCATCCCCGGGATCGCGATCGTGCTGACGGTGCTCTCGCTGAACCTCTTCGGCGACGGCCTGCGTGACGCGCTCGACCCGCGCGCGAAGGTGAGGATCGAGCACTGATGCTCAGCCTTCGTGATCAGACGGCTGATCGGGATGGTTGCGGTGCTGTTCGCGGTCAGCATCCTCGTCTTCATCGTCTTCATCCTGATCCCGGGCGGCGACCCGGCCGAGCGGATGGCCGGCAAGAACCCGACTCCGGCGAACATCCAGAACATCCGGGAGAAGTGGGGCTTCGACAAGCCGTTCTACGTGCAGTACGTGCGGATGATGCAGAAGGCCGGCACCGGCCTCCTGCCGGGGACGCATGGGGAGTACGACATCCTGCGCTCGTTCGACACGCGCCAGGACGTGGTCGCCGAGATCAAGAAGGGCATACCGGCGACCTTCTCGCTCTGCATCGGCGCCGGGATCATCTGGCTCGTCTTCGGGATCCTGGTGGGGGTGATCTCGGCAGTGAAGGCCGGCAGGTGGTCGGACCGCGCGATCACGATCCTCGCCCTGATCGGAATCTCGATGCCCGTGTTCTGGCTCGGGATCGTGCTGCGCTACTTCTTCGCGGAGACGCGCACGTGGTTCCCGGACGGCGGCTATGTGCCGCTGAGCGAGGACCCAGCGCAGTGGATGTACCACCTGATCCTGCCCTGGTTCTGCCTCGCGGTCTTGTTCATCGGCTTCTACGGACGGGTACTACGCTCGAACATGCTCGACACGATGAACGAGGACTACGTGCGCACCGCCAGGGCCAAGGGCTTGCCACCAGGGCGCGTGCTCGGCCACCACGTGCTGCGCAACTCGCTGATCCCGATCGTCAGCCTCTTCGGCCTCGACTTCGCGGCCGTGCTCGGCGGCGGCGCGATCCTGACCGAGACCGTCTTCGACCTGAAGGGCGTCGGCTGGTACGCGGCCCAGTCGGTCGGTGGCCTCGACCTGCCGCCGATCATGGGCGTCACGCTCTACGGCGCGTTCTTCATCGTCGTCTTCAGCGCGGCCGTCGACTTCGCCTACGCCTACCTCGACCCCAGGATCCGGCCGACGTAATGCCGGAGCGTCTGCTCGAGGTGAAGGGCCTCAAGGTCCGGTTCGCGACCGAGGACGGCACCGTCCACGCGGTGGACGGCGTCGACTTCGAGCTCAACCGCGGCGAGGTGCTCGGGATCGTCGGCGAGTCGGGCTCCGGCAAGAGCGTCACGGCGATGACGCTCCTCGGGCTGACGCGCGACAAGAACACCCGCTTCGAGGGCGAGGTCGACTACAAGGGCGAGAACCTGCTCGAGCTGCCCGAGTCCCGGCTGCGCCACGTGCGCGGCAACCAGATCGCGATGATCTTCCAGGACCCGATGACGTCGATGAACCCGGTCTACACGGTCGGCGACCAGATCATCGAGGCGATCACCACGCACGAGCCGATCGGCAACAAGGACGCGAAGCGCCGCGCGATCGAGCTGCTGCGCCAGGTCGGGATCCCGAACGCGCAGTCGCGCGTGGACGACTACCCGCACCAGTTCTCGGGCGGCATGCGCCAGCGCGCGATGATCGCGATGGCGCTCTCGTGCAACCCGGACATCCTGATCGCCGACGAGCCGACGACGGCGCTCGACGTGACGATTCAGGCGCAGATCCTCGAGCTGCTCGACCGCCTGCGCGCCGACTTCGACTCGGCCGTGATCCTGATCACGCACGACCTGGGCGTCGTCGCCGAGGTCGCCGACGAGATCCTCGTCATGTACGCGGGCCGGATCGTCGAGCGCGGCTCGAAGCGGAACATCTTCTACGACCCGCAGCACCCGTACGCCTGGGGCCTGCTCGGCTCGATCCCGCGGCTCGACCGGCCGAAGCCGAAGAAGCTGCACTCGATCGAGGGCACGCCGCCGTCGCTGATCAACCTGCCGCAGGGCTGCAAGTTCCGGCCGCGCTGCCCGCACGCGTTCGAGAAGTGCTTCGAGGAGCCCGAGCTGCGCAACCGCGTCGAGGATCGCGGCCACCTCGACCGCTGCTGGCTCACCGTCGACCAGAAGCGCAGCGTGCGCGACTCGACGATCGCCGGCGAGGAGCGCGTGGTCGCGTGACCGAGCCGCAGACGCAGAACGGCGCGCTCGTCCAGGTCCAGAGCCTGAAGAAGTACTTCCCGATCCGGAAGGGCGTCCTCTCCCGCGAGGTCGCGCGCGTGCACGCGGTGGACGACGTCACGCTGAGCGTGGCCGAGGGTGAGACGCTCGGCCTCGTCGGCGAGTCCGGCTGCGGCAAGTCGACGCTCGGCCGCTGCATCGTGCGGCTGCTCGAGCCCACCGCCGGCGACATCGTCTTCGACGGCCAGTCGATCGGCACGCTCGGCGCCCGCAAGCTGCGGCCGCTGCGCCGCGAGATGCAGATGATCTTCCAGGACCCCTACGCGAGCCTGAACCCGCGCAAGCGCGTCGGCACGATCATCAGCGACCCGATGCGCATCCACGGGATCGGCGACCGCAAGGAGCGCAAGGAGAAGGTCGAGGACCTGCTGCGTGTGGTCGGCCTCTCGCCCGAGCACTACAACCGCTTCCCGCACGAGTTCTCCGGCGGCCAGCGGCAGCGCATCGGCGTCGCCCGCGCGCTCGCGCTGCGGCCGAAGCTGATCGTCGCCGACGAGCCCGTCTCGGCCCTCGACGTCTCGATCCAGGCACAGATGGTGAACCTGCTCGAGGAGCTGCAGGACGAGTTCCGCCTGACCTACCTCTTCATCGCGCACGACCTCGGCGTCGTCCGCCACGTCTCCGACCGGATCGCGGTCATGTACCTCGGCAAGCTGGTCGAGCTCTCGCCGGCCGAGGAGCTCTACTCGCGCCCGATCATGCCCTACACCGAGGCGCTGCTCTCGGCCGTGCCCGTGCCCGACCCCGACCTCGCCGAGAAGCGCGAGCGGATCGTGCTCGAAGGCGACGTGCCGAGCCCGATCAACCCGCCGAGCGGCTGCCGCTTCCACCCGCGCTGCCGCTACGCGACCGAGATCTGCTCGCAGGTCGAGCCGCCGCTCGTGGACTACGGCAACGGCCACCTCGCGGCTTGCCACCATCCGCTCAATGTGGACAAGGCGACGCTCTCCCGCGTGCAGGCCTCGCCCGCGCACACCCCGGAAACCGCTGATTCAAGCGCTTTGCCGCAGGATCCAGGCAAAGAACGCGCCGAACCCGTGCCTCGCTCCGAGTGATCCCTGAAAAGGGGTAAGAGCTCGCACTAAAGAGGGATAGTCCCCAGGCCGATAGGCCTCACGTGGACGCTGCTGAGCGCAAAGAGATCCTGTCCCGCTACGTCGATCACAGCCGCCGCTTCGACGCGGTGGCCAAGCGGCGCGGCAGCAACTCGGCCGGCGGGGAGGTCATCCCGTTCGCGGGGCCGCTGCAGGAGCTCGAGCAGGAGCCGACGGCCCGTGAGATCGAGGTGCTCCAGCTGATCTCCGACGGCCTCGTCAACCGCGAGATCGGCGTCCGCCTCTTCCTCTCGGAGGAGACGGTCAAGTCGCACGTGCGCCACCTGCTGGCGAAGCTGCAGGCCCGCTCGAGGGCCCACGCAGTGGCCGTCGGTTTCAGGCGCGGCCTGATCGCTTAACAGTTAGAACGCACAAACGAAAATTGGACGTCTTCGACGCCGATTTCCACACCCCTGTGGAAATCCCTCAACAGGGTGATGTGGACAGTCTGGGGAAAACGGAAGCTACGACCCGTTGTGGGTCGAGACAACCGCTACCAGAGCTTTACGTTTCCAGAAATGGCTGCGAGCGATGCAAGCGCGAGCAGCAAGGTGGCGATACGAGAACGCACTCTTCCTCCTGGGGAGACTAACGGCGATTCGGAACTTATCACCCAAAAGGGTGAGGTTCAAGTAAGTTCCTCGGGTCTCCGGAACGATATTGAGCGTCGGTTCCAAGCGCTTTTGGGCCTTGAGACCCAACCGACGAGTCGCGATTGGGCGCTTGTCGGGTATACCGGCTGGCTTATTGCGTTGCTCGTAGTTTTGGTGGCGGCTGTCCTGCTGAGCAGTTCTCAACCCGCAGCGACTCTCACTTGGCCGTTGGTGGCCCTCGCGGTTTCTGCGCTTATTGCAGAAATGCAAAGCGTTCGCCTGACGTCGCGGGCGAGTGTCTCTGTCTCGTCTCTGCCAATCGTCCTTGCAGCGGTGATCTACGGGCCATTGGCGGCGATCATTGTGAGCGTCGCGAGCCTCCTGTGCGACTTCCGCGCCCCCTATGCGCGATGGCTCACATGGACCTCGTCGCGCTCGATCGCCGCTGGCTGCGCGGGCGTCGTTGCCTTTGAGATCGATAGGACGGGCGCACATGGATTCGGGCCGGTTATCGCGGCAGTTGCGTGCGCCACGGTCGTCGAACAGCTTGGCGATCTGGCCCTCGGGTCGGTCGCGGCACGACTGCGCGGGATGACGGTGGGAGAGATCGTGAAGGTCTCCAGCGCGGCCTTCGTTGCGCTCCCGCTCTATATCCCAATGACGGCACTGCTTGTCTATGCCTGTCGGGAGGTCTCCACTTGGAGTGTTGTGCTGTTCCTGTTTCCGGCCTTTGCAGCCCAGAAGTTCTTCTTGCTCTATCGAGAGCAGCGGGCCACTTCCGATGAGCTGACCGCAGCTATTGAACGGCAGGAGCGGGCCAACTTGTCGTTCGCAACGGCTCTTGTCGCGACGCTAGACGCTCGAGACCGGTACACGGCCGGTCATTCGGCCGCGGTGGCGATTTACGCTCGAGATATTGCGGAGAGACTCGGCCTCAGCGAAGCCGACCAACGGCTTGCGCACCTCGCGGGACTAGTCCATGACATAGGCAAGGTCGGACTCCCTGCCGGCCTGCTGGAGAAGCCGGGTCCTCTGACCGCCGATGAACGTTTGCAGATGGAAGAGCACCCGGCAATTGGCGAGCGGATCCTTGCTCAAGTCGAAGGCTATAACCGAGTTGCTGAGATTGTTCGTCATCACCATGAGCGCGTGGACGGTGCCGGTTATCCAGATCGGCTGAGGCGTGAGTCGATCCCCCTCCTCTCGCGCATACTTGCTGTTGCGGATGCCTACAACGCAATGACGTCTCAGCGACCGTACCGAGAAGCAATGCCTCCATCCGTGGCCCGGATGCGTCTGGCGCAGGGCGTGGAAACGCAGTTCGACACGGCAATCGTTGCGGCGTTCGAAGCGGTCCTAGTCGGCGCGGACGACACCTACCTCGTGGGACTTCAGGCTGAGTTTGAATTTTCGGTTCCGCAGAGGCCGCGCCTCGTTGCTGTGGCGGCGTCCGCCTAACCGCTTCAGTCCAGGCCAACCTGTAAGTCTGGAGGGTGCTGAGCGCCTGGGCCGGCGTGTCGATTAGAGACGCAGGCCACTCTCAAACGCAACGAGCGATTCAGTAGTAATTGCTGTGAATCTGCTTATGCGAACGTGACCGGGCAGTGGTTAAAGATCGCCAGGGAGATCATGAACCTGGCCGCTTGCTCCATCTGCGCGGGCGAGCGCCGCACTCAAAACAGCGGCCTCGGTCCGCGATCTGACTCCAAGCTTCCTGAGGATGTGTCGGACGTGAACCTTGGCCGTAACCTCTGCAATTACGAGCGTGGCCGCAATTTCTCTATTTGTTCGCCCCCGTGCTAGGAGTCGAAGAACTTCGAGCTCGCGCGGCGTTAGCGAGTCCAAAAGACTTCCATGCTTCGCGCTCTGGTTCGATTTGACTCTTACGAGCGCGATCAGGCTCGGATCATCGAGTTCTTCGAGCGCGGCCGAAAGCTCTGGCGATCCGCGCTCCGCGACAATGAGCGGATCGAGAATTCCTAGTCGCATCAGCTTATGGAGTTGATCTCCTACGGACACGAGGTCTCGCTGACGAGCCGCGATCACGGCCCGAGCTGTTACTGAGAGGCCGCTTGCGTCCGGTTGAGTCGAAACCTCCGTGAGCGTGTCCAGTTGGTACTCGGCCTCCGCGATTTGTCCGGCGCAAGCCAAGGCCAGTGCCCTGGTGGCAACGTACTCGGCCCGCATAGCATCGATGACGCCGTAAGGCGGATCGTCAGTAGCCGAAATCGCAGCCTCAGTGTCCCCCAACGAAAGCGCCAGCCTGGACCTCACTGCGCGCGCGTCCACGAGGTTATGTCGATCGTGGATGTCTGCCGCGAGGCGTTCAGCTTCGTCAAGGGCGTCCTCGACACTTGCGTGGTCTCGAAGGCCGAGGAGTGCAATTGCCTTGGAGATGAGCGCATGCGGAACTGCGAAACGAAGTCTCGCGCTCTCAGCCAGATCGATCGAGCGGTCAGCTAGGGACAACGCGTCGCCATAGCGACCTAAGAGGATGAAGCATCTGCTTAGCGCGTTGAAGTAGCTCGAAGCAATGACCGGATCGCAGTCTGCGGCTAGGCTAGACGCGGCTAGGGCCTCATCAACCGCCTCGTCGAGCCCTCCGCCGATGAGCAAACCGGTGCAAAGCCTCGCATTTGCGGCACGGAGAATCTCGTCGGCGGACTGTGGCTCGTAGCTCAGGAAAGCGTCGAGTGCCTTCTTTAGCTCGGTTCGGTCGCCAAAGGAAATGGCGCACAACAAGGCCCCCCAGCGGGCCTCCTGCGTCTCGGCTGACGTCGCCGCCAGGGATTCTGCTTCGCGGAAGTGAGCAAGTGCAGCGGAAGCCCGATTATCCAAGTGTGCTCCTCGCCCGGCAAGGCAGAGTGCTCGAAAACGCAGGCCAGGATCCCCCTCTTTAGCGGCCTGAAGAGCGATTCGTTCGGCGCGTGCGGCATCTCCCTCGCGCCCCGCGAGTTCCGCCTCAAGGACCTCGATGAGTGGCATTCGTGTGCGCGCTTCGTTAGCGGCCTCGAGCCACTCGGCAAGCGTGATCACTCGGCCAGCGCGCAGCAATTCTTCGTGTCCGGCGTCGATGAGCTCGAGAAGAGCATCTGTGTCTGGCGCATTGCGTATGACATAGAAGGCGTCGTCCCACTCGCGTCGCTGGATAAAAAAGTCGGTGAGTGTCCGCGCGCTACTGACAACGTCCGCAGCAGACAGGTCCAACTTGTTGAGAAGGAAGTGTCGGAGCAAGGGGTGAAGTGATGGCTCTTCACCAGATTCCGCGAAGTAACCAGCCTCCGACGCCTCAGCGAGCACTTCCGTGGCGGAATCCGCAGACACAGCCTTCGCCACATCAATCGAAACTCGCGGCGAAAGCGCCAACTTCGGAAGAATCTCTTGTAACGCTCGGGAACTCTTTGAGAAGAGTTCGTCTGCAAGATACTCATACAGCGTTTCAGGGACCAGACTTGTCACTTGCCCGATCGGCCCAGAGGCAGCAAGGCCAAGAACAGCGGGCCATCCGGCAGCGTTCGCGACCAGGGAATCGGCGGTGTGTCGATCCACATGGCTCAGGAGTCGACGGGCCTCGTCCTCGTCCATCCGAAGCGAGTGACGGTCAACGACTCCGAAGTCACCATAGACGCGTTTCCGTGCCGTAGCCCACCGCGGTCTCGTGCGACCCGTAATCAGAAGATTCAGATGGGATTCGTTAATGAGTAACCCGATGTAATCCTCGGACGACGGCGAGGAATCGAGCCACTCGTACTCGTCGATGACTAGCCAGGCGTCTGTTGGCCAATCAGCGAGCTGTTCCGTCTGAAGCGACGCAAGGGCGTCTAACTCGTCGACTGGCCTATTTGTGCGGCCCAAGAATTCAACGACTGATCTTTCGTCTCCTCCCGCAAGGCTAGAGACGGCAGTGGCGATGCGAGCTGCCAGCTGGGCGACATCGGCGGAGGCAGGAGTGGCTTGTAGCCACGCATGCGGTCGCGTCTGTACCCACTGTCTCGCCAGAGTCGTCTTCCCGTAGCCCGCCGGCGCGACCAGCATGATCACGCGCGCCGAGGTGACTGGTCGAGCAGGCGCATCAGCCTGGGCCGCTCGATGATGTGGCGGCTGGCTGCGTTGGCTGCCTGCTCTTGAAGCTCAGTCATTCCTGTGGCGGGCGCCGCATCCCGCTTGGGTAACCCTATTCCCCTACTGCTTCCCGGCCAAGATGTCCGAGAAAGACGCCGCGCCTGCGACCCGGAAGGCCGCAGGCGCGGGTGCCGTCAGTCCCTCGGAGCGGGTGGTCCTGCTCCGAGGCCTTGGGGGAGGGGGTCACGGCCGGTGAGCGTTCGGTACGCGCCCGGGATCTGCCTTCGCCTCGCGCAACCGAGCTTTTGCCGGAGCACGTCCGAGTGGGCCTTCGCGGTTCTCGGCGAGATGCCGAGCCGTCGTGCGACCTCGTCGTTCGAGTATCCGGCGGCGATCAGCTCGATCACCTGAAGCTGCCGATCCGTGATTGCCGGCGGCCCCTCATGCAGGACTGTGACCATGCCGCGACGCTAACAAGGCGTGGCGCGGGCGCCTATTGGCCGGACGGCGTGTCTTGTGACCTACGCCTAAGGGCGTACGCCGGCGCTCTGAGCGTGAACGAAGCTCGCCTCGTGCCCGCGCCTGTTCGCCTCAGCCAGCTCGTCCTCGTCGAGGGCGCCGATCCGCTGCAGCAGCTCGAGCTCGTCGCGCAGGTGCGTCCGCATCATCTCGGGGCCGTCGGTGGCGATCGTGAAGGGCACGCCGTGCTCGACGAAGGCGCGGAAGGTGTCGCGCACGGCTTCTTCGTCGGGGAGCGCGCGGGTGAGCAGGTTCGAGGTGGGGCAGATCTCGAGCACGATCTCCTGCTCGCGGATCGCGGCCATCAGCTCCGGGTTGCGGGCGGCGAGGATGCCGTGGCCGATCCGGTCGGGGCGCAGGGTCTCGACCACCTCGCCGATCTCGGCGTCGCCGTGCTCCTCGCCCTCCTCGCCGACGTGGATGGTCACGCCGAGGCCGGCGTTGCGCGCTTCCTCGACGAGCGGCGCGAGCTCGCGGTACGGGTAGCGCTCGCCGCGGGGGCGCGGGCCGGCGATGTCCACGCCGACGATCCCGCGCGGCGCGTAGCGGATCGCCTTCTCGACGATGGTCGTGTTCTGCCGCTCGTCGAAGGTGCGGTCCATCATCAGGATCAGCCCGGCGCGGACGAGCGGGTACTCGAGGCTCGCGCGGTCGAGCCCGCGGACCGCGGCCATGATGATGTGGTCGAGGTCGCGCTCGCCGCCGCGGTTCCGCTTCATCGGGTTGAAGCGCAGCTCGAGCGTCGTGATGTGCTGCGAGCGGTAGGCGCCGCCGATCGCCGCGTGCACCGAGCGCTCGACCGCGAGCGGGCTCGACTGGATCAGCTCCGTCCAGTGGTAGATCTGGTCGAGGGCGTCGAGCGAGTCGACGCGGCGCGGGTCGGCGATCGTGACGAGCCGGTCGAACTCCCAGTAGTCCTTGACCGGGAGCGCGATGCCCTGCTCGTGGGCGAGGCTCCACATGATCTCGGAGGCGACCGACGCTCCGAGGTGGGTGTGGAGCTCGGCGAGGCCTTCGTCGACCATGTTGCGAGTCTACGGATGGATGGTGATCTGAGCGCCGAGTGGGACCCGGCGCATCAGGAAGCGCAGGTCGGCCTCGGCGGCTTGCAGGCAGCCGGTGCTGACCGCGCCGCCGGTCGAGCCGCCGTGGATCGCGAGACGGTCGCCGCCCGTCCAGCCGGGCGGGAGGTTCGTCTGGTGGCCGGAGAGCGCGAGGATGCAGCAGCCGTAGACGGACGAGTAGTCGGAGCCGCGGAGCTTGTCGGTGATCGCGAAGCGGCCGGTCGGCGTCGAGGTGCCTGCGGCGCCGATGCCGACGCGCAGCGCGCGTACGAGTCGGCCGCCGACGCGGACGCGTAGGAGGCGGCTGGAGAGGTCTACGTCGAGGCTGACGGTGGTACGGCTGAGCCGCAGCGCGCCGTGGGCGTCGACCCAGCCGGTGCGGCCGTTCGGCAGCTCGGTCGTGATCACGCGCAGGCCGTGAGCGGCGGGGGCGGCCGCGAAGGTACGCGGCGAGCCGAACTGCGTCCGGGACGAGAGCTGTGCGACGACTGGGCCGTTGGGAGCGCTGCGGACGGCGACGGTGCGGCCGCTGCGCACGTAGGCGACGAGCGTGCTGGCCGGCGGCGCCTGGCGGACCGGCTTGGGCGGCGGCGGCAGCGGGACGGCGGGCCTGACGGGTCGCAGCGTGGCGGTTCGCGCCGGCTGCGCGTGCACCGAGACGTCGCCTGCGAGACAGGCTGCGAGGAGAACGCCGACAGCAAGGGCGATGCGCCGGGCCACCCTTCCCGGATCGGCCGCAGTCGCCCATCAGGGGTGCCCCTTTCGAGGGATGCGCGCTAGAGATTCTTGGCGCGGCCGAGCGAAAGCCACCAACGGCCGGCGCCCAGCTGCAGCAGCGAGACGAGCACGAGCGGGATCGCGAGCAGGGCGGGAAGGACGACGTCGAAGATCCCGATCGCGACCGGCTTCACGAACTTGTTCTCGGAGTTCGCGTAGATCGCAACCACGCCGAGGACCGCGAGCCCGACGATGAAGAGGGCCGTCCCGTGTGGGGTCAGCAGCAGCCAGAGGCCGTAGACGGCGGCGCCGAGCGCGGCGAGCAGCAGCAGGAGTGTCACCGGCAGCAGCGGCGGCAGCATCCGCGCGGGCTTGAAGAAGCGCTCCTTCGAGCTGTGCAGCAGCTTGAGGTACTTCTTGCTCGGCTGGGCGAGCTGCTCGGCGACGACTTCGAAGGGCCACTCGACATCCGGGCCGGAAGTGCCGAGCGCGGCGAGCCCGGAGCGGGTCGGGACGATGCGGCCGGTCAGCTGGTAGGCGTCGGCCATCAGCGACCACGCCTCGACCTCGCAGAAGGAGTCGAGGTCGGTGCGCACCTGGGCGAGCGCGCGCTGCACGTCCTCGAGCACGCCGAAGTCGGTCGACTCGATCGTCGCCTCCTTCTCGGAGACCTGGCCGCCGGGCGTTCGCTGACGCGCAGGCAGGCCGGTCTGCAGGTGCATGAAGCCGGTCGACTCGCCCTCGCGCAGGAGCTGAAGCAGCCGCTGCTCGCGCTCGGCGTCGCCGTAGATCGAGATCACGCGGCCGAGCACGGCGGGCAGGCGGGTCGAGGGGCGCGGGATGTCGGGCATCTGTCCCGAGCCGTCGCTGATGATCCGGTGCGTGCAGCCGCGGTCGACGAGGCCCTCGACGCCCTGGTTGTCGTGGACGCCGCCGTCGACGAGCTCGATCGTCAGGTCGTCGAAGATCTTCGGCACGACCACCGGCGGGAAGCCGCCGGGGAAGCACGCCGAGGAGGCGACCGCCCCGCCGAGCGGGAAGTTCTGGCAGGCCTCGGGGAGCGCCTCCCAGCGCGTGCGCTCGAGGATCACGTTCTTGTCCACGTCCTCGCGGGCGGCCTGGTCGGCCGTCCCCTGCCGCGGCGGCTCGCCGACGTACATCGCCTCGAAGCGCCAGTTGTGGCCCGTGTTGAGCGTCGTCGCCTCGAGCAGCAGGATCGGGACCGGGGCGTTCCGCTGCGGGTTCTCTTCATCGGGGTCGAAGGGGCCGTCGTGCCCCTTGGGCTCGATCAGCAGGTCGCGCATCGCGATCCGGCCGTTGCGCTTGGGCCTGTCGCCCCAGGCCTTCGCGTAGAAGCGCCGCTCGTAGAGCTCGGCGACACGATCGGTGCGCGAGTACGTCGGCTTGGCCATCTTGAAGTTCTCGAGCAGGTTCGCCCAGCCCGAGCCGCGCACGTTGCTGGCGGCGGCCTCGCGGTACTCCTGCTCGACCGCACGGACGAGCTCGACGTAGTCGGCGTCCGTGATCTCGGCGTCGGCCTTCGACTCGAGCAGGTTCTTGGCGTGCAGGTAGTAGAGCGCGCCGATGATCGAGCCGCCCGAGACGGTCGAGATCACCTGCACCGGGCGCAGCAGGCCTAGCTCCGCGAGCTTCGCCAGGACGCCGATATGGAAGAAGGCAGCGCGGTGGCCGCCCCCGGAAAGGGCAAGGCCGAGCTTCGGGTGCTCCCGTTCCTCGGACACTGGCGGCGCGTGCACGATCTCACCGCCGCGGCGGCGAGTCAACGGCTCCGAGTTTGACCCACCTGGGTCATGACAAGACCGGCGCGCCATGAAAAGGTCGTCGCAGCTCGGACGGAAAATGGGTATCGCCCATACCTTCCCCCCTCGGGACCGCCAGCCCTAGGCGAGTACCGACCTCCATCCCGGACGAGCACAACCCCTATCGGCCTCCCGCGGCGGGGTGGCCGGTAGGGGTTTTCTTTGCCGTCACGCGGAGGTTCCAGCGTCGTCAGAATCGCGGCACGATGAAGGTCGGCATCGTCGTCCCGTACTCCTGGTCCTATTGGGGCGCCGTTCCCGAGCACGCCGAGCTGCAGGCGGCCTCGCTCAAACGACAGGGGGTCGAGACGCGCACCGTGATGGGCAACGACCCGCCGGGCAGCTTCACGCGCGTGCTGCATCCGCGGCACGGGCGACACGGGGAGCCGCCGGCGGACGTGATCCCGGTCGGGCGCTCGGTGATCGTGCCGGCGAACGGCGCGCTGCCGAACATCGTGCTCAGCCCGCGCGCGATCCCGCGCATGAAGCAGGTGCTCGAGCGCGAGCGGTTCGACGTCCTGCACCTACACGAGCCGATGACGCCGGTCATCTGCACTGCGGCGCTGGCCTGGGCGCGCTGCCCGGTCGTCGCCACCTTCCACGCCTCCGGCGGCCTTGGCTGGCTGCGCGCCGGCCAGCCGGCCTGGGGCTTCCTGATGGACCGGATCGACCGGCGTATCGCCGTCTCCGACGCCGCTCGCGAATCGGCCGCGAACTGGTTCCCGGGCGACTTCGAGGTGATCCCGAACGGCGTCCTGATCCCGGAGCACGCCGAGCCCGGCGGCCGCGAGCACCGGATTGTGTTCATCGGCCGGCACGACCCGCGCAAGGGGATGCCGGTGCTGCTGCGCGCGTGGCCGGAGATCCACCGCCGCACCGGCGCGCGGCTGCGGATCGTCGGCGCCGACCCGCTGATGGTGCGGCTCGCGCTGACGCCGCGCCGGGGTCGACTCGGAGGGGATCGACTCGCTCGGCTTCCTCAGCCAGGACGACCTGACGGAGGAGCTCCTGAGCGCGAAGGCCCTTGTCGCGCCGTCGCTCGGCGGCGAGAGCTTCGGCATGGTGCTGACGCGGGCCTTCGCGTGCGCGACGCCCGTCGTGTCCTCCGACATCAGCGGCTACCGTGACGTCATGACGGACGAGACGGGCGTGCTCGTCCCGCCGGGGGAGCCGGACGCGCTTGCAGAGGCGGTCGTCGGGCTGCTCGAGGACGAGCCGCGGCGAGAGCGCTTCGGCGCCGCTGCGCGGCAGCTTGCGCAGGAGCGCTACTCCTGGGACGACATCGGACGGCGGCTGGCCGAGATCTACCGGGAGCTCGCCTGAACCTGCGCATCCCAGGATCGCCGCTGCTGAGGGTCGCGGTCACGCTCGCGGTCGCGGCGGGTGTGGTCGCGCTGCTCTGGTGGCACGGGCCGAACTGGCACACGGTCTGGCATGCCTTCGACGCGGTCAAGTGGTACTGGGTCGCTGGCGCGATCGGCCTGAATCTGCTCTCCGTGATCATGCGCACCGTCGCCTGGCGGACGGTGATCAACCAGGCGATCGAGCCGCCGCACCCGCGCTTCATGCTCGTCTTCTCAGCGTTCTCGGTCGGCCTGTTCGCGAACGCGGTGCTGCCCGGGCGGATCGGGGAGCTGGCGCGCGTGGCGGTGATGACGCGGAAGCTGCGGCTGCAGGGGCGCGGCAGCGGCACCTGGGCCGCGCTCGTGGGGACGGTCTTCGCGCATCGCTTGTTCGATCTCGTGCCGACCACGCTGCTGATCGTCTATGTGGTTGCAACGGCCAAGATCCCGCACTGGGCGATCGGGAGCCTCGTCGTCGTGGTCGCGGTCGGCTTCGGGCTGTTCGCGTTCGCGTTCGCGAGCGCGCGCCATCAAAACCGTTCCGTGCTCGACGGCCTCGGCCCGGTCCGGCGCCTGCTCGAGATGGGGCGGCACGGCCTTGCCGTTCTGCACGCGCCCGGGCCGGCTGCTGTGGCGGCGCTCTTCCAGACGCTCGGCTGGGTCTGCCAGCTCCTCGCGGTCTACGTCGCGATGCGGGCCTTCGACATCCACGCTCCGCTGCCGGCTGCCGCGCTGGTGCTGCTGCTGATGAACGTGGCGACGCTCTTCCCACTCTGGCCCGGGAACATCGGTCTGCTGCAGGCGGCGATCGCCCTACCGTTGCGCCAGTACGGCGTTCCGGCCGGACAGGCGATCGCGTTCGGCTTCGGCCTGCAGGCGATCGAGGCCTCGGTCGGCGTCGGCGTCGGGTTGATGTTCCTCGCACGCGAAGGTCTGTCGTTCGCGATGCTGCGGCGAATGCCCGACGCTTCGGAGGCCGAGGTGCCCGACGACGAGAACGCGGCGACTGCGGTGCGCGAGGAAGAGTCCCGTGAACGCGCTCGCGTCGCCGGCTAGCCTCAAGGGCGTCCTCTCGGCCGGCGAGGCCGCAGCGGCGCTGGCCCGCGGCCTGCGGCGTACGGGCGCCGAGGTGGAAGAGCTTCCGCTAGCGGACGGGGGTGAGGGGACGGCAGTCGTGCTCGGTGCGCAGGTCCTGCGCTTGGAGCGTGTCCACGACGCGTTCGGCCGTGAGCGCGAGGCGCCGGTCCGCGTGCTTGCGGACGGAACGGTGGTCGTGGAGAGCGCAGACGCGATCCCGCTCGAGCCGTCGCGGCTCGACGTGCGCGCCGCCTCGAGCCGCGGGTTCGGTGAGCTGATCGCCAGCGCCGGCCCGTGCGAGCGGCTGCTCGTCTGCCTCGGCGGCACCGCGACGATGGACGCTGGAGCCGGCCTGCTCGACGTGCTGGACGGGCTGCCTGCACCGACGACGGTGCTCTGCGACACGCGGGCCACGCTCGTGGAGGCGCCGCGCCAGTTCGGGCCGCAGAAAGGCGCGACCGCAGCGGAGGTGGCCGAGCTCGAGTCGCGGTTCACGCGCTTCCCGCTTGCGAAGCTCCCGGGCGGCGGCGCCGCGGGAGGGCTCGGCGCTGCATTGGCCGCCCTCGGCGCGGAGCTCGTTCCGGGCGCTGCCTACGTGCTCGACGCGATCGGCTTCCGCGAACACGCCGCGCGGGCGGAGCTCGTCGTCACCGGAGAGGGCACGGTCGACCGCACGAGCTTCGAGGGCAAGGCGCCGGGCGAGGCCGTGCGCGTTTGCGCCGAGCTCGGCGTGCGCTGCCTGCTCTTCGGCGGCCTGGTCGAGGACGGCGTCGAGGCGCTCGCCCTCAGCGGCGATCCCGCTCGTGCTCGTGAGGATCTGGTCGAGTTAGGCGTCAGCTTCGGCGGCGCGTAGCCGCTTCGCCATCGCCTGGAGCAACGGCCACGCGATGCGCGCGTCGCTCTCCACGAGCGGGCGGAAGTCCCAGAACGTGAGGGTGTAGCACTTGAGGTCGGACTCGGCCTCGATCGACGCGGTGCGGTCGCCCTGGTCGATCATCGCGACGTCGCCGAAGTAGTCCCCCGGGCCCAGGCGGCCCCGATCATCGCCGTGCACCTTGACGATGGCCTCGCCGCTCTCGATCACGAAAAAGCGGCTGACGTGCTCGCCCTCGGACACGACCGGTTCCCCGGGCTCGAAGACGTGCTCCTTGAACGAGCCGCTGAGGCGCTGGAGCTCGCGCGGCTCCAGCTCCGCGAAGAGCGGGACGCGCTGCAGCAACTCGACTGAAGGCCCGGCCACACCCGAATTCTTACACGGTCGAGACGCCGAGCCGCGTGCTGACTACAACGTCCGCCGCCTGGGCGCTTCCTGCATGGCCGGTCACGGCGGGCAGGAAGTCGTCGCGGTCGAGCGCGAACAGGTCGCTGTCGGCCGCGGCCCGGACAGTCGCGGTGCGGGGCACGTCACGCAGCAGCGCGATCTCGCCGAAGTACGTGCCTTCACCCTCGCGGCGCGGCGGCTCATCGTCGACGAGGATCTCGACCTCGCCCTTGTCCACCACGTAGAAGCGGTCGCCGTGGTCGCCGAACCGGATGAGCTCGTCGCCGGCGTTCGCGTGGACGGGCGTCAGCCGGGCGGCGAGCTGCTCGAGCACCGGCGGCGAGAGCGGCGAGAAGATCGGGATCGCCTCCAGCAGCGCCAGCCGGCGCGGGTCGCCGGGCTCGACGTCGAGTCGCACCAGGCTCGCGCGGGTGAGCACGGCCAGGATCGGCAGCAGCGAGCCGACGATCACGAGCGTCCAGCGGACGCCGAGCCAGTGGATCAGCGGCGGCGCGAGGACAGCGCCGAGCGCGACGGTCAAGTAGAAGAGGCTGTGCAGGACGCCGAAGACGCGCGCGAGCACGTCGCTGGGTGTGCCGCGCTGCAGGATGGTGAACCCGCTGACGTCGCAGATGATGTTCGCGAAGCCGATCAGCCCGAAGGACACGAGCGCCGCCGCGGTGTTAGGGATCCCGCCGAGCAGCAACAGCGGGCCACCGGTCCCGGCGACCGCGATCCCGAACGTCGTCGCCAGCCGCTTGTGCCCGACGAGCCCGAGCGAGACGAGTCCGCCGATGATCCCGCCGACGCCGACGGCCGCATTCAGGTAGCCGACGCCGCCCGCGCCGAGGTCGAGCAGCTGCAGGGCCGAGACCGCGATCAGCACGCCGAAGGCTCCGTTCACGAGCGTCTGCGCCGAGAAGAGCCCGACCACGAGGCGCAGTCTCGGATCGTGCGCGATCGCGCGGAAGCCGGCCGTCGCCTCTTCCGCCAGGTGCGGGCGCTCGCGGCTCAACGGCGGCTCGGTGGTGCGCAGCAGCGGCGCCAGCAGCAGCGCCGAGAAGAGGAACAGCGCCGCCGTGAACATGAAGACGACCCAGACGCTCGAGAACGCGAGCAGGAGGCCGCCGAGGGCCGGCCCGACGCAGAAGCCGAGGCTCTCGATCGTGCTCGAGCTGACATTCGCGGCGGTCAGCTCCTCTGGTGTCTTCGCCAGCGAGGGCAGAAGCGCGGCCTGGGCGGGCTGGAAGGCCGTGTTGATCACGGCAACCGTGCCCGCCAGGACGTAGACGATGCCGATCGGGGCGTCCGTCAGCACGCAGACGGACATCGTCGCGAGCCCGACGGCACGCAGCAGGTCGGAGGCGAGCATCACGGGCACTCGCGGGTAGCGGTCGCCGAGAATCGCGGTGAAGGGCGAGACGATCGCGGCCGGCAGCCAGCGGATCAGCGCGATCAGGCCGACGGCGGAGGCGCCGCCGTGGCTGTACGCGAAGACGACGAGCGCGACCGCGTAGGCCCAGGTGCCGATGATCGAGCCGGCCCAGGCCAGCTGCAGCTGGCGCAGCGCGCGGTTGTGAAACACTGCCTGCAGGGCGCGCCACGACTCGCGTAGGTGGTCTTTCAGCCGCTCCACCGGCGGAGAATGGCAGGGCCGATTGCATTTTTGAAGCTCCCATGGAAGATTTCGGGGGCGAACTCCGTCAGGTGATCAGGTTCCGGAAGTTCGAAGAAGGAGGAAGTTCGATGGAGGATCAGGACCGCGAGACTCGGAACGACGAGGACGTCGAGGGCCATTCGCACAAGGCCTCGCATAAGGCCTCGCATAAGGCCCGCAACGACGAGGCCGCCGATGTCGAGGGCCATATGCACAAGTCCTCGCACAAGGCTTCGCACAAGGCCCGCAACGACGAGGGCGACGACGTCGAGGCGCACGTGAACCTCAACGTTCACAAGGCCTCCCACAAGGCCTAAGTCCTCGGGCTTCGAGCTCAGCCCAAGCTAAAGAGGGAGCCGAAAGGCTCCCTCTTAGCGTTCCCTGAGCAGCTTCCCGAGAGCGTCGAGCAGCTGCAGCGCGGCTTCGCGCTTGTCGGGCTCGGCCTCGTCCAGGCGCGCAGCGAAGCGGGCGAGCGCAGCGGCATCGCCGCCCTCCTCCTCGAGCACCGTCCGCGCCGCGCGGGCCTTCTGCAGCAGGTCGAGCGCGATCGCGGCCTCGTTCGCGAACAGGCCGAGCAGCTCCATCTCCGCCAGCGAGAACGCCGCCTGCTGTGGCCGGTCGAGTACCTCGAGCACTCCGAGCGCCCGGTCCTCGTGCAGCAGCGGCACGGCCATCAGGCCCTTTGGGACGAACCCGGTCGACTCCGCCGCCTCGCGGGCGAAGCGCGGGTCCTTGTCGAGCTCGTCCACGACGAGCGGCTGGCGCGTGACGAGCACCCAGCCGGCGATGCCGGTACTGGACGGGAAGCGCTGGCCGATGAGCTCGTCCGCGCCTTCGCCGGCGACGGCCTCGAACACCAGCTCGTCGGAGTCCTCGTCGAACAGGAACACCGACGAGGCGCGTGCGCCGAAGATCGCTCGCGCCACCTCCACGATCGACTGCAGCAGCTCCCGGTAGCTCTCCTCGGAGCCGAGGGCGCCCGCCGCGACTGCGGCTCGCAGGTCGCTCATCGTCCTCCTCCCACGTTGTTGGCGGTCAGGTAGAGCACGCTCTTGAGCTGGAACGGCGTCAGCTCGGGGTGCTTCGAGAGCACGAGCGCGCAGATCCCGCTCATGTGCGGCGTGGCGAAGCTGTTACCGGTCGAAAGGATCGTGCCGCCGCCGAGCCACGCGATCTCGACGCCTACGCCGCGCGCGAAGAACTCGACCGGGGGCGAGGGGTTGTAGAAGAACGTCATCGGGTCGGGCTCCTCGTGACTGCCGACCGAGATCACCGAGGAGAAGCGCCACGGATAGCTCTCGACGGGCATGTTGTGGGCCGACGCGACGAGCACGGTGTTGTTGAAGTAGGCCTTGTCGGCCAGCTCGTGCAGCAGCTCGGCGAACTGGCGCTTCGTCGTCGAGAGGCTCATGTTGATCACGTCGAAGCCCTCGTCGACCGCCCAGCGCAGGCCCTCGAGCAAGACCGGGCCGCTGCCCTTGAAGCCGGCCCCGAGCACACGCGCGCTGTAGAGCTCGCACTCGGGCGCGAGGCTGCGGACGATTCCGGCGCAGGCCGTGCCGTGGCCGCAGAGGTCGCCCTCGGTGTCGTCCACGCGCTCGATCTCGTCGTCCTCACCGCGGCGGAAGGCAACCGCGCCTTCGACCGAGCCGACCTGCGGGTGGCCCGCCTCGATCCCGCTGTCGAGGATGCACACCCGGACGCCCTTGCCGGTCGCGTCGCCGAAGGCCCAGTCGCGCGTTACCTGCTCGGGCCAGTCGACGCCGATCGAGATGCGCTCGCCCGCTCCGGCGGGCAGGCTCCAGGCGGGAAGGTCGGCGGGCTCGCTCACCCGCTGATCGTAAGCGCTAGTTGTCCGCCAGGAGGCGACGGAGCTCTTCGACCACGCGGGGCTGCGGCTCGACGCCCTCGGCCTGCAGCGCGCGCTCGAGATCGGCGAGCACCTCGGCGCGGTAGGCCGCGTCGGCCTCGGCCCGGGCGACCAGCTGGTCGAGCCCGCGCCTGGCGGCCGGCAGCTCCTGTGCCGCCTGCACCCAGGCCTCGGGAGCCGGGGGAAGCATCCCGATCAGCCGTGAAAGTTGCTCGTGGTCGTAGTTGCTCATCACGTCACCTGTCCACCAGACGCAGCGGGGGGCACATTTCTTCCTTCGAAGTTGTCACGCAGCTTGTCGAGGCAGCGCGAGATGCGGCTTGCGATCGTCCCGGCGGGCAGTCCGAGGGTGTCGCCGATCGTGCGGTAGCTCTCGTCGCGGGCGAAGAAGCGGTCGAGGATCTGCTGGCAGTTCTGCGGCAGCTCGGCCATCGCCTCGTGCACGTCGAAGGCCTCCTCGAGCGCGGTGAGGGCGTCCTCGGCCGGGAGCTCCGGGAGGTCGTCGAGCTCGGCGTCCGACTCGCGCGAGCCCGAGCGGAGCCGGTCGATGCAGACACGGCGCGTCAGCTGCGCGATCCAGGGGCGCACGGCGTCGTCGTCGCGGAGCGAGCCGAGCCGCTCGTAGACGCGCGCGAAGACGTCCTGGAAGACATCCTCGGCGTCCTGCTGGCGCAGGCGGAAGCCCTGGACCGCGATCGCGTAGACGTAGCGCGAGAAGCGCTCGACCAGCTCGCGCCAGGCATCGTCGTCACCCGCACGGCAGCGGGCGACGAGCGCGGCGTCGCTGACCTCGGCCGTGGTTAGCTCTGGGCTGCGCGCAGCCGCTTCGCCATCGTCTCCAGGAGCTTCCATGCGATTCCGGCGTTCCCCTCCACGAGGGGACGGAACTCCCAGGACGTGAGCCCGTAGCAGCGCAGCTCGCTGTCGGCGGTGACCGTTGCGCTCCTGGCGCCCTCGTCGATCAGCGCGATCTCGCCGAAGTAGTCGCCAGGGCCCAGCTTGTCTCGCTCGCCGCCGCGAACCGAGACGGAGGCCTCGCCGCTCTCGATCACGAAGAAGCCCGCGCCCGTCTTGCCTTCGTCGACGACGTGGCTGCCGGCCTCGAAGGTGCGCTCCTTGAAGGAGCGCGCGAGGCCCTTGAGCTCGCCGCTCTCGAAGTCGGCGAACAGCGGGACGCGCTGGAGGAGCTCGACTGGTGCTTCGGCCACGCGCAAATACTAAGGCTTTGCTGCTTCGACGCGGCTGGCCAGTTCTTCGATCTTGCCCTCGGCGGTGTCGAGCCGCTCCTTGCAGAAGCGGTACAGCTCCTCGCCGCGCTCCCACAGTTTCAGCGCTTCGTCGAGCGGTGCCTCGCCGCTTTCGAGGCGCTGGACGATCTGTTCCAGCTCCTGCTGCGCCTCCTCAAAGGTCATCTCGTCTCCTCGACGCGAGCGCCGAAGCCGCCGTCGGCCAGCTCGACTTCCACGTGCTCGCCCGCCTGGATGGCGCCGCCTGAGCGGACGATCTGCTCGCCGGCGCGGACAATCGCGTAGCCGCGCTCGAGCGTCGCCTTCGGGCTCAGGGCGTGGAGGCGTCCTGCGCTCTGCTCGAGTTTCGCGCGGCGGCGCTCGAGCAGCAGCCGCGGCGCCCGGGCCAGACGCTCGTGCGTGCCGTCGAGCCGGCGGCGCTCGCGCTCGAGACCCCGCCGGGTCCCCCGTTCGAGCCCTGCGCGCGAACGGTCGAGCCGCTCCAGCAGCTGTGCCAGGTCGGGGACGACGAGCCGGCCGGCGACGCTCGGCGTGGAGGCGCGCACGTCCGCCGCGAGGTCGCAGAGCGGCGTGTCCTGCTCGTGGCCGACCGCGCTCACGACGGGCACCGGACAGTCGGCGATCGCTCGGACGAGCCGCTCGTCGCTGAAGGGCAGCAGATCCTCGAAGCTGCCGCCGCCGCGGGCCACGACCACGACGTCGACGCCCTCGCGGCATAGCGCCCGTAGCGCCTCGACGACCGCGCCGGCTGCGCGCGGGCCCTGGACGTAGGTCTCGGCGACCAGCACGTTCGCGGGCGGGAAGCGGGTCGTGATCGCGGCCAGCACGTCGCGCTTGGCCGCGGCGTCGTTTCCGGTGACGAGGCCGATCCGCGCGGGGAGCAGCGGCAGCGGCCGCTTGCGCTCAGCAGCGAAGAGGCCCTCGGCGGCCAGCTTCGCCTTCAGGCGGTCGAGCGCGGCCAGGTGCTCGCCGAGCCCGAAGCGCTCGAGCGAGAGCGCGCGCAGGCGGAACTCGCCGCGCGCCTCGAACAGCTCCGGCCGCCCGTAGGCATGCACGCGGTCGCCGTCGGCGAGCTCCAGCCGGAGCGCGTCGAACTGCCCCCGCGCCATCGAGACGCCGAGGCAGGAGCCGTCCTGCGGGTCCTTGAGCGTGAAGAAGACGCTGGCCCAGCGGTCCGAGCGCCGCAGCTCCGTGACCTCGCCTTCGACCCAGACCGTCGGCAGGCGCTGCAGCCAGGAAGCGACGCCGCGGTTGAAGGCGCCGACGGAGAAGACCTTGCGGTCGCCGTACTCGATCGCCTCGACCTTCACGAGGCCAGGATAGAGCCGAGCGTCTAGATCAGGATCTCGGTCGCCGTCTCAGGCGAGCAGCCCTGGTGCAGCAGGTCGACCGCGTGGTGCAGGTCGGCGTCGCTGTGGGCGATCTTCTCGGCCAGCGGCAGCGGGAATCCGGCTTCCATCAGCACGTGCAGGCGCCAGCTCTCGACTTTCGCCTGTTCGTCCCTGGGTGTCTCGGCGATCTGCGTCATTGGCGTCGGGGGTAGTTCGCCTTGTCCTAGACGAACCCTCCCCGTGGAAGTTTGTCGCTTTTCGTTTCAGTTGCGAAACGTCGGCGCGAGGCGCGAGCCCGCCTCGGCGAGCGCCTCGTCGATCCGCCGCTGCAGATCCTGGAGCCGAGCGTTCAGCACCGTCCGCTCGGCCTCGGCGTCGGCCGCGAGTGCCTGCACCTGCGAGCGCAGCTCGAGCTCGGCGTCGCCCACGCGGCGCTGGAGCTCCGCGACGAGCTCGTCGCGCTCGCGCTCGAGGGTCGAGCCGATCTCGGAGAGCTTGCGCTCGAGCCGCTGGCCGCCGGCGTCGGCGACGTGGGCGAGCCGTTCGGCCAGAATGCCCTGGGCCTCCTTGGCGAAGTGGTTGACGGCGCGGTCGAGCTCGCGTGAGAGCCGCTGCGCCGCGTCGTCGCGCGAGCTGCGGATCACCTCGGCGAACTGCTTCGAGATCGCCTCGGAGAAGCTGTCGGCGGTGCGCTCGACCACGCGCTTCAGCTGGTCGAGCTGGCGGCGCTCAGTATCGGCGAAGCCGGCCTGGATGCGCTGGATCGCCTCGGCTTCTTCGGCGGCGACGCGCTCGCGCAGCTCGCGCTCGCGCTGGCGCAGCCGCTCGGCCACCTCGTGCAGCGCGCGGCGCCGGTCGCGCTCGTGTGCCTCCAGCTGCTCCTGCGAGGACTGCGAGAGCTCGCTCGCAGCGCGCGCGAACTCCGTCTCGAGCGCGGTCAAGCGCTCGCGCTGCGCCTCGCTGGCGGCGTCCAGGCGCTCGGTGTCGAGCTCGAGCCGCGACTCGGCCTGGGCCATCAGCTGCTGCTGGCGCTGCGCGAGCGCGGCGAGCTGCGACGAGAGGCCGCGCTCGGTTCGCTCGAGGTCGGCGTTCAGCTCGGCGATCCGGCGGGCGACCCGCTGCTCGACCTTGGCCAACGCCTCGCTGAGCTCCGCGCCGGCGGCCCGCTCGCGCTCTGCGAGGGCGGCACGGCGCGTCTCGCCGATCTTGCGCTCCTCGGCGACGAGCTTCGAGAGCGAGTCGGCGCGGGCGCGCGACAGCGTGCGCTCGAGCTCGGCGGCGCGGGCCTCGGCCTCGGCCGAGACGAGCGCATCGAAGTGGGCCTCGGCTTCGGCGAGACGCCGGTCGACCTGACGAGCTTGCGCGACCAGGCGCCCGAGGTAGACGACTCCGAGCTGGAGCGCGGCGCAGACGGTGATCCCGCCGGCCGCGACGGCCACTTCGCGCGAGGGCTGCAGAGCGAAGGAGATCCAGGCGACTGCTGCCGCGGCGCCCACGAGCGCCGCGAGTGAGACCAGAGTCTTTCTCGAGACACGGTCGAGGACGGCAGCCACGGCCGAGCCGAAGACCACCACGACCGCTCCCGCGAAGACGAGCTCGAGGACCTCGGCGCGCACGCGCGGCATGCTACGCCAGCCGGAGCACCAGCAGCGCGGCTGCGAGGGCGACGTTCGCGGCGGCCAGCGCCTGCAGGGCGCGCTCGGGCGCGGCGGCCAGGGTCTCGCGCGTGACCGGCTCGCGGCCGCCGTCGCGCAGCTCGATCGTCCCGCTGACCGCAGCCACGCGGCGGCGAAGGTCCCGCACGGGCGTCGAGAGCACGCGCTGGACGTAGCTCGTCAGCGTGGCGTAGGCGGCCGCGAGCAGCGCCGTCCAGCTGATCGTCCCCGCGCAGGCGAAGTAGCCGGTCAGCAGCGGGAAGGCACCCCAGGCGAGCGCGAATCCGGCGCTGTTGTGGATCGCGCCGCCGAACAGCTCGAGGTTGTAGACGGGCACGAGCACGAGCCCGATCGCGACGAAGACGAGCAGCCAGCCGTTGAACGCGAGCGCTCCTGCGATACCGATCCCGACGGCGATCGCCAGCGGCACGACGGTCAGGCCGACTAGCACGCCCTCGGGGATCTTCGTCTGCAGCGGCCGGCCGTTCAGCTCGTCCAACGCGTGTGCCGAGATGCCGAGGGCGAGGAAGAACGCGACCAGCGCGGCCGCGAGCCGGCCCTCGTAGAGGTGCGGCGCGAGGCAGGCGCCGATCACGACGTAGCTCAGGTGCCAGGCCGTGTAGGGCGGGTGCAGCAGCGTGACGTAGTCGCGCCAGCCGCCCGGGGCCAGCGCGTAGAAAGCCGGCCGCGCTTCGGTCACGTGCGACGGCCCCAGAGGACGGTGCAGCCGCCGAAGCTGAGGCGCTCCGCCTCGACGTCCTCGAAGCCGGCCTCGCGCAGGGCGGTGACGAGCTTCGGTACCGGCCAGCGCTCGTCGAATTCGCGGATGCTGCCGCCGAGGAAGCGGCCGACCTCGTGCCAGCCGGGCGAGATCGCGCGGCCGGCGAGGGGGAGGCCGAAGTCGACCCAGACGTCCCATGCGAGGTGTGGGAGCGGGCTCGGCGGGACGCCGAAGTCGAGCAGCGCGGCCGTCGCGCCCGGCCGCACCACGCGGGCGAGCTCACGTAGGCCGGCGGCCAGGTCGTCCAGATAGCGGAGCAGGTACGCCGCGGTCAGGCCGTCGAACGATGCGTCCTCGAAGGGAAGCTCTGCAGCTGAAGCCTCGACCAGGCGCACCGGGCTCGTTTCGGCTGAGAGGGCGAGCCGGCGGCGCGCCTCGTCGAGCATCTCCGGGCTCTGGTCGACGCCGACCACGGAGCAGCCCTTCTGCCGCGCGAGCTCGAGCGCGACGGCCCCTGTCCCACAGGCGACGTCGACCACGGTTTCGTCGGGGTCGACCTCGAGGCGCGAGACCAGAAAGCGGCGCCAGCGTGGATCCTGGCCGAACGAGAGCAGGTTCGCGTAGCGGTCGTAGGTCGGCCCAAGGGCGGCGAAGAGGCCGCGGGCAAGCTCCGTGCGGGTGCCGGGCACGCGTCGAGTCTAAGCTCGCCGTGTGGCGCTCGAAAAGGACCTCAGGCGCATCGCCGAGCGCGCTGCCGTCTACGTCGCCGACGGCGAGGACGTCGCGGGCATCGTCCCGGCCGAGCCCGCGGGCGGGCTCCGGCTCTATGTTTGCGCCTACGGGAACGAGGATGCGACGAGCTGGCTCGTGCTGGATGCGACCGGCGTCCCCGTCTCCGACCGCGAGCTCGTCCGAGACGCGGTCTCGATCGGGGCGCTCTGCGAGGTGGCAGAAGCGGCGGCCGGTGTCGAGCCGGATTCGGCGCGGGTGGCGAGCCCGGCACTGCTGGACGAGCTCGGCGCGGATGCCGGTCCCGAGGTCGCGGAAGCGGTCAAGGGCGCCGCCGGCACGGTCGAGGAGCTGGTCCGCGACGTCGAGCGCGGCTACAAGCGGCCGCTGAGCTAGGCTGGCCGCATGGAAGGATTCCCCTTCGGCGGCGACCCAGAAGACCTGATGCGCAGCCTGCGCGAGTTCGCCGAGCAGCAGGCCGAGAGCGTCCAGGAGGCCCAGCGCGAGCAGTTCGCGACACTGACCCTGAACACCGCGGTCGAGCTGACCTCGGCGGCGCTGCAGCAGGTTCAGGCGAGCGGCAGCGCGGAGGAGCAGGCTGCTGCCCTCCGCGATGCCATGCGCGTGCTCTTCCCTGAAGCAGTTGCGCTGGTGTCAGCAGCGCGGCAGGGCTTCATGCGCGAGAGCTGAGCCCGGCTCCGAGGAGAGCCGGCGACCGGCCCCGATCAGCCAGCGGCCGAGCGTCAGGCGAACGCGTCGGCGCGGCTTCGAGATCGGGGACCAGTCGCTGCTCAATTGCGCCGCCCGCTCTCTGACGGCGTCTGCGCGGATCTCGTGCTCGATCATCCGGAACTCCTCTCGACCAGAAGTATCTCGACCTCGAAAGAGAACGTTACAGCTAGAGTCTCTTGACGTCAAGAGGTTCATGATCAAGAATCAGCACGTGAAAGAAGACGAGGATCACATTGACCGCTGGCTGGCCGAGCACGAGCTGCCGGGCGCGGTCGATCTCGAGGTGGAGGGGATCGTCGACCGGGTCAACGGCCTGCAGCGCCGCCTCCACCGGATGCTTGACGAGACGCTCGCCGACTTCGACCTGAGCGTCGGTGAGTGGAAGGCGCTCACGCACCTCCAGCTGGACGGGCCGCCGCACCGCAAGTCGCCCGGCAAGCTCGCCAAGTGGGCCGAGCTCTCGAGCGGCGCGATGACGAACCGGCTCGACCGGCTCGAGGAGGCCGGGCTCGTACGACGCGTGCCCGACCCCGACGACCGCCGTGGCGTGCTCGTCGAGCTGACCGATGCCGGCCGCGCGGCGTGGGAGCAGTCGGTCAGCGCGCAGGCCGAGAAGGAGTCGCTGATCGCCGCCGCGCTGAGCGCGAAGGAGAAGCAGCAGCTGAACGCGCTCCTGCGCCGGTTGATGCGCGAGTTCGAGCGGCGCGAGCAAAAACCCTCCTAGACTCGCCCGTGTGAGCCTGGTCGACTCCGCGATCGTCCGCCTGCTGCCGGCCGTGCCCAGGCCGGTCGTGCGCAAGATCTCCGAGCGCTACATCGCGGGCGAGGAGCTCGACGACGCGCTGCGACTCGTGCGGCGCCTGAACGACCAGGGCAAGCTGGCGACGATCGACGTGCTCGGCGAAGAGATCGCCGAGCCGGACGAGGCGCGCGCCATCGCGGCCGCCTACCGCGAGGCCTTCGAGGCGATCGAGCGGGAGCGGCTCGACTCGAACGTCAGCGTCAAGCCGACTGCGCTCGGGCTGAAGCTCGGGTACGAGCTCTTCCGTTCGAATCTGCTGGAGGTCGTCAGGCACGCCGCCGAGCGCGGCAACTTCGTCCGGATCGACATGGAGGACTCGTCGACCACCGACGACACTCTGCGGGCCTATCGCGAGCTGCGCGCGGCCGGCCACGAGAACGTCGGCGTCGTCTTGCAGGCGCGGCTGAAGCGGACGCTGGCCGACCTCGCCGAGCTCGCCGAGCTGCGGCCGAACGTTCGGCTCTGCAAGGGCATCTACGTCGAGCCGGCGGAGATCGCCTACCGCGACTTCGACTCGGTCCGCGCCAGCTTCGTCCAGGCGCTGGAGGAGCTGCTCGAGCTGGGCTGCTACGTCGGAATCGCGACGCACGACGAGTGGTTGCTCGAGGAGGGACAACGGCTCGTGGCCGCCCGTGGGCTCGGGCGGGCGGAGTACGAGTTCCAGATGCTGCTCGGCGTGCGGCCCGCGCTCGGCGACGAGCTCGTGCGTGGGGGCCACCGGTTGCGGATCTACACGCCGTTCGGGCGGCACTGGTACGCGTACTCGCTGCGGCGGTTGCAGGAGAACCCGAAGCTCGCCGGCTACATCGCCGCGGACACGGTCGGCCGGCTCCTGCCGGGTCGCAACGGCTCGGGCTAGAGCCGGGCTCAGGGTTTCCGGGCGACCACGATCAGGTCGCCCGGAACCCGAACCTCGCGGCGGCCCCAGCGGTTCGGGTCGGGCAGCTCCTCGAGCCGCTCGAGCGCGAGGCCGGCGCCGCCGAGGGCGTGGATCAGCCGCCCGAGCGGCCAGGTCTCGAAGTAGCTCTCGTGCCAGCGCAGCATCTGGTCGAGGCACGCCGCGACCGGGTGCTCGTCGTAGAGGAACAACACTCCTTTGCGCTTCAGCGCCGCGCCGATCCCGCCCGCCCAGCCCTCCAGGTCGCCGATCTCGGCCAGCGCGCCCCAAGACGAGTAGACGACGTCGAAACGGCCGCGCCGCAGCTCGACGGGCAGCGCTTCCGGCGACGCCGTGACCAAGGCCGCGTCCGGCAGCCGCTTGCGCGCCGCGATCACCGTCTCCTCCGACGAGTCGACACCGGTCACCAGCGCACCGAGCGACATCAGCGCCGCAGTCTCGCGCCCGGCCCCGCAGGCGAGGTGCAGCACGTGCCGGCCGCCGATGTCCGGCAGCCGCTCGCGCACGGGCTTCGGCAGCGTCCGCGATCCGCGCGCCGACGAGCGCCGGATCCGCTTGTGCGCCTCTTCCCAGGCGCGGAGGTTGGTGTCGGTCGGCTCCATCAGGCGAGCAGAGAAAAACCGCCGTCGACGATCAGCGTGTGTCCGCAGACCATCGCGGCCTCCGGGGAGCAGAGGAAGGAGACCGCGTCCGCGATGTCGCCCGGCTCGACCAGCCGCCCAGCAGGCGTCCGCGCAAGTCCTGACGAGATCATCTCCTCACGGTTCGGAAAGTGCTCGAGCGCGCCGGTCTCGACGACGCCCGCCGAGACGGCGTTGACGCGGATCTTGCGCGGCGCCAACTCGACCGCCAGGTAGCGCACGAGCGCCTCGAGCGCGGCCTTGGAGACCCCCACGAGCACGTAGTTCTCCATTACCCGGATCGAGCCGAGCGAGGAGACGCCGACGATCGACGAGCCCTCCGGCATCTGCGGCACGCACGCGCGCGCCAGCGTCAGCAGCGCCCGTGCGTTCGCCGACAGCGTCCAGTCCCAGTGCTTGTCCTCGGTCTCGAGCGCCGGCTTGATCACGCCCGTCGCCGCGTTGTGGACGAGCACGTCGAACGGCCCGAGCTCGGCGGCCTCCGCCGCCACGCGCTCAGAGGCCACGCTGCCGCGCAGCAGCAGCGGCTCGGCGCCGGCTGCCCGCAGCTCCTCAGCCGTCTCCTCGGCCGCGCGGTCGTTCCGCAGGTACCCGATCGCCACCCGCGCGGCGCCCTGCTCGGCGAACCGCAGCGCGATCGCCTTGCCGATCCCGCGCGAACCGCCCGTGACGAGCACGGACGCCCCTTCGAAGGAGCTCATCGCCGCGGCAGCGGCTCGTCGGCGGGCGCGGAGCTCGGGATCTCCTCCCAGCCCGGTGAGTCGCGCCGTACCCTCGGGCCCTCGTCCGCCTTGGTCGAAGCGTGGCCGAGCCGGTCGAGCAGCTCCATCTTCTGCTTCGCGTAGCGGCGCACCTCGTGATCCTCGGGCAGGTCGAGCACGAGCTCCTCGACACGGGCGCGCAGCTGGTAGGCGAAGTGCGGCGTCGCCGGACCGACGAGCGCGTCGATCTGGTCGATGGTCGGCTCACCCTGCGGCATGGGCGGAAGCCTAATGGGTAGTTTCGGAGCGATGCGCCGTCCCGAGCTAGCCGACCTGATGCTGCTCGCGACGGTCACCCTCTGGGCCCTCAACTTCACGGTCACGAAGTACGTGCTTTCGAACGGCTTCCAGCCGATCGCGTACGGCGTGCTGCGCTTCGGCTCCGCGGCGGTCGTCTTCGCCGCCGTCACCTGGTGGCGCGAGCGCTCCTTCGCGCTGGGCCGCCGTGACCTCTGGATGCTGGCCGGCGCGGCGCTGGTCGGGATCTTCCTGAACCAGCTCGCGTTCGGCTATGCGATCAAGCTGACGACGGCGACGACCGTGGCGCTCCTCTTCGGGACGCTGCCCGTGATGACCGGGATCTTCGCCCGCCTGATGGGGATCGAGCGGCTCAACTCGCGGTTCTGGATGGCTGCCGTGCTGGCCTTCGGCGGGGCCGCGCTGGTCGCGCTCGGCTCGGGCACCGGCGTGTCGGGCCAGCTCTGGGGCGACCTGCTCGGCTTCGTGGCCTCGGCGACGTGGGCCTGGTACACGGTCGCCGTCTCGCCGCTGCTGCAGCGCTACTCGACCCTGCGAGTGAGCGCGGTCGCCTTCACGATCGGGACGATCCCGCTGCTGCTCGTCGGCTTGCCGCAGCTCACGCGCCAGGACTACCACCTGCCCGCCACCATCTGGCTGCTGCTGGCCTTTGCCGTGGTCGGCCCGCTCGTGGTCGCCAACCTGCTCTGGTTCGGCGGAATCAGTCGCGTCGGCCCCTCGCGCGCGTCGGTGTTCGCGAACGCCCAGCCGTTCCTCGCCGCGATCTTCTCGCTGTTGATCCTCTCCGAGCCGCTGGGGCGGCTGCAGGTCGTCGGCGGCTTCCTGATCGCCTGCGCGATCCTGATCTCGCGGGTGCCAAGGCGCGCCCGCGCGGAGGTGGTGCCGACCTGACCCTGCGCGAACGGCTCGAGCGCACACCACCCGGCTACCGCTACTCGATCGGCCGGATCCTGGCGATCTACTCGGGCCTGATGGTCGCGCTGCTGCTGGCCGCGCTCGACCAGACGATCGTCGCCACGGCGCTGCCGAAGGTGGTCTCCGAGCTCGGCGGGATCGCGCAGTACTCGTGGGTCTTCACGGCCTACGTGCTGGGCTCGACGGTAACGGTGCCGCTGTACGGAAAGCTCGGCGACGCGCACGGACGCAAGCCGCTGTTCATGGTCGCGATCTCGATCTTCCTCGTCGGCTCGGCGCTCTGCGGCCTGGCACAGAACATGCTGCAGCTCGTTATCTTTCGCGCCATCCAGGGCGTCGGCGCCGGCGGCCTCTTCCCGCTGACGCTGGCGATGGTCGCGATGATCGTCCCGCCTCGCGACCGCGGCAAGTACCAGGGGCTGATCGGCTCGGTCTTCGCCGGCGCCTCGATCATCGGGCCGCTCATCGGCGGCTTCATCGTCGACAACGCCTCTTGGCGCTGGATCTTCTTCGTCAACCTGCCGGTCGGGATCCTGGCGATGGTCGTGATCGCGTTCACGATGCCGAAGCGACCCTACCGGCAGGAGCACTCGATCGACTGGCTCGGCGCGGCCGTGCTCGCGCTGGGCACGACGGCGCTGCTGCTCGGCCTCGTCTGGGGCGGGCACGACTACCCGTGGGGCTCGTGGCAGGTGATCGGCGCGCTCGCCGCCTCCGGCGTCCTGCTGGCGTCCTTCGCCTACATCGAGCGGCAGGTGCTCGAGCCGATTCTGCCCTTCGGCCTGCTCCGCAACCAGACGGTCGCCTCGAGCGTTGCCTGCCTGTTTCTCGTCGGCGCGGCGATGTTCGGGACGATCAGCTTTGTGCCGCTGTTCGTGCAGGGCGTGATCGGCACCTCCGCGACTTCGTCCGGCGTGGTGCTGACACCGCTCTTGCTCGGCGCGGTCACGACGAGCTTCCTCTCCGGCCAGGTCGTCTCGCGCACCGGGCGCTACCGGCCGAACACGCTGATCGGCCCGATCGTGCTCGGAATCGGCGAGCTGATGCTCTGGCGGCTCGGCGTGAACGCGACCAACGCCGACGCGGCGAAGGCGATGGTGATCGCCGGCATCGGGCTCGGGATGATGATGCAGATCTTCGTGCTCTCGATCCAGAACTCGGTCGAGCGCTCGGCGATGGGCTCGGCGACCGCGCTCAGTCAGTTCTCGCGCTCGATCGGGGCGACGCTCGGCGTGACGTTGATGGGCGTGCTCGTCAACCAGCGCCTGCCCGCGGGCGTGAGCGGTGAGGGGACGATCATCCACCGCCTGCCGCCCGCCGGCCGCGCGGCGCTTGCGAACGCGCTGCACCCGGCCTTCCTGCTCGCCGCAGTCCTCTGCGCGCTGGTGTTCGTGGTCTCGCTGCTCTGGGTGCGCGAGGTGCCGCTGCGCCACGAGCTGGAGGAGCACCCACCGCCGGTCGGCGACGAAGGCTCTCCGCAGCAGGCCGCAGTAAGATCCGAGACGTGAGCACCGACTTCATGCCGCTCGACGGGTGGGATCACGTCGAGCTCTGGGTCGGCAACGCCAAGCAGTCGGCCTACTTCTACGAGCACGCCTTCGGCTTCACGCGCACGGCCTACGCGGGCCCGGAGACCGGCGTCCGCGACCGTGCTTCCTACGTGCTCGAGCAGGGCGACGTCCGCCTGGTCGTGACGAGCGGCCTGCACAACGACAGCGAGATCACGCAGTACGCCTGCCGCCACGGCGACGCGGCCAAGAGCATCGGGCTACAGGTGCCGAGCGCGGCCGAGGCGTATCGCCAGGCCGTCCAGCGCGGCGCGCGCGTGATCGCCGAGCCGCGTTGGCTCGAGGACGACTTCGGCCGCGTCGAGCTCTCGGCGATCGGTACCTACGGCGACGTGATCCACACCTTCGTCAACCGCCGCGAGTACGCGGGCCCGTACCTGCCCGGCTACGTCTCGTCGACCGAGAACGGCCACGCCGGCGCGGGCGTCGGGCTGATCGCGCTCGACCACGTCGTCGGCAACGTCGAGCTCGGCCGCATGAACCACTGGGTCGAGTTCTACGAGCGCGTCTTCGGGATGACGAACATCGTCCACTTCGGCGACGACCAGATCCAGACCGAGTACTCGGCGCTGATGTCGAAGGTGATGGCGGACGGCAGCGGCAAGATCAAGTTCCCGATCAACGAGCCGGCCGAGGGCAAGCGCAAGAGCCAGATCGAGGAGTACCTCGAGTTCAACCACGGCCCGGGCGTGCAGCACATCGCGCTGCAGAGCGAGGACATCGTCCGCACGGTCGAGGGGATGAAGGAGCGCGGCGTGCTCTTCCTCGACACGCCGGACGCGTACTACGACGAGGTCGAGGGCCGCGTCGGCGAGATCGGCGAGGACTACTCCGACCTGCAGCGGCTGAAGATCCTGGCCGACCGCGACGAGGACGGCTACCTGCTGCAGATCTTCACGAAGACGACGCAGGACCGGCCGACGGTCTTCTTCGAGGTGATCGAGCGCCACGGCGCGACCACGTTCGGCGAGGGGAACTTCAAGGCTCTCTTCGAGTCGATCGAGCGCGAGCAGGCGCTCCGCGGCAACCTCTAGCTCTCCGCGGCCCCGCAGTACCACCAGGCAAAGGCGGGCAGCGCTCCCTCGTCCAGCAGTCGCTGCTCCTCGCGCTCGAGCGTGGGCTCGTCGAGCATGCGCGCGAGGTACGGACGCTCGGTCAGGCTGAGTGTGTCGAAGGCCTCGCCCAGCGCGGCCTGAACCACCGCGCCGGTGTGGAGGTCGCCGTGCTCCGCCCGCCAGTCCGCGACGGTCTTGGAGCCGCCGTGGGCGGCCACCCAGGCGGCGCTGCGCTCGTCGTAGCCCTCCCAGGAGAACTCGGAGACGAAGAGGCGGCCGCCCGGCCGGAGCAGGCGGGCGATCGCCCGCACGACGCGCTCGAGGTCGGAGTGGTGAAGGGCCATCACCGAGCAGACGGCGTCGAAGCGGCCGATCGACTGCGCGTCCTCGACCCGCTCGCGGATCAGCCGGGGGCGTGCGGGGGCGTTCGGATCGACGCCTACCGCGTCGAGACCGTGCTCGGCCAGCCGCTCGACGAGGCCGCCGTCGCCGCAACCGACGTCGAGCACCCGCGAGCGCGGAGACAGCGCGCCGAGGAGCAGCGCGTCGAAGCCTCGCCACCAGAGGTCGCTTCCCACGCTATGACTCGCGCTGCTGCCAGCGGCGGAGGCCGCGGCCGGGGTCCCAAGCGAGCCCGTAGCGGCCCGGGGCGAACTCGACGAAGCCGGCCGAGTCGATGTCGACCGCGAAGACGTGGTAGTTCGGCTCCTCGGGCTCCCAGTCGATCCTGGCCTTGATCGTCGCCCGGTAGCGCTCGCGCCGCTCGCCCTGCTCGACGGGTACCGCGCGGCCGTAGAGCTTGAAGTCGCCCTCGTCGCCCTCGCGGCGCGAGACGACGCTGTGGACGACGAGCCGCGGGTCGCGCAGCAGGTCGAGCGCCTTCGGCGAGCGCCACATCATCCCGAGCATCAGCTCGCCGTCCACGAACTCGGGCTCGACCGGGCTGATTCGCGGCCAGCCGTTCGCCCGCAGCGTCCCGGCGAGGCAGAGCTCGCGGCCGCGCAGGCGTTGCTCGCCGAGGGCGGCCAGCTCGGGCACGGCCGCCGCGAACTCGTCCCAGCGCATGGGCGGGAGGCTAGCTGGCACGCCGCAAGAACGGCTTGGTTGCGGGATCTTCTAGGGTGCAAGCAACGAAAATCAGGAGGCAAGCTGAGATGAAGAAGCGCTGGATTCTGCCGGGTCTCCTCGTGGCCGCCTTCGCCCTCGCGACGACCGGCCTCGCGGATCCCGGCCACGGCAAGGGCAAGGGCCACGGCAAGCACGGCAAGTTCGGCCCGTATGACGTCGTCACCGACGATCACGGCTCGTGCGGCAACGCGTGGGCCGTCGACACCGAGAAGCGCAGCTTCACGGTGCACAAGAACCAGGACGGCTCGTACACGCTCCTGCGCCGGGATCGCGGGACGTTCCTGACGAACGCCGGCCAGAGCCCGGGCGCCTGCGAGACGACGAAGCACCACGGCGCGACCGTCCTCGCCGGCAAGAAGGGTCGCTTCCACGGCTACCTGATGGGCAAGGTCACGGGCGGCACGTTCAACCCGAACGCGACCTGCCCGGCCAACTGTGGCTTCACGGCCGTCTGGATCGACACGTTCTTCGGGACGAGCGCGACCTTCTCGTGCGACGTGAGCTCGCGGGCCTGCAAGTTCGACTTCGAGTACAGCGGCTTGAGGCACCAGGCGCTCAAGTTCCGCCACTGGTTCGACAAGGGCCACGGCGCCGGGACGTTCCTGAAGGAGCGTTTCCGCGGCGACATCGCCAACGCCTAACGCCTGCTCTTACCATCCCCCTGAAGGGCCCGCTCAGGCGGGCCCTTCGCGTTGTGTGATCCTTCGGCGTCGTGAGCCCCCAGCGCCGCACCGCCCTCGTCTCGATCGTCGCCGCCTGCGTGCTGATCGGGGTCAAGCTCGTCGCCGGGATCGCCACGAACAGCCTCGGCCTGCTCTCCGAAGCGGCGCACTCGGGCACCGACCTGATCGCGGCGATCCTCACCTTCGTCGCGGTCGGTGTCGCCGGCCGCCCGGCCGATCTGGGCCACGCCTACGGGCATGGGAAGGCGGAGCATCTCGCCGCACTCGCTGAGGCCGCGCTCCTGGCCCTGGTGAGCCTCCTGATCGCCTGGCGCGCGGTGTGGCGCCTGCTCGGGCTGGCCGAGGGCAAGGTCGAGCCGCGAGGCTGGGCCTTGCTCGTGATCGGCGGCGTGATGGTCATCGACGCCGGCCGCGCCTACGTCTCGTACCGCACCGGACGCCGCTACCGGAGTCCGGCGCTCCAGGCGAACGCACTCCACTTCGCGAGCGACTTCGCCGGGTCGACGGCCGTGCTGCTTGGCCTCGTGGCCGCGCGGGCGGGCTACCACTGGGCCGACTCGGTGGCTGCGCTGTTCGTGGCCGGGCTCGTGCTCGTCGCGGCCGGGCGGCTGATGCGCGTCAACATCGACGTGTTGATGGACCGCGTGCCGCCGGACGCGCAGGAGGCCGCGCTGGCGGCGATCGGAGCGGTCCCGGGAATCGAGCTGCGGCGCCTGCGGATGCGGCAGGCGGCGGGGCAGGAGTTCGCAGACGTCGTGATCGGCGTGCCCCCGGGCGCGGCGGTCGGCCAGGGCCACGCGGCGGCGGATGCCGTCGAGGAGGCGATACACGGGGCGTTGCCCGACAGCGACGTCGTCGTCCACGTCGAGCCGCAGCAGGACGAGGCGGCCCTCCGCGAGCGCGCGCTCGCGGCGGCGCAGCGCGTCCAGCGCGTGCGCGAGATCCACAACCTGAGCGTGGTGCGCGTCGGCGGTTCGACCGAGGTCTCGCTCCACCTGAAGCTCCCGGGCGAGCTGCCGCTCGAGGACGCGCACGACATCGCCTCTGAGGTCGAGCGCGCGATCGTCGAGTCGGTGCCGGAGGTGGACACCGTCCAGACCCACCTCGAGCCGCTCGCCGAGGCCGCCGAGGGCGAGAGCGTGGACGGCGACCGTGGCCTCGTCGAGCGGATCGTGCGCGAACAGACCGGCCAGGCGCCGCGCGAGCTGCGCTTCCTGCGCACCGACGACGGGCTGCTCGCCTACCTGACGCTCAGGCTCGACCCCGACACCTCGCTGGCGGACGCGCACGCCCGCGCCAGCGAGGTCGAAGAGCGAATCCGCCGCGAGCGGCCCGAGATCAGCGACGTGATCGTCCACACGGAGCCGTAGCGTGGAATTCGATTGTGTCGACCGGTCATTTCAGACGGACGGACGAGCAAAGCCTGTCCGTCCTGAGACCGGCACCGCAAGCGGTGCCTCGGCGGAACCATGAAGCTGTGCATGTTCAGCCCGCTCGAGCACGATGTCCGCGGCTGGCCGGGGCGGATCGAGGGCGACCGCGTGATCCAGCTCGCCGCGCAGACGCTCGAGGCGTACTTCACGGGCGGCGGCAACGCGCGCGAGCACGCCGAGTACGCGCTCGACGAGGTGCGGTTGCTCGCGCCCGTGCAGCGGCCGCCGTCGGTGCGTGACTTCTACGCCTTCGAGGAGCACGTCCGCAACGCCCGCGCGGTCACCGGCCGCGGCGAGGTCGTGCCCGAGTGGTACGAGCTCCCGGTCTTCTACTTCTCGAACCCGGCGGCGATCTATGGCCCCGAGGACGTGATCCCGTATCCGGAGGGCTCGGAGGCGCTGGACTACGAGCTCGAGGTGGCCGCGGTGATCGGCGCCGGCGACCAGATCGGCGGTTTCACGGTCATGAACGACTGGTCGGCGCGCGACCTGCAGCGCAAGGAGATGAAGGTCGGCCTCGGCCCGGCGAAGGGCAAGGACTTCGCCACCTCGCTCGGGCCTGTGCTCGTCACGCCGGACGAGCTCGGCGAGCTGCGCCTGGAGATGGTCGCGCGCGTGAATGGCGAGGAGCGCTCGCGCGGGAACCTCGGCGACATCTACCACTCGTGGGAGTCGATCCTCGAGCACGCCGCACGCAACACGGTGCTGCGCCCCGGTGACGTGATCGGCTCGGGCACGGTCGGCACCGGCTGCATCCTCGAGCACGGGGACGAACGCTGGCTGCAGCCCGGCGACGAGGTCGAGCTGGAGGTCGAGGGGATCGGCGTCCTGCGCAATACGATCGGCTCACGATGAAGGTTGCGGTCATCGGGGGCGGCGTGATGGGTCTCGCGACCGGATGGGCGCTTCGGCGCCGCGGCCACGAGCCCGTCGTCTACGAGCAGTTCCGGGTCGGCCACGAGCGTGGCTCCAGCCACGGGCGCTCGCGCATCTTCCGGCTCGCCTACGCCGAGGACGACTACGTGCGCCTGGCCCAGGAGTCGCTCGGCCTCTGGCGCGAGCTCGAGGGCGAGACCGGCGAGACGGTGCTCGAGCTGAACGGCCTGGTCGAGGTCGTGCAGACGCTCGAGGAGAGCACCGCCCACACGCTCGAGCGCTGCGGCGTCGCCTGGGAGCGGCTCGAGCGGGCCGAGGCGGAGGAGCGCTACCCGATCCGCGTTCCCGAGGGCTCGTTCGTCGTCGTCCAGCCCGAGGCCGGGATCGTCCGTGCGGACAAGGCGCTCGCCGCCTTCGCGCAGGGCCTCGACGTGCGCGAGGACTCGCGCGTCCGGCCCGACGAGCTCGACGCGGACGCGGTGGTCGTCACCGCGGGCCCGTGGGTCAACGAGCTGCTCGACGAGCCGCTGCCCGTGAAGGTGACCCGCGAGACGCTCGCGTACTTCCGGCCCGAGGAGGGTCGGCCGATCCCGTCCGTCGTCTCGTTCAAGCCCGGCCGGCACACGCACGAGATGTACTCGCTGCACGACCCGGTGTACGGGCTCAAGGTCGGCGCGCACCACGCCGGGCCCGAAGCCGATGCCAATGTCCCGGGCGATCCCAAACCCGAGCTGATCGAGCGGATCGCGGCGTGGGCGCAGGCGACCTACCGGCTGGCCGACCCCGAGCCGGTCGCCGCCGAGACCTGCATGTACACGACGACCGCGGACGAGAGCTTCATCCTCGAACGGCGCGGACGCGTCGTCGTCGGCTCGCCCTGCTCGGGACACGGCTTCAAGTTCGCGCCGGCGATCGGCGAGCGGCTCGCGACGCTCGCGCTGGAGGCCGCCGGGGGCTGATAGCGAATGCGCCTTTGACCCCTCGGGCCGTCAGGCGTACAGTCGTCTTGTTCCCATGAGGCTCGTGCCAGGCCACGCTGTCCGCCGACTAGGGGTCGTCGGCACAGTGGCCCTGGTCTTCACCGCCTCCGGCCTCGCCTACGTGTGCCATCCCGACCTTCCGGGAACGCGCAGCCTTGGCGTCGGGGGCCGCGTCGATGCCTACGCATTGAGCGGCGGGCGGGTGACGATCCACGCCTGGGTGCGAGGCTGCGAGCGGACGATCGTCTGGCGGCCAACGGCCTCGGCTTCGTCGGCGGGCGGCTGCACGAGACGCGCGGCCGCGACTCTGCCGAGGCGAGCCGCCGGCGATGGACGGCACCGTGTCGTCCTGATCCCGGGTAGCAGGAACCCCGATCTCCCCGACCGCCTGGCCGTCTACGACACCCGAACCGGGATCGGCCTCCACGCCTGGCCGCTTCCCGCCTCGGCGTCCTCGGTGGATGTCGCCCGCGGGCTGGCCGTTCTCTCGACCTCGAACGGCGTCTACGTGCTGCGGTTGCGCGACGGCCGCTTCGCGCTCCTCGGCGTCAAGCGCCAGGGCGACCGTCCGCAGATCGGCTCGGCCGGCGTGGTCTTCAACGACGACCTCTACAAGCACCGCAGCGCCGGGCGATCGCTGCTGAAGTTCCTGCCGTTCGCGACCGTGACGCACGCGCTGCGGCCGTTCGGGCCGCTGCGCGTGCCGGCGACGATCGGCGACTTCTCCCTCGACGGCCGCAGCGTGATCTTCGTCAAGAAAGACCCGACCGGCGAGTGCGACCACATCGGCGTCTGGACGATTCCGTGGCACTACTCGACCGACCTGATGGACGAGCCACCGATCTGTCCCGAGCGGCATGCGCCCGGCGGCATCGAGGCGCTCGCGCTCGGCGGCCAGTACGTCGAGATCCTGACCAGGTACGGGAACGTGCAGACGCTAGTCTCGAGCACGTTCGTCCGCTGTATCGAGAAGGTCGTCACGCGCACGAGGCTCGGCGCCGGTGCCATTCCGGCGATTGCGGGCGACGGGTCGACGCTCGCGTACGCCGTCCGGACGGGCACGAGTCCGACTCGAATCGGGCGCCTGGCCGGGCAGCGTCAAGCCGGCACGGCTGAGGTTCCCTCCGCCGTCAGGCTGTCGGTCGACCGCGGTCGGCTCGCCGTGCTCGGTGCCGAGGGCCGCATCGACGTGCTGCAGGACGACCGCGTGCTGCGGACGTTCGAGCAGACGGGGCTCGGGCGCTGGCGCTGCGCGGTAACGAGCTGACCGTGATCACGCGGGCGGGCACGCTCAACACGTACGCGCTCTGGAGCGGAGACCTGCTCCATCGGTGGCGGCTCCCGGCCGGCACGGCGCCCGCCGTGGACGTCCACTACGGCGTCGCCGTCGTCTCGGCCGGGCGGCAGCTGGTCGCGATCAACCTCTCGACCGGCAGGCAGCGCGTGCTGCTGACTGCGCCGCAGCCCGTACGGGCGCACCTCGACGACATCGGCGTGGTCTACGCGTACAACGTGGGCTCCGGGGGCGTGCTCGGCTTCATCCCGTTCGCCGCGGTCGAGCGGGCGCTCGCGGCCTGAGCCGACGCGCCCGACTATCCTTCGCGCGTGCCCACGTACCAGGTCAGAGGCGAGGTCCCGCGCAAGCGGCACATCCAGTTCCGCGACAACGGGACGCTGCTGACCGAAGAGGTGATGGGCCTCGAGGGCTTCTCGGGGAACGAGTCGATCCTCTACCACCTGACCTCGCCCTGCCGCGTGACGAAGGTCGACGAGTTCGAGCCGATCAAGCGCGACGAGTGGGTCCCGGACGGCCACCAGCACCGGCACTTCGCGACCATGGGGCTCGACCCCGAGGGCGACGCGATCAGCGGCCGGCGTCTGCTGATGTGGAACCAGGACGTCGAGATCTCGCTCTGCCGCCCGGAAGCGGAGATGGACTACTTCTTCCGCAACGGCGAGGGCGACGAGGTGATCTTCGTCCACGAGGGCTCGGGCACGCTGGAGACGATCTTCGGCGAGGTGCCGTACAAGGAAGGCGACTACGTCGTCGTTCCGCGCGGCACGACCTATCGCTTCCGGCCCGAGGGTGACCAGCGCTACCTCGTCTTCGAGTCACCCGGTCTGATCGAGATCCCGCGCCGCTACCGCAACGACTACGGGCAGCTGCTCGAGCACGCGCCCTTCTACCACCGCGACATCCATCCGCCGACCGAGTTGCAGACGCACCGCGAGCGCGGCGAGTTCCAGGTCAAGGTGCGGATCCGCGACGGCTATCAGACCTACCAGCTCGACTACCACCCCTTCGACGTGGTCGGCTGGGACGGCTACGTCTACCCGTGGACGTTCTCGATCCACGACTTCGAGCCGATCACCGGGCGCATCCACATGCCGCCCCCCTCGCACCAGACCTTCGAGGGCCGCAACTTCGTGATCTGCTCGTTCTGCCCGCGCAAGCTCGACTTCGACCCGCTCGCGATCCCGATTCCGTACCACCACTCGAACCTGAACTCGGAGGAGATGATCTATTACGTCTCCGGGAACTTCGGCTCGCGCCGGGGGATCGAGGTCGGCTCGGTGACGCTCCATCCGTCCGGGATCCCGCACGGGCCGCATCCTGGCCTGGCGGAGAAGTCGATCGGCCAGACCGAGACGCACGAGCTGGCCGTGATGTGCGACACCTTCCACCCGCTGCGCCTGACCAAGCTCGCCAAGGGGCTCGACGACGGGCAGTACGCCTATTCGTGGCTCGAGGAACGGGCGCCGGCAGCGGGCGACGCCGACGAGGATCCCGCCGGCGTCACCTCGCACTTCTAGCGAGGCCCACCAGCGGCGCGGAGTCTCCGAGCCGGGCGCGCTCGACCCCCGTCGCCGCCGCGACGTCGGGCAGGACGCGCTCGCTCAACTCTCTGCGCACGGCGTCGAGCAGCGTCTCGCCCCAGGCGGACGCGAGTCCGCCGCCGATGCGCAGCGTGCCGGGGTCGCACGTCGCGACGAGCGCTGCCGCCGCGAAGCCGATCGCCTCATGGGCCTCCGCGACGACGTCCGCCGGCAGCTCGGTCGGCTCGGTCGCCTCGGGGCTGCGCCGCGTGATCCCGCCCCAGCTGCCGTAGGCCTCCGCGCAGCCGCGGTTGCCGCAGCTGCAGACAACCCCGCCGTCGCGGAAACGGAGGTGGCCGACCTCGCCGCCGTGGCCCGAGGCCGAGGGGACGACCCGGCCGTCGACGACGTAGCGCCCCGCGATCCCGGTGCCGACCTGCAGCAGCGCGAGGGTGCCGCCGCCCGCCTCGCCGATCGCGGCCGCGTCGAGGTCGTTGGCGAAGACGGCCGGTGCGGGGCCGGTCGGGGCGAGGAGCTCGACCAAGGGCGCGTCCCGAAGATCGAGGTTTGCCGAGTAGCGCAGCCTCCCGGCCGCGGTGTCGACGAGGCCGGCGATGCAGAGGCCCCAGGTGTCGGCGCCGGCAGCGTCGCGCAACCGTGCGATCTGTGCGACGAGCGCCTCGAGACCGAGGGCTACCGGCTCCCGGGCGACGTCGTCAGCGCGGCCGCCCGTGACGAGGCCCGACTTGACCCAGCTCGCCCCGACGTCGACCGCGAAGAACGGGCCGTCCGCCGGGCCGCTACGTGGCAAGCGTCACCTTGCTCAGCCCGGCCGGATGGTCGGGGTCGAGCCCCTTCGCCTGCGCGAGCGCAAGGGCGAAGAGCTGGCCCGGCACGACCGAGAGCAGCGGGGAGAGCAGCGGCGACGGAGGCTTCGGCACGGGCAGCACGTACGCGGCACCTGCGAGCGCCTCGGCGGCGTCCCCGCTCGCCACGATCGTCGCGCCGGCCGCTCGGATGCGCTCGGCAGCCTCGACGACGGCGGACAGGGTCGCGTCGTCCGAGGCCACGGCCCAGACGGGGAAGAGCGGGTCGAGCGCCGCCACCGGCCCGTGCGCTAGTCCGGTCGCGGTGAACGGCTCCGCGGCGACGCGGCAGGTCTCGAGCAGCTTCAGCGCAATCTCGCGGGCCGTCGCGAACTCGATCCCGCGGCCGATCGTGAACATGCGCCCGACGGAGGCGAACGGCAGCGCGATCGCGCGCGCCTGTGCCTCCAGCTTCGGCAGCGCCGCTTCGAGCAGGTCGGCGGTCGTGCGGATCCCGTCGGCGATCTCCGCGCCGCGGCCGGCGGCATGGGCGGCGAAGAGCGCGAGCGCGGCGACCTGGTTCGAGTAGGTCTTGGTCGCGGCGACCGAGCGCTCGGGCCCCGCCGCGAGCGGGAGCATCGCGTCGGCCGCGCGCGCCAGCTCCGAGTCCTCGTGATTGGTGACCGCCAGCGTGTAGGCGCCCCGGCGGCGCGCGCGTGTGAGGTACTCGATCACGTCGGGCGTCCGGCCGGACTGTGAGAGCGCGAGCACGGTCGAGCCGTCCATCTGAATGCGCGTGTCGTAGTGGACGGTCAGCGCGATCGAGTCGCGCAGCGCAGTCCAGCGCGGCAGGAGGCCGAACGCGTAGACGCCGTACGAGGCAGCGTTGTCGGACGAGCCGTGACCGACCATCCGGATCGTTGTGGCGCCCTGTTCGCGCGCGCGGGCGGCCGCCTCGGCGTAGACGGGCTCGTGCTCGAGCAGCGCCCGGAGCGCCTGAGGCTGCGAGCGGATCTCCGCCAGGAAGTCGGCGCCGAGCGCCTCGGGCAACGCGGCTGCCTCAGGCAACGACACGCGCTTCGCCACCGATGCAGACGCGGTCGATCTCGAGGTTGTCGTCGAGCACCACCAGGTCTGCCGGGAACCCGACATCGAGGCGGCCCACCGTAGGAAGGCCGAGCACGCGGGCCGGGACGGAGGTGGCCGCCTCGAGCGCGTCGGGGAGGGGAACGCCGAGCTGGTGAAGGTTCCGCATCGCCTCGATCATCGTCAGCGCGCTTCCGGCCAGTACGTCGTCGAGTCCGCGCACGACGCCGTCGCGAACGGCGATCTCGGAGCCGGCGAGCAGGTAGTCGCCGTCGCCCATGCCCGCGCCGGCGACGGCGTCGGTCACGAGCGCGACCCGGCCGGCGGCGGAGCGCCAGACGAGTAGGACGGTCTCCTCGGCGAGGTGGACGCCGTCGATGATGATCTGGACGATCACGTCCTCGCGCGCGAGCGCCGCGCCGATGAGGCCGGGGTCGCGGTGGCCGAAGGGCCGCATCGCGTTGAAGAGGTGCGTGACGGTCTTCGCGCCGCGGTCGAAGGCCTTGTTCGCCTCGGCGGCGGTCGCGTCGGAGTGCCCGCACGAGACCGCGATCCCGCGCGCGAGCAGCAGGCCGATCAGCTCGTCGGCGCCCGAGAGCTCCGGTGCCAGGGTCATCAGGCGGACCGGCCCCGCTCCGAGCAGGCGCTCCAGCAACGCCGGGTCGGGATCGCGCCGGGCTGCCCGCGAGTGGACGCCGAGGCGCTTCTCCGAGAGGAACGGCCCCTCGAGGTGGACGCCCAGCAGCCGCGGGCCGGGCGGATCGAACGGCACGTTGCCCAGCGCCGCGAGCAGGTCCTCCTCGGGCGCGGAGATGAAGGTCGGGAGGTACGCAGTGACGCCGGTCTCCAGCAGCGCCTCACCGCCGCGGGCGTAACCGCCGGCGTCCGCGCCCATGAAGTCGACGCCGCCGAAGCCGTTCACCTGCAGGTCGACGAAGCCGGGGACGGCGATGCACCCGCGGCCGTTCGAGCCGGCGAGCCCGTAGGCCGCGATCTCACCGCCCGCGAGCTCGACGTCACCGGGGACGAGCTGCCCCCCGATCAGTGCGGCTTCGACGCCAAGTCTCATTGCTCGAGGGCCGCCTGCACGTGGCCCGAAGCCTGCTCGAGCCGCTTGCGCGCCGTCGCCGCATCCACGCCGGCGAGCAGCGCGACGACTGCGACCTTCGCGCTGCCGTCCGCCTCGGCGAGCGCGCGCTCGGCCTCCTCCTCGGAGACATCGGCCGCCAGCCGCACGACCCGGCGTGCCCGGGCGGCGAGCTTCTCGTTCGAGGCGCGGACGTCGACCATCAGGTCGCCGTAGGTCTTGCCAAGCCGGATCATCGCGACCGTCGAGATCGTGTTCAGGACGAGCTTCTGCGCCGTGCCGGCCTTGAGCCTCGTCGAGCCGGCGACGAACTCTGGCCCGACGACGACCGCCAGCTCGTGGTCGGCGCCGCGGGCGAGCTCGGACTCCTCGACCGCCGTCAGCGCGACCGTCAGGGCTCCGGCTTCGGCGGCGGCCTCGAGCGCGGCGAGCACGAAGGGCGTCCGGCCGCTCGCGCTGACGCCAACGACGGCATCCGCAGCGGAGAGGGCGAGCTCCGCGACCGCGCGGCGCCCGGCGTCGGCGTCGTCCTCGGCTGCCTCGCGCTCGGCGGACGAAAGCCCTTCGCCGGCGACGACCGCCACGACCTGGCCGGGCGCGGTGGAGAAGGTTCCTTCGCATTCCTCGGCGTCGAGCTGCGCGATGCGGCCGGAAGAGCCGGCGCCCACGTAGGCGAGCCGGCCGCCGGCCTCGAGCCGCGCAACGATCCCGTCGACCGCCGCCGCGAGCTCGTCCGCGACCGCGGCCACGGCGCCCGGAACCGACGCGTCCTCGTCGTTCATGAGCTCCACGAGCTCCGAGGTCGAGCGCGAGTCGTAGTCCGCGTCCGCACGCCGCGCTTCCGTCACGAGCCTGTCGAGGCTCCCGGCTCCCTCGCTCAACGCCATCGGGCCGGAGTCTAAGCGCGGGGCAGGCCGGTGGTCAATACCAGTTACGGCTTGGATGCAATGTGGTCTTGCTTTTCGAGCCAACCGGTCCTATCCTTGTCGGGCCCGTGGCCGACATCAAGCTCGAGCAACTGACGAAGGTCTACTCCGGCGACGTCACCGCCGTGGACGACGTCAGCCTGCACATCGGCGACGGCGAGTTCATGGTGCTCGTGGGCCCCTCCGGCTGCGGCAAGTCGACGCTGCTGCGGATGATCGCCGGGCTCGAGGAGGTGTCGGCGGGCCAGATCTCGATCGGCGGCGGCGACGTCACCGACCTCGCCCCGCGCCGCCGAGACATCGCGATGGTCTTCCAGAGCTACGCGCTCTACCCGCACATGAGCGTGCGCAAGAACATCGGCTACGGCCTGAAGGTACGGCGCACGCCGAAGGACGAGGCGCGCCGCCGCGTGGACGAGGTGGCGACGCTGCTCGGGCTCGAGGAGCTGCTCGAGCGCAAGCCCGCCCAGCTCTCCGGCGGGCAGCGCCAGCGCGTCGCAATGGGGCGCGCGATCGTGCGCGAGCCGAAGGCGTTCCTGATGGACGAGCCGCTCTCAAACCTCGACGCAAAGCTCCGCGTCGAGATGCGCGCCTCGCTGGCGCAGTTGCACGCGCGGCTCGGCGTGACCACGGTCTACGTCACGCACGACCAGACCGAGGCGATGACTCTCGGCCAGCGCGTAGCGGTGCTCGACGGCGGCCGGATCCTGCAGGTCGACACGCCGCAGCGTCTCTACGACCACCCCGCAAACGTCTTCGTCGCTGCCTTCATCGGCACGCCGGCGATGAACCTCGTCGAGGGGGCGATCGACGGCGACGAGGTCGTCTTCGGCGGCTTCCGGATCCCGCTCGACGACGTGCGGCGGCCGCCGGCCGGCCTGCGCAAGGTGGTCGTCGGCGTTCGCCCCGAGGCGTTCGGCGCGGTTGCGTTCGCGGCGCCCGGCGCGACGACCTTCACCGTCGTTCCCGTGGTCATCGAAGAGCTTGGCTCCGACGCTCATGTGTTCTTCCACGTCGACGCCGAGGCGGTCGCAACGGACGTCAGCGGCCGCGACGAGGCGGCGCTCCTGCAAGAGTCGAGAGCCCTCTTCAGCGCCCGCGTCGACCCGCGTGCGAGGGTCCAGGTCGGCGAGCCGCTGGAGCTCGCGCTCGACCCGGCGCGACTACACTTCTTCGACCCCGAGAGCGGCAAGACGCTGCTGCCGGACTCGGCCATCGAGCCCCGGCTCGCCGAGGTCGCCACGTGACCAAGCAAGCCGAGACCCGCGACCGGGTCTTCGACCTGATCGACAACCTCGGCGTCGGCGAGGCGATCCCGTCGGAGCGCCAGCTCAGCGCCGATCTCGGCGTCTCGCGCCTGACCGTGCGAGCCGCGCTGGACGAGCTCGCTCGCGAGGGCTACCTCGTCCGCCGCCGCGGCTCGGGCACATTCGTGAGCGAGCCGAAGATCGCCCAGGAGCTGACCATGACCTCGTTCACCGAGGACATGCGCCGCCGCGGGATGCAACCGGGGAGCAAGACGCTCGGGCTCGAGGTCGTGCCGGCCGGCGCACGGCTGGGCCGGTTCCTGCACGTCTCACCGTCCGAGCCGATCGTCGTCGCGAAGCGCCTCAGGCTCGCCGACAGCGAGTCGATGGCCATCGAGACGCTCTACGTTCGCGACGCGCTCGTCCCCGGCCTGAGCGCCGGCGACCTCGACGGCAAGTCGTTCTACGATCTGCTCCGCTCGCGCTATGGGATCGTGATCTCGGGGGGCATGCAGACGATCGAGCCGACGGTGACGAACGAGGAGGAGTCCGAGGCGCTCGGGATCCCGCTGCATTCGCCGGCGTTCCTGTTCGAGCGGGTCACGCGTTCCGAGCGCGGCGAGATCGTGGAGTTCGTGCACTCGATCTACCGGGGCGACCGCTACCGCCTCGTGACCGACCTCAGCGCGCAGCCGTTGCCGCACCGTCCGGCGCTCACGGCAGTCGCTGGTCAAGACCAACGTGACGGTCGCGGAGGCGCTTCGTGAGCCGATCTTGTGCAATTGGTCTTGACATCCGGGCGCGATCTGTGCCAATGTCCGCGCCGTGGCCAAGTGGTACAAACCAATCGTGCGGCCGTTCGCCGCGCTCCAGGCCACCGGGTGGAGAGCGCAGCAATCGCAGGCCGTCGACCGAGTCAGTGGGAGACTGTCGATGAGAGTACGCCTCTTCGCCGCGGCCGCCGTCGTCTTGACGCTTGCGGTCATGGCATCAACAGCGTCCGCGCGCACCTATAGGTCCGGCAGCGCTGCGGCGAGCAAGATCACGGTCTGGCTGCAGGTTGACGCGCAGTCGGGCTGGCCGAACCTGGTGGCCGCCGCCAATCAGGAGTTCGAGTCGAAGCACCCCGGGGTGAACGTGGACGTGCAGTATCAGACCTGGGGCGACCACCTGAGCAAGTTCGACGCCACGCTCGCAGGTGGCAACACGCCTGACGTCATCGAGATGGGCAACACGGAGATGACGAAGTACATGGCGGCGGGCGCGTTCGCGAACCTGACCTCGCAGAAGGGCTCGTTCCCGAACTCGAAGAACTGGCTCAAGGGCCTCGCCGCTTCGGGGATCTACAACGGGAAGACGTTCGGCGTCCCGTACTACGCGGGCTCGCGCGTCGTCACCTACCGGAGCGACCTGTACGCCAGGGCCCATGCCAAGACGCCGACCAGCCTCGCGCAGTTCACGGCGACGGCCAAGCGGCTCGGGAAGCTGAACAGCAAGAAGGGCTTCTCGCCGGTCTACATCGCCGGCACCGACTGGTACTTCGCCATGAGCTTCGTCTACGACTTCGGCGGCCAGATCGCGAAGCTGAAGAACGGCAAGTGGGTCGGGCAGCTCGAGTCCAAGAAGGCGCAGGCCGGCCTGGCCGCGTACAAGCGCTTCTTCAACGCCGCTTCCCGCGGCAGCAAGACGGGCATCGAGAACCGGCCGCAGCCGTACGACGTCTACTCGCAGGGCAAGGCGGCCTCGATCGTCGGCCCCGCGTGGTTCAGCTGCTGCGTCGGCAAGAAGTACACGAAGACGACGAAGCAGTTCGTGATGCCGAGTCACGTCAAGGGCCAGGGCATGCCGGGCTTCCTCGGCGGCTCCGACCTCGCGGTCCCGAACGGCTCGAACGACAAGTCGCTCGCGGCTGACTGGATCCGCATCTTCACCAGCACATCCAGCGAGAAGGGCCTGCAGGCGAAGGGGAACATCCCGAACGCCACCAACCTGCTCGGCAACAGCGTCAACGAGCGGGCGGCCAAGCGCAGCTGGTTCGTCCCGACCGCGAAGAACTGGGTCAACGTGGAGAACGGCAACGTCCTCCGCACGATGCTGGCCCGGATCCTCACCGGGAAGGCGAGCATCGCGCAGGCGACCGCGTTCGCAGACAGCAACATCGAGCTCACGCTCAACCAGTAGCGACGAGATGAGACGGGGACCCGCTTGACGAGTAGCGAGCTCCCCAGTGGTACGGCGTACGCCGCCGAGGCAGCCCTCCGGCCTCGGCGGCGTCGCCCGTTCACGTTCGCCCGCCTCCTGCACGGGGCCGCCCCGTACCTGCTGATCCTGCCGGTCGTCGCGGTGATCGTGGCGATCCTCGGCTATCCGCTCTACCACCTCGCCCGCCTCTCCTTTCAGAAGTACGGCCTCTTCGAGCTGATCGCGCACCACGGGACGAGCGTCGGCTGGGCCAACTACAGCTCGATCCTGCACGACCACGTCTTCTGGGACGTCCTGCTGCGGACGATCGTCTTCACGATCGCCAACGTCGCGCTGACGATCGGGATCGGCACGCTGCTCGCGCTGCTGCTGACGAAGGTGAGCTCGGTCGTGCGCATCTTGCTCACTGCCGGGCTCGTGCTCGCCTGGGCGATGCCGCCAGTCGTCGCCGTGCAGGTCTGGGTCTGGATGACGAACACCGAGAACGGCGTCCTCAACTACGCGCTCACGAAGCTCCAGGTCGGCGACTACTCCCAGCACGACTGGTACGCGAGCTCGTTCTCCCAGCTCTCGCTGACGACCTCGCTGGTCGTTTGGGGCGCGATCCCGTTCGTCGTGGTGACGGTCTACGCGGGCCTCGCGCAGGTCTCGCACGAGCTCGTCGAGGCGGCGGAGATCGACGGCGCGCGGCCTTGGCGCGTGTTCAAAGACGTGACGTTCCCGATCGTGAAGCCGATCTTTCTGATCCTGACGAGCCTCTCGATCATCTGGGACTTCGGCGTCTTCACGCAGCCGTTCCTGCTGATCGACCAGACGCGCATCAACGCCTCGAACGAGCTGATGGGCATTTACCTGTACGAGGAGGGCTACGTGAAGACGGACTTCGGCCGCGGCGCCGCGATCTCGATTCTGATGCTGCTGATCGTCTCCGTGCTCTCGATCTTCTACGTGCGCAAGATGGTGCGGACGGGAGACGAGGCGGCATGAGGGCGCGCCGGCGACGCAGCCGCTTTGTGTGGGACGCGATCGGCCTCGTGCTCTTCCTCGTGATCGCGTTTCCGGTCTACTGGATGGTCGCGAGCGCGTTCAAGCCGGACGACGAGCTCAATGGGTCCACGCCCACCTGGTTCTCGTTCCACCCGACGCTGTCCCACTTCCGCGACGCGATCAACAAGCCCTTCTTCTGGGACGGCGTCAAGAACAGCCTGATCGTCGTCAGCGTCACGGTCGCGCTCGCGATGGTGCTCGCCTTCCTCGCGGCAGTCGCGCTGGCAAAGTTCCGCTTCACCGGGCGCAAGGCGTTCATCGTCCTGATCATCGGGATCCAGATGCTCCCGCAGGCCGGCCTGATCATCCCGCTCTACGTGGTGCTCGCGCGCTACCACCAGGTGAACGCGCTCTCGGGCGTGATCGTGACGTACATGACCTTCGTGCTGCCGTTCTCCGTCTGGGTGCTGCGCGGCTTCCTGCTCGGGATCCCGAAGGAGCTCGAGGAGGCGGCGATGGTCGACGGCTCGAGCCGCCTCGGCGCGTTCTCGCGCATCCTGCTGCCCGCTCGTGGCGCCCGGCCTGGTGGCGACGTCGATCTTCGCCTTCATCACGACCTGGAACGAGTACATCTTTGCCCGCGTCCTGCTCAACGACCAGTCGAAGCAGACGGCCACGGTCTGGCTCTCCTACTTCTACGGCACGAGCCGCAACACGGACTGGGGCGGCCTAATGGCGGGCTCGACGCTGATCGCGATCCCGGTGATCGTCTTCTTCCTGATCGTGCAGCGGAAGATCGGGTTCGGGCTGACGGCCGGCGCGGTCCGCGGTTGAGCGACGCGGCGGCCTGCCTCTTCCCGGGGTTCGACGGCGAGACCGTCCCCGACTGGCTGAAGCGGCTGCTGGCCGAAGGGCTCGGGGGCGTCGTCCTCTACGGGCAGAACATCACGGACACCGAGCAGGTGGCGGAGCTGACAGCCTCGCTGCGGGCCGAGCGGCCGGAGCTGATCGTCGCGACGGACGAGGAGGGCGGCGACGTGACGCGGCTCGAGGCCGGGAGCGGGAGCTCGTTTCCCGGGAACTTCGCACTCGGCGCGGTCGACGACCCGGCCCTAACGCGGCGCGTCGGCGCGGCGATCGGCGGCGAGCTGGCGGCGGTCGGGATCGACCTCGACCTCGCGCCGGTGGCCGACGTGCTGGTCGACCCGGCGAGCGCGATCGTCGGCGTGCGCTCGTTCGGCTCCGACCCACAAGTCGTGGCGCGCCAGGTCGCGGCCTTCGTCGAGGGTCTGCAGAGCGTCGGCGTCGCGGCCTGCGCCAAGCACTTTCCCGGCCACGGCGAGACGGTCGCCGACTCGCATCTGGAGCTGCCGTCTTCCGAGGCGGGCCTCGACGTCCTGCGCGAGCGCGCCCTCCCGCCGTTCGCCGCTGCGATCGAGGCTGGGGTGCGCGTCGTAATGACCGCGCACATCCGCTTCGGCGCCTTCGGCGAGGCGCCGGCGACCTGGAACTCGGCCGTGGTCGAGCTGCTGCGCACCGAGCTCGGCTTCGACGGCGTCGTGATGACCGACGCACTCGAGATGCAGGGCGCCGGCGGGCCCGAGGAAGTCGATCACTCGGCCGTGCGCGCGCTCGCGGCCGGCGCAGACGCGCTTTGTCTCGGCGCGGTCCTGACCCCCGAGCAGGTCGAAGGCGTTCTCGCGGCGGTCGGCGCGGCCGTGCCCGAGGAGCGGCTGGCCGAGGCCGCTCGACGCGTCGGCGAGCTTGCAGCGTGGACATCGCCGCGGCCGCTCCAGGATCGCCAGGCCGGTGCCGAGGCGGCCCGGCGGGCGTTGCGCGTAGAGGGCGACCCGGCCGTGAGCGCGGAACACGCTCGTCGTCGAGCTCCGGGCCGAGCCGTCGATCGCCGCCGGCGAGTCCGACCACGGTCTCGGCGAGCTGCTCGGCGCCGAGACGATCCGTTTGCACGAGGGCGACTCCATGCCGCCGATCGACTCCGGCCGGCCGGTCGTGCTCGTCGTGCGCGACGCGCACCGGCACGGGTGGCAGCGCGAGCTGGTCGTTCCCGGCGCGGTCGTGGTCGAGACCGGCGTGCCCGAGTGGCGGCCCGCTGCGGCGCGGGCCTTCGTGGCGACGAACGGCCCCGGCCGGGCGAACCTCGCCGCCGCCGCGGAGGCACTCCGCAGCTAGCGTTGCCGCGTGCGGCTGGTGCTCGACTTCGACGGGACGGTGACCGAGCGGGACACGCTCGACATCGTGCTCGAGCGCTTCGGCGACGCCGAGGTCTACGAGCGTGCCGAGGCCGAGCTCGACGCCCGCCGGATGACGCTGAACGAGGTGATCTCGGCCGAGTTTGCGACGGTCACGGCACCGCTCGACGAGGTGGTCGCATACGTCGTCGAGCAGGCGCAGGTGCGGCCCGGCTTTGCCGAGCTCGCCCGCGCGAGACACCCGCTCGTCGTCTCCTCCGGCTTCCACGAGCTGATCGAGCCGGTGCTCGAGCGCGAGGGGGTGCTTGATGCCGTCGAGTTGCGGGCGAACAGCGTCGACGCCCGGCCCGACGGCTGGCAGGTGCGCTACCGCGTGGCGGAGACCTGCGAGGTCTGCGGCGAGCCGTGCAAGCGCGGCGACCTGCCCCCCGGCGAGGTCGCCTATGCCGGCGACGGCCACTCCGATTACTGCGCGGCGCTGGCCGCCGACCGCGTCTACGCGACCGGGTCGCTGGCGGGGTTCCTCGACCGGCGTGGCATTCCGTACGAGCCGCTGACCGACTTCCGCGCGCTCGCGTGAGCCTGCTCCGTCTCCCGGAGCCGTTCGACTTCGAGCTCTCGACGGAACGCTTCCGTGCCTTCGGGCCGGACCTCGCGAACCTCTGGGTCGACGGCGGGCTGCACCGCGTCGTCGGCGTGCGCGAAATGCGAATCGAGCCGGCGCCGGGTGGGGCGGACGTCGAGCCGCTCGACCGCGAGACGCAGCGGGTGGCGCTCACGCTGCTCGGCGAGCCGTTCGACCTCGACGGGTTCTATGCCTGGGCCCAGGACGACCCGGTGTTGCGCGGTCTGACCGAGCAGCTCGCTGGCTTCCGGCCGCCGCTCGCCCCGGATCCGTTCGAGACGCTCGTCACCTCGATCACGGCGCAGCAGGTCTCGCTCCACGCCGCCTTTGCGATTCGCAACCGTCTGATCGAGCGCTTCGGGCGGCGGGTCGGCCAGGCGTACGCGTTCCCGACCGCCGAGCAGCTACGCGAGGCCACACACGACGACCTGAGGGCGCTCGGCTTCTCTAACCGGAAGGCCGAATACGTGCTCGGGCTCGCGCAGGAGCCGGTCGACCTGCACGAGCTCGCCTCGCTGCCGGACGAGGAGGTCAAGCGGCGGCTCGTCTCGATCCGCGGGCTCGGCGAGTGGACGGCCGAGTGGTTCCTCGCCAGGCATCTCGCGCGTCCGCGCGCGTGGCCGGTCGGCGACATCGCGCTCGACAAGGCGGTGCGCGCCTTCTACCCGGACGTGATCGATCTCGAGGTTGCCCGCGAGCGCTTCGAGCCGTTCCAGAACCTGTCCGCCCACTACCTGCTCACCGGGGCTAGGGTGACGGCCGCCGCATGAACGTTCGCGAAGCAACCGCCGCCGACGAGCAGACGCTGCTCGAGTTTACGCGCGCGATCTTCGCCGAGAACTGGGACCGGCCGTGGCGCGCGCCCGAGGTCACGCCGGGCATGTTCGAGGGCAAGCTCGTACTGCTGGCCGAGGACGAGAGTGAGCCGGTCGGCTACGCCTTCGGCGAGCTCGATCCCCAGGGCTACGCGCACGTGAACATCGTCTACGTCGTTCCCGAGCGGCGCCGGCAGGGCGTCGCCAAGACGCTGCTGGCCGCGTTCGGCAAGCGCGCCCGCGAGCAAGGAATCGAGCACCTGACGCTCGACGTCGCCACTCGCAACGAGGCGGGCCGGGAGGCCTGGCGGCGGCTCGGTTTCACCGAGTGGGCGCAGCGGCTGACCGTGCCGATCGAGCGGATCGAGCACCACGACGAGCACGGTGAGTCGTACGCCTCGCTGCACGTCCAGAGCGACGACCTCGACAACGTCCGGGCCCAGGTCGACAAGTACCTGCCGCGCCTCGGCGGCTCGGACGGCCGCGTCGTGGGGCCGCGCAACGGCTGGGTCGCGGTCTACGCCGAGCTCGTCGACCGCGACCGCAGGTCGCGCGAGCGGCTCGCTTCGGAGCTCTCGAACGCGACCGCCGCCGTGGTCTGCGCGATCAGCGTCGACGACGGCGTGGTCGTCCGCTACGTGCTCTACGAGCGCGGCAGCGTGGTCGACGAGTACCAGTCGCTGCCGGAACACTTCGGGCCGCTTCCGCCCGGCGACGTGGTCGCCCTCGGCGCGAACCCGACGGTCGTCTCGCGGCTGACCGGCGCCGAGCCGGCGCAGGTGCGGGCGGTCGCGCGCACGGCCTCCTCGCCGGACGAGCTCCCGCCCGCCGCCGAGCTCCTGCAGCAACTCGCCGGGGTGCTCGGCCTCGAGGGCGCCGGCCGCGGGTAGATTCAGCTTCGTGCCGACGCTCTACACCGCCGACCGCTGCCCGTACGCTGCCCGCGCACGGATCGTGCTCGCGGAGAAGGGGATCGCCTACGAGGCGGTCGAGATCGACCTCGGCGACCGGCCGGCGTGGATGTACGAGAAGAACGCGACCGGCCGCGTGCCGGTCTACGAGGAGGACGAGGGGCTCGTGCTCCCGGAATCCGAGGTGATCATGGAGTACCTCGAGGAGCGCTACCCGGAGCCGGCGCTGTGGCCGGCCGATCCGGCCGAGCGCGCGCTCGGCCGGCTGTGGTTGCAGCGCTTCGACGACCGGCTCGGCGACGCCTACTACGCGGCCCGGCGCGGCGACGGGCGCGAGCAGCTCGATGCGCGGCTCGCCGACCTGGACAGCGCGCTCGAGGCACAGGCCTACCTGAGCGGCCGCGAGTTCGGCCTGGCCGACATCGGCTACCTGCCGTGGATCCTGCGCGGCCTCGAGCGCTTCGGCCTCGAGCTCGGGCCTGCGACGGCGGACTGGCTCGAGCGCTGCTCCGAGCGCGCCGGGGTGGCGGCCGAGCGAGCCGTCGTAGCCGCGCTGTGAAGCTCCTTCTGCTCCATGCGTTTCCACTCGACGAGCGGATGTGGGAGCCGCAGCTCGAGGCGTTGCGCGACTACGACGTCGTCACGCCCCGGCTCTACGAGCGCGGGCGTACGATCGACGACTACGCCGCCTCGGTGCTCGCCGAAACAGAGGGCGAGCTCGTGCTCTTCGGCGCCTCCCTCGGCGGGTACACGGCACTGGCGATGGCGCATCGGGAGCCTGCGCGCGTCCGGGGGCTCGTGCTCGTCGGGGCTCGCGCCGACGCCGACTCGCCCGAGCGCCACGCGGGGCGGGCCGAGACCAAGGCGCTGATCGAGAGCGGCGGCGCCGAGGCTCTCTGGGAGAGCATGCGGCCGAAGCTGCTGCTGGAGGACGCGAGCGACGACGTGGTCGAGCGGGTCCGGGAGCAGGCGGTCGACCGCTCGACGGAGGAGCTGGTGGAGGCGCTGGAGGTGATCCGCGACCGCGCCGACCGCTCCGACACGCTGGCGGGCTTCGCGGGCCCGGCGCTCGTCGCGGTCGGCGAGGGTGACTCCTTCTTCCCGCCGGAGGAGGCGCAACAGCTCGCGCACGCGGCGCCGCACGGGCGCTTCAGGGCGTTTGCCGGCGCGCGCCACTTGCCGAACCTCGAGCAGCCCGACGAGTTCAACGCCGCGCTGACGGGCTTCCTCGCCGATGTCTGAGCTGCCGCCGCTCGTCGACGCGGCCTGGGTGCAGGAGCACCTGGGCGAGGAGGGGCTCGTGCTCGGCGACGTCCGCGGCCCGAATGCGCACCAGCGCGGGCACCTGCCGGGCTCGATCCCGCTCGTGCTCGGCTCGCCGCCGCCGCTGGCGACGCGCGTGACGGTGCAGGAGTTCGCAGTCGAGGTGCAGCGGCGCCTCGGCCGGCACGGGGTCACCGGGCAGGAGCGGCTCGTGCTCTACGACCGCGGCGACTGCGTCGGCGCCGCCGCCTCGCAGCAGGCCGCGCTGGTGGCGGGCCATCCGCAGGTGTCCGTCCTCGCGGGCGGCGTCGCCGCGTGGCCCGGCGAGCTGGAGCAGGGCGCCGTTGAGCTGCAGAAGACCAAGACCGCGCTCGAGCCGCGCCTGGAGGCCGTGCCGACGTGGGAAGAGCTGCGCGAGCGGCTGGACGATCCCGGGCTGACGATCCTCGACGTTCGCAGCGAGGACGAGTTCCGCGGCCGCGGCGGCTATCCGTGCGACCCGCGCCAGGGCCACATCCCCGGAGCGACGCATGTCGAGGTCGAGCGCCTGTTCGCCGAGCCCGGCCGGCCGCACGAGCCGTGGGGCATCCGCGAGCTCACCGGGCTGCCGGAGGGCGCGGCGATCGTCGCCTACTGCCACTCGGGCTCACGCTCGGCCCTCGCAGCACTGGCGCTCAGGGCCGCCGGCTACGACGCGCGCAACTACCCGGGCTCGTGGCACGAGTGGTCGCGCCACGACGACCTGCCGGCAGAGCGCTGAGCGGGGCCTCCGGAGGAAGGCCCCGCTCGCGCAAGCGGACTAGTGCTTCTTCTTGGGCTTCGGCTTCAGGACCTTGACCTGGTTGCTCGTCACCGCGGCGATGCGCTCGTGGTGACACGGAACCGGGAGGCCTGAGGGCGACGCCCCGATGCAGGGGGTCGTGTAGTTCTCGAACCTCGTCTGGAAGAAGGTCGCGAACTTCACGTTCGGCCGGGCCAGCGTGTACTTGCCGCTCGACGGCAGCTTGGCGCTGGAGGCGATGCGCTTGCCGGTCCCGCCGGAGACGGCGTTCGGCGCCGGAGCCGCCTTCTTGCCCCCGTAGAGGTCGATCCTGACGCCCTTCGGGTCGACGCCGGCGATCTTCAGCTGGCCGGTGAGCTTGAAGCCCCGCTTCGCCGCCACGCGCTTGAGCGTCAGCGACGAAGGCAGGCCCACGAGCGTGCGAGCCTCGAGCGTGCCGGCGGGGTTCGGCGTGGCCGTGCCGGGCGTGTACGGCGTGAAGACGCCGGACCACTCGTAGTCGCCGTTCGTGCCGGCGTTGGTGAACACGTTCTTGATCGTGAAGTCGGCCGCGAAGAGCTGCGCGCCGAACTTCGCCCCGCCCATCGCCTCGGGAATGTCGGGCGAGGGCAGGCAGACCGTCTGCACGACGAGCGGCCCGACCTGGTCGACGAAGACCGGGATCGCGACCGTCTGGCCCTGCAGGCTCGTGTTCAGGACCCAGATCGAGGTGTGGGTGGTCTTCCCCGTGCACTGGGTCGCGGCCGCCTGGATCGTCGGGTTGGTCGGGTCGGCGACGAGCACCTTGCCGGCGAGCGTGAGCAGCGCGCCGCCGAGCGCCTTCGCCTTCACGCGGGCGACGACGTTGCCGATCTCCGTGCCGGGCGCCGCCGTCAGGTTGGCGTTGTAGCCGACCGGCGAGAAGATCCGCAGCTGAGCGGTCGGGTCGGCGTCAGGGTCGATCGCGATGAACACGTCGGCCGTGGTGGCACCGCCGAGCTTGTAGCTCGACTGCTCCATGATCAGCTCCGGGTCGTATGCGGAGAACGCGGGCGCCGCGACCGCGAGCCCGAGGAAGCAGGCACCGGCGAGCAGTGCCAGGCGGATTGACTTCTTCATGTAGCCCCTTCTTTCATGTTGTCCCCTGGGTGACGTGGAGTGAGACGTCGCGCGCACCCGGATAGTTAACACCGTGTTACCGAGCTTTGACCAGCGGGCCGAACAGCACCCACAGGTTCTTTCGGTACGCGACCATTCGAGCCTTAGTGATCGGGAAATAGTTCGACGGGGTCGTCTTCACTCCCACACCCGGAAGCAAGAACGGGTTGTTGTGCTCGTCCATGTGCGTCATCGCGCGGCGCAGGCTGTCCCTGGTCGGGTTCTTGCCGGCGTGCTCGAGCGCGTCCACCAACGAGAAGGCGACCGTCATCCCGTACCAGTTGTAGACGTCCGAGACCCGTCCGCTTGGGAAGTAGCGCTTCATGATCGACCTGTAGAGGGCGACCGCCTTGTCCTTGCGCCAGGCCGGCGAGGTGGGGTCCTTGACGAAGGCGACGCTGAGCGCGTTATCCGTCTCCTTGCCGTTCGTGCCCTGGCGCGCGACGGCCATGATCGACGGTTCGATCGAGACGGCGCTGACGAAGAACTGCGGCCGCCACTTGAGCTTGTAGGCGTAGACGAACGACTGAATCGTCTGGTACGGCAGCGCGAAGAGCATGAAGGTGTCGGCCTTCGAGCGGCGCAGCCTCGCGATCTGCGAGTTGACGTCGGTGTCGGTCACCTCGTAGCTCTGCTTGGCCACGATCCGCGAGGCCCGCTTGCCGAGCCCGCGCTGGAGGCCGCGCAGCAGGTCCTTGCCGTAGTCGCTGTTCTCGTAGAGCACGGCGATCCGCGCCTTCGGCCGGTGCTGGACGACGTAGCGGCCGTAGATCGCTCCTTCGCCCTCGAAGCTCGGCAGGTAGCCCATCGTCCAGGGGTACTGCTTGTGGCCGCGGGCGATCACGCTCGCGCCGGTGCCGCCGAAGATCTGGGGCACCTTGACCGCGTTCAGATAGGCGCGGATGGCGACGTTGTGCTCGGTGCCGACGGTGTTGAAGATCGCGAACACCTTGTCCTGCTGGACGAGCTCGCGGGTCGCGTCGATCGTTCGCGACGGGTCGTAGCCGTCGTCGCGCCAGAGGTACCGGATCTTGCGCCCGAAGACGCCGCCGTGGGCGTTGACGTACTTGAAGTAGGCGTTGGCGCCGGGGCCGACGGTGCCGAAGGCCGAGGCGGAGCCGCTCAGCGGGACAGTGCCCCCGATCAGGATCTCGGTCGAGGTCACGCCCGGGCGTGCTGGACGGCAGTGCGAGCGCCCCCGTGGCAAGCAGGCCGAGGGCGGCGATCTTCATCGCGAGACCGGCTTGCGCAGGATCGGCAGGGTCAGCTTGGCGGGGCCGAGAGCGATACGCGCGGCCTTGGGCATCGGCAGGTTCAGGTACAGCAGGTTGCCCGGGTTCTGCGCGAGCGAGCTCGAGGCCAGCGTCAGCGTCAGCCGCGCGCCGCGCGGGATCAGCGTCGCCGTGTCGAGCAGGCGGATCGTCAGCTTGCGCGTGCCTTTGAGGCCGGCCGTGTTGACGCCGCCCTCGCTGACGACGGTCACCGAGCCCTTGCGCGGCTCGGCGGTCAGCACGGCGACCAGGCGCGACCAGCCGCCCGTCAGACGCGCGGTCACCTGCACGGTCGCCGAGCCGAAGGTCTCGGCGTTGCCGGTGAAGCGGCCGCTCGTGCGCTGAGCGCGGCCTGCGCCGGCGAGGTGGTCGTTGCCGGGCAGGTCGATCGCCAGCCGCCGGGTGGCGGGCAGCTTCGCGAAGCTGCGCAGCTTCCCGCGCCAGGGGCTGGGTGCGAGGCTGATCGGCGCGATCGTCGTCGGCACGCCGCCGAGGTAGCGCGTGAACCACGCCAGGCCGAGCTTCGTCATCTGCACGAAATCCGGCCCGGGGAAGGTCGAGGGCGAGTGCCCGAAGTCGCCGATGTAGAGCCGCTTCGGCCCCTTCAGCTGCGCGTAGCCGGCCTTCGCCTGGGCGATGTCGAAGGCGAAGTCGCGGCGGCCCTGGAACATGAAGACGGGCGTCTTCACAGTCCTCAGCAGCTTCAGGCTGGAGCGCGTGTCGGTCCAGGCGCGGAGCGCGGCGAGGTTCTTGCTCGCCAGCGCGTCGTCGCGGATTGCGAGCACGGACGGATCGAGCCGATCGCTCGGCACCGAGCTCAGGAACTGGAAGATCGCGCCCGACTTGGCCAGGTTCTGCGGGGCGAGGGCGGTGAAGAGGTCGGTCCACGTCTCGCAGGTCTCGACGGCCGCCCACGGCACGCCTTCGACGAGCGAGCGCAGCACGGCGCCGCCGCCGAGCGAGAGGCCCCAGGCGCCGATCCGCGTCTTGTCGATCTCGGGCCGCGCGGCGAGCTGGTTGAAGACCTCGCGTGTGTCGGCGATCTCGCGCGGGCCGTCGATCGAGACGAGCCCGCCCGACTGGCCGTGGCCGCGCAGGTCGAACGAGAGCACCGCGAAGTCGCTGTCGAAGCGCTCCGCCACCTCCTCGAGACTCGTCCGGCTGCTGCCGAGCCCGTGGAAGAGCACGATCGCCGGGTATCCGGCGGGCGGCGGCGCCGCGCTCGGCTCGTAGAGCGTGGCGGCGAGGTCGACCCCGTCGTCCATCCGCAGCGTCAGCTCCTGCTGGCTCGCGGAGGCGCGCCCGGCCGCGCAGAGCGCGACGAGCGAGACGAAGACGGTGAGCGCGACCCTCCGAGCCAAAGCGCACGACAGCGTACCCCTCGATCGAGCGCACTTGGCCGGAGCGCCGGGACGGGAGATACTGGCGCGGTCCCGACCAGGAAGAGGTGCCATGAGCGAACCGCTGGACTTCGAATCAAGAGACACGCCTTTCCCCGTCGCCCTGGCGGGGATGATCGGCATCGCCAAGGCGCTCTTCGAGGGGTTCTACGGCGTGCTTGGGATCGCCATAGCGAGCTCGGTGGACGACTCCTTCGGGGCGGGAGCCCTCGTCTTCGGCATCGCCTTCCTGATCGCCTCGATCCTGCTCCTGCGAGGAAGCCGGTTCGGGTACTACGTGACGGTCGCGCTCTCCGTGATCGGGCTGGTCGGCGCGGTCGTCTACATGTTCAGCTCGGGAGGGGCCGTCTTCGGCGGCGCGTTGCTGATCGCCCTTACGAACGCATTCGTCCTCTATCTGCTGCTCGGCAGGGACAGCTCGCGCGAGTTCTTCGGACTGGGCGCCCGCGCCAGGCGGTAAGCCCTCCTAGAATCGCCGCGTGGACCCCAGGCCGATCGGCGTGTTCGACTCGGGCGTGGGCGGCTTGACCGTCCTGCACGAGTGCCTGGTGACGATGCCGCACGAGGACTTCGTCTACCTCGGCGACCACGCCCGGCTGCCCTACGGGCCGCGGCCGCTCGAGGAGATCCGCGGCTTCGCGCGCGAGATCGCCGGCTACCTCGCCGCGCAGGACGTGAAGCTCGTGCTCGTCGCCTGCAACGCCGCCACCTCGGCCGCGCTTGCCGCAGCTGCAGGAGGAGCTCGAGGTGCCGGTCGTCGGCGTGATCACGCCCGAGGCGCACGCGGCCGTGCAGGCGACCCGCAACCGGCGGATCGGGCTGCTCGCCACCCAGGCGACCGTCGACGCCGGCCGCTACGCCGAGCTCGTGCACGCGCTCGACGCCGGCGCCGAGCTCGTCCCGGTCGCGTGCCCGCGCCTCGTGCCGCTGATCGAGAGCGACGACCCGTTCGCGGCCGAGACGACCGAGGCCGTGCGCGAGTACGCAGCGCCGCTGAAGGACGCCGGCGTGGACACGGTCATCCTCGGCTGCACGCACTACCCGCTGATCCGGCCGATCTTCCAGCGCGTCTTCGGCCGCGGCGTGACGCTCGTCTTCTCGGCCGAGGAGACCGCGCGCGAGGTCGCCGAGACGCTCGCGCGCAAGGGGATCGAGAACGAGGAGGGCCGGGAGGGCTCGTACCGGTTCCTCACCACGGGCGACCCGGCCGCCTTCCGCGCGCTCGGCGAGCGCTTCCTGCAGCTGCCGCTGGGCGAGGTCGAGCACGTGGCCGTCGCCGACCTGGTCGCGACGTGAGGGAAGGCCGCCGCTCCGATGAGCTGCGCCCGTCGAGATCGTCGTCGACTACCTCGAGCAGCCGATGGGCGCCGTGCTCTACTCGCAGGGGAAGACGAAGGTGCTCTGCACGGCGTCGCTCGACGAGGGCGTTCCGCGCTGGATGCGCGACCAGGGCCGCGGCTGGCTGACGGCCGAGTACTCGCTGCTGCCGGCCTCGACCGGCGAGCGGACGCAGCGCGAGGCGAGCGCTGGCAAGCAGAAGGGCCGCACGGTCGAGATCCAGCGGCTGATCGGGCGGGCGCTGCGCTCGGTGCTCGACTTCGAGGCGCTCGGCGAGCGGACGCTCTGGGTCGACTGCGACGTGCTCCAGGCCGACGGCGGCACGCGCTGCGCGTCGATCTCGGGCGCGTGGGTCGCGGCCGCGCGCGCGCTCGGCAAGGCCGGCCTCTCGCGCGCGCTGCCGGAGTCGGTGGCGGCGGTCTCGCTCGGGATCGTCGGCGGCGAGCTGCTGCTCGACCTCGACTACGTCGAGGACTCGGGGGCGGAGGTCGACCTGAACGTGGTCATGACCGGCGCCGAGCGGCTGGTCGAGGTGCAGGCGACGGCCGAGCGGGCCACGTTCGACCGCGCCCAGCTCGACGAGCTGCTCGATCTCGGCGCGAGGGGGATCGCAACGATCCGAGAGGCCCAGGAGGCGGCACTCGATGCTGCTCCTTGAGATCCCGTCGCTGACATGGTCGGAAGAGCTCTGGCGCGTGGTGGTCGCCGCGGGCCTCGGCGGCGCGGTCGGCCTCGAGCGGGAGCTGCGGGAGCGCGAGGCGGGTTTCCGCACGCATCTGCTCGTCTCGGTCGGCTCCTGCCTGTTTACGCTCGTCTCGGCGTACGGCTTCAGCGAGTTCCGCGGCAGCTCCGTCGACCCGACCCGGATCGCCGCGCAGATCGTGACCGGGGTCGGTTTCCTCGGCGCCGGCGCGATCATCCGGCAGGGCTTGTCGGTGCGGGGCCTGACGACTGCCGCGACGCTCTGGGTCGTGGCCGCGATCGGGATGGCGTCTGGGGCCGGCTACTTCTCGGCGGCGGTGATCACCACCGCGCTCGTGCTCTTCTCGCTTTGGCCGCTGCGGATCTTCACCTTCCGGGTGATGACTCGCTTCCGGCCCGAGACCGACCGGCTGATCGTGCACCTGCCGACCGGCGAGAGCCCGGCGCCGTTGATCGAGAAGCTCGAGTCGCTCGGCGGCGACCTGCAGTCGCTCGAGGTCGGCCACGAGCACGACCGCAGGACAGTGCTGGTCGACGTGACGCTGCCGCCGAAGGCGGACGCGCCGGCGATCGTGTCGCAGATCGCGCAGCTCGAGCACGTGCTGGAGGTCCGCTGGAGCGACTGACGGTTCGCCTCTGCTCCCAGAACCGGAACAAGCTGCGGGAGCTCTCGGCGCTGCTGCCGGGCTGGGAGCTCGAGCTGCTGGACGCGGACGGCTATCCGCCGGAAGGCAGCGACAGCTACTACGAGAACGCTCGCGCGAAGGCGGTCTACGGGCGGTCGATCGGGCCCGCGGAGGAGTGGATGCTCGGCGAGGACTCGGGACTCGAGGTCGCGGCGCTCGGCGGGGCGCCCGGCGTGCGCTCCGCTCGTTACGGCGCCGAGGGCAGCGAGGCGATCGAGCGGCTGCTGGGTGAGCTCGACGGCATCGCGGACCGGCGCGCCCGCTACGTCTGCGAGCTCGTGCTGATCGGGCCCGACGGGGAGGAGCGGCGTGGCTCAGGCGTGCTCGACGGCCGGATCGCCGAGCAGCCGCGAGGCTCGGAGGGGTTCGGCTACGACCCGGTCTTCCTGCCGGCCGGCGAGGACGCGACCGTGGCCGAGCTCGGCAACGACTGGAAGCGCCGCAACTCCCACCGCGCCCGAGCCGCCGCGAACCTCCAGTGACAGTCACAGTGACTGTCACTGTTCGGCCGTTCTAGGCGAGCCCGGCGGCCTCTTGCTCGTCGGCGCTGGGCCGGTGGTGCTTCTCCGCGTGGCGCCAGTTCACCTCGGCCCCGAAGACGATCACGTTCGCCATCACGTACATCCAGACGAGCAGCAGAGCCGGGCCGCCGAAGGCCTTCAGTGCGAGGACGTTGTTCGAGTAGCGCACGTAGATCGGCAGCACCTGGAAGCTCGCCTCCAGCAGCACGGCTGCGACGATGGTGCCCGGCAGGACGTCCGTGAACGAGTGCTCGACGTTGGTCAGCAGGTAGTAGACCGCGAACAGGAAGACGAAGACGGCGATCGTCGAGACGGCCACCGAGAGCCCGTAGGCGACATATGAGTTGCCGGCCACCCCGGCCGCGTAGCGAGTGAGCAGGTCGAACCCGACCGAGCCTGCGAGCAACCCGAGGAAGAGCGTCACCAGCGAGACCAGCATCAGCCCAACCGCGAGCAGCTTGCCGCGCAGGAACGAGCGGTTCGGCTGCCCGTAGACGATGTTGAACGCCGACTCGAGCACGCTGAAAAGCGACAGCGACGTCCAGAGCAGCCCGACCGCGCCGAGGATCCCGAGCGCCGTAGCGTGGTTCTGGATCTCGCGCACCGTGTGGACGATGCTCGAGATCGAGCTGCCCGGGAAGGCCCGCTTCAGCTCCGTCACCAGGTAGCTCGACTCGTCCGGCCTCCCGGCCAGCGAGAGCAGCGAGATCGTCAGGAAGAGCAGCGGCACGAACGAGAGCAGCGCGAAGTAGGCGATCATCGCCGCGAGGTGCGGGCCGCGGTCGTCGAAGAACTTTCCCAGCGGCTGGGGCAGCGACGGCATCAGGGCGGAGTATGTGTCTGTTAGCGTCAAGCGCGTGCCGCAGGCCGCCGATGCCCTCGCTCACCTGACCGAGATCTCGACCCAGGTCGAGGCCGCGGTCGTGCTCGACCGCGAGGGCAACGTGGAGGCCTCGACCGTCGAAGACGAGCGCGCCGGCCGTATCGCCCGGGCAGCGCTCGAGCTGTTCCGGCAGGCCGATGCCCAGCGCGAGCAGGAGCTCGTGCAGCTCGACGTAGCGCTCGCCGGCGGCAGTGTCTTCGTCGTACGGGACGAGGAGCGCCTGATCGCGGCGACGACCGGGCCCGGGCCGACGGCCGGGCTCGTCTTCTACGACCTGAAGAGCGCCCTGCGCAGCTTCGCCGAGCCGAAGCCGAAGCCCAAGCCGAGGACGAGGCGCGCGCCGGCGAAGCGCGCGACGACGACGCGGAAGAAGGACGATGCGAGCACGTAGGGCGCTGGCCGTCGGCGCGGCGCTCGGCTCAGCCGCCGGGGCGGTCCTGCTGCGTCGGCGCGCCGGCCGCAGCCGCGACCGGGTCGAGCTCTTCTTCGACGACGGCTCGCTCGTGACGTTCGCCCAGGGCTCGCCCGAGGCCGTGCCCCTCCTGCTTCACGCGCGCGAGCTGCTCGCGGCGGCCCGCGGCTAGTGGACCGGGCCGAGCTCGGCGCCGCGCTTGCCGACCACGCCTACCTCGAGGGCGACTTCGTGCTCCGCTCGGGCCGGCGCTCGCGCTACTACCTCGACAAGTACCGCTTCGAGACCGTGCCCGAGCTGCTCGGCCCGCTCGGCGAGCTGATCGCGGAGACGGTGCACGAGCACGAGCCGGACGCCGTGCGGCTCGCCGGCCCCGAGCTCGGCGCCGTCGCGCTGGCGGCTGCGGCCTCGCTCTCCTCCGGCCTGCCATTCCTGATCGTGCGCAAGGAGGCGAAGGAGTACGGGACCGCCAACCGGCTCGAGGGCTTCTTCGAGGCGGGCGAACGCGTCTGCCTGGTTGAGGACGTCGTCACCTCTGCCGGCGCGGCGATCGAGGCCGTCGAGGCGCTGCGCGAGGCCGGCCTCGAGGTCGGAACGGCGGTCTGTGTGGTCGACCGCGAGGAGGGCGGAGTGGACGCTCTCGCGCGCGTCGGGGTGCGTCTGCGCGCGCTCTTCCGACCGGCCGAGCTGCTAGAACTGTCCAAAAGCGCCGCAAAACCGCATGGTTGAGCCGAAAGCTGAACCCTGCTAGGGTCTTGCGCCGTGATCCCAACTAGGCAACCGGGAAGAGAGGAGCGACTGTGACGAAGCAAGAGTTCGTCGACAAGGTGGCCCAGAGGGCAAACCTGTCGAGGCGCGACGCGGCCGAGGCAGTGGATGCGGTGCTCGACTCGATCACCGACACCCTGAAGAGCGGCGGCGAGGTCAACTTCACCGGCTTCGGGAAGTTCTCGACCCAGTTCCGCAAGGAGCGCCAGGGCGTCAACCCTCGGAACCCGACCGAGAAGGTGACGATCCCTGCAGCGACCGTCCCGAAGTTCTCCGCAGGTAGCTCGCTGAAGACCGCGGTCAAGACCGGCGGCGCCGGCGGTGGTGGCGGCGGGTTCTAGCCCGAGCTCCCGAAGGTTTGCAGTGAGGGCCGCGAAAGCGGCCCTCACTCGTTCCTCGGCCGAAGCTCGCGCTAGCCTCTGAGCCTGGTGGGGGTCGAGCCTGCAGTCGCGACCGCGCTCTTTCCCGACCGTCTCGCCGAGGCGGTCGAGCGGAAGCGCTCGCAGCTCCTGGTCGGGCTCGACCCACGGCCCGACCTGCTGCCCGTCGAGCTCGCCGGCGACGCGCACCTCTCGCCCGACGCGGCGGCCGACGCCTGCGGCCGCTTCTGCTGCGGGATCGTGGACGCGGTCGCGCCGCACGTCGTCGGCGTGAAGCCGCAGCTGGCTTTCTTCGAGGCGCTCGGCGCGGACGGCCTGCGCGCCTTCGAGGACGTCTGTGCCTACGCGCGCTCGGCCGGCCTGGTCGTGCTCGCGGACGCGAAGCGCGGCGATATCGGCTCGACCTCGCGCGCGTACGCGACGGCCTATCTCGAGCCGCGGGGCGAGGGCCCGCCGGTTGCCGACGCGATGACGGTCAACCCGTACCTCGGCCGCGACTCGCTCGAGCCGTTCCTCGGCGCCTGCCGGCGCCACGGCGGCGGGATCTTCTGCGTCGTCAAGACCTCCAACGAGGGCGGCGCCGACGTCCAGGACCTGAAGCTCTCCGACGGCCACCCGGTCTGGCACCACGTCGCCCGGCTCGTGCACGAGCTCGGGGAGGAGCTCGTCGGCGAGCGCGGGCTCTCGAGCGTCGGCGCGGTCGTCGGCGCGACGCACCCCCGTGCGGTCGGCGAGGCGCGCCGGCTGCTGCCGCAGGCGATCCTGCTGCTGCCGGGCGTGGGCGCCCAGGGCGCGACCCCGGCCGACCTCGCCCGTGCCTTCACGAGCGGCCCGGCCAGCGCCCTCGTCAACGCGTCGCGAAGCGTGATCTACGCCTTTCGCAACGGCCAGGAAGACTGGCGCGCGGCCGCCTCGGCCGAAGCCGCGCGGCTGCGGCGTGATGTCTGGGCCGTCTCCGGCTGGTAGCCGGTGGAGCGCGGCTGGCGACGGCAGGCGAAGCGCTACGGCGCCCCGACCGCCTTCCTGCTCGCGGTCACGATCGCGGTCCTGCTCGTCCGCTCCGGGCTACAGAGCGACCCCGCGCCGGCGACCACCGTGGCGACGCAGACGGTCCCGACCCTGCCCGCCACGACCCCGGTCCCGGTCAAGCGCCGCCGCTTCTACCGCCTGAAGACCGGTGAGACGCTCAGCGACGTGGCGATCAAGTTCGACACGACCGTCGAGCAGCTGCTGGCGCTGAACCCCGGGATCGAGCCGACGAACTTGATCGTCGGCCAGCGCGTCCGCGTGAAATAGACATAGACTGCCGCCCGCTTGAAGGGCCTTCTTTTCGCCGCCGCGGCTCTCGCGCTCGCGGCTCCCGTGCTTGCGGCCCCGCCGCAGGTAACCGGCCGCGCATACGTGGTCGAGAACGGCACGACCGGCGAGCTGCTGGCCGCTCAGGACGCCCGCGAGCGAGTGCCGATCGCGAGCATCACCAAGCTGATGACGGTGCTCCTGACCGTCGAGCGCACGCGGCCCTCCGACGTCGTCACCGTCAGCACCCGGGCCGCCGGCGTCGGCGAGTCGAGCGCCAACCTGCGGGCGGGCGAGCGGCTGACCGTCCGCGAGCTGCTCGAGGCAGCGCTGATCCAGAGCGCGAACGACGCCGCCGACGCGCTCGCCGACTACGTGGGCAAGGGAAGCGAGGAGCACTTCGTCGCGCTGATGAACCAGCGTGCGCGGCAGCTCGGCCTGCGCGACACGCACTACGTCCGGCCCGACGGCCTCGACGCGACCGGGCACGTCTCCAGCGCCCGCGACGTGACGCTGCTCGCCCGGATCCTGATGCACCGGCCCCTCGTGCGGCAGATCGTCCGCCAGCAGGCGGCGACGATCGCGGGCGGGCGCACGCTGCACACCTGGAACGACCTGCTCTCGAGCTACCCCGGCATCTTCGGCGTCAAGACCGGCCACACCTCGGCTGCCGGCTGGAACGAGGTCGCGGCGGCGCGCCGGGGCCCGGTGACGGTCTACGCGACGCTGCTCGGCAGCCCGGACCGCGGCGAGCGGAACGCCGACCTGGCGAAGCTGCTCGACTGGGGCTTCTCGCGCTACCGCGCGGCGAGAGTCGTCACGAAAGGCCACGTCTACGCGCGGGCCGTCGTCGGCTACGGGCACGAGCCGGTCGCGCTGGTCGCCGCCGCCTCGCTGAGGCCGTCGCTGCGGGTCGACTTCCCGCTCGTCCGGCGGGTCGTCGCGATGAACACGGCCGAGCTGCCCGTGTCCCGGGGACAGTCCCTCGGCCAGGTCCGCGTGTACCAGCGCGGCGAGCTCGTCGGCGTCGTGCCGCTCGTCGCCTCGCGCGCCGTCTCGCGTCCCGGCATGGCTGGCCGCGTCGGCTGGTACGCGACACGTACCCTGCACCACATGACGGGGTGGTTCTCCTGATCGTCACGGTGACCATGAACGCGGCGATCGACCGCACGCTGACCGTCCCGAACTTCCAGCGCGGCCAGCGCCACCGCGCCAGCGCCGGGCTCACCCTCGCCGGCGGCAAGGGCATCAACATCGCGCGGGCGCTCAAGCGGCTGGGCGTGCCCGTGGTCGCCACCGGGCTCGCCGGCGGCCGTACCGGCACCCGCATCGTCGAGGAGCTGACGGCCGAGGCGATCCTGAACGACTTCGTCCGGATCGACGACGAATCGCGTACCTCGACTGCGATCGTCGACCCGACCGGCGGCAGCTACACCGAGGTCAACGAGTGGGGCCCGCACGTCTCGCCCGAGGAGCTCGAGATGCTGCTCGAGAAGCTCGTCTACCTCTCACAGGGCGCCGCCTACGTCGTCTTCTCGGGCTCGCTTCCGCGCGGGATCGACGACGGCTTCTACGCCGAGGCCGTGCGCGAGCTCAACCGCCGTGGCGCGCAGACCGTGCTCGACTCCGAGGGCGAGCCGCTGCGCCTGGGCGTGCAGGCCGAGCCGCTGCTCGTCTCGCCGAACGAGCGCGAGGCCGAGGCGCTCGTCGGCCAGGAGTTCAACGACGACGACGACTTTCTCACCGGCCTGGAGACGATCGCCGAGCTCGGCGCGCGGAACGTGCTGATCACCCGCGAGTCCGGCTGCTGGGCCCTGCTGCGCAGCGAGCGGCAGACGAACCGCTACCGCGCGGTCGCGCCGCTGGTCGACCCAGTCTCGGCGGTCGGTTCCGGCGACGTCCTGCTTGCCGCCTTCGTCGCGGCGCGGCTCGACGGCCGCTCCGACGAGGAGGCGCTGCGCGCCGCAGTGGCCGCCGGGGCCGCCGCGACGCTCGAGATCGGCGCGGGCAGGTTCGAGCCACGCGAGGCCGGCCGCCTGATCAGCTCGGTCGAAGTGGCTCAGCTCGAGCCCGTCGGCAGCTAAAGCCGCTTCGAGCCGCGGCCGATACCTGCCGGGCGATGAATCGTCAGCGCCTGCCTGTGGTGCTGTCTGCGGCCGCTCTGGTTGTCGCAGTCCTCACCGCCACTCCGAACGGGATCGCCGGAAGCGCGGTCCGCGTCGCGCTGTTCGCGAAGAACGCCGCCAAGGTCAGCGGGATCGCCGCCTCGAAGAAGCCAAAGGCCGGCAAGCTGCTCCCGCTGGGCAAGAACGGCAAGTTCCCCGCCTCGGTGCTCCCGGTCAAGGTGCAGGGCCCGATGGGCCCCGCCGGCCCCGAGGGCGCGCGTGGCCCGGCCGGATCCGTCGGCCCGCAGGGCGCGCAGGGGATCCAGGGCCTCAGAGGCTTCAAGGGCGTGACCGGCCCCGCCGGCCCGCAGGGGACGACCGGCGTGCAGGGCCTCGTCGGCCCGCCCGGCGGCTTCGGCCTGCTGAACCTCGGCCGCGCGACCGTCTCGAGGGTGAGCCTCGACGCGGGCGGCGCGCACTCCTCCAGCAGCGCCGGCCCCGACGGCTTCCCGCTCGTCGCGGTCTTCGACGACTCGTCGAAGAGCCTCGTGGTCGTGCACTGCAACGACGCGGCCTGCTCGACCAAGAGCAGCTCCACCGTCGACGCCTCGGCCGCCGACGTCGGCCGCTACCCGTCGCTCACGATCGGCTCGGACGGGCTCGGCCTGGTCAGCTACGTGGACGCGACCAACGGCAACTTCAAGGCCGCCCACTGCGCGAACCCCGCGTGCACCGCCTCCACGACAGCGCCGGTCGTCTCGAGCGGAACCGTCGTCCAGGACTACACCTCGGCCACGGTCGGGCTCGACGGCTTCGGCCTGATCGCGTACGTCGACAACGGCCAGCTCCGCGTGGCGCACTGCTCGAACCTCGCCTGCTCGGCCGCGACCTCGAACCCGATCGACTCGACCACGACCGCCTACGCCTCGCTGGCGACCGGCGCCGACGGCTTGCCGCTGGTCAGCTACTTCGACAGTGCGAACGCCGACCTCAAGGTCGCCCACTGCGCCGACGCGTTCTGTGCAAGCGTCAACGCCACAACCCTCGACAGCACGGGCACCGTCGGTCTCTACACCTCGCTGACGGTCGGCTCCGACGGGCTCGGCCTGATCAGCTACCGCAGCGTCAGCGGAGGCCTGGACGTCGCCCACTGCTCCAACCTCGCCTGCTCGACGGCGACGACGCAGTCGGTCGACGCCGGAATCAAGGGCGAGTACTCGTCGATCACGCTCGGCGTCGACGGCCTCGGCGTGATCAGCTACTACGACGGCGCCGGCGGGACGCAGGACCTGAAGGTCGCCCACTGCGCCGACGTGCTCTGCGACGTGGCCACCTCGGTCGCGGTCGACACGCCCGGCCAGGTCGGCTGGAGCACGTCGATCACCGTCGGCGCGGACGGCCTGCCGTTCGTCAGCTACCGCGACGTCGGCGGCGGCCAGGTGAAGGGCCTGCACTGCCCAAACGTCTTCTGCGTTCCCTACCTTCGCCGTCGCTAAGGGTCGTCTGAGGACGGTGGTACCATCGCCGTCCACTTGAGAGACGGCAGCAAGAACGGTTTTTCGGCCCAGGCGATCGCGACGATGCCTGGGCCTTTCTGCATCAAGGGGAGGTAGTTCGGGTGGAGATCGAGATCGGGCGAGGCAAGAAGGCGCGGCAGGCGTACGGGTTCGACGACATCGCGATCGTGCCCTCCAGGAGGACGCGCGACCCGCAGGACGTCGACATCGGCTGGAAGCTCGGCCCGCACCTGCTCGAGCTGCCTTTGCTGGCCTCGGCGATGGACGGCGTCGTCTCGCCGCAGGTCGCGATCGAGCTCGGCAAGCTGGGCGGGCTCGGCGTGCTCAACCTGGAAGGGATCTACACGCGCTACGCGCAGGCCGAGGGTCAGCTCCAGAAGATCGCGAAGCTGTCGAAGGAGCAGGCCACGCGCGGGATGCAAGAGATCTACGCGCGGCCCGTCGAGCCGAAGCTGATCGCCCAGCGGATCGAGGAGATCAAGGCGGCAGGCGTGCTCGCGGCCGGGGCGTTGACGCCGCAGAAGGTGCGCGACCACTACGAGCTAGCGCTGGAGGCCGGGCTCGACGTGCTCGTGATCCAGGGCACGGTCGTCTCGGCAGAGCACGTCTCCTCGAACGGCCATGCGCTCAACCTGAAGGAGTTCATCTCCTCGCTGCCGATCCCGACGATCGTCGGCGGCTGCGCCTCGTACCAGACGGCGCTGCACCTGATGCGCACCGGGGCCGAGGGCGTGCTCGTCGGCGTCGGGCCGGGGCAGGCGTGCACGACGCGCGGCGTGCTCGGGGTCGGCGTCCCGCAGGCGACTGCGATCGCGGACGCTGCGGCGGCTCGGGTCCAGCACCTGCTCGAGACCGGCAAGTACGTGAACGTGATCGCCGACGGCGGCATGCGCACCGGCGGCGACATCTCGAAGGCGATCGCCTGCGGCGCCGACGCCGTGATGGTCGGCTCGCCGCTCGCCCGCGCGAAGGAAGCGCCCGGCCGTGGCTACCACTGGGGCATGGCGACGTTCCATCCGACCTTGCCCCGCGGTGCGCGCGTGGCGGTCGACCAGAACGCGACGCTGGAGGAGATCGTGATCGGCCCGGCCCGCGAGAACGACGGCACGCTCAACCTGATGGGCGCGCTGCGAACCTCGATGGCGACCTGCGGCTACGAGTCGATTCACGACTTCCAGAAGGCCGAGGTGATGCTCGCGCCGGCGATCAAGACCGAGGGCAAGTCGCTGCAGCACGCCCAGCGCATCGGGATGGGGTAGTGCCCGGTGAAGTCGTCCAGCTCCCGGTCGCCGAGCCGTCGCCGGAAGAGCGGCCGGTGCTGGTGCTCGATTGCGGCGGGCAGTACGCGCAGCTGATCGCCCGGCGGGTGCGCGAGGCGCGGGTCTACTCGGAGCTCGTCCCGCATTCGATCTCGGCCGCGGAGGCGCGGGGTCGGCGGCCTCGCGCTCTCGTGCTCTCCGGCGGACCGGCCTCGGTGTACGCGGCCGGAGCGCCGCAGGTCGATCCGGGTCTCTTCGAGCTAGGCGTGCCGACGCTCGGCATCTGCTACGGGATGCAGCTCATGGCGCAGGAGCTCGGCGGCACGGTCGAGCGCACCGGCGTCTCGGAGTTCGGCAAGACCGAGGTTCGCATCGAGCCCGAGGGTGAGCTGTTCGCGGGTCTCGGCGCCGAGCAGACCGGCTGGATGAGCCACCGCGACTCGGTCACCGCACCGCCAGCCGGCGCGCGCGTGACCGCCGGCTCGCCGGCCGCCCCGATCGCGGCCTTCGAGGACCCGGAGCGCGGGCTCTACGGCGTCCAGTTCCACCCGGAGGTGGTGCACACGCCGAACGGCCAGGAGGTGCTGAAGAACTTCCTCTACGCCGTCGCCGATGCGCCGCCGACCTGGACGGCCGCGGCCGTGATCGAGGAGCAGGTCGAGCGAATCCGGGCGCAGGTCGGCTCCGACCGCGTGCTCTGCGCGCTGTCGGGCGGTGTCGACTCGGCGGTCGCGGCCCTGCTCGTGCACAAGGCGGTCGGCGACCAGCTCGTCTGCGTCTTCGTCGACCACGGGTTCCTGCGCAAGGACGAGGCGGCACAGGTGGTCGAGACCTTCGAGGGCCACTTCCACGTGCCGCTCGTGCACGTCTCGGCCGAGGAGCGGTTCCTCGCTCGGCTCGAGGGCGTGGCCGACCCGGAGGAGAAGCGCAAGGCGATCGGCGAAGAGTTCATCCGGGTCTTCGAGGAGGAGTCGAAGCGGCTCGGCGAGATCAAGCATCTGGTCCAGGGAACGCTCTACTCGGACGTGATCGAGTCGGGCGGCGACGCTTCGGTCGCGGCCACGATCAAGTCACACCACAACGTCGGTGGGTTGCCGGACGACATGGAGATGGAGCTGGTCGAGCCGCTGCGCCTGCTGTTCAAGGACGAGGTGCGGCGGGTCGGCGAGGAGCTCGGGCTGCCGGAGCGGATGGTCTGGCGGCAGCCGTTCCCGGGCCCGGGGCTGGCGATCCGGATCATCGGCGAGGTGACGCGCGAGCGGCTCGAGATCCTGCGCGAGGCCGACGCGATCCTGCAGGAGGAGGTGCGGCGGGCGGGCCTGTATCGCGAGCTCTGGCAGTCGTTCGCCGTGCTGCCGGCAATCCGCTCGGTCGGCGTGCAGGGCGACGAGCGGACGTATGGCTATCCGGTCGTCGTGCGGGCTGTGACTAGCGACGACGCGATGACGGCCGACTGGGCGCGACTGCCGTACGACCTGCTCGAGACGATCTCGTCGCGGATCGTGAATGAGGTCCCGGCGGTGAACCGCGTGGTGCTCGACATCACCTCGAAGCCGCCATCGACGATCGAGTGGGAATAGCCGCGGCGTAAGGTCGCCCGGGCTCAGGCGGGAGAGTCGACCTGGGAGCCGGCCGGCGGGTACAGCGCACGCACCTCGTCCACGTACGCGCTCAACCGCGTAGCCAGCTCCGGAGACTCGAGCTCGAGCACGTTCTCGGCGTTCTTCTCGCCAGAGTGCGAGAGGTTGAACGACCCGACGAAGACGACGTCGTCGGCGACCACGATCTTCGCGTGCATGAAGTTGTGCAGGCTCCCCGTCGGCAGCCAGTGCTCGGAGCGCTTGCCCGAGAACGAGCCGGCGAGCACCTGCCGCAGCAGCGGCAGCTTCCACGAGACGTTCCCGTCCGCCTGCCACTGGCGGATCACGTCGTCGACCTGCGTCGTGTCCAGGCAGCCGGCGATGTCACCGCTCCCGTCCGCGATCCGCTGCGCGAGCGTCGCGAGCACCGGCGCCGAGGTGATGATCGGCGAACAGATCCGCACCTTCTCGGCATGCCCGATCTTCTTCGCGAGCCGCGAGGTCAGCGCGTCGGCGAAGCCGGGCGTGAACCACGGCCGCACGCGAACCCCGTCGACCACGACCGGCCTGGGCTCGACGAAGCCGCTCTGCTCGACGTCGCCATCGCGCCACAGCTCGTCGAAGTCGAGCGTGAATGCGTGCGCGAGCTCGGGCGAGGCCACCGTCACGACCACGTTCTCCTGCCGCGACCACGAGTCGTCGGTCCAGTTCATCGAGCCTGTCCAGACCGCCTCGTTGTCGCGCACGACGAACTTGTGGTGCATCAGGTCGGGCACACCCGCGATCGCCCTGGCCGGCACCTCGAGCGCGGCGATCAGCTGGACGTCCGGCTCCGGCGGCGGCGGCACCGGGATCGGGTTCGCGTGGTCGACGTTGTAGAGGATCCGCACGGCCACTCCGCGGGCGTGCGCCTCCCGCAACGCTCCGCCCACCACCGCGGACGTCTCCTCGCCGAGGTGGAAATCGTATTGCGCGAGATCGAGCGAGTGCTTCGCGGCCGAGAGGAACTCGGCGACCTCGCGCGCGATCTCGGCCGGCTGCTGGCCGCCGTCCGTCAGAGTGCGGATGTTGATGGAAGAGCTCATCGACCGGTTGCGCCATGCCCGGATCGGCGCCACGTTCAACTTCTATCGTGACGGCGACGGCGCGGCCGCGCGCTGCCAACGGCTGTGCGCGTACCTCGAGTCGCGCGAGGCGGCCCCGCTGCTGCTCGTCGGCGAGGCGGCCGGGCACCGCGGCGCGCGTGTCTCCGGAATCCCGTTCACCTCGGAGCGCCAGCTCACCGGCCGAGGGCCGGCGGAAGCGACGGCGACGATCGTCCGTCGCACGCTCGCCGACCTCGACTTCGAGGACCGGACGTTGTGCTGGAACGTCGTCCCGACGCACCCCCACCTCCCGGGGCAGCCCGCCTCGAACCGCCGTCCCACGCGGGCCGAGATCGACGCCTCCCGCGGATTCCTGGAGGAGCTCGCCCGCGACCGCCGCGTTATCGCTGTCGGCCGCCTGGCGGAGTGGCAGCTCGGCGCGCCCGGCGTGCGGCACCCCTCCCACGGGGGAGCCGAGGCCTTCCGTGACGGCCTGCGAAGATTGCTCGCGTGAACGACTACCCGGTCGCGCGGAACACCGTCCTGCTCGCCGGTTCGCTGACGTGCCTCTCCGGGATGCTCCAGCTGGGCGTCGCCGTCGCGACCACGTCGCTCGTGCTGGTGACCGGGATCGAGGGGATTCTCGGCCTCGGCCCGGCGATCTTCCTGCTCGCCGGGGCGCTCAGCGCGATGCCCGCGGGGCGGCTGATGGACCGCGTCGGGCGCGTTCCGGTACTCGCGGGCGGCTTCGGGCTCGGGATCGCGGGGTGCTGCGTGACGGCGCTCGCGTGCGGGATCGACTCCGCCGTGCTGCTCGTGATCGGCTTCACCGCGATCGGCGGCGCGCAAGGCATCGCGTTGCTCGCACGAATGGCCGCCGGCGACATGTACCCGCCGGAGCGGCGGGCGCGGGGGATCTCGCTCGTCCTCTTCGGGGCCGTCTTCGGCGCGATCCTCGGCCCGACGGTCTTCAGCCCGCTGTTCGCGGGGCACGAGCTCGACGCGGACGCGCTCGTCGTGCCCTGGCTGGCCGCGGCCGGGATTATGGTCGGCGGGCTCGCGCTCGTTCTCGCCGTCCGGCCCGACCCGGGGCGGATCGCCCGCTCAGAGCCCGGCACGCCGACGCAAGCGCCCGCCGCGCTGGGCGAGATCCTGCGTCGGCCCGGAGTTCCGACCGCGGTGATCGGCGCACTGGCGAGCTTCGCGGTGATGGTCGCCGTGATGAACCTGACCGGCTTCATGATGGTCGGCCAGGGCCACATGCAATCCGACGTCTTCCCGGTGATCAGCGCGCACATCGTCGGCATGTACGGGCTCGTGCTCGTCGTCGGCGACCTGGTCGACCGGCTCGGCCGCCGCTTCGCGCTTGTCGGCGGGCTCGCCGTGATGGCCGGTTCGACCCTTGCGCTGGCGTGGACGATGAGCGTCTTCGCCACCGGCGTCGCACTGTTCGGGCTCGGCCTCGGGTGGAGCTTCTCGTACGTCGCGGCGACCTCGGAGCTGGTCGATCTCGCGCTGCCGACCGAGCGCGGGCGGCTGATCGGCTTCAACGACCTGCTCTCCGGCGCGACCGGTGCCGCGCTCGCCCTGATCGGCGGGCTGGCCTACTCCGACGTCGGCAGGAACAGCGTTGCGGTCGGCGGCGCGATCGCAGTCGCGATACCCGCGCTCTGGATTGCATTGTCGGGCCGGCCGCCGGCTCCGCTGGTCGAGCCGGTCACGTGATCGTTGGTACACTGCCCGGCCGGCGGACAGCAGTCCGCCGCTTCTCTGTCGAGACACGAATGAAGACCTGGAACGCAAAGCCCGGTGAAGTCGAGCGCCGCTGGTACGTCGTCGACGCCGAAGGAAAGACGCTGGGGCGTCTGGCTACGCAGATCGCCGACACGCTGCGCGGCAAGGGCAAGCCGCAGTACACCCCGCACGTCGACACCGGCGACTTCGTGGTGGTCGTGAACGCCGAGAAGATCCACGTCACCGGCAACAAGCTCGACGCGAAGATGTATCACCGTCACTCGGGCTACCCCGGCGGGCTCAAGAGCCGGCCGCTGCGCGATGAGCTCGAGCGCCGTCCGACCGAGGTGCTGCGCAAGGCCGTCAAGGGGATGCTGCCCCGCAACCGCCTCGCGCGCGCCCAGATCAAGAAGCTGAAGATCTACGCCGGCCCCGAGCATCCGCACGAGGCACAGGCGCCGTCCGAGCTGAAGGTGGAGGCATGAGGCGACGCTTGCGGCGCCGCTTTCAGGATGCGCAGGCTTTGCCTGTGTATCCGTCTGCAATGACCGGTCGACACGTAGAAAGTCTGAGGGTCTTCGCATGAGCGAGCTCGCCACATACACCGGCACCGGCAAGCGCAAGACCTCCGTTGCGCGCGTCGCGCTGCGGCCCGGCGACGGCACGACCTGGTTCAACGGCCGCACGATCGAGGACTACTTCCCGCGTGCGACGCACCGAGAGCTGGCGCTCGCGCCGCTCAAGGTCGCTGGAGTCGAGGGCACCTTCGACGTCCGCGTGCGCGTCCACGGCGGCGGGCCGAGCGGCCAGGCGGGCGCCGTCCGCCACGGGATCGCCCGCGCGCTCGTGGAGGCCGATCCGGAGCTGCGGGTCCCGCTCAAGCGCGCCGGCTTCCTGACGCGCGACGCGCGGATCGTGGAGCGCAAGAAGGCCGGTCTCCACAAGGCGCGCAAGGCGCCGCAGTTCTCCAAGCGCTAATTGCGCCGCTACTTCGGTACCGACGGGGTCCGGGGGATCGTCGGGCAAGACCTGACGCCTGAGCTCGTCGAGCAGCTCGGCCGGGCGGCGACGCTCTGGTCGGACGGGGGGCGCGTCTTCGTCGGGCGCGACACGCGAGAGTCGAGCGAGGAGCTGGAGGAGGCGTTCGGCCGGGGTGTCGTGGCCGCGGGAGGGAACGCGGTGCTCGCGGGCGTGCTGCCGACGCCGGCCGTCGCGCTGCTCGCGCTCGACCTCGGGGCAGTCATCTCCGCCTCGCACAACCCGCCGGAGTACAACGGCGTCAAGCTCTTCGACGGCGAGGGCCGCAAGCTCACCGACGCGGCCGAGGAGGAGATCGAGGCACTCTTCGACGTCGCCTTCGCCGGGAGCCCCGGCCAGGTCGACCACGTGGACGTCGCCGAGGAGAGCTACCTCGACCACATCGTCGAGCGCTTCGGCACCGACCTCTGCGGTCTGAAGCTCGTGGTCGACTGCGCCAACGGGGCCTACTCAGGGATCGCGCCGACCGCCTTCGAGCGCCTCGGCGCCGAGGTGACGGCGATCGGCTGCGAGCCCGACGGCATGAACATCAACGTCGGCTGCGGCGCCACCGACCTCTCGACTTTGCAACAGACTGTCACTAGCTCCGGCGCCGACCTCGGCGTGGCGTTCGATGGCGACGGCGACCGGATGCTCGCGGTCGGCGCGCGCGGCGAGGTCGTCGACGGCGACCAGATCCTCGCGATCCTGATGCTGCACCTCGGCGTCGACCTGGTCGCCGTGACGGTGATGGCGAACCTCGGTCTGCACCGGCTCGCAGAGGAGCGCGGGATCCGCGTGGTCACGACCGATGTCGGCGACCGCTACGTGCTCGAGGCCCTGCGCCGCGAGAACGGGATCCTCGGCGGCGAGCAGTCGGGCCACCTGATCTATCTGCGCGACCACGTCACCGGCGACGGCCTTGCCGCGGCGCTCCTGCTGTGCGGCGCGCTCGGCGGCCGGACGCTCGAGGAGGCGGCCGCGGTAATGCCCCGTTTCCCGCAGGCGAAGGAGAACATCCGCGTCGCCAGCAAGGAGCTCTCGGAGACCCTGCGCGAGGAGGTTGACCGCTTGAACAAGCGGTTCGACGGCCACGGCCGCGTGCTGGTGCGGCCCTCCGGCACCGAGCCCGTGATTCGCGTCCTGGCCGAGGCGGAAACGGCCCCGGAGGCCGAAGAGGCCTGTGGTACCATCTCCGCTCTCGTGAGACGAGAGCTCGGCTGACCAGGCCCGACGAGGGGCCCGGGAGAGCAGCCGGGCCTTTCGCTGTTCTAAGGGAGGTTTCGACGTGTGCGGGATCATCGGATACGTCGGCCAGAGAGCCTGTAAGGACCTCTTGCTGCAGGGGCTCGAGCGGCTCGAATACCGCGGCTACGACTCGGCCGGGCTCGCCCTGCGCGAGGACGGCGAGCTCGACTACGTCCGCGTCGTCGGCAACCTCCAGGCGCTGAAGCGCGAAGCCGGCCCGAACGGCTCGCAGGCGAAGACTGGGCTCGGCCACACCCGTTGGGCCACCCACGGCGCCGTCAACGAACAAAACGCGCACCCGCTCACCGGCTGCGACGAGCACAAGCTCGCGATCGTGCTGAACGGGATCGTCGAGAACTACCGCGAGCTGAAGGCGTCGCTCGAGGCCGAGGGCCACGTCTTCCACACCGAGACCGATGCCGAGGTGGTCGTCCACCTGATCGAGCGCCACTACGACGGCGACCTGCTCGAGGCGACGCGCCTGGCCTACCGCGAGCTCGAGGGCCACTACGCCTTCGTCGTCATCCATCACGACCATCCCGAGGAGCTCGTCGGAGCGCGGCATCAGTGCCCGCTGCTCGTCGGCGTCGGGAACGGCGAGATGTTCCTCGCCTCGATGGTCGCGGCCTTCATCGGCGAGACGCGCTCGATCCAGCTGATCGAGGACGGCGAGGTCGTCTCGATCACGCCCGAAGGCTCGCGCTTCGTCTCCGTCGAGCACGGCGAGCTCGAGCGCGAAGTCGTCGAGGTCGACTGGGACATCGAGGCCGCCGAGAAGAGCGGCTACGAGACCTTCATGCTGAAGGAGATCTACGAGCAGCCCGACGCCGTCGCCGAGACGCTGGGCGACCGGATCCGGCACGGCGAGCTCGTGCTCGAGAGCCTGGGCATGAGCGAGACCGAGCTGCAGAACCTGCGCCGCATCGTGATCGTCGCGGCGGGCACCTCGTACCACGCCGGCGTCGTCGGCCGCTACATGATCGAGGAGTGGGCGCGGGTGCCGGTCGAGCCCGACATCGCGAGCGAGTGGATCTACCGCAACCCGGTGCTCTCGAAGGACACGCTCGTGCTCGGAATCTCGCAGTCCGGCGAGTCGCGCGACACCGTCAACGCGATCAAGCTGGCGAAGGACCTCGGCGCGCGGACGCTGGGGATCACGAACCTGATGGGCTCGCAGATCACGCGTGAGGCCGAGGCGGTGATCTACACGCGCTGCGGCCTGGAGGTTGGCGTCGCGGCGTCGAAGACCTTCACCGCGCAGGTCGCGCTGCTGGCGCTGATCGGCCTCAAGCTGGCCCAGGTGCGCGGCACGATGAAGCCCGAGGAGCTCGAGTTCATCCTCGACCAGCTCTATGAGCTTCCGCAGAAGATCGAGCAGTTCCTCGACGGCGACCACCCGGTCGAGGAGATCGCCCAGCGCCTCTACGACAAGCCGTTCTTCCTCTACCTCGGCCGGCACATCGGCCTTCCGGTGGCGCTCGAAGGCGCGCTCAAGCTGAAGGAGATTTCCTACATCCCGACCGACGCCTACTCGGCCGGCGAGATGAAGCACGGGCCGATCGCGCTCCTCGAGGAGGGTACGCCCGTCGTCTGCGTGGCGACCGACCAGAAGGTGATCTACGAGAAAGTCGTCTCGAACATCCAGGAGACCAGGGCCCGCGGCGCGCACGTGATCGCGATCGCGACCGACGGCAACGAGGACATCCAGCACCACGCCGACGACGTGATCTACATCCCGCGCTCGCCGGCCTTCCTGCAGTCGGTGCTCGCGGTCGTGCCGCTGCAGCTGCTCGCCTACCGGATCGCGCGGCTGCGCGGACTGAACGTCGACCAGCCGCGCAACCTGGCGAAGACCGTCACCGTCGAGTAGCGCGCCACCCGTATCGTCGAGACCGATGGACGTGCTCAGCGCGATCGGCGACGGCCTCTCGAACGCGTTCACAATGGCGTGGGAGGTCTGGTGGGCGCTCGTGCTCGGCTTCCTGCTCTCGGCGATGGTGCAGGCGTGGGCGCCGCGCGACCGGCTCGAGCGTGCCCTGGGCGGCCGTGGCCCGGGGACGATCGCGCTCGCGACCGGGCTCGGCGCGGCCTCGTCGTCGTGCAGCTACGCGGCCGTCGCGATCGCGAAGTCGCTCTTCCAGAAGGGCGCCAGCCTGGCCTCCGCGATGGTCTTCCAGTTCGCCTCGACGAACCTCGTCTTCGAGCTCGGGATAGTGATCTGGATCTTCCTCGGCTGGCAGTTCACGCTCGCGGAGCTCGTCGGCGGCCTGATCCTGATCGTGCTGATGTGGATCGGCGTGCGCGTGTTCGTCTCGCGGCGCGAGGAAGAGCAGGCTCGCGCGCGGGCGCAGTCGGTCGACGCGGGGCACCAGCACCATTCGGCCGGCGGCTCGCCGGCGCTCTCGCTTCAGGGTTGGTCGGACGTGGCTCACAACTTCCGCGGCGACTGGCAGATGCTCTGGAGGGAGATCGGCCTGGGTTTCCTCATCGCCGGCTTCGTCGCGCTGCTGCCGCAGTCGTTCTTCAACTCGCTCTTCCTGACGGGGCACGGCGGGACGCTGCAGGTGATCGAGAACGTGCTCGTCGGCCCGCTCGTGGCCGTGCTCTCCTTCGTCTGCTCGGTCGGGAACGTGCCGCTCGCCGCGGTGCTCTGGGGCGGCGGGATCTCGTTCGCGGGCGTGATCGCCTTCATCTACGCCGACCTGATCATCATCCCGCTGGTGATCGTCTACCGACGCTACTACGGCCGGCGCGTGGCGGGGATCGTCGTCGGGCTGATGTTCGGCTCGATGGTCGTCGCCGCGCTCGCGGTGGACGGGATCTTCAGCGCCCTCGGGCTGGTGCCCACCACCCGGCCGTCGATCGACTCGATCGTCGAGCGCGGCATCACCTGGAACTACACGGCCGTGCTGAACATCCTCTTCACGCTCGTCGCGGTTGCGTTGTTTGTACTGACTCTGCGGCGCGGCGCGCGTGACCCGGTCTGCGGGATGACGGTCGACCGTCGGACAGCGTTGACGCTCGAGCGCGGCGGCCGGACGCACTTCTTCTGCGGGCCGGGCTGCCGGGCGAAGTTCGAGGCGGCTACGGCAGCTTCGGCAGATCCGGAAGCGGCAGGTTAGGCAGGTTCACCCGCGGCAGCGGGAGCAGCGGCGGCAAGGGCGGAACCTCGACGTTGGGCAGCGGCGGCACCTCCACTTTCGGCAACTGCGGCGCCGGCGGCGTGGGCGGAGCGGTCACCGGCGGCGGCGCCGGCGGAGCAGGTGTGTCGGCCGCGGGGGCGGGCGGCGGCACCGGGTGTGTGGCCGTCGCGGGCGGCGCGATCCCCCTTTCGGGTACCAAGAGGCAACATGCGCGTTTGTAGCGCGAGACGCGCAGGGCTTGGCCGGCATCGCGTGGGTGCGCCCGGAAGAACTCGACCAGCTTGCTTCGCTGCGGCGCGGCCCCCAGGGCGGAAGCGGTATTCCGCCTCGAGCTCCCCTCGGCACTCCCCGCGCCGCGCCTGCACCTGCGCGGCTGGGGGCCGTTGACCGGCTCCTCGCCCGTCTCCGCTAGCGGCTGCGGCTCTTGCGTTGGGCCTTCGCGGACCGCTCGAGCGTCTCGAGCTCGTCGAGGCTGCGGCCGGCGCCCTCGACCACGCAGGTCAGGGGTGACTCCGCAATCTGCACCGGGAGGCCCACCTCTTGGCGCAGCTTCTCGTCCAGCCCTCGCAGCAGCGAGCCGCCGCCGGCGAGCACGATCCCGCGTACGCCGAGGTCGGCCGCGAGCTCCGGCGGCGTCCGCTCGAGCGTGTCCTTGACCGCGGCCACGATCCGGCCGACCGGGCCCTCGAGCGCGCGTCGCACGTCGGCGCCCGAGACCGTCACGCGCCGCAGCAGGCCCGTGACGAGGTCGCGCCCAGCAACGGTGGTCTCGGCGCCGTCGTCGTCCCTCGAGACCGAGCCGACCTCGATCTTCGCTGCCTCGGCCGTCTCCTGGCCGATCAGCAGCTTGTGCATGTTCTTGACGTGGTCGACGATCGCGTCGTCCATCTCGTAGCCGCCGACGCGGATCGACTCCCAGACGACCATTCCGCCGAGCGAGATGACCGCGACCTCGGTCGTGCCGCCGCCGACGTCGATCACCATGCTCGCGACCGCGTCCGCGACCGGGAGGCCCGCGCCGATCGCCGCCGCCATCGGCTCCTCGATCAGGTAGACCGTGCGCGCGCCGGCCACGCGGGTGGCCTCGTCGACCGCACGGCGCTCGACGTCGGTGATCCCGCTCGGCACGCAGAGCACGACCCGGGCGAAGGCAAAGCGCGAGCCGGCCGCCTGCGTGATGAAGTGGCGCAGCATCGCCTCGGTCATCTCGAAGTCCGCGATCACCCCGTGCCGCAGCGGCCTTGTCGCGCGGATCGAGGCCGGCGTGCGCCCGATCATGCGCTTCGCCTCGGCGCCGACGGCGTGCACCTTGCCCGTCTCCTCCGAGATCGCGACCACGGACGGCTCGAAGAGCACGATCCCCCGGCCGCGGATGAACACGAGCGTGTTCGCCGTGCCGAGATCGACCGCCATGTCGCGGCCGCCACCCAATGACCCCCAGAGCCGCATCAGCGGTGCAGCCTAGATATAAACGCTGGAATGGAGGCGGAAGGCCGGATTCCGTTCCACGGCTACGAGACCTGGTGGCGCTCGGTCGAGCCGGAGGACGGTGACGCGATCCCGCTGCTCTGCCTGCACGGCGGCCCGGGCGCGAACTGGCTGCACATGAAGCCGTACGAGGCGCTGGCGGGCGAGCGGCGCGTCGTCTTCTACGACCAGCTCGGAGCAGGAAACTCGGCGGTGGAGGAACCGCACGACCCGGCGATGTGGACGCCGGAGCTGTTCGTCGAGGAAGTCGGCGTCGTCCGCGAGGCGCTGGGGCTCGAGCGGGTCCACCTCCTCGGGCACTCGTGGGGCGGCATGCTCGGGATGCAGTACGCGGCCACGCAGCCGGACGGGCTCGTCTCGCTGATCGTCGAGAGCTCGCCGCCCTCGGTGCCTGCGTGGATGGGCGAGCTGGCGAAGCTGCGCGCGGAGCTGCCGCCCGAGGTCGAGGCGACCCTGCGCAAGCACGAACAGTCGGGGACATTCACCGATCCGGAGTACGAAGAGGCGGTGATGGTCTTCTACAAGCGCCACGTCTGCCGCACCGATCCGTGGCCGGACTGGGTGGTCGAGTGCTTCGCGATCCTCGACGCGAATCCGGAGGTCTACCACTCGATGAACGGGCCGAGCGAGTTCCACGTGATCGGGACCCTCCGCGACTGGGACATCACGCCGCAGCTCGGCAGGATCCAGGCACCGACGCTGCTCTTCTGCGGCCGCTACGACGAGGTCACGCCGGCGAGCGTCGAGGTCGCGCATCGGGCGATCCCCGGCTCCGAGTTCGTCGTCATGCAGGAGAGCTCGCACATGGCGCAGGCCGAGGAGCCGGAGGAGACGCTCGAGCTCGTCCGCGGCTTCCTCGCGCGAGTGGAGGAATGAGAAAGGCCGCCCCGGGCGGCCTTTCTCGTACAAGCAGACGAAGGAGCCTAGGCGCCGGGCTCGTGGTCGCCCACGTGGTTTGCCGCAACCGCCTCGACCTGGGCCAGCGAATAGCGCTGCGGCGCGCGGATCCGCACCGAGATCCTGTCCCCGACCTTCAGCTGGCCGGGCGAGATCAGTGTGGGGACGCGGCCCTGCCAGAGGACGAAGACCGTATGGGCGTCATAGCTGAACGTCTCGTTCAGCGGCTGCCCGAGCATCCCCCGCAAGGCGCGCAGGTTGCCGTTCGTGATGTGCAGCGAGACATGGCCGCCGCTCGCCGGTCCGTTGAGCGTCCCGATGAACAGCCAGAGCGGCTGGCGCGGGAAGCGGCCCGACGGGCCCTGGTCGGCGACCTGGCGTGCCGGGGTCGACTCGACCTGGGAGAGGGACGAGCTGCGGTCGGCTCGGATCCGAACGGTCACGCGGTCACCCGCGAGCAGGTTCGACTCGGGGACGACCGTCGGGACACCGTGCGTCCAGCGCAGGAACTGCGTGTTCGAGTCGACGGCGAAGTTGCGGTCGTCGCTCTGTCCAATCAGCTTCTTGAGCGCAATGTGGTTGCCGCCCTTGACGTCGACGGCAAGTGTCGACGAGCTTCCAGCGTCGGCCAGCAGCCGGCCGTTGAACAGGAAGAGCACGGTGGAGCTGCGGTTCGCGGCGAGTGTCGCCGAGGCTCCGGTGGTGAGCACCGTCAGCGCGAGCGCCGCGGCGAGCAGGACACGCTTTCTCATCTCTCGACTCCTTCTTCGGGGAGAGGCGCCATCAAGTCGCATCCTTCCCCGCCGATGTCAGGTCGCCATTACGCGGGGGTAAGCGAGCCGTAAAGCGTCCGTAAGAAAATCAGCGCTCACTCGGGCGGCCGGCGCAGGCGTTTCGTGTCGCTGCGCCGCCGCTTCTGCTCCAGGCGCCGCTCGCGTGAGGCCTTCGTCGGCTTTGTCGGGCGCCGCCGCCTCGGGACTCGCAGTGCCTCGCGCAGCGCCTCGACCAGCCGCTCGGTCGCCAGCTCGCGGTTGCGCCACTGGCTGCGCTCGTCCTGCGCGATCGCGCGCAGCACCGGGCCGGCCTTGCCGACAACGCGACGCTTCTGCGCCTCCGAGAGCGTCGTGGAGGCCTCGACGTCGAAGCTCGCCTCGACCCGCGTGTCGCTCTTCTGCGCGTGCTGCCCGCCGGGCCCGCTCGAGCGCGAGAAGCGGTAGTCGATCTCGCTCCGCGGGAGGGAGACCGACCGGGTCACCTGAATAGACTCGCGCTCCATGGCGGGCATTCTCCTGGACGTCGACGGCGTTCTCCACGTCTCCGGTGCACCGATCGCCGGTGCGGCCGAGGCCGTGCAGCAGCTGCGCGAGAACGGCCACCGGCTGCGCTTCGTCACGAACAACACGACGCACTCGCGCCGTCGCCTGGCCGAGCAGATCCGCGGCTTTGGGATCGAGTTGGCCGACGAGGAGCTCCAGACCACGCCGACGGCGGCCGCGCACGCGCTGAAGGGCAAGCGGGTGCTGGCACTGACGATGCCGGACATCGTCGAGGACCTGCGCGAGATCGAGCTGGTCGGTGAGGGCGCCGACGCCGTCCTGATCGGCGGTGCCGACGAGACGTTCGAGACGAACCAGGTCTTCAGCTACATGAACCTCGCGCGCGCGTTCGCGGAGCTGCAGGCGGGCGCCGAGCTCTACTGCCTGCACAAGAACCGCTGGTGGCAGACCGCGCGCGGGCCGCTGCTCGACTCCGGAGCGTTCGTCGCCGGGCTCGAGTACTCGGCCGAGCTCGAGGCGACGGTGCTGGGCAAGCCGAGCCCGGCCTACTTCCAGGCGGCGCTCGACGCGCTCGACTCCGACGCCGAGCTGACCTGGATGGTCGGCGACGACATCGAGGCCGACATAGCCGGCGCGCACGCCGCGGGCCTGAAGACGGTGCTCGTGCGCACCGGCAAGTTCCGCCCGGACGAGGCCGAGATCGCCCGCGTCCAGCCGGACGGGATCATCACCTCGATCGCAGCATTGCCCGGCTGGATCGAGACGGCTGCTTAGAGTTCAGCCCATGCGTGTGGGCGTCGACCTGATCGAGATCCCGCGGATCGCGCGGGCGCTGGAGCGCTACCCAGGCTTCCGCGAGCGCTGCTTCACCGACGCCGAGCGCGCCTACTGCGACTCGAAGCCGAACCCGCCGCAGCACTACGCCGCGCGCTTCGCGGGCAAAGAGGCGGTCGGCAAGGCGCTCGGCTCGGGCGTCCGCTTCACCTGGCGCGAGATCGAGATCGCAGGCCGGCCGAAGCCGGGCGTGACGCTGAGCGGGAAGACGAAGGCGTGGGCCGAGCGCGTGGGCGTGGGGGAGATCGAGCTCTCGATGACCCACTCGCGTGAGCTCGCCCAGGCGGTGTGTGTTGTCTCCGACGTTTGAGCCGCTCTACACCGCCGAGGAGATGAAGCGGGCCGAGGCCGGCCACGACGTGGACGAGCTGATGGCGCGGGCCGGGCGGGCGGTCGCGGAGGAGGCGATGCGCCGCTTCCCGGACGCGGTTCGGTTCGTCGCCGTCTGCGGCGGAGGCTCGAACGGCGGCGACGGCCGGATCGCGCTCGACGTGCTCGAGTCGGCCGCAAAGATCGCGCGCTCGTCCGACGACGCGCCGATTCGCGAGGCCGACGTGATCATCGATGCGCTCTTCGGTACGGGCTTCCAGGGCGAGCCGCGCGAGGACGCGGCGCGGACGATCGAGGCGATCAACGCGGCCGGCAAGCCCGTCGTCGCGGTCGACCTGCCCTCCGGCGTGAACGCCTCGACGGGCGAGGTCGCGGGCGCGTGCGTGCAGGCGACCGTGACAGTGACGATGCACGGGCCGAAGGTCGGCACGGAGGTCGCGCCCGGACGCTTCCAGGCGGCCGAGGTGGTCGTGGCCGACATCGGGCTCGACCCGGTCGAGACCGAGCATGAGCTGGTCACGCCGGCGATCTTGCGGGCTGTTCCGCGGCGCAGCCAGGAGCAGAACAAGTACACGGCCGGGACGGTGCTGGTGGTCGGCGGCTCGCGCGGCCTGACCGGCGCGCCGAGCCTCGCGGCCGAGGCGGCCTTCCGCGCGGACGCTGGCTATGTAGCGGTCGCTGTCCCCGACTCGACGCTGGCCGTCTTCGAGCAGCGCCTGCTCGAGGCGGTCAAGCTGCCCTGCCCCGAGGACGACGGCCTGATCTCGACGCGCGCGATCGAGCCGATTGCCGAGTTCGCCTCGAAGGCGGGGTCGCTCGCGCTCGGGCCAGGCCTCGGCCGCGGCCCCGGACCGAAGGAAGTCGTGCGGCGGCTGCTGACCGAGCTCGACCGTCCCGCGGTGGTCGACGCCGACGGCTTGCACGACCTCGAGCCCTTCGAGCGGGATGCGCCGACCGTGCTCACGCCGCACGAGGGCGAGCTCGCGCGCCTGCTCGGCGTCCAGTCGGACTGGGTGGCCGCGCACCGGCTCGAAGCGGTGAAGCGCGCCGCGGACAACTTCCATTGCGTCTGCCTGCTCAAGGGCGCGGACACGCTCGTCGCCGCGCCGGGCGAGGGCGTGCTCGTCGTCTCGCTCGGGACGCCCGCGCTGGCCACGGCCGGCAGCGGCGACGTGCTGACGGGGATCGTTGCGGCCTTCCTCGCCAAGGGCGTCGACGCGCGCACGGCGGCGGCCGCGGCCGCGGCGGCGCAGCAGCTCGCGTCACGCGCGATCCCGCAGTCGGGAGCGGTTGCGAGCGACGTGGTGGCCGCGCTGCCATTGGTGCTCGATGCACCGGTCTGAGCTGACCGTCGACCTGGGCGCGATCCGGCGCAACGCACGGACGCTGCTGCGCGTGCTCGACGGCTCGCAGCTCTGGGCGGTGGTGAAGGCCGACGCCTACGGGCACGGCGCGGTCGATGTCGCCGGCGTGGTGCTCGACGAGGGCGCCGGCGCGCTCTGCGTCGCCACCGTCGCCGAGGGGCTCGAGCTTCGAGCCGAGTTCTCGCTCGCGCGGATCCTCGTGATGGGGCCGACCTCCTCCAGCCGCGAGATCGCCGAGGCGCGGGAGGCGCGGCTCGAGCTCGCGTGGTGGGACGAGGAGTTTCCCGACGGCGTGCGGGTGCACCTGAAGCTGGACACCGGCATGGGCCGCTGGGGCCTCTCGGAGCTGCTGGCGCTCGGCCCGGAGGTCGTGGGCCTGATGACGCACCTCGCGACGGCCGACTCCGACCCCGCCTTCGCCGAGCAGCAGGTCGAGCGCTTCCGCGCCGCGACCGAGCCGTACGACGAGCTGATGCGCCACGTCGCCAACAGCGCCGCGGCGCTGCGGCTGCCCTCGGCGCGCTTCGACGCGGCCCGCTGCGGGATCGCGCTCTACGGCCTTTCGCCCTTCGGCGAGGACCCGGCCGCGGACGGACTCGAGCCGGCGCTCTCCTGGCGCAGCTATCTCTCACAGGTCAAGCGGCTCGAGGCGGGCGAGAGCACCGGCTACGGCCGCGCCTTCGTCGCCGAGGCGCCGACGTGGATCGGGGTCGTGCCTGTCGGCTACGCGGACGGCTTCCGCCGCGACCTGACCGGCACCGAGGTGCGCGTCAGTGGCGAGCCGAGGCGCGTGGTCGGCGTGGTCTCGATGGACGCCTTCGCCGTCGAGCTCGAGCACGAGGAGCCGGTCGGCGCGCCGGTCACGATCCTCGGCCACGGCGTCCTGGCGGAAGATCACGCGCGCGTGGCGGAGACGATCAACTACGAGCTCACTTCCCGGATCAACTCGGACCCGCGCCGGGCCAGGCGGACGGTCGTCGATGCTTGACGTGCTCGACGAGCTCTTCGCGAACGAGGAGGCCTGGGTCGTCGGCGGCGCCGTCCGCGACCACGCGCTCGACCGCCCGGTCGTGGACGTCGACATCGCCGTGCGCGAGCCCCAAACGGCCGCTCGGAAGCTGGCGAAGCACGCCGGCGGAGCGCCCTTTCTGCTCTCGGAACGGCACGGGGCGTGGCGGGTCGCGCTGGACGGCGGCCGCACGGTCGACTTCACGCCGCTGCCGGGGCCGATCGAGGACGACCTCGCCAAGCGCGACTTCACGATCAATGCAATTGCCGAGCGCGTCGGCAGCGACGAGTTCCGCGATCCGTACAACGGGTTCGGCGACCTGGCCGGCAGTCGCATCCGGGCGCTGCAGGACGGCGTCTTCGAGGATGACCCGTTGCGGCTGCTGCGCGCGGTCCGTCTCGAGGACGAGCTCGGCTTCCGGATCGTCCCTGAGACCGAGGAGCTGATCCGCCGTCAGGTGGAGCTCGTCACTGAGCCGGCGGGCGAGCGGATCCTCGTCGAGCTGCGGCGGCTCTCGGCGGGCGGCTACCGCCGCCTCGACGGCCTCGGACTGCTGGCGCCGCTCGGCGGCCGGATCGACGACCGGCTCGACCGCTGGGACTCGCCGGACTACCGCCTGGTGGCCGTCTTCGGCGACGAGCTTCGCCGTCTCCCCGTCTCGAACGGTCTGCGCCGCTTCGCCGCTGCGCTGCTGCGCGCCGAGACTCCGGAGCCGGACGCACGCGCGATCCACCGCTTCCGCCGCGCGACCGAACCGTGGGCGCTCGAGGCGCTCGCCTTCGCCGGAGCTTCCGAGCTCGCGCAGACCATCGAGGAGGCGCGCGCCAACGACCCCGCCGAGCCGCTGCTCCGCGGCGACGAGCTCGATCTGCCGCCGGGGCCGGAGATCGGCCGCCTGCTCGCGGAGATCGAGGAGGAGCGGGCCGCGGGTACGATCGCAACCAGGGAGGAGGCCCTCGACTATGCACGACGCCACGCGGGAGCGGTTCGCGAAGACGGCTGAGCGGGTCGCCGCGCTGCAGGACGCGCGCGCGGCGGAGCTCGAGCAGAAGGTTCTGCGCTTCGTCGATCCGAAGGGTGACGAGCGGGTGCTCGACTCCGGCAGCGGCCCGGGCGCCCTGGCGTTCGCGCTCGCGCCGCACGTGCGCGAGGTGGTCGCGCTCGACCTGGTCCCCGAGCTGCTCGAGCAGGGCAGGCGCCGGGCCGAGGGCCACCTGAACGTCAGCTTCGTCGAGGGCGACGCGACCAACCTGCCGTTCGAGCTCGGCGCGTTCGACCTGGCCGGCACGCTGCGGACGCTGCACCACGTCGCACGGCCGGAGCTCGTGGTGGCCGAGCTCGTGCGCGTGACCCGTGCGGGCGGCCGGGTACTCGTGATCGACCAGATCGCCCCGATCGACCCGGCGGCCGCGAGCGAGCTGAACGCCTTCGAGCGGGCACGTGACCCGTCGACCTCGCGAATCCTCGCGGAGGTCGACTTGCGCGGCCTGTTCGAGTCGAACGGCCTGGTGCTCCTGCGCAGCGAGCAGGAGCATGAGCCGCGCGACCTCGACGCCTATCTCGAGCTCGCGGCATGCGAGGGCGAGGAGCGCCGGCGCGCGGAGTCACTCGCGCCGAGGGGCTACACGGCCGAGCTCGGCTGGTACCTGCTCGAGCGCCGTTAACCCAGAGCCGCGCGCACTTCGCCGGGCTCGGGGAACCGCCCGGTCTCGGCCTTCGAGTAGACGAGCCGCCCGTCGGCGATCACGTCGTACTGCCCCTTGCTGCCGGGAATCGCCTCGGCTTCGAAGCCGTCGGCGGTGAGCTCGGTCGCGAGACTCGCGGCCCTCTCGTCGTAGCCGCTTCAGGTGGGGCAGTAGTGGATCTCGACGTGCACGCCGTGATCCTACGTGGGCAGGCCGGTCGCCTGGAGATGCTCGAAGGCGCGGCTCAGCGTCTCGCGCTCGCGGGCGTTGCTCGAGAAGACCTGCGCCAGCCGCTGGTCGCCTTCGGCGGTCAGGCGCAGAATCGCGATGCGCCCGTCCTCGCTCGAGCGCTCGCGCTCGACCAGGCCGATCTCCTCGGCCCGGCTGACGAGCTCGGTGACGGTGCTCTGCGCCAGCTGCAGCCGCGCTGCGAGCTCGGTCACGGTCGACTGCTCGCTCTCGTCGGGCGCGCCCTTGATCATCAGCAGCAGCAGGTAGCGCTGCGGCGTCAGGCCGGCGGCACGCGAGTTGCGCTCCGAGGTGCGAAGGAAGCCGCGCAGGGCCGCGCGGAACTCGGCGACCGGAACCGCCTCGGCGGCTGAGAGGGAACCTGCCATGCGCGAGATCCTAATCTCCCGCGGGCCGAATTCCACGCGCGGCGACGCGCGCGACGAGCCCGGGGGCGAGCGCCTGGGCCAGCGGCGCGATCCGATACCAGCGCGGCACGAAGACCTCGCGCCGGTTCTGCTCGACCGCGTCGAGCAGGCGCTCGGCGACGAGCTCCGGTTCCGCCACGAGCGAGCTCAGTCGAGGGCCGAAGCGCTCACGCTGCGGGAAGCCTTCCGTCTCGACGAACCCGGGCAGGATCGTGTGGACACGGATCCCCCGTGGCCGCAGCTCCGCGGAGACCGAGCGCGAGAACGCGAGCTGGGCGTGCTTGGAGGCCGTGTACGGCCCGGCCGAGCCGGCGGCCACAGTGCCTGCGACGGAGACCACGTTGGCGACGTCGGAGGGAGCGGCCGCCTCGAGCGCCGGCAGAAAGGCGCGCAGGCACCAGACGCCGCCGAGGTAGTTCGTGCGCGTCACCTCCTCGATCCGCTCGGAGGAGGCTCGCAGGAAGCCCCCGCGGCCGGGAACGCCGGCGTTGTTGACGAGCAGCGAGACGCGCGGGTGCCGCTCGACGATCGCGGCGGCCGTGCGCTCGACGGCCTCGCGGTCGCCGACGTCGCAGAGCTCCCACTCGGCGCCGAGCTCCTCGGCGAGCGGGCGCAGCCGCTCCTCGCGGCGCGCGACCAGCACGCACTCCCAACCGCGGCCCCGCAGGGCTCTCGCAACCGCCGCCCCGATCCCGCTCGAGCCGCCGGTGACGACCGCTAGTGGCACACGCGGACGGCCCTGGTGGCCGAGGCGGTCGCCCCGCGGCGGTCGGTCACGAGCGCGCGTAGGACGTGGCGGCCGGCGCGTGCCTTGCGGGTGCGCCACCGCGTCGTGAAGAGGCCCTCGCTGCCGCGCTTCTCGGTCGCGATCAGTTGCTTGCCGTCGAAGAACTTCACCGAGCGCACGCCGTGCGAGGCGCCCGCCAGCACGAACAGCCCTCCGGCGGCGCACGCGCGCGGGCGCGGCAGCAGCCAGGTCACGGTCGGCCGCGTCACGGCCCGCAGCGGGAAGCTGCGGAAGACCGAGTTCGGGAGGACGTTGCCGGCCTGATCGAGGTTCTTCGACTCCTGGTAGTCGGAGGCGATCGCGAGCATCGGCGTCTTGCCGACGCCGATCTTGGGCGCGCCGTCTAGCGCCCAGAGCACGAGCCCGGAGCCGGGGTCGTAGAGCGCCGCGAGCAGCAGCGTCTGCTTGTAGGCGAGCACGAGCGAGAGCGGGTCGACGCCTGACCCGTGGTCGGTGACGATCCCGGCGATCAGCGGCCGGCCGGGAGTGACCACTTTCGACAGGACCGTGAAGCGCGGGGGCGTGACGTCGTTCTGCCACGAGTGCAGCAGGTACTCGCCGCGCAGCGGCTGGTCGGTGTATGGATCGGCGCGCGAGTCGAGCGCGACGAAGTAGCGGCCCTCGTGTGGGAAGTCGACTGCTGCAGACTCGTTGTCGAACTGGTACTCGAAGGTGAGGCCGTTGACGTTCAGCGGCGTGCCCGCGTAGCCCTGGACGTCGTCCTCGTTCAGCGAGCCGAGGAACCACGGCTCGACCAGCGCGCCGAGGCCGGTCGCGACCACCGCGACGCCCGCGTTCGCGACGTGCTCGCTGACCCGAACTGTGTAGACGCGCTCGGCGCCGTCCTCGTTGAACGGCTTGCCGCTGTAGAAGGGCGGCGGCCCGAAGGGCTCGGTCGGGTAGCGGTACTGGTCGACGTAGCTCGTGCCCTTGCTCGTGTCGCCGGTCTGGTCGACCTTGATCGTGTCGCGGGGTGCCAGGCCGATTCGCGGGAGCGTGACCCTGAAGTAGTAGGGCATCCGGACACGGTCGCTGCCGCGGGTAAAGACGACGAAGCCGGTGTCGTCGCCGGTCGGCGCGAAGCTGGCCGCTGTCGCCACGATCGGCAGGTCGACGGTGCCGCCGGGCGAGATCGTCACCGACGAGGTTGCCGGGGCGATCGTCGCGCCCGGCGTTGCGGACTGCGGCTCGATCGAGACGTTCCAGGCGCCCCCGCCCGTGCCTGCGTCCGAGAGCTCGAGCAGGAGCGGCTTGCGCGCCGGATGGTTGTCGGTGTTGAGGAAGCCGAACGAGAGCGAGGACGGCTCGGCGAAGAGCTTCGGGTCGTTCGCGGCCGAGACGTCGATCATGCCACCGCCCTCGAGCAGCACCGAGGCCTCCTGGGTGCGCGCGGTGTCGCCCCACGCGGGCTGCGCCGAGGTCATCAGCGCCGACTTGACCTGCTCGGGCGACCAGCCCGGGTGCTGCTGCAACAGCAGTGCCGCGGCGCCCGAGACGTGCGGCGCCGCCATGCTCGTGCCGTCGAAGACCGCGAACGGCGCGCCCGCGAACTCCGGCAGCGTCGAGGAGAGGATCTGCCCGCCCGGCGCGGCGACGTCGGGCTTGAGCTTGTGGTCGAAGTTGGTCGGCCCCCCGGACGAGAAGCTGGTGATCATCCCGCTGCGGCCGGTCTGGATCTCCTTCGGATCGCTGAGGGCGCTCGAGCGGAAGGTCGTGCGGCCGCCCTGGCCGGCCACGTATGCGCGCAGGTTGGCGCCGTCGAGGTCGGAGATCATCCCGGCCGGGAAGCCGAGGTCGACTGCGATGAAGTTCGGCTCGCCGGAGCGGTTGTCGACGAGCAGCATCCCGGTCGCACCGGCCTTCCTGACGCGCTCCATCTTGGAAACGAAGGTGCAACCGCCGCGCGAGACCAGCGCGACCGTCCCGCTGAGCGAGCCGGCCACGAGCGGGGTGAAGCGCGAGTCGTTCGGGTCGAAGCCGGTCGGCGCGCAGACGTGGCGCTCGACGGGCTGCCCGTTCGTGCCGTTGACCGTGCCGACATCGACGAGCGTCTGCCCGGCGATCCAGGCCGGCGCGACCCGCACGTTGAAGGAATACGGGATGTGCTGCAGATTGGCCGGCGCGCCCGGGCCGGTGACGGTCAGCTCGGTGCCGAAGACGTGCAGGTTCGAGACCGCAGCGACCGAGATCGCGGCCGGCGCGTTGCTCGGCGAGCCGACCGAACCGGTGCCGAAGTCGTCGCGGTCGTTCCCGGCCGAGATGACCGGGACGACGCCAGCCGCGGCGACGCTGTTCAGGGCGTCGATCAGCGCGTCGTTGGCCGGGTCGACCTCGGGGCCGCCGCCGGAGAAGTTGATCACGTCCATGCCGTCGTTCACGGCCGCTTCGAAGGCAAGCACGATCTCCGGCGTGAAGGCGTCGAGCCCGCCGGTCGGCACTGGCACGTTGAAGACGCGGTAGTTGCCGATCCACGCGCGCGGCGCGATCCCCGAGAGGCCGCTGACGGCCGGATGGTCGGGGCCGGGCGTGACGACCGTGCCCGCCACGCCCGCGGCGATCCCGGCGACGTGCGTGGCGTGGAAAGAGTCCTGGCGATTCAGCGCGAGGTGACCCTGGCGCCCGGAGCCCGGGCCCGGGAAGGCGCGCGCGACGATCACCTTCGGCGTCGTCCACTTCTTGCCGCCCTTCGGGAAGCCCGCCGGGTACGAGAAGCCGGCCGGGTTGAAGAACGGGTTCGTCTCGTCGACCCCGTCGTCGACCACGCCGATCTTCATTCCCTGGCCGAAGCCGCCGGTGGTCGCCCAGAACGTGTCCGCGCGGATCACGGACGGGCTCTTGTTCGTGTCGAGGTGGTAGCGGATGCTCGGGTAGACCTTGCGCACCGCGCCGACGCGCAGCAGCCGCGGCAAGTCGCGGTAGCGCAGGCTGACCGCCATCCCGTCGAGGATCGTCCGGTAGTGGTACGAGATCCTCGCGCTCGGCACGGCGCGGCGAATCGCGCGGGCGGCGACCGCCTGTGCGCTCGCGAGGCGGGCGAGGTAGGCCTGCGAGGAGCTACTGGCGACGTCGAGCTTCTTGCGCGGGCCGAACGCGAAGAAGCCGCTGCCGTAGCGCTGCGCGAGCGGCGGCAGATGCAGGCCGACGAGCACGGTCACCCGTCCCCGCGCCTGGCCGCGCGGGATGCGGAGCACGCCGTGGCGCACCCGAGTGACGGTCGTCTCGCCCTTCTGCGGCAGGCGGATCGGGCGCAGCCCGGCGGCTGCGGCGGAGGCGGTCGCGAGGACGAGCAGCGCCGCGAGAAGCGGAAGAAGGAAGGTGCGGCGCAAGGGGAGGAGCGTACCTGACATTTCGGAAGACTTAGACTCGCGCGCCGTGGAACGGTTTGCAGCAAAGCGCGGGCTCGTGTTTGGCGTCGCCAACCGCCGCTCGATCGCGTGGGCGATCGCAAAGCAGCTCGCCGACGGCGGCGCGCGCCTGGCCTTCACCTACCAGGGCGAGCGGATCGAGAAGAACGTGCGCGAGCTCGCCGAGACGGTCGATGCGCCGCTCGTGACCGCCTGCGACGTTCGCTCGGACGAGGACCTGGAGCGCGTCTTCGGCGAGGTGGGGGAGGCGTTCGGCGGCGAGCTCGACCTGCTCGTGCACTCGGTCGCCTACGCGGCCGCGGAGGACCTCGAGGGCCGCTTCACCGACACACCGCGCGACCGCTTCTGGATGGCGCTCGACGTCTCGGCCTACTCGCTGGTCGCGTGCTCCCGGCTAGCGGAGCCGCTGATGGAGGCCGCCGGCGGCGGCTCGATCCTGACCATGACCTACCTCGGCGGTGAGCGGGCGGTGCCGCACTACAACGTGATGGGCGTGGCCAAGGCGACGCTCGACTCGTCGGTGCAGTACCTCGCCTGGGACCTGGGCAAGAAGAACATCCGCGTGAACGCGATCTCGGCCGGCCCGGTGCGCACGTTGGCCGCGCGCTCGATCGCGGGCTTCCCGACGATGGAGTCGATCGTCGACGAACGCTCGCCGCTGCACCGGCCGATCGACGCCGACGACGTGGGCGCCGCCGCCGCGTATCTGCTCTCGGACGAGGCGAAGAACGTGACCGCGACGACGCTCTACGTCGACGCCGGGTACCACGCGATGGGTATGTAGAGATCGTCACGAGGGTCTGCGAGGCATACGCAGCCCTTTGTTCAAGCGGTGGGGCGGCGCTGCAGTGACTTGGTTGCTCACGCTTCGAGCGTGGTTGCCTTCCCTGGACGACAGGGGAAAGGCATCGCCAGGCGAGGCCTTCGGCCCGGCGGCACACACACGCGCGTGGTCCCGGTGATGACTCGCGAGCCGTCGATTCCCGTGAAGGGTCGCGCCCAGGGCTTTGGGATCGCGTCGCGATGTCTTAGCCTCAGCTCGTGCTCATCTGCGCGAGTTGCGGGCGGGAGAACCCGGTCGGGGCGGGCTTTTGCCACGGCTGTGGCGCGGGGCTTGCGGCGACGGCAGTCCCGCGCGAGGTCCGCAAGACGGTTACGGCGCTGTTTTGCGACGTCACCGGGTCGACGGCCCTCGGCGAGTCCACTGACCCGGAGGCACTGCGGGCGCTGCTGGCTCGCTACTTCGAGCGGATGAAGGCGGTCGTCGAGTCGCACGGCGGCACGGTGGAGAAGTTCATCGGCGACGCGGTGATGGCGGTGTTCGGGGTGCCGGCGGCGCACGAGGACGACGCGCTCCGGGCGTGTCGGGCGGCAGTGGAAATGCGGGAGGCGTTCACGGGTCTCGGGATCGAGGGCCGGGTCGGCGTCAACACGGGCGAGGTTGTCGCGGGGACGGAGGAGCGGCTGGCGACGGGTGACGCCGTGAACGTCGCGGCGCGGCTGGAGCAGGCGGCCGAGCCGGGCGAGGTGTTGATCGGCGGGGCGACGCTGGCGCTCGTGCGAGGGGCGGTCGTGGTCGAGGCGGTGGAGCCGCTGGCGCTGAAGGGCAAGGCGGAGCCGGTGCCGGCGTTTCGGCTGCTCGCGGTTCCTGGGCCTCCGGAGCGCTCGCACGCATCGCGGTTCGTCGGTCGTGCGCAGGAGCTGGCGGCGCTTCTGCAGGCATGGGACAGGGCGCTGACGCAGTCGTCGTGCGAGCTGGTGACCGTGGTCGGCGACGCGGGCGTGGGCAAGTCGCGCCTGGTCGCGGAGGCGCTCAGCGGCGTCGAGGCCCGCGTCGTCCGCGGCCGTTGTCTTCCCTACGGCGAGGGGATCACCTACTGGCCGGTCGTCGAGGTCGTGAAGCAGCTCGACGCTCGGCCCTCCGACGAGGAGGCGGCGGCCGCAGTGCGGTCGCTGCTGGGCGAGAGCGACCGTCCGACGAGCGCGGACGAGATCGCGTGGGCGTTCCGCAAGCTGCTCGAGGAACAGGCGCCGCTCGTGGTTTGCTTCGACGACCTGCAGTGGGGGGAGGAGACGTTCCTCGATCTCGTCGAGTCGATGGGACTGTTGTCGACGGGCGCGCCGCTACTGCTGCTGTGCATGGTTCGGCCGGAGCTGCTCGAGCGGCGCCCGTCCTGGCCGGTGCCGCTTAGGCTCGAGCCGCTCGCGCACGACGAGGCGGACACGCTAATCGGAGACACGCTGCCGGAGGATGTGCGCCGGAGGATCGCCGACAGAGCGGGCGGGAACCCGCTGTTCATCACCGAGATGCTCGCGCTCGCGACCGACGACGGCGAGGTCGAGGTGCCGCCGACCCTGCGGGCGCTCCTGGCCGCGCGGCTCGACCAGCTCGACGAGCCGGAGCGGCGCGTGCTCGAGCGCGGCGCCGTCGAGGGCGAGGTCTTCCACCGCGGTGCCGTGCAGGCGCTCGAGCCGGACGAGCCGGAGGTGCTGCCACGGCTCGCGGCACTCGTCCGGCACGAGCTGATCCGCCCCGAACGTCCCCAGTTTCCCGGCGAGGACGGCTTCCGCTTCCGCCACCTGCTCATCCGCGACGCCGCCTACGACGCGCTCCCGAAGGCCGTTCGGGCAGGCTTGCACCGCCGCCTTGCAGACTGGCTCGAGAATAAGAGGACCCTCGTGGAGCTGGACGAGCTCGTCGGCTACCACCTCGAGCAAGCTGCCCGTTACGAGGCGGAGCTGGGCCGACCCGACGACGCGCTCGCCCTTCGCGCCGGGGATCGGCTGCTGGCGGCGGGGCGGCGCTCGCTCGGCAGAGGCGACGAGCGCGCCGCTGCCGTGCTGCTCGACCGCGCGCTCACGCTGAGGCGGCCGCTCCGGTCCGAGGTCTACGCCGAGCTCGACCTCGCCCAGGCGCTTTGGCACGATCCGGAGCGAGCCGCCGCGGTCTGTGAGGACGCGGCGGTGCGTGCCGAGGAGGCCGGCGACGAGACCGGAGAGGCTCTCGCCTGCGCGATGGCCCTCTACTACCACAGCATGCTCGCTGGCGACCAGCCCGACGAGCTCGAGACGCTCCTCTTCGAAGCGCGCCGCCGGCTCGAGGAGGCGGAGGATCACGCGGGGCTGGTCTACGTCTGGTCGGCACTCGGCTACGGCGTCGCAAACGCGCGCTCCCGCAGCGACGACTGGGCTGCTGCGTCCGAGCAGGCGCTCCACCACAGCCGGCTCGCGGGTCGGTCGAGCCCGCCCCCGACCGATCTTGGGGTCTCCCTGGTCATCGGGTCGCGGCCGGCCGACGAGGCGCTCGAGGCGGTCGAGCGCCTACTCGCGGAGGCGTGGTCGCCGGGGTTGCTGGCCAGCCGCGCCTGGCTGCTCGCCATGCTCGAGCGAACGGACGAGGCCTGGCAGGACGCCCTGGAGGCGGAGGCGAGGCTCCAGAGCGGTCACCGCTGGGCCGACTGGTGGCTCGCCGAAATCTCGACCCTCGCCGGCGACCACGAGGATGCGAGCAATCGCCTGCGCGTTGTCTGCGACTGGCTCGACGCAACGGAACAGCTCCCGTTCCTCGAGACGTACTTGGGCTATCTCGGCCGTTCACTGTGCATGCTCGGTCGCTTCGACGAAGCGGAGCAGGCCGCCGAGCGCGGGCGATCGCTGGAAGAGACGCTCGGCGGCCTCGTGCCGGACTACCTCTGGCGGCAGGTGCTGGCACGCGTCCACGCGCACCGAGGGGAGCTGGCCGAGGCTGAGCGGCTGGCACGGGAGGCGGTCGCCGCGAGCGAGCAAACCGACTCGCTTGACGACCAGTGCCGTGTCTTGTGGGACCTGGCGGAGGTTCTGGCGGCGGCCGGGCGCCTCGACGAGGCGGAAGCGGCGTTCGAGCAGGCACTCGACCGCTGCCGGCGGAAGAAGAACCTCGCGCTGGCCCGTCAAGTCCGCAAGCGGCTCGTTGAGTTGCGGGCGCAGATGCAGCCGGCGCCGTGAGCGGGGTCCGGCGGCGATTCCGCGGCGTGATTCGCCGCCAAGATGGCTGTATTGGTCTCTCGTGGTGAGGGCCCCGTGTTGACGGCGGTCTGCTTCCCTGGGCAGAAATACCTGCAAATCGTGACTCTTAACCACCCCATGGGCATGTAGGCGTACGCTTCGCCTGCGCTCAACGACCGGAGGAGGCTTTCGATGTCCACGACAACCTCGCCCAGGCTCACGGACGAGCAGCAGGCGGAGTTCCTCGAGCTCGCCAAGGATGCCGACAGCGTCGAGCTGAAGCTGACCGTGCCCGAAGAGCAACAAGCCTCGACGGCCGCGGCGCTCGGGGTGGATCCGCTGGAGGCGCAGATCCGCCAGGTCTTCTTCTTCGACACGCCCGAGCTGGAGCTCGACAAGGCCGGCGTCGTCGTCCGCGCACGGCGGATCCAGGGCAAGGGCGACGACTCGGTCGTCAAGCTGCGCCCGGTCGTCCCCGGCGAGGTTCCCGCGGAGCTGCGCGGCTCGCCCAACTTCCGCGTCGAGGTCGATGCGCTGCCAGGCGGCTTCGTCTGTTCGGGCACGCTGAAGCAGGCTTTGCGAACGACCGCCGTCCGGAGCACGTTGGCGGGCGAGCGGCCGCTACGGAAGCTCTTCTCGAAGGAGCAGCGCGCGTTCTACGCAGCGCACGCGCCCGAGGGGATCTCGCTCGACGAACTGACCGTGCTCGGCCCGATCTTCGTGCTCAAGCTGCGGCTCGAGCCGGAGGAGCTCGGGCGCCGGGTGGTCGGCGAGATGTGGCTCTATCCGGACGGGTCGCGCGTGGTCGAGCTCTCGACCCGCTGTGAGACGAGCGAGGCCTTCCAGGTGGCAGCCGAGGCCCGAGCCTTCCTGACCAAGAAGGGCGTCGACCTCTCGGGGGAGCAGCAGACGAAGACGCGCAAGGCGCTGAAGTACTTCGCGAAACACGCGCAGCCGGCTGCGTGACGCGCCGCTACGCGGCGATCGACGTCGGCACGAACTCGGTCAAGCTGCACGTCGGCGAACTGCTGGACGACGGCGAGTGGCGGACGGTCGTCGACCGCTCCGAGATCACGAGGCTGGGCGCGGGGGTCCACGAGACCGGGCGCCTCGGCGAGGAGCCGCTCCGGCGAACCGTCGACGCGATCGCCCTCCTGGCCGGCGTTGCGCGAGAGGACAGCGCGGAGGCGATCGTGGTCGTGGGGACGGCGGGCCTGCGCCAGGCGTCCAACGCCGACGAGTTCCTGGCCGCCGTCCGGGAGCGCGCCGGCGTCGAGGTCGAGGTGATCTCGGGCGACGAGGAGGCTCGGCTCTCCTACCTCGCCGCCGCCGAGGCGCTGCACCTCGGCGAGGGCAGGCTCGGCGTGTTCGAGACCGGCGGCGGCAGCTCGCAGTTCACGTTCGGCGAAGGCGGGCGCGTGGAGGAGCGCTTCAGCCTCGACCTCGGCGCGGTCCCCGTCACCGAGCGGTTCGGGCTCGACCAGGCCGTCGACGAGGAGACGGTGGCGGCGGCGCGGACGGAGATCGCGTCCCAGCTCGGCGCGCTGGAGGGCCGTCCGCCGCTCGACGTGCTGGCCGGGATCGGCGGCGCGATCACCAACCTCGCCGGGGTTCAGCTGGGGCTTGAGCGCTATGAGCCCGGCCGCGTGCGCGGGCTGGAGCTCGAGGCCGCGGAGGTCGACCGGCAGATCGAGCTCTACCGCACGCGTGACGCCGAGGAGCGGCGCTCGATCCGCGGCCTACAGCCAAAGCGCGCGGAAGTGATCCTCGCGGGCGCCTGCATCGTCCGCACCGTGCTCGCTGAGCTCGGCCGCGACTCGCTGACGGTCAGCGACCAGGGCCTGCGGCACGGCGTGCTGCTCGAGCGCTTCAGCGCGTAACGGTGACCCGCAGGCCGCGGTCGGCGCGGTCGACATCGACGCCGATCAGCCACCAGCCTGCGCGTCCGATGCGGATCGAGACGGGCCGCGTCACGCGCAGGGAGTGCACGGGCCTGCCCTTGATCGAGAGCGTGACGTGAACCGGGTCGCGGGTCGTGAGGCGCACGCGGGACTGCCCGCGAGTCCAGAAGGCGGCGTGGCGGTAGCGCGGCGAGCCGCCCTGCCAGCCCTCGCAGAAGACGACGCGCTTGCCCGGCTCCGGCACGGGTGACGACCCGCCGGAGCGGCCGCGCTCGAGCATAGTGACGCCGTCGTCGCGGGCGATCTGGCCGAAGCCGTGGTCGAGCAGCCCTTGCCACGCGAACCAGCCGGTCTCGCCCGCGAGGCCGCGGTGGAAGGCGACGTAGCGCACGCCTAGCCGTCGCAACAGCGCGTCGTCGTCGCGCCGCCAGTCGCCGCAGTTCAGCTCGGCCAGACGCAGCGATAGCCGGGCTGCGGACTCGGGCGCGATCGTCGAGTAGCCACCCGGCCGCTCGCGCTGGGCGACCTGGTCGTACCAGAGGTAGATGCTCCCGAGGTGGACGTTCGGGTGCAGCACCGGCAGCTCGAGCAGCCGCCCGGGCGCGCTCAGGCCCTCGTACGCGCGCCTACCGGGCTGCGCGGCCGCTGCCTCGTAGATCGAGACGCGCAGGTCGGCCGCGACGAGCACGAGCAGCGCAACGACGAGCACCCAGCGCAGGCGAGCCACGGCGAAGGCGGCGAGCGCGGCCAGCGCGAGGCTCGCGACCGGCATCTGCCGCTCGGGCACGCGCGGGTAGCGCAGCGGCGGCAGGTGGTGCCAGAGGGTCGAGTAGAGCGGGAAGTGCGTCCCGAGCGCGAGCAGCATCGGCACGAGCGCGCCGACCGCCAGCACGGCGACGAGCCACCACCGCCGCGCGCGCACGAGCATCGCCAAACCGACGAGCGCGAGCAGCGGGGTCAGCCAGCCGACGAAGACGAAGCTCTCGAGCCCGTGCCGCGGGTGGCGCGTGATGAAGTCGACTCCGGTCGCCGAGTAGTGCGCCACCTCGCGCAGCGAGCGGCCCCCGGAGCCGATCCCGCTCGTCGAGTAGTGGCCGACGAGTAGCGCCGCGCCCAGCGCCGGGAGCGTCGCGAGCGCGCCGCCGAGCCAGGCCCCGCGGCAGAGCGCGTAGAGCAGGAAGAAGGGAATCGCCCCCAGCGCGAGGTGGACGTCCGAGAACGGGATCGACGCCAGCGCCGCGCCCGCGCCGACGTACCACCACCGCGAGCCGCGCCGCCCGCGCTCCAGCGCCCAGAGCGAGAGTGGCAAGAGCGCCGAGATCGGCCCGCGCAGGTGCCCGGCGCTCTGCGCGACGCGGTACGGCTCGAGCGCGAAGACGAGCCCGCCGAACGCCGCCGCCGCGGCCGGCAGCGCTAGCTCGCGCAGCCACAGGTAGGCGAACCCACCCGCCGCGAGATAGGTCAGCAGCAGGAGCAGGTTCCACGCGCGCACGTGACCGAACAGCGCGTCGAGCGGCCAGAAGACGATCCCGAACGGCCAGCCGCCGAAGTTCCAGCGCGGCGGGCTCTCAGGGCGGAAGGTGTACGGGTCGCGCCACGGCGCGTGCCCGTTCGAGAGCTGGTGCCCGACCAGCCAGAGGTGGTACTCGGCCTGCAGGTGGTCGCCTGCCGCCGCCTCGCCGGGAACCGGGGTCCCGCGCGCGAGGAAGCGCGAGCCCGAGTGCGAGAGCTGCGGCGCCATCGCGAGCAGGCCGGCGCCGAGATAGAGCGCGACGAGGAGCGCTACAAGGCCCGGGCGGCCGAGAGCAGCTCGTCGAAGTCCGGCACCTCTGCCGCCTCGTACCGCCATGCCCCGCGGACCGTACCGTCCCGGTCGACCAGGAAGGCCGTCCGCTCGGCGACGTCTTTGAAGCCGCGGAAGTCATGCGCGACCCCGAAGGCGTGCACGGCGTCGGCGTTCCAGTCCGAGAGCAGCGGGAAGCTCAGGTCGAGCGCCTGCATCCAGGAGACGTGCGTCCAGGGCGAGTCCCGCGAGATCCCTGCCGGCTGCACGCCCGCCTGTTCGAACTCCGCGCTCCTGTCACGCAGGAGCTCCAGCTCATCCGTTCAAGTCGCGGACCAATCGAACAGGTAGAAGACGAGCAGGAGCGGCTTGTCGGCCGCCAGCTCGCGCAGAGAGATCCGCTCCCGCGGGCCCATCCAGACCTGCGCGTCCGGAAACTGCTGTCCCACTTCCAGCATCGGACGAGCTTACGGGACGGACAGGGCGAGCACGGCCTTCGCGTTCCGTCGTGCCGTCCCGGTAGAGATGTGTCCTGCGGGAAACTCGACCACGAAGGCGGGCGAGCCCGGGAGCTGCCGCCGCTGCCAGCGGGTTGCGGCCCCGCGCGGCGCGGTCAGCCTGCGGTAGGGCAGGCCGCTCAGCCGGGCGTAGCGCTTCAGCACGGCGACGTGGGGATCGGAGCCGTAGACCTCGGCGAGCGGCTGGTGGTACCAGATCGTCAGCTTCGGCTTGATCCGCAGGATGAAGGCACGCATTGCCCGGTTCTCCGGCTCCGACATCGGCTTCGGTCCCGAGTAGTAGCCGTCCCAGGGGACGCCGTTGTGCACCCAGGCAGCCGGCCAGTTGCGGTTCAGGTCGACGCCGTGCGCGTTCTGGCGCGTGCCCGCCGCGAGCCCGTCCGGGTTGGCGGTCGGGACGAGCCAGAGGTGCGAGTGCGGCGGGAGCGGCAGCCGCCGCAGCTGCGCGATCACCGCCAGGCCGGCGGGCTCGCTGCCGTGGATCACACCGACGACGAGCGTCGCGGGGGCAGTGCGGTCGCCCCGCTCGTAGGCCATGATCGGCCGGCCTCGCACGGAGTGGCCGATTACCGGCGCCTGCGGAGCCGCCGAGGCGAGCCCCGCGGCCGCGAGCGCCGCGACGATCAACCCGCGCAGCACCACCCCTGGACGCGCGGGAAGCCTCCGAACTGGACCGAGATCCGCGATGCCCCCACGATACGGCGCGGCGTTCCCGGCCGGACGAACACCCACTGGTCGGCGGTCGGCCAGGTCACGAGCAGCCAGCGTCCGTCCGGCGAGCGGACGGCCTGTTCGAAGCTGCCCGTCCCGCGGAAGACGACTCGGCCGCCGTCGACCACCGCGCTCTGTCCGGCGCGATGCCGGATGGTGGCGAGACGCGGAAGCGTTCGTCGTGCGATCACGCGGTCGCCGGTTCCGTCGCCGGCCACCTCGCGAAGCTGCCCGGCCGAGAGGTAGGTGATCCGCGTGTCGGTGCGCGTCCCGGTCCAGACGGGATGGCGCGGAGCGGGACGGGCCAGCGTCCAGCGCACGTTGCCCTTGGGATCGAGCGCGACCAGCTGGTTCGCCCGCGTGGCCGCGATGAAGAGGCCGTGCGGCGAGAACGTCGCGTCGCGGTAGTGGCCGAGCAGCCGCTTCGAGCCGTCGCGGTGGACGAGCCAGAGCCCCTCGCGGCTCGTCACGAGCAGGTCGCCCCGCGTCGGCAGCGAGAAGAGCGCGGGCTCGGCCTCCTTGACGCCGACCGCCTCGCGCAGCGAGTGGACGACCGAGCGGCCCGGCGGGCTCAGCGCGGCCGCGGCGACGGCGGCCACGAGCGCAGTCGCGGCCAGCGGTCGCGCGTGCCGGCGCGGCCAGGCGACCGGTTCGCGCTCGGCGTAGGCGCGCCGAACGACAGCCCAGGCACGCTCCTGCGCTTCCTGCTCGCCGGGCGCGCGGAACCTCACAGCCGCTCCTTCAATGCGTCGAGCCCGCGGCGCAGGCGCGAGTTGACGGTCCCGCGCGGGAGCTCGAGCAGCTCGGCGATCTCGCCGGGCGTGTACTCGAGCAGGTAGCGCAGCACGATCACGGCCCGGTGCTCCGGCGAGAGGCGGCCCAGCTCGGCGAGCAGCTCTTCGTCGCGTGCAAGCGGCTCGGGCGCGGCCACGTCGACGGCTTCGGCCTCGGGCCGCAAAGACCGCGCCCGCGACCAGTCGATCGCGCGGTTGACGACGATCCTGTGCAGCCACGGCCCGAACGGCCGGCGGCGGTCGAAGCGGTCGAGCGCGCGGATCGCCGCCAGGAAGCCCTCCTGCGCGATGTCCTCGGCGGCGGCCGCGTCGCGGACGACGAGGTAAGCGGCTCGGTAGGCCGGCCCCCAGTGCGCGCGGAAGAGCGCCTCGAAGTCCGAGGCAGACCCGGCCTGGGCCCGCCGCACCCAGGCCCGCTCATCGCGGCCGGAGCCCGCCATCCGCCGACTATACGAGCGTCTTTGCGCGCGAGGTCCATCGCGCCAGGTACGTCAGCCGGGCTGGATGAGGTCCGTGGCCTGCAGGAGAGCAGGCGCCACGAGCGAAGAGGGGCAGGGGCAAACGCTCGAAAGGAGCGCCGAATGGCGACGAACGAACGCTGGACCGGCTGGATCGGATTTGCCGGACTGCTGCTGGTGATCATCGCGATCCTGGACTTCTTCGAAGGCCTGATCGCAATCATCCGCGGCGAGTACTACCTCCTCACCCCGAACCAGATCGTCGTCTTCGACCTGAAGACCTGGGGGTGGATCACACTGATCTGGGCGGTGATCATCGGCTTGACCGGGTTCGGCCTGCTCTCGGGGGCGACCTGGGCACGCTGGACGGCGATCGTGCTGATCGCCCTGAACATCCTGACCCAGCTCGGTTTCGTGGGCGCCGCGCAGTACCCGCTCTGGGCACTGACGGTGATGTTCCTCAACATCATCGTGCTCTACGCGCTCACGGTTCACTGGAGCGACACGCGCGAACCGGCGTACGCAAGTACTCCGTAGCGTCTGAACGAGTTCGGGGGTCAGGCCTGCTCGCGCAGGCCTGACCCCCGCTTGTAAAGCTGTCGCAGAACTGTTACGCCGGTATCACGACGACGTTGCGCGGGAGCGCGATGGTCGTTGAGCCCACCAGCAAGGAGGCTCACCGTGAGACGGCAAGCGACGCTCATCTGCGCCCTGGCCCTGTTCTTGATCCCCGCAACCGCAACGGCGGCGCGCTTCGCAGGCCCGCCCGCGAACGACAACCGAGCGACTCCGACCGCGATCGAGCTACCAGCCTCGGTCTCGGGAACGACCATCGGCGCGACCGACGACCCGAAGGACCCGCCCTCCAACTGCGGACGGGCCCACAACACGGTCTGGTACCGAATCTCCGGCGCGCCGACCGGGCGGGTGGTCGCCCGCCTCAACGCACTCGGCAACCTCGACGCAATCGTCTCCGTCTACCGCGCCGTGCGCTCGCGACTGATTCCGGCCGGCTGTGCCGCGACCGACGACAACGGCCGCGGCGCGCTCTCCTTCAGGAGCGAGGGCGGCGACTACCTGGTCATGGTCGGCCGTGAGCGCGACTCCGACGACGGCAAGTTCAAGCTGACGACGTTCCGCCAGGAGCCGTCCTCGAAGCTGCCCGCGCCGGCCCTCCCGGGCGGTGGCGTCAGCTCGTGGGTCGAGCCGATCTCCGACTTCGACGACGCGTTCTCGCTGCGGATGAAGACCGGCGTCGAGTACCGCGTCAACCTCTCGCCTGCCCGTGGGCGCTGCGTCTCGCTGACGCTGTTCGCGCCCGGCATCCGCTCCCTCGCGGGCGCGGCCCCGATTCGTTCCGTGCCCTGCGGCGGCTACCTCACTTACACACCCGGTCTCGGCGGCGGCGGGCGCTACACCTTGCTCGTGACCGCCACGGACGAGCGGCCGGGGAGGCAGCGCTACCACCTCCAGGCCGCGCTCGCCGGGCTTGACGACGCCGCCCCGGGCCTCCCGCTGCAGAACCTGCAGACGCGGCGCGGAACCTTGTCCGGGACGCACGTCGACGTCGTTGACCTATACCGCTTCAAGGTCACCGAACGCAGCGACGTGACGCTCACGCTCGCAGGCCCTTCACGCTTCCGGCTCGTTGTGCTCACCGACGGCGGCCGCCGTGTCGGCTCGTCGGACGGGCCGGGCCCGCTGACGGCGAGTCTCGGCCCCGGGACCTACTTCACCGCCGTGCGAGCGGACTCGGGAGCGCACGGCCGTTACGCACTCTCGCTGCTGGAGCGCGGGCTGACTACCACGTCGGTGCTGGCCAACGGCTCCCGCAGCGCCTCGGTGCGGCCGGGTGCCTCGGTCGCGATCGAGGTTGCCGTGAACTTCAGCTCCTCCGGGATGGTGCGGCTCGAGCTCGACCGCTTCGACCCGCTAACCGGCTGGCACTTCTACCGGCTCTACCGGCTACGGCTCGGCGGCAACGGCCGGACCGGCATCTCGTTCCGCCCGCCGTCCATCGGTCACTGGCGAGCGCGCGCCTCCTTCGGCGGGACGCGCACGGAGAGCCCCAGCGACGGCGGCACCGCGAGAATCTCCGTCAGCGACTGAGAGCTGCGACCGAGGCGGCGCCGTCAGGCAGTGACGGTCGCCGCCTCGGTCGCATTCGCGATCTCGCGGGCGACGTCGACGATGTCGCGGTTGCCGTTCCAGATCCTTCGCTGACGGTCCGAGCCGTTGCCGCGGGCGAGGATCTCGCGGACGCCCTCGAGCTCACGGTCGGAGCCGAGCTCGCGCGCGTGCGGCTCGAGCTCGTCCAGCGTCCGCCGCACCAGCTGCGCGACCGGCACGCGGTTACGCGTCCCGCGCTCGAGGTCCATCACGGGCGCCTCGAGCCCGTAGCGGGCGGCCAGCCACTTGTTCTCGGTGGTCAGGATCCGGTGGTAGGACGGGATCTCGGCCCCGACCGCGTAGCGCTCGCTGTACAGCTTGACGAGCGACTGGCAGAACGCGGCCAGCGCGACCGCGTCTTCGACCTGGCTTACCCCGTCGCAGACGCGGATCTCGATCGTGCCGAAGCGCGGGTGCAGGCGGATGTCCCACCAGATATGCGTGTAATCCGCGATGCAGCCGGTCTTCTCGAGCTGGCCGACGACCTCGGCGTAGTCGGCGTAGTCGCGGAAGCGCGGCGGCGGTCCTGACCGCGGGAAGGCGGCGAAGACCATCTGCCGGCTCGAGGCGAGGCCAGTCGGCTCGCCGCGCCAGAAGGGGGAGCTGGCCGAGAGCGCGAGCAGCGAGGAAAGGTGCGCGAGCAGGCCGTTCACGACCATGACCGCCTTCTCCGCGTCGTCCACAGCGACGTGGATGTGCAGCCCGAAGATCAGCTCGCGCCGCGCGACGTACTGGAGCTGGTCGACGAGATGCCGGTAGCGGTCGCGAGCAGTGATGCGCTGCCGCTCGAACAACGAGAACGGGTGCGTCCCGGCCGAGCCGACGCGCATGCCCTTCTCCGAGGCGATGCCGGTCACGTAGGTGCGCAGCTTGCGCAGCTCGCGGTCGACCTCGGCCGGCGAGCTGCAAACCGGAGTGGCGATCTCGAGCACGGACTGCATCAGCTCTGCGTTGATGCGTGGCTCGAGCTCGTGGCCCTCGGTCGCGGCGAGCACTGCCTCGACGTGCTGGACGAGGTCAAGCGTCTCGCCGTCGAGCAGCATGTACTCCTCCTCGACGCCGAGCGTGTACGGCTCGCCGGCGCCGAAGTTGTGGTCGAGCACGCTGCCGCCCTCCGCGAAGCTCGGGCCGGTGATGGTCGAGGGGAAGATCTGCTTCACTCGGGGACGAACGCCTCCAGCTCGATCTCGAGCAGCCAGCGCGGATCGAGCAGCGCGGCCACCACATAGCTCGTGTTCACCGGTTTGACCTCGCGGAACACCTCGCCGTGGGCGCGGGCGATTTCCGTGAAGTCGTCCGCGCGGGTGAGCATGATCCGCGTCCGCACCACGTGCTCCGCGGCTGCATCCACATCGGCCAGCGCGGCGAGCGCGATCCCCAGGCAGCGGTGGGTCTGGCCGTAGGCGTCCGCAGGCGGGTCGGCATCCTCGGGCATGATCGGCGCCGTCCCTGCGACCCAGGCGTGCGGGCCGATCCGCACCACCCGCGAGTAACCGGCGGCCTCGGCAAAGGGCGAGACGGCGAGGACGGTGCGCCGTTCCATCGCCCTAGTATCGAGCCTGTGGACGCGCTGCGACAGGTCGACGGGTGGCCCGCAGAGACAGTCGCGGTCGCCGTGCTGCGCGGCGGTGAGCAGGTGGCGGCGCGGGGGCCGCGCGAGCAGGTCTTCCGCTGGGCCTCGGTGACGAAGCCGGTCACGGCGCTCGCGACGCTCGTCGCCGCGGAAGAGGGGATCCTCGACCTCGATGACCCCGCGGGCCCGCCCGGCTCGACGGTGCGGCATCTCCTGGCGCACGCGGCGGGGCTGCCCTTCGAGGGGCGGACGCCGATCTCGGAGCCCGGCAAGCGGCGGAGCTACTCGAACACCGGCTTCGACATCTTGGCCGAGGTCGTCGGCGAGGCGGCGGAGATGCCGTTCGCCGAGTATCTGCGAGCGGCCGTCCTCGGGCCGTTGGAGCTGCGGGCAGAGCTGCGAGGCTCGGCCGCGTCCGAGCTGCACGGCAGCCTCGACGATCTGCTGCGACTGGCCGCCGAGTTCCAACGCCCGCGGTTGATCGCGCCGGAAACGCTCGCGGAGGCGACCTCGGTCCAGTTCCCCGGCCTGGTCGGCGTGCTGCCGGACATCGGGCGGATGGATCCGAACGACTGGGGCCTCGGCGTCGAGCTGCGCGACGCGAAGCAGCCGCACTGGACCGGCTCGCAGAACTCGCCGCGCACCTTTGGGCACTACGGCAGCAGCGGCACCTTCCTCTGGGTCGACCCCGAGGCGGACACGGCGCTCGCCTGTCTGACCGACCTCGACTTCGGTCCCTGGGCGCTCGAGGCGTGGCCGCGGTTGTCCGACGCCGTTCTCACGAGCCGTTAAGGAAGCGTCTCCATACTGAGGGACCGAGTTGAGCCCTCGAACCCGTGAATCGCGCATCGGCGCCGCCAGGCGCCGCGCAGCGCCTCGCCAAGCTCGTCCTCGCCGGGATGGCCGCCACGGCCTTCGTCGCGTCGGCCGCGCTCGCCCGCGTCGCCTATCCGGGCCATCACAAGAAGGCGATCAAGGCGCTCTCTCCGCCGCAGCGCTTCGTAGAGACCGTGCGCCGGAACCAGCTCGAGTCCGGAATCCTGGCACCGGCCCAGGCCGACCCCTCGGTGGTGACGGCGCAGACATGAACCGCTTCTCCGCGATGGGGTGTGACGTCCTCGTCGAGGGGGCGACCTCCCAGGAGCTCGCAGCGGTGCGGGCGCTGTTCGCCCAGCGCGACGCGGTCTTCAGTCGCTTTCGCCCGGAGAGCGAGCTGAACGCCGTCAACGCCGGCCGCGGCGGCCGCCTCGTGACGCCGCTGTTCGCGCGGATGGTCGAGGCCGCGCTGCGGGCGCGCGAGCAGACGGACGGCCTCGTCGATCCGACGCTTGGGGCGGCGCTCGAGGCAGCGGGGTACGACCGCGACTTCTCGTGCCTGGAGTCGACGGAGGCACCACTCGCGCACGCCGCGCCGTCGGGGGACGTCGAGCTCTACGGGCGCGTGCTCGTGCTCGGCCGCGGCGTGCAGCTCGACCTGAACGGCGTCGTCAAGGCGGCCGCGGTCGACGACGCGCTCCGGCTGCTCTCCAGCCCCGGCTTCGTCTCGGCCGGCGGCGACCTGGCCACGCGCGGCGACGTGGACGTCGCGCTCCCGGGCGGCGGCGACGTCCGGCTGGTCAAAGGAGGTCTCGCCACGAGCGGCCGCACAAAGCGGCGCTGGCGGCGCGGAGGCGAGGAACAGCACCACCTGATCGACCCGGCCACGGGCCGGCCCTCGGCGAGCCCGTGGGAGGAGGTCACCGTCTGCGGCGCGACCTGTCTTGCCGCGGACGTGGCCGCGAAAGCGGCCTTCCTGCTCGGCGCGGCCGGCCCGGACTGGCTCGACGAGCGCGGGCTGCCGGGACGGTTCCTGGCGCAGGGCGAGGCCTACGAGAACGCGAGCTGGCGCGCGGGGGTGATAGCCCGGGTGCCGGCTTGCACCTGACCACCAGCCCGCTCGACTGGTACGTGGCGCGCGCGGCCGGGGTCGCCGCCTACCTGCTGCTGACTGTCGTCATCACGCTCGGAATGACGATGGCGAGCGGCCGGCAGCTGAAGCGCTGGCCGAAGTTCGCGCTCGAGGACGTGCATCGTTTCGGCGGGCTGCTCGTGGGCAGCTTCGTGACGATCCACGTCGTGACGATTGCGCTGGACGCCTACCTCCCCTTCTCGCTCTCGGCGATCCTCGTCCCGTTCACGGCCAGCTACCGCACCGTCTACACGGCGCTGGGCGTGGTCGCGGCCGAGCTGCTGCTCGCGCTCGCGGTGACCAACCGCTACCGCGACCGGCTGCCCTACGCCTTCTGGCGGCGCGCGCACTACCTGAATCTGGCGGTCTGGACCGCGGCGACCGTGCACGGGCTCGGCAGCGGCACGGACCGGAGCACGCCGTGGCTGCTGGCGCTGTTCGCGGCGTCGGTCGCCACGGTGCTCGGGGCCGGCGCTTGGCGCCTGCGCCGGCGGGCGGCGCTCTCATGGGGAGTTGCGGCCGCAGGAGTCGCCGCGGTCGTGCTGGCCGCCGTCGGGCCGCTGGCGTTTTCTCCGAAGCCCTGGAACGCGCGCGCCTTCCATGCGGCGATCACCGGCAAGGTCGTTCAGAACGTGGGCTCGACCCGCGGACTCGTCTCGGCAGCCGCGACCGCGCGGGGCGCTCAGCGCGCGTTGCTGCGCGCCGACTTGCTGATCGAGCCGACCCATCTGGACGCGACCTCGTTCCAGCTCGAGCTGCTGCCGAGCGGGATGCTCTGCACCGGCCACGTGACGAAGGTGCAGTCCTTCGGCTTCGACGCGCGCTGCCGCGCCGAGGACGGCACTCGCCGCTTCGTGCATGCCACGTGGACGCTCGTCGACGGAAACCGGCTCCAGGGAGAGGTGGCGGTGCATGCGTAAGGCGTTCGCGGCGCTCGCTCTCACGCTCGCCGTCAGCGGGTGCTCCGGCCACTCGACGGCGACTTCGAACTCGACGTCGACCCGCCGTGCGACGGAGCGGCACGCGAGCACGCGGCTCCTCGTGTCGCCGCTCGGCCTCGCGCGCCCGCGCTCGGCGGTCGTCCCGGGCTACGTGTTGATCGCCGACCGGAACAACAACCGCGTCCTGCTCGTCTCCCCCTCGAAGCACGTCGTCTGGCAGGACGCGAGCCTGCGCGGCCCTGACGACGCGTTCTTCACGCCCGGCTACCGGTCGGTGATCACGAACGAGGAGTTCAACGACACGCTCGTCGAGCTCTCGCTGAAGACCCACGCCCGGGTCTGGCAGTACGGCCACGGCGGCGTCGCCGGCTCCAGTCCCGGCTATCTGAACACGCCCGACGACGCTTATCGACTGCCCTCAGGCATCACGACCGTCGCCGACATCCAGAACTGCCGGATCGTGCAGGTCGACCGCTCGGGCCAGGTGCGGCGCGTGCTCGGCGGCAGCTGCGTGCACGACCCGCCGCGCGGCTTCGCGAGCCCCAACGGCGACACGCCGCTGCCCGACGGCGGCCTGCTGGTGACGGAGATCGGCGGCTGGATCGACCGCCTCCGCGCCGACGGCAGCCTCGCCTGGTCGATCCGCTCGCCGGTGCCGTACCCCTCGGACGCGCAGCTGCTTCCGGACGGCCGCGTGCTCGTGGCTTCGTTCGCGATCCCCGGAAAGATCGTGATCGTCGACCGCAGCGGGCACGTGAGCTGGTCGTTCGGCTCGGCGAGCGGGCCGGACCGGCTGGCGAAGCCGTCGCTCGCCGTGCGTTGGCCGAACGGCCTGATCGCGGCCAACGACGACTACAACCACCGCGTGATCGTGATCGACCCGAAGACGAAGCGGATCGTCTGGCAGTACGGGCACACGGGCGTCTCTGGGGCCGGCCCTGGCTACCTGAGCAAGCCGGACGGGCTCGATCTGCTGCCGGCGACCGACCTGGTCCGCGCGGCCGCGGCGACGACGCCGGCCCGGACGGCTCGGGTGAGAGCGGTGCGCGTGACGCGCGTGGGGTCGTTGCCTCAGGCGGTTTCGAAGTCGTCCGCAGTCGCGCTTCCGAGCGGGCGCGTGCTCGTCCTGGGCGGGCTCGTCGGCGGCTCATCCTCGACCCAGGTGCTGCTCGGCACGCCTGCGCGGCTGAGGCGCGAAGGAAGCCTGCCGGTGCCGACGCACGACGCGGCCGCGGCGTTAGTCGGCGGGCGTGTATACCTGTTCGGCGGCGGCGAGGCGGTCTCGACCGACTCGGTCGTCCGCGTCGATCCGGGCTGGCGCACCGCGACACGCGCCGGCAGCCTTGGTGAGCCGCTCTCCGATCTCGGCGCCGCGACCGTCGGCGGCGTCACGTATCTCGTCGGCGGCTACACCGGATCGCGGTTTGCGACGGCGGTCCTGCGTTTTCGGCCCGGTGCGCAGCCGCAGCTGGTGACCCGACTGCCCGTCGGGCTGCGCTACGCCGGAGTGGCGGCGCTCGGGTCGAAGATCTATGTCGCCGGCGGCCTCGCCTCGTCGGGCGCGACGAGCGCCGTCTACGCGGTCGACCCCGCCGCCCGAACCGTGAGGCAGGTCGCGACCCTACCGCGGCCGGTCGACCACGTAGCGCTCGCGCCGCTCGGCGCACGGCTCCTACTGATTGGTGCCGGCTCGAGGCAGGTGCTCGCGATCGACCCCTCTCGCGGGAGCGTTACCCAGGTCGCGAAGCTGCCGCAGGCGCTCGCCGACCCCTCGGCTGTGGCGCAGGCCGGCCGCGTGCTCGTGCTGGGCGGCGGCACAAACGCCGTCTACGCGCTCGGCTGAACGTCATCGGAGAACAGCGGGCGCAGCAGCTCGTCGAACGCGCCCTGGTCGCAGCTCGCGACGACCGCCGGCGTGAGCGCGCGCACCGAGGCGGTGCGCGGAATGTTCATCGCCAGCCCCACCTCGCCGAAGTAGTCGCCCGGCCGCAGCACCCGTCGCGGCCCGAGGTCCTCCTGGCTGACCGCGAACAATCCGGAGAGAACGACGTAGAAGCGCTTGGCGTCGTCACCCTCACGCACGACCGCGCGTCCGGGTGGCACCTCCTCGCGCTCCATGTGCTTGGCGATCTCGCCGAGCTTCTCGCCGGGCAGGCCCGCGAGCAGCTCGACGCGCGAGAGCTCGGTCACGGTTGCGGGGACGAACTTCGGCACGGCTCTATTCTTGCTCTCATGGGGGAGCTCGCGGGGTGGACCTACTGCCCGCGCTGCCGGACCGGGCTGCGGGGAGACGAACAGCGGCTCACGTGCCCGGAGTGCGGCTTCGTCGCCTACGCGAGCTCGAAGACGACCGCCGGCGCGCTGGTCGAGGACGACGAGGGCCGCCTGCTGCTCGCGCGCCGCGCGCTCGAGCCGTTCAAGGGGCGCTGGGACCTCCCGGGCGGGTTCCTCGAGGAAGGCGAGCATCCGCTCGACGGCCTGCGACGCGAGCTGCGCGAGGAGACGGGGCTCGAGGTCGAGCCGGTCGACTTCCTCGGCGTCTGGATGGACCGCTACGGCGGCGACTCGACGGCCGAGGCGACGCTGAACCTCTACTGGACCGCGCGCGTGATGGGCGGCGAGGCGGCGCCCGCCGACGACGTCGACGACCTGCGCTGGTTCGTGCGGCACGAGCTGCCGGAGGCGGGAGAGCTCGCCTTCGAGAACGTGCCGCTAGTGCTCGCCGCGTGGCAGTTGCACGCGCAGCGTTCCCGGCTCGACCGCTAGCTCGACCGGCGTCTCCAGCTCGACCGGCTCGCCGTCGATCGCCGCCGAAACCTTGCCGCCGGGGACGTCGAGCTCGAAGCGCTCGCCGCTGCGCTCGTCCCACGTTCGCGGCAGCACGCCCTTGGCCGCGTACACGTGGAGCCGGCCCTCGTCCAGCCGCTCGCGCTCGCCGATCGAGAACAGGCTCAGCTCGTAGGCATTGTTGGCGACGAGCAGCACGCGCGCCCGCACGGGCTCGCCGTCGATCTGCGCCCAGACGCCCGGCCGGCTGCGGATGCTGCGCCCGAGCGCACGGAGTCCGGCGAGCAGCTGGCGCCGGCGGCGGTGATGCTCGCGCCGGTGGACGAGCGTCGCGTAGAGCCCGAGCGAGACGTTGTTCAGGAAGCGCCGCTCGCCCACGCGGCCGACGTCGACGCGCCGCTCCTCGCCCTCGAAGGCGGCGAGCGCGGCCAGCGGGTCGAGCTCAAGCCCGAGGTCGCGCGCGAAATGGTTGCGGGTCCCGTAAGGGACGACCACGAACGGCAGGTCGCGCTCGACCGCGACCGAGGCCACGCTCGCCACCGAGCCGTCGCCACCGGCCGCGCCTAGCACCTCCGCGTCGGCCGAGCGCGCCAACTCGGTGAGGTCTTCGCTCTCGCCCAGGACGCGCGCCTCGATCCCGCGCGCCCGTGCCGCCTCCGCCAGCTCCTCCGCGGTCGGGCGCTCGGTCCCGCCGCGCGGATTGATCAGTAGGACCCCCGCCACCGGCGGCACGCTATAGGCCGAGGCGCGCGCGAAGTTAGGCCGAACGGCTCATGCGGCCGCCGGCGCTGGTCCCGATCATTCAGCCATGGACGACCGGGGCCTTCATCGGATCGAGGACGAGCTGGGCGAGCACTGGCTCACCTGCTGGATCGAGGATGGGATCGCGGAGATCGAGGCGTACCTCGCCAAACACGCGGCCTTCCTCAGCTTCCTCGACACCGCTGACAGCACGAGCTGAATCCGCTTCGCGCGCCGTTTCGTAAGATCCGGCGCTGATGAAGCTGAGCTACCTCTGGCACGGTCTGCCCGGCCACCCGCTTCACCCGCCGCTGACCGACGCGACGATCGGCGCCTACACGGCCTCCACGATCGCCGCCCTCGCCAGCGTGGTCGGGATCGCGAACGTCTCGGCAGCCCACGCCTGGTGGCTGGCGCTCGTGATCGGCCTGATCATCACGGCCCTGACCGCCCTGACCGGCTTCGCCGACTGGCTGACGATCGAATGGCGCTCGCCGCTCTGGTGGACGGCGACCTGGCACATGTGCTCGATGCTGACGGCGACCGTCTTCTTCCTGATCGCCGCCCTCGTCGGCCACTCGGGCTACAAGCACGGCGCGGTCGACGCGGGGCCGTTCGTGCTCACGCTGCTCGGCTTCGCGTTCCTCACGCTCGGCGGCTGGCTCGGCGGCACCATCGTCTTCGTGCACGGGATGCGGGTGCTCAACCTCGTGGACGAGCCGCCGGACCGCGCCGCGGCTCCGGTGGCTCACCCCGAGAAAAGAGAAGCGGAAGCCTAGGCTGCTGCCTCGGCCAGGCCGAGGCGCTCTTCGAGCATCGACTTCGGCATCGCCCCGACCGCGGCCGCCTGCGGTTCGCCCTCCTTGAAGAGGATCAGGGTCGGGATCGACATCACGCCGTAGCGCTGCGCGATCGCCGGCTGCTCGTCGATGTTCAGCTTGACGACCTTGAGCTCCTCGCGCTCCTGCGCGATCTGGTCGAGCACGGGCGCGATCGCGTGGCACGGGCCACACCACTCGGCCCAGAAGTCGACGAGCACGGGCTTGTCGCTCTCGAGCACTTCCTTCTCGAACGTTGCTTCGGTGACGGTGTCTGGCATGAAGTCCTTTCTACCTCAAGTGTCTGATGCTTGAAACGCGGCGGGGAAAGCCGTTGTTCCCGGTCGCTACGATCGGCTGATGCTCAAGCCGCTCCCGAGCGTGCCCGATCATCCCGCGCTCGAGCGGGAGGTGCTGGAGCACTGGGAGGAGGAGCAGACGTTCCGGCGCCTGCGCGCGCAGAACGCCGGCGGGCCGCGGTTCAGCTTCATCGATGGCCCGATCACCGCCAACAACCCGATGGGCGTCCACCACGCCTGGGGCCGAACGTTGAAGGACGTCTTCCAGCGCTACTACGCGGCCAAGGGCCACGACGAGCGCTACCAGAACGGCTTCGACTGCCAGGGCCTCTGGGTCGAGGTCGAGGTCGAGAAGGAGCTCGGCCTCAACTCGAAGCGCGAGATCGAGGACTACGGGATCGCGGAGTTCGCGGAGCGCTGCAAGGAGCGGGTCGCGCGCTACGTCGGCGTGATGACGGAACAGTCGAAGCGCCTCGGCCAGTGGATGGACTGGGGCAACGACTACCTCACTTTCTCGGACACCAACATCGAGTACATCTGGCGCTTCCTGAAGGAGTGCCGCGCGCGCGAGTGGCTCTTCAAGGGCCATCGCTCGACGCAGTGGTGCCCGCGCTGCGGCACCTCGCTCTCGCAGCACGAGCAGGCCGGGGAGGAGAACTACCGCGAGCTCGAGCACCCGTCGCTGTACGTCCGCTTCCCGCTGGCCGACCGCGACGGCGAATCGCTGGTCGTCTGGACGACGACGCCGTGGACGTTGCCCGCGAACGTCGCCGCGGCCGTCAAGCCGGACGCCGAGTACGGGCTCCGCGACGGCGGCTGGCGGCTGGCCGAGGAGGGTGGCGAGTACGACAACGTCCTCCAGGGCGAGGACCTGGTCGGGCTCGAGTACCACGGGCCTTTCGATGACCTTCCCGCCCAGGAAGGGGTCCGGCATCGCGTCATCCCCTGGGACGAGGTCGCGCTCGACGAGGGCACCGGGATCGTCCACATCGCACCGGGCGCGGGTGCCGAGGACTTCGAGCTCTCGCGCGTGCACGGCCTGCCGGTGCTGGCGCCGATCGACGAGTCCGGCCGCTTCTTGCCCGGCTACGGCGCGTTCGAGGGGCTCACGACCGACGGCGCGGCGCAGGCGATAATCCGCGAGCTCGACGAGCGCGGCGTGCTCGTCGAGGCCGGCACGATCGTCCACCGCTACCCGATCTGCTGGCGCTGCAAGACGCCGCTCGTCTTCCGCGTCGTGGACGACTGGTTCATCCGGATCGAGGACCTGCGCCAGCCGCTGCTCGACGCGAACGACGAGGTCGCCTGGACGCCCCCGAACTACAAGAAGCGGATGGACGACTGGCTGCGCAACATGGGCGACTGGAACATCTCGCGGAAGCGCTACTTCGGTCTGCCGCTGCCGTTCTATCCGTGCGACTGCGGCGAGCTGAACGTGATCGGCTCGCGCGCCGAGCTGGAGGAGCGCGCGACCGGCGGGCTCGAGCAGCTGCAGGAGCTCCACCGGCCCTGGATCGACGAGGTGCCGATCCGCTGCGAGTCCTGCAACGAGGAGGTGCGCCGCATCCCGGAGGTGGGAGATGCGTGGCTCGACGCGGGCATCGTTCCGCTCTCGACGCTCGGCTGGCAGAGCCCGGAACCGATCCCCGGCGGCTACGGCACCGGCGCGGCGAAGGGCCTGACCGGCGCCGACCTGCCCGACAACGCCTACTGGGAGCAGTGGTTCCCGGCGGACTGGATCTCGGAGAGCCGCGAGCAGATCCGGCTCTGGTTCTACTCGATCAGCGTGATGGCGATGACGATGACGGGCCGGCTGCCCTATCGCGCCGTTCTGACCTACGAGCGCGTGCACGACGAGACCGGCCGCGAGATGCACAAGTCGACCGGGAACGCGATCGAGGCGAACGAGGCCTTCGAGCAGATGGGCGCCGACATCGTGCGCTGGCAGTTCTGCGCGCAGAACCCGAGCCAGAACATCAACTTCGGCTACGGGCCGGCCGAGGAGGTCAAGCGGCGGCTGCTGACGCTCTGGAACTCGGCGGGCTTCCTCGTCACGTACGCGAACATCGCCGGCTGGGAACCGAAGTGGGGGATCGCGCCTTCGTCGGAGCACGCGCTCGACCGCTGGCTCGTCGCGCGCACGGGGCAGCTGGTGGCCGAGGCCGAGTCCGCCTACGACCGTTACTCGACGCCCGCGGCGACGACGGCCTTCGAGAGCTACGTCGAGGATCTCTCGAACTGGTACATCCGCCGCTCGCGCCGGCGCTTCTGGGACGGCGAGCCCGAGGCGCTCGAGACGCTCTGGTGGTCGCTCGTCCAGGCGCTGCGGGTGGTCGCGCCCGTGATGCCGTTCCTCGCCGACCATCTCTGGAGCGCGCTCGTGGCGGAGGGGCCGGGCTCGGTCCACCTCGCGGGGTGGCCCGAGACAGACGCGCCGGACCAGGCGCGGCTCGACGAGATGGCGGCCGTGCGCAGGGTGGTCGAGCTTGGCCGTCAGGCACGCGCGCAGTCCGGGCTCAAGCTCCGCCAGCCGCTGCGCCGGCTCGTCGTCCAGGGCGCGGAGGCCGCGCAGTCACAGGCGGGCGAGATCGCCGAGGAGCTGAGCGTGAAGGAGGTCGAGTTCGGGCCGGTCGAGGCGACCGAGCTGCGCGTCAAGCCGAACCTGCCGCTGCTCGGCCCGAAGCTCGGTAAGGAGCTCGGGCCGGTGCGGAAGAAGCTCGAGGCCGGGGAGTTCGAGGAGCTCGACGGCGGCCGCGTGCGCGTCGACGGCCACGAGCTCTCGGCCGAGGAGGTGATCGTCGAGCGTCGCGGCAAGGAGGGCTGGGCGGTCGCCGGTGAGGACGGCCTGACGGTCGCGCTCGACCTCGCCATCGACCCGGAGCTGGAGCTCGAGGGCCGCGCCCGCGAGGCGATCCACCAGGTGAACACGATGCGCAAGGAGCTCGGCCTCGAGATCACCGACCGGATCGCCCTGACCTTGCCCTCCGAGCTGGCCGCCCACGAGGACTGGATCGCGCGCGAGACGCTCGCCTCGCGCGTCGAGCCGGGCGGCGAGCTCGCGATCGAGAAGGCCTAGGACTGAAGCAGCGCGACCGCCCGCGCGAGGATGTCGCGCAGCGTGCGCTGGTCCGCCGGGGGCAAGGCGGCGATCGCTTCGGGCGGCTCGCTCATCACCGCCAGCACCGAGGCGCGCAGCTCGACGCCGGCGGCCGTCAGCGTGAGCGCCTTCACCCGGCGGTCGCCTTCGGCGCTGCGCCGCTCGACCAGCCCGCGCGCCTCGAGGCGGTCGACGAGCCCGGTCACGTTCGAGGCATCGCAGAAGAGCCGTTCGGCCAGCGCGCTCATCGGCATCGGCTGTTCGGGGTCGAGCATGCGCAAGGCGTGGGCCTGCGCGAAGCCGAGGCCGAGCTCGGCCAGTGCCGCGCCGGCCTTCACGCGCTGGGCCATGCCGATCTCGAAGAAGAGCCGCTGTGCCTCGTGGGCGGCGGTCGGTCGCTCGGCCATTTTCGTCGCCATTGCTTCCCATGATACTTGAGACAGTAGGTAGTTGACAACCTCAACCATCTAGGTAGGCTACGGCGATGCCCGAACCGGCGATCCAGGCGGAGAAGCTCGTCCGTGAGTTCAAGAAAGGCCCGCGCGCGGTCGACGCTATCGACCTCGCCGTGCAGCCCGGCGAGATTTACGGATTTCTCGGACCAAACGGCGCGGGCAAGTCGACGACCGTGCACATGCTGACGACGCTGCTGCCGCCGACCTCCGGCAGCGCGCGCGTCGCCGGCTTCGACGTCGTCAAGCAGGGCGCGCAGGTGCGGATGCACATCGGCGCCGCGCTGCAGGAGGCGGCGCTCGACCCGCTCCTGACCGGCCGAGAGCACCTGCGCCTGCAGGCCTCGCTGCAGGGCATCCCTCGCGCCGATCGCACGAAGCGCTCCGACGAGCTGCTCGGCCGCGTCGGCCTGCGTGAGGCGGCCGACCGCAAGGTGCGCGGCTACTCGGGCGGGATGAAGCGCCGGCTCGACCTCGCCCTCGCCCTCGTGCACGGGCCGGAGATCCTCTTCCTCGACGAGCCGACGACCGGTCTCGACGTCCAGAGCCGAACGGCCCTCTGGGGCGAGGTCAGCCGGCTGGCGAGCGAGGACGGCGTCACCGTCTTCCTGACCACCCAGTACCTGGAGGAGGCCGACGTCCTGGCCGACCGCGTCGGGATCATCGACCACGGCCGGATCGTGGCCGAGGGGACGCCGGCCTCGCTGAAGGCCGAGGTGGGGCGGAGCACGGTCGAGGCGATTCCCGCCGACCCGACCGACCTCGACCGAACGGCCACGATCCTCGACCGCTTCGGCGAGCTCGTCCCGTCCACCAAGGGCGCCGCCGTGCGGCTGAACGACGGTCACGTCGGCCTCGCGGAGATCGTGCGCGCACTCGACCAGGACGGGCTCGAGTGCGAGAACCTCCAGCTCCACCAGCCGTCGCTCGACGACGTCTTCCTCGCCAAGACCGGCCGCTCGCTCGAAGGCGCCGGCGACGAGGAGGAGGCGCCGGACACGGGCCTGGCGATGGAGTCCGCCTGAGCGCGTTCCTCGATCAGGTGTACGTGCTCGGCCGCCGCTCGGTGGTGCGCACGGTGCGCCAGCCGGCGAACGTGGTCGCGCCGCTGCTCTTCCCGATGCTGCTGCTGGCGGTCAACTCGGGCGGCCTGAAGGCCGAGACGAACCTGCCCGGGTTCCCGACGAACTCATTCGTCGCCTTTGCGCTGGCGGTGCCGTTCATCCAGGGGGCGCTGTTCGCGACCATGAACACCGGCACCGACCTCGCGCGCGACATCCAGACCGGGTTCCTGAACCGGCTCTCGCTGACGCCGATGCGCGGGATCGCGCTGCTCTGCGGCCAGCTCGGCGGGGTGATCGTGCTGAGCCTCGTCCAGGCCGCGGTCTACCTCGGTGTCGGGCTGATCACCGGCGTGCGGATCGCGTCGGGCCCGGCCGGCGTGCTGACGTTGTTCGGGTTCGCGGCGCTCGTCGGGCTCGCCTTCGGCGCGCTCGGTGCCTTCGCCGCGCTGCGCACCGGCTCGGGCGAGGCCGTGCAGAGCCTCTTCCCGGCCTTCTTCGTCTTCCTCTTCATCTCGTCGATGAACATCCCGCGGAACCTGATCGAGGCGACCTGGTTCCGCGACGCAGCGACCGCAAACCCGGTCTCGTACCTGCTCGAGGCAGTGCGCAGCCTGATCATCACCGGCTGGGACGGCGAGGCCTTGGCACTCGGCTTCGGGATCGCCACTGTGGTCGCGGTCGTCGCGCTGGGAGCTTCGAGCTGGGCCCTGCGCGTGAGGATGGCTCGCTGATGCGGACGCTGCAGGTGGCTCAGGGCGTCGCCTGGCGGACGCTGCACAACGTGCTGACGAACCCGTCGCTGTTGATTCCGTCGCTGGTCTTCCCGCTCTTCTTCTTCACGGCCTTCGCGGGCGGGCTCTCGAACATCCGCAACGTCCCCGGCTTCGACTTTCCCAGTGGCTACACGGCCTTCCAGTTCGTCTTCGTGCTGTTGCAGTCGGCCGCGTTCGGCGGCGTCTTCACCGGCTTCGGGATCGCCCGCGACTTCGAGAGCGGCTTCGCGCGACGCCTGCTGCTGGCCGCGCCGAACCGGGTCGGGATCGTCGGCGGCTACGCGGTCGCCGCGGCCGGGCGCTGGCTGATCACGGCGACCGTCCTGACCACGGTGGCGCTCCTCGTCGGGATGAACGTCGGCGGGAGCGGGGTCGACCTCGTCGGCCTGTTCACGCTCGCGCTGCTGTTGAACCTCGCCGCCGTGCTCTGGGCCGCGGGAGTGGCGATGCGGTTCCGGACGATGCAGGCCGGCCCGGTGATGCAGTTCCCAGTCTTTGTCGTGCTCTTCTTCGCGCCGGTGTACGTGCCGCTCGCGCTGCTGCAGGGCTGGATCCACGGCGTGGCGACCTACAACCCGCTGACCCGCATCGTCGAGGCGGGACGCGGCCTCCTCTCGGGTGACCCGACCGAAGTCGGGCTCGCCTACGCCACCGGCGTCGCGCTGGTGGTGCTGTTCTCGCTCTGGGCCCTGCGCGGCCTACGCAGCGCTGAACGCGCCGGGTAATTCGGAAAGAGCCCGCCGCTCGGGGGGTGGTGGCGACGGGCTCTCCCCATGTGCTCGCCGCGGGCCCAAGGCCAGGTACAGGGCTCCGCGGCTCGCATCGCCCAGTGCGTGCCACGCTAGACCTGGGCGCCGGCGATTCCAATAGGCCGTCTGGCCCATCTTTCCAAGTGGCACGGAGTGGGTTTCAGGCCAGGATTTCCCTCGACGCCGCCTGGGCGTCTCCGTAAAATCTCGGACGCCCAGTGAGCCCTGAAAACCAGGCCGTCTATTTCAACGCCGTTCCGCTGTTCATCCTGGCGGGCGCGTACCTGATGGTGACCGCGGCGCTGGCGCCGACGCTCTGGCGCGAGCGGCACCGCGTGACAGTCACCGACGTCGGGCTCGCGGCGATCTTTCCGGCGATCGGGATCGCCGCCGGGATCTTCGCCTCCGAGGTGCTGCACGACCGCACGCCGATCGGCGGACACGTCTGGCCGGCGTTCGTGGCGACGCTCGTCGCGCTCGTGCCGGCGCTGATCTTCCTTCGCCGGTGGAGCGAGCCCGCCGGTGTCGTCATGAGCGGCGCTCGCGCGCGTGAAGCGGAGGAGCTCGTCGGCGTGCGCGACCGCGAGCTCGACTCGGTCGCCCGGATCGTCAACGCGCTCGCGCGGATCCAGGAGCCGGCTGACGCCGCGCGCGTCTTGCTCGACGAGGCCGAAGGGCTGATCGACACGGACTTCAACGCGCTCGCGCTCGTGAACGAGGACGAGGACGAGGCGGTCGGCCTGCTGGCGCGCTCAGCCGGCGAGGACCTCGCGTGGTGGAGCGAGGTGCGCGTGCATCTGCACAACGAGCCCTCCGGGATCGCGAGCGCGTTCTTCGAGGCGGCGCCGGTGTCGGTCTACGACGTCGAATCGTCGTCCGTCGTCAGCCAGCGGCTGGCGCGAGCCGCCAACGCGAAGAGCGCCATCTTCGTGCCACTGATCGTCGAGGAGCGCGTGATCGGCGTACTGATCGCCGCGACCACCGGCGAGCGGCGAGCCTTCGCCACGGAGGAGATCCGGTTGATGGAGGCGCTCGCCGGCGAGACCGCGATCGCGCTCGACCGCACGCGCTCGGCCTCCGCGCTCGACCGGGCACTCACGCGCGAGCGGCTGGTGGCGAAGATCTCGCGCCGCGTCCGCTCGGTGCACGACCTGGACGCGATCACGCGCGTCGCCGTGACCGAGACGGGCCGTGCGATCGACGCCACACGCTGCTTCATCCGGCTCGGCGAGGGCGGCGAGACGATGCCGATCCGCGCCGAGTGGTGGGCGGACGGGCTCGAGCCGATCGGCGAAGCCGTGGCGAGCCTGCCGGTCTCGAACCTCGCCGGGCGCGAGCGGCGCACTGTTGCGATCCCCGACGTGCTCGACGCGCCCGGGCTCGGCGATCCGTCCCTGGGCAGCGTCGAGAGCCTGTCGCGGCTCGGCACGCGCGCCGTGCTCGCCACGCCGGTGATCGTCTTCGACCGCATGATCGGCGTGCTCGCGTTGCATCGGCGCGAGCCGGGGCCGTGGTCGCCGGGCGACGTGGGCCTGGCCGAGGCCGTCGCCCGCGAGCTCGGCCTGGCGCTGCACACGGCGAGGCTGCTGGACGAGAACGAACGCCGGCTCGGGGAGCAGTCGGCGCTGCTGAAGGCCGCCCAGACGGTGACCAGCGAGCTCGAGCTCGACGCGGTGCTCCAGCGGCTGGTGGACGAGGTGGCCGGGCTGCTGCAGACCGAGGCGGTCGACTGCTTCCTGCTCGACCAGCAGCGGGGAGTGCTCCGCTGCGCGGCGGTGCACGGCTCGCTCGAAGGCATCGTCGGCTTCGAATTCCCGGCCGACCGTGGCCTGGCGGGGCGCGCGATCGCGCGCGGGCGGCCCGTGGTCTCGGACGACTACGCGAACCTCCCGGAAGCCGTCCCGCACCCGAGCTACGAGGGCTTCCGCGGCGCGATCGTCGCGCCGATGCGCTGGTCGGGCGAGGTGATGGGCATTCTCGGCGTCGCTACACGCGACCCGGCGCGGCGGTTCACCCAGGCCGACGCGGGGCTGCTCGAGGCCTTCGCCAACCTCGCGGCGCTCGCGCTCCGCAACGCGGAGAGCTTCGCCGAGCGCACGCGCCAGGCCCGGATCCAGCGCGGCTTCTACCGGATCGCTGCCGTCCTCGGCCAGCCGATCTCGCGCGAGGAGACCTTCGACGCGCTCGCCCAGGCCGCCTCCGACGCGCTCGGCGGCGGCAGCGCGGCCGTGCTGATGCCGGGCGAGGACGACCTACGGCTGGACGGGATGCACAACCTCTCGGGCCTGCTGGTGCAGTTCCTCGAGAAGGGCCTCGGCGACCCGACCGGGCCGCTCCGCGCGGCGGCGCGCAACGGGCGTGTCCTCGCCTCGCCGCAGCTCGACGACGACGAGCGCTTCGACGAGGAGTGGCGGAACGTCGCACGCGAGAGCGGCTCCCGTGCGCTGCTGGCCGTCCCGGTCGAGGCGCCGCGCACCGACGAGTGCGCGCTCGTGCTCGTCTTCTTCGCCGAGGAGCGGCACTTCACCGACGACGACCTCGAGCTGGCCCGCAACCTCGCGGGGGCCGCCCGCGGTGCGCTCGAGCGAAGCGAGCTGTTCGAAGCCGAGCGGCAGGCCCGCGGGCTGGCGCAGCAGCTCGCGCGCACCGGCTCCCAGCTGGCCACCGAGCTCGACCCGGCCGCCGTGCTCGACGAGGTCGTCCGCCAGGCGCCGACGCTGCTCGACGCCGACGCGGCGGTGATCCGCCTCCTCGCGGGCGACGAGCTGGTAGCAGCGGCGGCAATGGGCGAGGAGGCGCAGGACGTACTCGACTCGCGCGTCGCCTCGACGGCGCGCCTCGCCGGCGATGCCGTGCAGTCGCGCGCGCCGGTCGCGGTCCCGGACGCCCGCGAGGACCAGCGGCTCCTACAGGCCGACCCGATGCTCGCCGCCGGCTACGCCTCCTGCGTGGCCGCGCCGCTCGTCGGCCCCGAGGGTGCCGTGCAGGGCGTGCTCTCGGTCTACTGCCGCGCGCCGCGGGCCTGGCGCGAGGAGGAGATCGAGGCGCTCGCGGCCTTCGCCGGCAACGCATCTGCCGCGCTCTCGAGCGCCGAGCTCTACCAGAGCGTCGCGCTCGAGAAGGAGCGCAGCGTAGCGATCCTCGCCAACATCGCCGACGGGATCGTGGCCGTCGACCGCGAGGGCAAGGTGGTGCTCTGGAACGGCGCCGCCGAGCGGATCACCGGTGTCCCGGGTGACGAGGCGCTCGGCAACCCGCCGAGCGACGTGCTGCAGCGCGACCTCGAGTCGGGCGAGGAGGTGCCCGCAGGCGAGCGGCTGGTGTCGCTGCGTCGCGGCGGCGAGGAGATCTGGCTCTCGCTGACCGAGGCGGTCATGCGGGACCCCGCGGGTGCCGTGGCGGGCCGCATCTTCGCCTTCCGTGACATCTCCGCCGAGCGGGTCGTCGAGCAGATGAAGTCCGAGTTCGTCTCGAACGTCTCCCGCGAGCTGCGGTCGCCGCTGACCTCGATCTACGGCTTCGCCGAGACGCTGCTCCGCGACGACGTGCTCTTCGGCGAAGAGGAGCGCACGACGTTCCTCGGCTACATCGCCTCTGAGGCCGGGCGGCTGACCTCGATCGTCGACCGCCTGCTCGCGGTCGCCCAGCTCGACTCGGGCGACCTCCAGGTGCAGCTCGGCGCGACGGACGTCGGCGAGGTCGTGGCCGAGGTGGTCGCCGCCGCCAAGCAGTCGCTCGTGCTCGACGGCCACGAGTTCGTGCTCGATCTCCCGCCCGAGCCGCTGGCCGCCGCCGCCGACCGCGAGAAGCTCCGGCAGATCGTGATGGATCTTGTCGAGAATGCGGTCAAGTACTCGCCCGGGGGCGGCACTGTGCGGGTCTCGGCCCGCCGCCGCGACGACACCGTGGAGGTGAGCGTGGACGACGAGGGAATCGGCATCCCGCAGTCGGAGCAGAGCCGGATCTTCGCGAAGTTCTACCGCGCCGAGAGCAGCGGCCGCGACCTCGCGAGCGGCGGCACCGGCCTCGGGCTCTTCATCGCCAAGGAGCTGCTCGCCGCCATGCACGGGCGCATCTCGGTGCGCTCGGTCGAGGGCGCAGGCTCGAGTTTCGTCTTCTCCTTGCCACTCTCGACGTCGCCAGTTTTGAGCGAGCGCGAGTGAATCGGCCCGCGAACGGGTATAGGCGGGCCTTCGAAGGAGAGGGCGAATGACCCGGGTATTGGTAATCGACGACGAGCCACCGATCCGTCTCCTCTGCCGCGTGAACCTCGAGGCGGAGGGAATGGAGGTGCTCGAGGCGAGCGACGGGCCGACGGGGCTCGAGAAGGCCCGCAACGACGAGCCGGACGTGATCCTGCTGGACGTGATGATGCCCGGCCTCGACGGCTGGCAGGTCGCCGAGGAGCTGATCGAAGGCGAGCGCACGAACGCGATCCCGATCGTCTTCCTGACGGCCCGCGCCGAGGCGCGCGACCGCGCCCGCGGGCTCGACCTCGGCGGGATCGACTACGTGACGAAGCCGTTCAACCCGGTCGAGCTGGCGCCGCTCGTCCGCGAACTGATCGAGCGCGTCGACCGCGGCGAGCGCGACGACCTGCGCCGCGAGAAGCTCGCCGAGCTGCGCGACCTGTTGGACCCACCTGCCGCTTAGCGGCCGGCGAAGTCGGTCGTCACCATCAGCGTGTGGCGGTGCCCGGCGAAGCACCCGCGCAGCGCGCCGACCCCGACGATGCGGTAGCCCGGGTGCAGCAGGTTCGCGCGGTGCTCGGGGCTCGCGAGCCACAGCCGCAGGATCGTGCGGGCGGCGCCCAGGCGGCCCTGGCCCCACGCCAGGTTCTCGCCGACCCGCCTTGCGCGGACGCCTGACCGGCGGATGCGCTGGTTGAAGGCGCCGTGGGCGAACGTGCCCGTGCGAAGCATGCGCGAGCTGTGGGCTCGGGCCGCGCGCTCGAGCCTTGGGTCGGCGCGCAGCGGCTGCAGCCCGTTCGCGAGGCGCACCTCGTTCATGGCGGTCAGCAACGACGACTCCGATCGAGTCAGCGTCGTGGTCGAGGCCGCATCGGCGGCTCCGGCCAAGCTAAGAGCGGTGACAACGACCGCCACCGCGGTCCGTACTCGTCTGGCCACGAGTGGGCGGCATATAAGCAGATGTTCCGGACGTGAGCGTGTCTGAAGCTGTGTCAAATGTGATTTGAAACGCCAAAAAGCTGCGCTAAGACCGCAAACTTCACGGTTACACTCAACGGGCGGGACGTAGCGCAGCCTGGTTAGCGCGCCTGCTTTGGGAGCAGGAGGCCGGCGGTTCGAATCCGCCCGTCCCGATCTACAGCGGGATTTCGGGCGTGGTCACAACCCCGAGCCGCGCCAGCAGGCCTCGTGCCTCCGCGGCCTCGGCCGTTGCGTTGGCTCCGACGCGTGCCTTCAGATCGCCGATCGCGCCGAGCGTCACCGCTAGCTCGTAGGTCTCGTCCGCTGCGCGCGCAAGCTCGAGGCTCTGCTCGAACGCGGCCAGCGCCTCGTCGGCCCGCCCCAGCTGCTCCAGGGCGTAGCCGCGGAGCCGGTGGGCGAGCGCGTTCTGGAGCGAGCCGCCGCCGGACTCGCGGATCCCGGCGAGCGCGGCCTCGACACCCTCGAGTGCCTCCTCCGGCTTCCGAGCGAGCACCGCCCACTCGGCTAGACGGGCCCTCACCTCGTCCACGAGACTCGCCGAGCTGATCTCCTCGGCGATCGCGAGAGCCTCGTTCAGCAGCCGGTGGGCGTCGTCGAGCTCGCCGCCGCGCGCGGCGATCCGCCCGAGGTTCGAGAGCGCATGCGTCAGCAGCAGGCGGTGGCCGGCGTTGGAGAACACCTCGCGCGCCTCTTCAGCCAAGCCTGCCGCGGTCGTCAGGTAGCCCTGGTCGGACTTGATCTCGCCGATGTTGTTCGTGATCGTCGCCGCGCCGACGACGTCGCCGATCCGTTCCCGCAGCGCCTTGCTCTGGTCGTAGTGCTCGAGCGCCTCCTGCCAGCGGCCCTCGTAGTAGGCGTCGACGCCCATGTTGTTGAGCACGTTCGCCTGCCCGAGCAGGTCGCCGAGCTCCTCGTAGATCGGTAGTGCAAGCCCGCGGAGGGCCGCCCGCTCGGGGCTGCGGTTCGAGATGTAGGCGAGGTGCATCAGGTAGTAGGCGTGCGCGAGCGCTGGCAGGTCGTCGACCTTCCCCGCCTCCTCGGCGACGCGTTTGCACCAGCCCGCGGCGTCGACGAACTCGCCCTGCCGCACGCGCACGCCCGCGTACGCGAGCGCCAGCTCGGAGCGCATGCGCCCCTGTTCCTCCGGCTCGAGCTCGTCGAGCGAGCGCAGGCCGCGGTTGTACCAGCGCAGCGCCTCGGGGTAGCGCCCGAAGCGCTCGCGGATCACGCCCTCCTTCAAAAGCAACCTCGGATGGGAGTCGAGCTCGCGCGCCTGCGCGTACGCCTCCTCCGCGTCGGCGTAGAGGCCGGCGAGCTCGCTGACGTCGCCGAGCGCCTCCCACGCGCGCGCCAGCTCGGCCGGGTCGAGCTCGAGCTGCGGCGCGAGGTCGACGGCGCGCCGGTAGAAGCCCGCCGCCTCGACGTTCGCGAACTTCTCCTGCGCACGCTCGCCGGCGACGAGCGAGTAGCGGTAGCTCTTCTCGGCGTCGCCGGCATGGAAGAAGTGCAGCGAGAGCAGCTCGGCGAACTCGCCGCGACCTTCGCCCTCGAGCCGTTCGTACGCCTCGCCGACCTTGGCGTGGAGCTCGCCGCGCCGCTTGTAGGAGAGGCCTTCGTAGGCCGCGTCGCGGAAGAGCGCGTGACGGAAGCGGAAGGCGCCGGGCGTGTACGGGTCGCGCTCGACGAACTCGCCCAGCCGGTCCCAGGCCTCCGAGTCGGCCGAGGCCTCCGAGTCGTCGGCTAGCACGACGCCTACGAGCTCGGAGCTGAAGCTCGCCCCGAGCACCGCCGCGTAGCGCAGGAGCGCCCGGTCGCCCGGCTGCAGCTTGTCGATCCTGGTGGCGACGACCGCCTCGACGCTCTCCGGCAGCGCCTCCTCCTCGGGCGCGCCCGAGGACGCGACGAGCTCCTGCAGGAAGAGCGGATTGCCGCCGGCGCGCCCAGCGATGGCGGCCGCCTCGTGCTGGAGCAGGCCCTGCGCGGCTGCAGCCCCAATCAGCTTCTGCGAGGCCTCGTCGTCGAGCGGCTGGAGCTGAATTGTCATCGCGGGGATCGGGGGCACGCCGTCGGCCGCCGAGAAGCCGCCCTCGACCGGCCGGCGGGTCGCGCACACGAGCCAGGGGCGGGTGGAGACCTGGCCGCCGAGATGGCGCAGGAGCTCGGCCGAGGCCTCGTCCATCCAGTGCACGTCCTCGATCACGAGCAGCGTCGGGCCCTCGAGCAGCTTCGCCAGCACCGACTCGACGACGCCGTGGAGGCGGGCGCGCCGGAAGGCCGGCTGGAGCTCCTCGACCTCCTTCGTCGGCTCGACGTGGACGTCGAGGGGCAGCGCGATGAGCGGCAGCCACGGGACGAGCTCGGGGTCGAGCTCGGTCACGCGCTCGCACAGGGCGTCCGGGGCGGCGCCGTTCTGCGGCAGCCCGAGCAGCGAGCGCAGCAGGCCGCGGAAGGCGAAGTACGGCGTCGAGGCCTCGTACTGGGCGCAGGCCGTCGTCACCGCGAGCAGGTCCGGTGCCTGCGCCTGCACCTCCTCGACGAGCCGCGACTTGCCCATGCCGGGCTCGCCGATCAGCTCGACCAGGTTGCCGAAGCCCATGCGCACCGGTGCGATTGCGGCCGAGAGGATCGTCAGCTCGCGCTCGCGGCCGACGAACGGCAGCCGGCGCTCGGGCTCGGCTGCGGCCGTGCCGGAGACGGCGACGACGTCGAAGGCCGTGACCGGCTCGGCGATGCCCTTCAGCGTCAGCGGCTCGAGCTCGACCGTCTCGAAGGTGCTGCGTGAGCGCTCGAGCAGGTCCGAGGTGGTCAGCACCTGGCCGGGCTTGGCCTTGCCCATCAGCCGCGCGGCGAGCGCTGCCGTCTTGCCGAGGATCGTGTAGGTGCGCCGGAAGCGGGCGCCGACCTCGCCGGCGAAGACGCGGCCGCGCGCGGTGCCGATCCGGAGCGGCAGCTCGGTCGTGAGGTCGCCGATCCCGCGCACGGTTCGCAGAATGCGCTCCTCGTCCTCGCCCGCCGTCTCGGGCGCGCCGGCGACGATGATCATCTTGCCGCCATCCGCATCGATGTCGGTCTCGAGGAACGTGACGCCGTGCTCGTCCGCCACCCGCTGGGCGCCCGCGACCAGTTCGTCGAGCACTACGGCCACGCGTTCGGCGCCGAATTCGGCCAGCAGCGCGTCGACGCCGCCGAAATGCACGAAGGCGACCGAGGCCTGCCGGTGCTCGGACTCGGCGCGACCGTCCGCGACCACGCGGCGGATCGGGCCGGGAACGCAGACCGCGAGATCGACACCCTCGAGCGGCGGCAGCGGCTCGATCCCGCCGCTCGTCCCGGCAGCGAGCCTCAGCAGACGACCACCCGCCTTCGCCTCGCCGAGCATCTCGTTGGGGAGCGTTGCCGCGGTCTCGTCGCTAATGAGGATCTCGCCCGCCTCGGCTCCCGACTCCATCGCGACGGTTCGCGTCACCCCGGGGCCGGTCAGCAGCAGCTCTCGGTGCGACTTGCCGACGAGGAAGAAGTCGTACGTGTCGGCATGCACGCCGACGTGCATCTTCAGCGTCACCGGCCCGACCGAGGTCTGCGGCTCTCCGAGCTCCTGGAGCGCCGTTCGCATCCCGTAGGCGGCATCACAGGCTCGAGCCGCGTGGTCCTCGCCCGTGAAGAAGAGCAGCAGCGCGTCGCCCCCGAACTTGAGCAGCCCGCCGCCGAACGCGTAGGCGACGTCGAGCAGGCGCTCGAAAGTGCGGTTCATCACCTCCGTCACCTCCTCGGCGCCGAGCTTGCCCTTCTGCGCAAGCCGCTCGTTCAGCGCGGTGAAGCCGGAGATGTCGACGAACGCGAGCGTCCCCTCGAGCCGGCGGTGTCGCGCCTCGGGCTCGACGCGCAGCCAGTCGACCACGACGCGCGGGACGAACGGCGTCAGGTCGA
>CAVQWS010000005.1:0-38966 GCA_963717725.1 uncultured Actinomycetes bacterium
CGCGCCCAGGCTCGAGAGGTCGCGCAGGTCGGCGTCGGCCACGAGCAAGACGTCGCCGCCCGGGCCGCCGTCGCCGCCGTCATGGACGGCCTTTGGGCACGTGCTTCTCGCGCCGGAAGCTGAGCGCCCCGTCGCCGCCCCGCCCGGCCTGCACGTGGATGCGGGCCCGGTCGTGGAACATCGCGCCTACTCCGTGACGGAGATGAAGCGCCGCTCACCGGTGGTCTTGAAGACCACCGTGCCGTTGCGCTTGGCGAAGATCGTGTCGTCGCGCCCGATCCCGGCGGCGCCGGGGCCCGGGCGGAAGCGGGTGCCGCGCTGGCGCACGATGATCGTCCCCGCGGTGATCGCCTGGCCGTCGAAGACCTTGACGCCGAGCATCTTCGGGTTCGAGTCGCGCCCGTTCCTCGACGAGCCGAGTCCCTTTTTATGAGCCATCCAGGTGTTCCTTCCTCGCTTCGAGCGCCGCGAGCGCGCCCTTGCGCTTCGCGTGCGCGCGCTCGTACTCGAGCGCTGCGTCGACTTGCTCGCCCGTCCAGTGAGCGGACCTCTCCTTGATGTCCGCGACCGTCAGGTCGGCGTAATCGTGCACCAGCTTGGCCGGCGCCTCTTCCTTCTCGGCCGCGGGCTCGGCCTTCTTGGCCGGAGCCGCCTTCTTCGCGGCGGCGCCGATCGACTCGATCTCGATCTGCGAGAGCTTGGCGCGGAAGCCGGTGTGCCGGCGGTAGCCGGACTTGGGGCGGTACTTGCCGATGCGGATCTTCTCGCCGAGCGGCGAGCCGATCACACGCGCCGTCACCTGCGTCTTCGGCGCGAGCTCGAAGGCGCCGTCGCCGCCGAGCATCAGCACCTCCGGATGGAAGGTCTTGCCTTCCTCCGTGGGCAGGCGGTCGACGAGCAGGCGCTCGCCTTCCTGGACGCGGTACTGCTTACCGCCGAGTGAGATGATCGCGTAGGTCATGGCGTCAAAACGCGGGCTTGCTGCCCGCGACGCGTGTGATTCTAGCGGCTTCCGGCCCGATCAGACGACTGCGGGCGTGGAGTCGAGCGAGTGCTCCGCGGCGAGCATGCCGTGGTCGTGCGCCCAGCGGCTCGCGGCCGTGCGGTTGGAAACGCCGAGCTTGCGGTAGATGTTCGAGAGGTGGAACTTCACCGTCTGCTCGGTGACCCACAGCTTCCGCGCGACGGTGCCGTTCGAGCTCCCCTCCGCGACGAGCGCCAGGATTTCGCGCTCGCGCCTGGTGAGCTCGCTGCCGTCGTCGAGCGGAGCCGGCCGCACACTGTTTACAGCAGCCAGGTGCGGTGTGCCGGCCCGGCCCGGGGCGAAGTGAATCGACTGGTGGATCGCCTGGCGGGCGGCGAGCGAGATGTCCTCGGGATGGGCGCTCTTGAGCACGTACGCGAACACGCCGGCGGCCAGGCACTCCGTGATGCTTGCAGAGTCCTCCGCCTGCGAGACCGCGATCATCTTCAGGCCGTGGACCTCACGCAGCGCGACCTCGATGAAGCGCGTCGGCGCCGACATGCACGCCTCGGGCTCGAACACCAGGACCGAGGGCTGATGCTCGCGCAGGAGCTGCAGCGCGTGCGGCTCCGCCACGGCCGTCGCCACGACCGCGAAGCCGTTGCGCTCGAGCACTTGCTCGAGCGCCGACAGCCATAGAGGCTGCCGATCGAAGATCAGCGTTGGACGTGCCGCAGTGCTTTCCATTCTGCCGCCCTCCCCGGTGACAGGAACCCGCACACAACGTAACCTCGTGCGGCGCCGATTGGAACCCCTTTCGTTTCTCAGGCGGAAGGACTAGCCGTCCGGCTAGGCTCGCGGCGCACGGCCAACGCGGCGATGCCGCTCGCGAGCAGGATCCAGCCCGAGAGGGAGGCGCCGTGCTTGATCATGCCGCGGATCTGGTACTCCCAGCTATGCGGCTGGTAGCCGAGCGTGGACTCGCTGCCCGGCGCGGCCACGTGCACGAGGAACGAGACCGCGAGCAGGGCCAAGGCGATGCGCAGCGTGGCAGCCTCACCCCTCGACGCGTGCGCCGCCATCTTCCAGACCACCACGAAGACGACCAGCACGAACGGCGCGGCCTGAAGCAGGTTGAATCCCACGAAGACGCGCAGCAGGAGCAGGATCGCGAGCGAGAACCACAGCAGATCCCGTGGCAGCCGGCGCGGCCGCAGCAGGCTCCCGGCGAAGGCGGCGGCCAGTGCGGATGTGTGCGCCAGCAGGCTGGCGGCGCCGAAGAGGCTGCGGTGCTTGTTCGAGTCGAGCAGCAGCAGCCGGAGATCGAAGAGCTGGTAGTCGACGAGCTGCGCCGTCAGCTGCGCGACGACAGCCGCGGCGGCGGCCGCGACGCCGGCGACGACGATCGCATCCGTCCTACTCGACGGCGTCCCTTCTGCCCGCAGGAGAGCCACGAGTCGAGACGCTAGCTGGGACACCCCCCTGGGTGAAGGCCTTCAGCGTGGTACTGAGCTTGATCGCAGCGTCACGCTGAGCCGCTATGAGCGTGTAGACCGCGCTGAGCCCGGCGTAGTCGTTGCCATTGATGACACGCAGCACGAGCTGCTCGTTTCAAGAACGCGCCTGCGTCGGCGACCGTGCCGGCGATGCAGGTGCTCGCCCCGTTAGCCAGGTTCAGCTTCGCCGCCAGGAGGTGTGCGGCCAGACAGCCGATCACCTGCGACGTCGTCGAGCTCTCGCAGTTCTTCGCGGCCCAGACCGCGGTTGCCTGCGCCTTGCTGCCGACGCCATAGTCACGCAGCGACTATGAGAAGAACTGGCTGGGCCAAGGCCCGGTCCGCCGGTAGACGTTCGCCACCGATGGGCGTGACGTTTACCGGGCCGACCGAGGCGTCGGCGTAGCCCTCGACCACGATCACCGAGCCGGCACGTGCCGGCCAGTCGTACGCCACCGTCCATTCAGCCGACTCCGGAGCGCTGGACGGGCAGATCTTGCAGCTGCGGTGCGCCATTCCACCGCCGGCGTTCTGCGTCCGCATTTCATCACGTAGCGCACTCCCGGCGAGAGAGGATGTCCGAGCCTTCGTTCGTGATGTCGAAGGGTGCCTCCGACGCGAGCAGCCAGAGGTGCGCCGCGTCCGTCTGCGTCCGGTGGTGCGCGAGCCGCAGGTAGAGCGGGCTACCGACGGTCACGGGCATGTACCGTCGAACCGTGGAACTGCCGTTCCACAGACGAGGCGGCGAAGAGGCTGGTGCCGACGCCGTCCCAGTGCACCTCGAGGCGCAGCAGGTTGTTTGCGTCCTGGTGCATGACGATCCGTTCCGTCTGGTAGCGGGCGCCGAGCACGCCGTCGAGCTTAAGCTCAAGCTGAAAGTCGCCGATCGGCACGTTCTGCGGCAGCCGCGGTGCGTCGAGCGCACCAGCCCAGAGGTCTTGCACGCAGCCGGAGGGCACCCTGATCACCGCAGGACCGGGCCCGTCGTGAGCGACGAGTCGCCGAGCGGGTCGACGAAGTGCCAGACCGGGCCCTCGACGATCCCGCCGGTGAACTCGTCGGAGGCGATCCCGCCCGGGCCCGGCGGCCCGGCACCGGCCGGGGACGCGACCTGGCCCGCCCACAGCAAGCGCGCAGCGACGAGCGCTGCCGCGAAGTGCCACGCACGAGACGCAGTGCGCGCGGGTCGCCGCGGGTCTGCTACTAGCCATCCAGCTAGCGCGGAACCGGCGTTCGCCGCGCCGTTCGGCGGCCCAGCTTCCCCCGATCGTTCAGGGACGACCCTCGACTTTTCGGTCTAACAACCGGAGTCGGCGGGTTCCATGCTGTTGGTCGGGACGCGGCCCCGGGGGTCGCGCCGACCGGCGAGAGGGAGAGGAATGGTCGTCGACGCGAGCAGAGCGGAGCTTCCGCACACCGGGACGGCGACAGCCGAGCTCATTCCGGCGCGCCTGCGCGCGCAGCGGGCGAAGCGATCGGCCTGGCGGGAAGCGCGGCGCCGCGGCTGGCTCGTCCGCCGCATGCTCGTGCTTGCCGACGTGGTTGGGCTCGTGCTCGCCTTCGTGACGGTCGAGCTCCTCTTCGTACCCGCCGTGCAGCACGCCTCTGCGATCCGCATGAAGGACTTCCTGCTCTCGATCATCTCGCTGCCGCTCTGGATCGTGATCGCGAAGCTCTACCGGCTGTACGACCAGGACGAGGAGCGGACGCACCACTCCACCTCCGACGACATCGTCGGCGTCTTCCACGTCGTCACGATCGGGACCTGGCTGACGTTCGTCGTGCTGAGCCTCTCCGGGCTCGCCGACCCGAGCCTCGAGAAGGCGATCGGGCTCTGGATCTCCGCGATTCTCTTCATAACGGTCTCTCGCACGATCGCGCGCACAATCTGCCGGCGGAACCCGCTCTACCTCCAGAACACGCTGATCGTCGGCGCAGGCGACATCGGCCAGCGGGTCGCACGCAAGCTCCTGCGCCACCCCGAGTACGGCTTCAACCTCGTCGGCTTCGTCGACTCCAGGCCGAAGGAGCGCCACGCCGACCTCGGGCACCTAGCGCTGCTCGGCCCGCCCGACCAGCTCGAGGAGCTCGTGTGCATGTACGACATCGAGCGCGTGGTGGTCGCGTTCTCGAACGACACCGATGACGAGACGCTGGCCGCAGTACGGGCGCTGAATGACCTCGAGATCCAGGTCGACGTTGTGCCGCGGCTGTTCGAGCTGGTCGGCGCGAGCGCCAAGATCGACACGCTCGAGGGCCTGCCGCTCGTCGAGCTGCCGCCGCTGCGGCTGCCGCGCTCGTCGCAGCTCGTCAAGCGGACTGTCGACGTGATCGGCGCGGCGGCCGGCTTGCTGGTGACGGCGCCGCTGTTCGCCTTCTTCGCGCTGGCGATCAAGCTCGACTCGCCCGGCCCGGTCTTCTTCCGCCAGGAGCGGCTCGGAAAGGACCAGCGCTCGTTCACGGCGCTCAAGTTCCGCACTATGCGCGTCGGCGCCGACACCGGCGTCCATCGCGACTACATCAAGACGACGATGAACGCCGACCTGGCGGCGAACGGCAACGGCCTCTACAAGCTGGAGCGCCAGGATGCCGTGACGCGTGTCGGCCGCTGGCTCCGCGCGACGAGCCTCGACGAGCTGCCGCAGCTGATCAACGTCGTCCGCGGCGACATGTCGCTGGTCGGGCCCCGCCCGTGCATCCCGTACGAGACGGAGTACTTCCGTCCCCACCACTTCGAACGCTTCCTCGTGCCGGCTGGCCTGACCGGGCTCTGGCAGGTCACCGCTCGGGCGCATTCGACCTTCGGTGAGGCGCTCGACATGGACGTTGCTTACGTGCGCGGCTGGTCGCTCGGCCTCGACCTGCGCCTCCTCTGCCGTACACCCCTGACGGTGCTCGCCCGGAGGGGAGCGGCGTGAACCCGCCTCGCATTCCACTCGCGCCGGTACCGGTCGACGACGCGCCGGTGCGGGTCGCCGTGGTCGGCCTCGGCTACTGGGGCCCGAACCTCGTCCGCAACCTCCACGAGGTCGAGACGGCGGACCCGGTCTCGGTCTGCGACTCGCGGCCCGCGGCGCTCGACGGCGTCCTACGACGATTCCCGGCGCTGCGCGCGACCACGCGCTTCGAGGAGATCCTGGCCGACCGCTCGGTCGAGGCGGTGGCGATCGCGACGCCGGTCTCCAGCCACTTCGAGCTCGCCGCAGCCGCGCTGCGGGCGGGCAAGCACGTCTTCGTCGAGAAGCCGCTCGCGGCCTCCTCGGCCGAGGGCGAGCAGCTGCAGGAGCTGGCCGACGAGCTCGGCCTCGTGCTGATGCCGGGCCACACGTTCCTCTACAGCCCCCCGGTGGTCATGATCCGCGAGCTAATCCAGTCGGGCGAGCTCGGCGACATCTACTTCATCTCGACCAGCCGTGTGAACCTCGGGCTGCACCAGCCCGACGTGAGCGTCGCCTGGGACCTCGGTCCCCACGACTTCTCGATCCTGCGCTACTGGCTCGACGAGTCGCCGCACTCGGTCTCCGCCATGAGCCGCGGCTGCATCATCCCGGGCACGCCCGACGTGATGTTCGTCAATCTCGAGTACCCCTCGGAGACGATCGCGCACGTCGAGCTCTCGTGGCTCGCGCCCAGCAAGCTGCGCCGGACGACGGTGGTCGGCTCACGCAAGATGATCGTCTACGACGACACGAGCAACGAGCCGGTGCGCGTCTTCGACTCAGGCGTCGTGCCGCCAGACCCGGAGAGCTTCGGCGAGTACCGGCTGACCTACCGCTCCGGCGAGATCGTCTCGCCGCCGATCGCGGCCGCTGAGCCCCTCGGGCTTGAGCTCGACGACTTCTGCTCGGCGATCCGGAACGGCGAGCACCCCCGCTCGAGCGCAGCACTCGGGATCGACGTCGTGCGGATGATCGAGGCGGTCGACCGCTCGCTCGAACTCGACGGCGCGAAGGTGCGGTTGCCGGGACGCGTGCCCGCTGGGGACGCGCCGCGAACGCTGAACACGGTCGGTCTCCCGGGACGCTGGTTCTAACTCTTCCGCGCGACTGCGCGGTCGTGCTCTGAGGACGCTGTCATCGGTTGACCATCGAAGCCCCCGGGCCGTGTGGCGACTCTCCGCCGGCTAGGGCCGCGTTCTAGGCGGAGTCGGCTGGCGTGTCGCCGGCCTGCGTGGCGGCCGGCTTGCGGCGCCTGCGGCCGCCGCGGGAGCCGCGGCGGGTCTTCTTCTTCGGCTTCGGCTGCTCGCCCTCGCCCTCGCCGTTCGCGGAGGGCGCCTCGGCCTCGGGCGCCTCTGCCTCGCGGCCGAGCGTGGGATCGGGCAGGTGGATCTTCGGGCCCTCGCCGTTGTCGGCGCTCGGCTGCTCGGGAACAGCGTCGCCGTTGGCCTCGGCGTTCGCGGTCGCCGGCTTCTTCTTGCGCCGGCGGCCGCCACGCGAGCCGCGCCTGGTCTTCTTCTTCGGCGGCTGATCGCCCGGGGTCTCTTCCTCAGCGACAGCCGGCTCGGCCTCGCCGGTCTCCTCCGGCGCCTCCGTTTCCGCTTCCGCTTCGGCCTCCGGCTCCGGTGCAGGCTCGGCCTGCTTCTTGGCCGGCGGCTTGCGCGTCGGCTTCTCGGCAGCGCTCTCGGCGGTGATCGGCTCTTCCGGCGCCTTCTTGCCGCCCACGAGCGACGCGTAGGCGACGCCGTCGAGCACCCGCTCGATGCGCACCTTCGTCCGCTTGCCGACCATTCCGGCCGCGCTGCCGACTACCACGGTCAGGCCGTCGTCGAGCTTGCCGACTCCGGCATTGACGTCGTGGCGGCCGACCTCGACGAGCTTCAGGTCGACCTGCTTGCCCTCCTGCCCGACGCGCGCGTCCTGGCCGACGAGGCTCTCGAGCGTGCCCTTGCCGAGCACCTCGAAGTGATTGACCGCGACGTCCTCGCGGAAGACGAGCAGGAAGCGGCGCTTGGTCTCCTCCTCGATCGTCATCAGCCGTGATGCGCCCGGTCCGACCAGCATCGAGGCGACCCTCGCGTTCAGCTCGACCTTGAAGGCCTTCGTGCGCGGGGCGCCGGCCGCGAGCGCGCGCAGATGCCGCTCGACGTCGACCGCGGCCGAGGCCTCGGAGAGGACGACGCCGTCGCCGCCGCAGACCGTGCACTTGCGCGTGAGGATCTCGCGCGGGCCGTCGGTCACGTTCTGGCGCGTCATCTCGACGAGGCCGAGCGGCGAGATCTCGACCACGTAGGTCTTCGTCCGGTCGCGCTCCAGCTCGGTCTTGAGTGCTTCCTCGACCGTCGCCCGGTTCTTCGGGTTCGCCATGTCGATGAAGTCGATGACGATGATCCCGCCGATGTCGCGCAGCCGCAGTTGGCGCACGACCTCCTTGACCGCCTCGAGGTTGTTCTTGGTGATCGTGTCCTCGAGCCGGCCGCCGGACGACTTGCCGCGGCCGCCGACGAAGCGGCCCGTGTTGACGTCGATCACGGTGAACGCCTCGGCGTAGTCGAAGACGAGGTAGCCGCCGGAGGGCAGGTCGACTCGGCGCGAGAGCGTCGAGCGGATCTCGGCGTCGACGCCCGAGCTCTCCATCAGCGGGGTCTTCTCGCGGTAGCGGACGACCCTGTCGGCCATGTGCGGCGAGGTCTTCTTCAGGTAGCCGACGACGCGCTTGTAGGTGCGCTCGTGGTCGACGAGGGCGCGCTCGAAGTCCTCGGTGAAGAGGTCGCGGATCACGCGGAGCGGCAGCTCGGCCTCCTGGTAGACGAGCGACGGCGCCTTGGCCGCCTTGGCCTGCGTCTCGATCGTCTTCCAGAGTCGCTGCAGGAAGACGAGGTCGCGCTCGATGTCCTCGGCGGACGCGCCCTCCGCGGCGGTGCGGATGATCACGCCGCCCTTCTTCACGTCGAGGCGCTTGAGGATGTCGCGCAGGCGCGTGCGCTCGTCGTCCTCGAGCCGGCGCGAGACGCCGAGGCCCTCGCCGTGCGGGACGAAGACGACGAAGCGGCCGGGCAGCGAGATCTCGGTCGTGAGGCGGGCGCCCTTCGACTTCATCGGGTCCTTGACCGCCTGGACGAGCACCTCCTGGCCACGGCTGAGCAGATCCTGGATCTTGCGCCCGCGAGACTTCCCTTCGAGCTCGGGCGCGATCACCTCGTCGACGTAGAGGAAGCCGTTCTTCTCGAGGCCGATCTCGATGAAAGCGGCCTCCATCCCGGGCAGGACGTTGTCGACGGTGCCCTTGTAGATGTTCCCCGCGATCGAGCGGCGCTCAGGTCGCTCGAGGTAGGCCTCGGCGACCTTGTCGTCCTCGAGCACGGCGACGCGCTGCTCGCTCACGTCGACCGAGATCAGCAGCTCGCGCTTGGCGGGCGGCAGCGGCGGGCGGCGTGGTGGCGTGCGCCTGCGGGTCGTGCTGCGCTGCTTGCGTTGCGACGGACGGCGGTCGGGGCGAGACTCGTCTTTCTTCGCGGCCGGCTTCGCCTCGCCGGTCTCGGCCTTGGCCTTGGCCTCGGTCGCCGCGCCGGCGCCGGTTGCGGGGCGCTTGCGACCGCGCCCTCCGCGACTGCCGCGGCGGCGCTTCTTCTTGGTGGGATCGGTTGGCGCGCCCGACTCGGCGGGCGGCGCGGTTACGGTGTCGGTAGGTGCAGGTGTAGGCGCGGGCTGAGTGCGGCCGCGCTCGTCAGTCGGCGGCTTCTGCCGCCGGAACCATCGAAGCAAGTGGATTCTCCTTGTTGGGCGCGCGCGCTTCCCAGTCCCCAGGTCGGGCGGAGCGCGCGCTGCAGTGTGGTCAAACTCGTCGGCATAGCCGTCACTGCAGGGTAGCAGTGGCGCTGGTTGCCGCCGTCAGGCGGCTTCTGCGGCCGGACGGAGCTTCGCGCGCTTGGTGCGAACTGCGCGCAGCCGCTGGGTGAGTCGCGCCCACGCCCACGGTTCCAACTCGCGGTAACGCGGCTCGTTCTGACCCCGCGTCGCCTCGAGATATTCGAACCAGGCGTCGGCCTCCTCGATCAGCAGCAGCTCCTCGGCTTCACGTGTGGGGGCCATGGCGGGATGGTAGGTCCCGGTCCGGACAGCACAACGGGGGAAACCCGATTTCCCTTGCACGTCCCGCGCAGTTGAGGCTCCGGCGGACAGAGCTCGCCTCCGATAAGTGAGAGGACGCTCGGCCAGTCGAAGGGATCGGCCTAGGAGATCGTCGGAAGCCTGCGGCATGATGGAAGCGTGGACACTCGTCTTGACCACGTTCGGGCCAACGTGGCCGACCTTGGTCGAGCGGTTGAGTGGTACACCGCCGTGCTCGGGTTCGAGGTCGAGTCGGTCTGGCCGCCGGACAGCCCGAACTACGCGCACTTCAGATCGTCAGGCGGGGCAACCTTCGCCGTGATGGAAGCCGAGGGCCGAGGCGCTCGCTTCAACTTCACCGTCGACGACCCTGACGCACTCTGGGTCCAGCTGAAGGACCGGGTCGCAGTGGTGGAGCCGCTCTTCGATACGCCTTATGGGACTCGAAAGTTCACGATTGCAGACCCGGACGGAAACGAACTCGGCTTCGTGCGAGCCTGAGAACACACCCGCGGCGCATGCTCGCCGAAGAAGTCGTAGTAAGGGTCCGCGGGGGCCATGACCTGGACCCGGTCACCCTCGGAGGTCGTGGAACTCGACCGTCGTCGGCTCCTCGAAGTTGACCTTCAGACCCAGGATGTCGCGGAGGAAGCCGACCATCGCCTCGTAGTTGTCGGTCCGGATCCCGAGCCAGCGGACGTTACGCACCTCCATCTGCTGCGCCTAGTCCATCGCCCTTGACGACGCGCCCTCCGCCGACCGCCCAGCGTGCTTATGGAAGGCGCCCGGCGGAGTCAAGATGTTGGGCATCTGTCGAGTCTAGGTCTCCTTCGGGTCACCCGGCTCGGGTGCGGATCGACACCATTCCCACGCGGCGCTGCGCGCGCGGCGTCAGGCGTCGGGGTCGCGGCGCCCGACGGCGTCATGCTTCCAGAAGGCCTCGCTATATACGAGCGTGCCCGTCATCCAGGGCTCGTAGGCAGGGAGTCGCAGTACTTGGAACGCTGCGTCTGGGATTCGCAACGACGGCTTCCTGAATCCGTGTGCCGCGCCTGGCTCGAACCCGAAGCGCGAGTAATACTCCGGTGGCCCTTCCAAGAAGACGAGTGGCACATCGCGTTCGCTCAGCAGCTCGAGGCCGCGGCGGATCAGCGCCGTTCCGACCCCCTGTTTCTGACGCGCCGGAACGACCCCGATCGGGCTCAGCACCTGCACCGGGAGCAAGCGCTTCGGCGCGTCGAGCAGGCTCGGGCTGAACATCACGTGTCCGACGATCTGGTCTCGTTCTTCCGCGACGAGCGAAAGCCCTTCGCCTCGCGCTACAGCGTCGCGCAACTCGTCGACGAGGTTTGGAACAACCGGGACGTGATGATCTCCGAACGCCGCGAGATGTAATGCCCGCACGGCCGACCGATCGCTGATCGCTTCAGCGCGCACATCCACTGGCGCGAGCCTAGTCGCGGGAAGGGGCGCGTTGTGCCGTACATGCGGTGCCGTAGTGTGCGAACGCCGTGGAGAACCTGTCCGTCGTCCCAGCCGTCCGAGCGGATGCGGCCGCAGTGACCGAGGTCGTCGCCGCCCTCGAGTCGTCGCTCTACCCGCGGACCCCGACCTCGTTCTCGCAAGAGGATCTTGTGGACGAGTGGTCCAGCCTCGAACTCGAGCAGAACACGCATGTCGTCCGCGACGGCGGCCGTGTCGTCGGCTACGGCGTCGCTCGCGGCCGAGGCGAGCTCTGGCGCGCCGAGGGGTATGTGCACCCCGCCGCGCATGGGCGCGGGATCGGGAACCTGCTCGCGACCACGTTCGAGCGTGCTGCCGCGGCCCGCGGCGCACGCAGGATCCACAACGGCGTGTACGAGCCCGATGCCGCCGCCTGCCGCTTGCTCGAATCGATCGGCTATCGCGCGGTGCGCGTCTATCGCGAGATGCGCGTTGAGCTCGCTGCGCCGCCCCCGATGCCGACTTGGCCCGAGGGGCTGTGCGTCGCCGCGTTCGAGCCGGAGCGGGACGCGCACGCGTTCCACGCGGCCCAGCAGGAAGCGTTTGCGGATGCGTGGGAGTACACCGGGCGCGATTTCGAGTCCTGGTCGAAGACCAACCTGAAGAGCGAGCGGTTCGACCCGGGCCTGTGGTGTGTCGTCCGAGCAGGAGACGAGATCGCCGCCGGGGCGATCTGCACCGCCAACACGTACGGCGGCGGCTTCGTCCAGATCCTGTTCACGCGCCGCCCGTGGCGCAGGCACGGCGTCGGCGCGGCGCTCCTCGCGGACGCGTTCCGCAGGCTCTGGGAGTGTGGCGAGCGTCGCGTCGGCCTCGGCGTCGACGCGGAGAGCGACACCGGAGCGTTTCGCCTCTACGAACGGGCCGGGATGACGCCGGCGCTCGGTTGGGTGCAGTACGAGAAGGCTCTCGGTCCTACTGGTTGAACAGCTTCCAGTGCCCCTCGGAGACGACCTCGACGGCACCGTCGCTCACTTTGATGGCGGTCTCGTCGTCGATCGCATACGCCGGTCCTGAGATCTCGGCCGCCCATTTCTCTGCGCCGGCCATGGAGTTGTCCGGCAGGTCCGGGTGATCCACGTGCGGAAAGATCGAAAAATCGACCACGCCCAGCGCGCTGTCGCCACCGGTGGGCGGCTTCCAGCCGACGAAGTCCTCCCCGATCCTGGGTGTCATCACCATGCTCCCGCCGCTCAGTCCCACCCAGACCGTCTCGGGCAGCGACGGCAGGAGGTCCGCCAGCCCGGACTGCCGCATCCAGTGGCACAGATACAAGGCGTCGCCGCCCGCGACCAGCAGAACGTCGGTCTCCTGTACCAAGGGAACCCAGCGTTCTTCATCGATGCTGGGCAGCGCGGTCAGCTCCAGCACCCCCAAGGACTTCCAACCCAGTTCGCACATCGGGCAGTTGGGCTCTTGCCCGGTGATGAACTCCCAGACCCTCGCGCCAGGACCGACCATCGGGTGCCCGTACATCGCGGTGGGAATGCAGAGGGCGCTGGACTCGGCAATCGGCTTGCCCAGCAGGTCGACCAGCGCGTTCTCGATGCTCGTGTTCTTGATGCCGGCGGAAGTGAGCAGAAGCCTCATGCTGGTAGAGACTGGCAGGCCGTCGAAAACTCATCGGCGTAGCATCCACTGGCGTGGAGACGAGAGTTCGCACCGGCGGATGTCTCTGTGGGGCGGTCAGCTACAGCGTTCGTGGTGACCCTGCACACGTCCGGCGTTGCCACTGCACGGGTTGCAGGAAGGAGTCGGGCAGTGCGTTCAGCGTGTATGCGCTGTGGCCGGTCGAGGCGTTCGAGCTGAGCGGGGAGATCTCGAGCTATGACGGTCGCGGCTTCTGCCCCCACTGCGGGTCTCGGCTGCTGGACACCAGCGACCCCGGCGACACGCATGTCGAGATTCGGCTCGGAAGTCTGGACGAGGCGCCCTTCGAGCTGAAACCCGAAGACGAGATCTGGGTGAAGCGGCGCGAGAGCTGGATATCCCCGGTCGAGGGCGCAGCGCAGCACGAGGAGAGCTAGTCCGTGCCCGAAGCGCAGCTCAGAGATTTCGGATCCGGGCTCACGCCCGTCACCGAGGGCTGGTTCGTCGTCAACGTGCGCGACGCCGAGTGGTGGAACTCGGCGAGCAGAGGCGCGAGGTGCGGCTTCGAGAACGAGTACGGCGAGTCGCCGGTCGAGTTCGCCCAGCTCGGGATCAACCTCACCGTCCTGGAACCAGGAGAGTGGAGCCTCTACCACGCCGAGGAGAACCAGGAGGCCTTCCTCGTCCTTTCCGGGGAGTGCGCGCTGCTCGTCGAGGGCGAGGAGCGACGCCTGCGGCCCTGGGACTTCTTCCACGCTCCTCCCTGGACCGAGCACGGCTTCGCGGGCGTCGGCGACGAGCCGTGCGTGATCTTGATGGTCGGGTCGCGCTCCGGCCCGGGAGTGCGCTACCCGGCGTCGGAGGTCGCGGCGCGCTACGGCGCGAGCGTGGCGGAGGAGACCTCCGACTGGAGACAGGCGTACGCGACGGTCGAGCAGTTCCGGCGAGAGCAGCCGCCGAACTGGGCTCGCCTGCCCTGGGCGTAGATCCCTTCACGGCCGATGAGATCCGCGCCCCGGTGCGGTCGTAGCGAGAGAGACCACCCCGAGAGAAGGGACGAACCCATGAAACCGACGATCACGACGCTCGTCTCCGTCGATGGAGCTGCACCATGACCAAGGTGGTCGCACTCATGTCGATGTCTCTCGACGGGTACGTCGCCGACGCGAACGACGGGGTCGCCGAAGTGTTCGACTGGTACTTCTCGGGCGACGTCGATGTCCCCACCGCGAGCGGGAGCTCGGGCATGACGTTCCACGTCTCGGCGCCGAGCGCCGACCACCTGAGGGGCTTGGTCGCTGAGGTCGGCGCCATGCTCACCGGTCGGCGCACGTTCGAGCGCGCCGACGGCTGGGGCGGCCAGCACCCGTGGGATATTCCCGCGTTCGTCGTCACCCACAAGGTGCCCGACGGTTGGCCACGGCCCGGCTCGACGGTCCAGTTCGTCACCGACGGCATCGAAAGCGCCGTCGCTCGCGCGAAATCGGCTGCCGGCCCGAAGTCCGTGGGAGTGCACGGCGCCCAAACGATCCAGCAGTGCCTGGACGCCGGGCTGCTCGACGAGCTCCACATCGATCTGGCTGCCGTGTTGCTAGGCGCCGGAGTGCGGCTGTTCGACCACCTCGCGAACACACCGGCCGTCCTCGGCAATCCGACCGTCGTCGCCGGTGTGGGTGTCACGCATCTGCGCTATCCCGTGCAGTCACCGTCCGCTTGACCGCCTGGTTATGGACGCGTGTTCGCGCCTTGGCGTACAGCTGCCGAGCCCGTTCGCCTCGAGCCAACTCGATCGCCGCAACCCCGACCGCGAAGAGAAGCCTTCGTCCTCTTCTGGTCTTGGCCAGGATGAGAAGCGCTTTCACGATCCACGGCATGACGATTGTGATACCCGCCAGCCGCAAGGTGAACCGTGCTGCTGGTCCGGGACCTAGTGGCTAGCCCCCGAGGCGAAGAAGTCGGCCAGCAGTTGGTTGACGCGTTCAGCCTCGTCGTGATGCACCCAGTGCGACGCGTCGGGCAGGCGCTCCACGCGGTCGAGGTTGGGCACGTCGTCGTGCTCGGGCTCGGCGAGGTCGGTGCCGAGGTAGGAATCGCGCTCCCCCCAGATGACGAGTGTCGGCGCCTGGAGCGGGCGAAGCTTGGCCACGGCTTCCTTCTGGGACTGTCTGACCGAGGCGCGGTAGTAGTTGATCATCCCGGCCGCTGCCCCCGGCTGTGACCACGCCTCGACGTAGCGGTCGATTTCCTCCGTGCGAGTACGGCGGGGTCGCGTCGTGCAGGAAGTGCCGGAAGAAATGCCAGTCGTTGGCGTGCACCACGTGCTCCGGCAGATCCGGTACCGCGAAGAAGAAGAAGTACCAGGACTTCCGCAGCTGGCTCGGGTGGTGCAGTCCCTCCGAGAGCCGCCGCGGATGGGCCGCGTTGAGGATGGCGAGCCGGTCGACCACCTCGGGGTGGTTCATCGCAACGGTCCAGGCGATGGATCCGCCCCAGTCGTGACCGACCAAGAACGCCTTCTCCTCACCGAGCTCTCCGATGAAGCCACGGATGTCGTCGGCGAGCAGGTCGACGCCGTAGTCCGTGAAGTCTTCCGGCTTCGACGACAGGTTGTAGCCACGCGTGTCGGGGGCGACGACCCGGAAACCCGCCGCCGCCAGCGGCTCGATCTGTCGGCGCCAACCGAACCAGAACTCCGGGAAGCCGTGCAGCAGAACGATCAGCGGCCCTTCGCCGGCCTCGACGTAATGCAGGTTCACGTCGCCGACCTGGGCGTAACCCTCCCGCAGCTCGATCCCGACGTCAGGGAGCAGGCTGGTGGTGGTCATGAGGACCTCCCCATGGGTAGCGGACTTGGCGCGAGCCTACGCCGCCGGCCCAGGTAGGCAACAACCCTCCTAGCGGTACGCCTTCGGCCGCGCTGCGCCGCGGATGTGGATCGCCTGCAGGACGCCGACCGCGAGCAGGCTCGCGATCAATGCGGAGCCGCCGACCGACACGAACGGAAGCGGGATCCCCGTCACCGGCGCGACGCCGATGTTCATCCCGACGTTGACGAAGACCTGGAACAGGAAGGCGAACACGATCCCGCCCGCCGCGATCGCCGAGAAGGCGTCGCGCGCGATCGCGATCACCTTCAGGCCGCGCCAGACGACGAGCAGGTAGAGCAGCAGCAGCACCGAGACGCCGACGAAGCCGCGCTGCTCGGCCAGCGAGGCGAAGGCGAAGTCGGTCGCGTGCTCCGGCAGGAAGTTCAGCTTCGTCTGCGTCGCGCCGGCCACACCGCGGCCGTTGACCCCGCCCGCGCCGACCGCGTTCCGGGCCTGGGCGACGTTGTAGGTCGCGCCCGCCGGGTCGGAGTCGGGATGCGTGAAGCCCGTCAGGCGCTTGGCCTGGTAGTCCTTGAGCAAGTGCACGCCGCTCGCGGGCAGCAACCAGAGCACGGCGAGGATCACCACGAGCGTGCCGATGCCGAGCGCTGCGAGGTGCACCCAGCGGATGCCCGCCACGAACAGGACTGCCGCGAGCGCCGCCGTGTAGACCATCGCGGTGCCGATGTCGGGCTGGACGAAGACGAGCAGGATCGGTAGCAGGCCGAGGCCGATCGTCTCGAGCACGGTCCGGCTCTCGCCCAGCCGCTTCGCCCGGTCGGCCAGGAAGGCGGCCAGGAAGAGGACGAACAGCAGCTTCCCGAACTCCGACGGCTGGAAGCGGAAGAAGCCGATGTCGAGCCAGCGCTTCGAGTGCCGCGAGACCGTGCCCGTGAGCAGGACGAGCAGCATCACGCCCGTGGTGCCGATGTAGATCGCCCACATGTGGCGGCGGTAGAACTGCGGGTCGACGAACAGCAGCGCGAGCGCGCCGACCACGCCGAACGCCGCATAGATCCCCTGGCGGACGAAGAAGTAGTCCGGGTTCCCGGTCACGTCGTGCGCGGTGATCCCGTGGATCGCCCAGAGCCCGAACGCGAGCAGCCCGGCCGTCGCGCCGACCAGCCACCAGTCGAGCCGGCGAATCGCGGAGGCCGCCTCGACCGCTTCGGGCCGCTGCGGGCGCAGGCCGCGCGCGCGGGTGCCTACAGCCTCGATCATCGTGCCACCTGGCCCGAGTCGAGCTGCTTCTTGAAGTACTCCTTGAACACCTGCAGCGCGGCGGGGGCGGCCGCGTCGGCGCCGAAGCCGCCGTTCTCGATCAGCGCGCAGACCACGAGCTCCGGCGGCGTGGTGCTCTCCGCCGGCCCGTAGCCGCACCACCAGGACTGATCCTTCTGGTCTGTGCTCGGGTCCTTCTGCGCGGTGCCGGTCTTGCCGGCGATCGGGACCGGGAAGTTGCCGAAGACCTTCGTCGAGGTCCCGACGCCGGAGTGCGTCGCCTGCCAGAGTCCGTCCTGCACGGCGTGCAGGTAGTACGGGTCGATCCCGAGCGACTGCGGCGCGGCCGCGGGGAAGTTGTGCACGACGCGCGGCGGCGAGTTCGGCGTGCCGCCGCCCTCCTCGACCTGCATCGCCAGGTGCGGCCGGACGAGCTTGCCGTTGTTGGCGATCGCGGCGTAGAAGCGCGCCATCTGCAGCGGCGTGACGAGCAGGTCCTTCTGGCCGATCGCCAGCTGGATCGAGTCCCCCGGCTTCCAGAGCCTGTCGATCTGCCAGTTGCTCGGGTCGGTCTTGGCGGTGAAGGCGCGCTTCCGCCACTCGGGCGTCGGCAGCAGCCCGGCCGACTCGGGCCCGACGTCGACGCCCGTCTTGCGGCCGAAGCCGAACTTCGCCGCCCACGCCTGCAGCGGGTGCCCCATGCTGGGCGGCGCTTTGTAGAAAGCGTCGCCGAGCTGGTAGAACCACGTGTCGCACGAGGCCGCGAGCGCGGTCGGCAGCGTCATCGACTCGTTGATGTACTTGTCGACGTTGTAAAAGACCTGCGGCTTGCCGCCAGGGAACTCGCTCGGGACGGTGTAGGAGCCCGTGCACTCGAGCGGAGTCGAGGTCGAGGGCAGGATGTGCGTCTCGAGCGCGGCCAGCGCGGTCACCGGCTTGAAGGTCGAGCCAGCCGGATAGACGCCGTTCGAGGCACGGTCGATCGAACGAAAGTTGTCGCGCTCGGCGGTCGAGGGCGTCAGGCCGGCCGCAGCCAGGCGCTTACCCGTTACGTGCCCGGTGTAGATGCTCGGGTTGTAGGTCGGGTACGAGGCCATCGCGCGGATCGAGCCGTCGCGGGGGTCGAGCGCGACGATCGCGCCGCCGTTGGCCTGCCAATGCTTGTTCAGGTAGGCCTGGTTGATCCCGTAGCGGATCGCCTGCTCGGCCGCGCGCTGGAGGTTCGCGTCGATCGTCAGCTTGATCGACTCGCCCTCGGCCGGCTGGCGCTTCGTCACCAGCGGGCTGCGCGGGCGGCCGAGCGAGTCGACGCGCAGCTGCTCGAGGCCCGCGTGCCCGCGCAGGTACGAGTCGTAGCTCCCCTCGACCCCGGCCTCGCCGATCTTGTCGCCAGCGGCGTAGCCCTTCCGCTGCAGGGCCTTGAGCTGCGCGGCCGAGATCTCGTTCACGTAGCCCAGGACGTGCGCGGCGAGGTCGCCGTGCGGGTAGTAGCGGATGTAGGTGTTCGTGACGCTGACGCCAGGGAACTCGTCGGCGTGCTCGTAGAGGTAGTTGACCGGCGCGGTGCGCTTGACGTCCTCACGCACGACCACCGGCGTGACCGGGTCGTTGCCGCGCGCCTTGATCCCGCGCAGCATCTCGTTGACCGGGACGTTCACGATCCGCGAGAGCCGCCGCAGCTCGTGCAGGCGCGCCGCCCAGGTCATCGGCAGGTCGGCCGGGTGCAGCTCGACCGCCGTGCCGGGGACGTTGATCACGAGGGGCCGGCCTTCGCTGTCGAGGATCTGGCCGCGCGGCGCCTCGACGCGGATCGAGCGGATCTGGTTGTCGAGCGCCGCCTGCAGGTACTGCGGCCCGGACAGCACCTGGAGCGCCCAGAGCCGGAAGAAGAGCACGCCGAACGCGAGCAGCGCGACGGCAGCGAGGATCCCGATCCGCAGCGCGAGCTGGGGAGTGAAGCGATACGGGCTCTCGACCCGGGGGTCGGGCGGCAGGAAGCGGTCGGAACCCGAGCGACGGCTGCGCGTGCCCGTGCTAGCCAAGCAGGCGCACCTCCGTCGCCGTCTCGACCGGACGCGCCACTGCGAGCAGCCGCCGCGTCAGCGCGTACACCGGCAGGGTCAGCAGAAGGTTCAGCGCAACTTTCGGCGGCAGCGTCTCGATCAGCACCGCCTTCGCCGAGACGGTGTCGCCGAGCAGGTAGTGCAGAATCAGCGCGCCGAACTGGACGAGGATCGTGGCCACGGCAACTGAGACGTACGGCGCGTGCGCTCGGTCGCGGCCGGTCGTCTCGCCGTAGCGGCCGATCCAGTAGCCGGCGATCGTCAGCAGCAGCGAGGTGACGCCGAGCGTGGCGAGGTTGGCCGTGTCGACGATCAGCCCGGCGAAGAAGCCGGCGGCGGCGCCGTAGATCGACCCGCGCAGGAGCGCGACCGCCACCAGGGTCAGCAGCACCACGTCGGGGTAGCCGCCGAGGATGTCGATCTGGCTGAAGATCGTCACCTGCAGGATCGCGGCGACGAACATCAATACCGCGACCTTGAACGGCTCCAGCAGGCTCGGGCTCAAGGCTGGTTCCGCCGCTTCGGGATCAGCACGATCACCGAGCGCAGCGAGTCGAAGTGGACGAACGGCCGGACCTGAGCGTTCCAGTAGAGGTCGACTTCGCTGTTCGTCGCGCCGCTGACGGTGCCGATCGGGATGCCGTAGGGGTACAGCGAGCTCAGCCGGCCGAACTTCCAGCCCTGCGTCACCACGATGTCGCCCTCGTGCAGCACCTGCGACTTGAGGACGCGGTCGAGCGTCAGCGTGGACGGGCCCTCGCCGTGATTGACGAGGCCCGTCGCCTGCGACTTGATGTCGATCGCCGAGACGTGGGTCTCCGAGTCCGTCAGGAGCGTCACTGCGGCGGTGTGGCCCGCCACGGAGCTGATCTTGCCGACGAGGCCGTCGACGGTCACAACCGGGTCGTTGACGCGGATCCCGCTGCTCGAGCCGGCCGCGATTCCGACCTGCTGCTGAAACTCGGTCGGCGCTCCGGAGATCACGTCGGTGTCGACGTAGTTGTAGTCCTTCGGGAAACGCGGCAGGCCGACGTACTTCACTTGCCGGCGAAGGTCGTCCAACTGCTGGGCTGCGTTCACGTTCTGGATCGCCGCCGCGCGCAGCTGGTCGATTTGTGCACGCAGGCGCTCGTTCTCGGACTTCGCGTCGATCAGCCCCGCGAACCAGTTGTAGGTGTCGCGGAAGGGCGCGGCGATCCGGTTCGCGCCGACCTCGAAGGGCCGCAGCACGGTCGCGCCGGTGCTCTGGACGCTGTGCAGCCCGCCGCTCGCCGGCTCACGGAAGTAGACCGTGATCAGGACGAGTGAGAGCAGCACGAGCACTCCCGCCACGATTCGCCGCTTGACGGCGGTGGCACTGCGGGAGGACGAGCCGGTGGGCCTGGAGCGAGGAGCGGGGGACCCCAGGACCGCAATCCGTGCGCTGCGGTTCCTGTGCTGCACGAGAACGAACCAGTGTAGGCGAGAGGGCGGCGGGCCGCGAGTCTCCTACGGGCGGTGGTTGTTGCGCCGCCTCTGCGCCTGGCTGCGGTGGATCGCCTCGAACTCCTCGAGGCTGCGGCCGGAGCCGACCGCGACGCAGGTCAGCGGGCTCTCGGCGAGGTGCACCGGCATCTGCGTCTCGTGGCGCAGGCGCTCGTCGAGGCCGTTCAGCAGCGCGCCGCCGCCGGCGAGCACGATCCCGCGGTCCATGATGTCGGCCGCGAGCTCGGGCGGGGTCTTGTCCAGCGTCGACTTGATCGCCTCGATGATCTGCCCGACCGGGCCGTCGAGCGCGCGCCGCACCTCTTCGCTCGAGAGGACGACCGTCTTCGGCAGGCCGGTGAGCATGTCGCGGCCGCGCACCTCGGCCTGCACCTCTTCGCGCAGGTCGAAGGCGCTGCCGACCTCGAGCTTGATCTCCTCGGCGGTCTGTTGCCCGACGAGCAGCTTGTACTCAGTCTTGATGTGGCTGATGATCGCCTCGTCCATCTCGTCCCCGCCGACGCGCAGGCTCTGGCTGACGACGATCCCGCCGAGACTGATCACGGCGACCTCGGTCGTGCCGCCGCCGATGTCGACGATCATGTTCCCCGTCGGCTCGGCGACAGGCAGCCCGGCACCGATCGCGGCGGCCATCGGCTCCTCGATCAGGTAGGCCTGGCGCGCGCCGGCGCTGAGCGTCGCCTCCTCGACCGCGCGTTTCTCGACGCCGGTCACGCCGGAGGGGACGCAGACGACCACGCGTGGGTGCGCGAAGCGGTGCTGGTGCACCTTCTGGATGAAGTGGCGGAGCATCTGCTCGGTGACGTCGAAGTCGGCGATCACGCCGTCCTTCAGCGGGCGGATCGCGGAGATCGTCCCTGGCGTGCGGCCGAGCATGCGCTTGGCCTCGACGCCGACCGCGTGCACCTCGCCTGAGCGCTGGTCGATCGCGACCACGGACGGCTCCGAGAGCACGATGCCGCGACCGCGAACATAGACGAGCGTGTTCGCGGTTCCGAGGTCGACGGCCATGTCGCGGCCGCCGAAGCCGTTGAAGTAGCCCAGCAGACCCATCAGCCCGCACGAGTCTAGCTACGGCAGCGCAAAAACTCCTGCTTGCGCCGGTAAGAACCCGGCAGCTCCCGACACGTACTCCTCCGACAACACTCGCTAGGAGGAGTAGATGCCCTACGGAAGCTGGATCAACGACCTGCCCACCTCGTTCTTCCTGGTCGTGCATATCGCGGCGTTCACGATCGGCGCCGGTTTCGCCTGGCTGGCGTTCAAGCGCGAGCAGTCGTTGCTCGGCTCGGCCTTCTCGCTGTTCGCGGCCGCCGAGCTCGTCTACATGACCTATCACCTCGACTGGACCGTGTTCCTGTTCGCGCACACGATCGCCGAGGTGCTCGACCTGACGGCGTTCGTGCTCGTGTTCGCAGGCGCCGTGTTGCAGGTCGTGCGCCGGCCGGCCGCCCTGGAGGTGACCTCGTCGTGAGCCGCTGGAGGCTGCTCCTCCCCGTCGCCGCAGCCGCCGCCGCGACCCTCCTCGCGGCGGGCTGCGGTTCGACGGGGAGCGGGAAGCCCGTCGCGACCGACCAAGTGACGATGGTGAAGAGCTACCGCTTCTCGCCCGATGTCGTCCGGATCAAGGCCGGTGACACGGTCACCTGGACGAACAAGGACAACTTCACCCACACCGTCAGAGTGGACGGCCAGCCCGACCACAAGGTCGGCCGCGGGGACAGCGTCTCGATCGCGTTCCCGAAGGCCGGCACGTACCACTACGAGTGCACGCTCCACAGCCACGACATGCAGGGCACGGTGATCGTCACGTGACCGCGGCGGAGCTTCGCACCGACGCGCTGATCGTGATCTGCGCGATTAGCGCGGGAATCCATGCCGCGCTGGCACCAGATCACTTCCGGGAGACGACCGGCGCCGGCGTGGGATTCGTCGCAGCAACCGTCCTCCTGGCCGTGCTCGCGGTCGTGCTCACGCGGCAGCCGTCGCAGGCAGCGTTCGCCGCCGCGGCTGCGCTGTTCGCCGGGCTGATCGGGAGCTATGCGCTCGCAGTCACCACCGGGATCCCGGTGATCCACCCCGACGTCGACCCGCTGGAGGGCCTCGCCCTCGCCACGAAGGCGATCGAGGCCGTCGGCCTCGCCCTCGCCGCGTGGGCACTGCCATGGAGTCGACCGCAACTAACCCTCGAACACGCGAAAGGAACATTCACATGAACCGAACAACGACCGCGGTGCGCCCGATCCCGCTTGCGCTTACCGCTCTGATCGCCCTCTTCAGCGCGCTCGCCGCCCTCGCCTTCTCGGGCGGGATGGACATGGCGCAGGCGCACGGGAACGCTCCCCATCACGCCGCGCCCATGACCCAGACCGCCAAGGCGACTGCCCTGCGCCTCGAGATGCGCAAGCTCTGGGAGGACCACATCACCTGGACGCGCATGGCGATCATCAGCCTCGAGACCGGATCGCCAGACACGAACGCGACGGTCGCGCGCCTGCTGCGAAACCAAGTGGACATCGGGAACGCGATCAAGCCCTACTACGGCAAGGCCGCCGGCAACGCGCTCACCGGGTTGCTGCGCGAGCACATCCTGATCGCCGCGGACCTGATCGCGGCGGCGAAAGCCGGTGACAGCACACAGCTCGCGTACGCCCAGTCCCGCTGGACCGCCAACGCCGATCAAATCGCCGCGGCGCTCCACGGTGTCAACCCGCGCTCCTGGCCGCTCGGCGCGATGAAGGCCGAGATGCACCGCCACCTGGCGCTCACGACACAGGAGGCCGTCGCCAGGCTGCAGGCGAACTGGACCGGCGATGTCGCAGCCTACGACCGCGTGCACGTGCACATCCTGCACATGGCCGACATGCTCACAGCCGGCATCGTTGCCCAGTTCCCGGCCCGGTTCGGCAGGTAAGAACCCGGCCGCCGGAGACACAAACGAAGCATGCAGACGAAGATCACAGCGGCGCCGGCGCGGGACGAGGTCCTGCGCTGGCGCCGCGATCAGCTCGCCGCGGCGGGCTTCGAGCTACCACTCGCGCAGGCCGTTGCGCAGGACCGGGAGTTCGACCTGCACGCGTTGATCGAGCTCGTCGAGCGCGGCTGCCCGCCGCGGCTGGCCGTGCGCATCCTCGCCCCGCTCGAGGAGCCCGCGGCGTGAACGCCGTCGGCATCGCTACGGTGACGCCCTTGGAGGCATTGCCGGACACGACGGCTCTCGAGGCGCCCCTCTCGCTCGACTCGGAGTCGCGGGACTGGCTCGACGGCCTGCGCGCCGCTCGACCGGCGACGCGTGAGGAGACGGTGGCGCGCCTGCACGCCCTCCTCCTGCGCGGTGCGCACTTCGAGGTCGCCCGGCGGCGGCCGACGCTGCCGCACCTGCGCGGCAACGAGCTCGACGACATCGCCACGGAAGCCGCTGACGACGCCCTCGTGAGCATCCTGAGGCGGCTCGACGATTTCCGCGGCGCGAGCCGCTTCACCACCTGGGCGTACAAGTTCGTTCTCTACGAGGCGGCCGTGAAGCTGCGCAAGCGTGCCTGGCAGGGCCGCGAGGTGCCGCTGGAGCCGGAGAGCTGGAGCCTGTTCTCGAGCACCGGTCTCGAGCCGGAGCTGGAGGCGGAGCAGCACGAGCTCGTCGAGGCGGTGCAGACGGCGATCGCCGACGCGCTGACGCCGCACCAGCGGAGCGTGCTGGTCTCGCTCGCCGTCAACGGCGTGCCGATCGACGTCGTCGCCGAGCGCCTCGGAACGACTCGCGGCGCGCTCTACAAGACCTTGCACGACGCGCGGCGCAAGCTGCGCCGACACCTGGCCGAGCGCGGCCTCGCGCTCGAGATGGAGGAGAGATGACCGAGCGATCCGACGTGGATCAGGCAGTGCGACGGCTGCTGGGCCCCGCCGGCCCCGAGCTCGGCTGCGACGCCTGCTTCGAGCAGCTCGACCGCTACGTCGAGCTCGAGCTCGCCGGCGCGGACGCGGACGCCGCGATTCCGGGCCTGCGCGCGCACCTCGAAGGCTGCCCCGCCTGCCGCGAGGAGCACGAGAGCCTGTACGCGCTCGTCAGCGGCGATCAGCCGAAGCCGTAGACGCCCGCAAACCGGGTCGCCAGCAGTCGCTAACGAGCAGCGCTGCCGGCAACCCGACCACGTTCCGGGAGTCGCCCTCGATCAACGGGAGGAGGTCGACTTCCGGGCCGAGCTCGTCTTCCGCGTCGAGTTGCTCCTGCGCGCGGGCTTGCTTCGACGGTTTGTACCGCCGTTGCTGCGGGTGCTCTGTGTCTGTGAGGTCTGTCGGACGCGATTCATCAAGTCGTCCGGCAGCTCGGCTGCGCGGTTCTTGGCCTGGCCGAGGACGCCCTTCGCGTGCCGACCGACCGAGTTGCTTGTCACCAGGGCATACAGCCCGGCGCCCGCCGCCGGAAGCAGCAGCCACTTCGTGCCGATGCCGCTACTTCCACGGTTCCCTTTGCCTTCCGCGGCGTCGACCACGTCTTCGAACCGCCGCGCCATGTCGATCACGCGTTCGGAAAGCTCGTGAGCGTCTGCCATGTCTCCTCCTTTGAAAACGGCTTGTGGGCGACTCGCTTTCCCGCCGTTTGTAGTCCCAAACCGGTAAATCAGCGCGGCTCAGCCGAAGCCGTAGACGCCGGGGAAATGCTCGGCGAGCAGCCGCACGAGCAGTGCGGCCGGGAGGCCGACGACGTTCAGGTAGTCGCCCTCGATCCGCTCGACCAGCGAGGCGCCGAGCCCCTGGATCGCATAGGCGCCGGCGCGGCCCTCCCACTCGCGGCTCGCCAGGTAGTGCGCGAGGTCGCGAGCGTCGAGCGGCCGGAAGGTGACCCGCGTCACTTCGCGGTGCACCTCGCGCCAGCCGGGCGTGATCAGCGCGAGCCCGGAGACGACCTCGTGCGTCTTGCCGGCGAGGCTCTCGAGCATCGCCTCCGCGTCCGCCTCGGACTCGGGCTTCCCGTAGACGTCTCCCTCGCAGACGACCTCCGTGTCGCAGCCGAGCACGGGCTGGTCGCCGGCCTCAGCGAGCACCGACTCCGCCTTGCCGATCGCGTGCGCGACCGGATCGCCCTCCGCCTCCGCGTAGGCCGGCGGCACCACCACGAATGGAATCCGCAGCTGCTCGAGGATCTCACGCCGGCGCGGCGAGGTGGAGGCGAGGATCAGCGGCGGTGCGGGCGGCGCGCTCACGCGCGCAAGCGGGCGCGCCAGATTTCCTCGGAGGGCCACTTGCGCGCCCACTCGGGGCCCGGCAGCGCGTCGTAACGGTGCCGTTGAGCACCGTCCGGCGCCTGCAGCTCGATCAGGTCCTCGACCTCGAAGCCGTTCGCACGCAGGAGCCGGATCCAGTCGCCGTAGCCGAGATGGAAGTCGACGGCCGGCTCGTCGGGCCACTCGAAGCGGTGCATCCCGAAGTACGGGCGTCGAAGCTGCTCGTCCGGAGGGATCTCCTGCTCCTGGAAGCAGAGAACGAGGATCGTGCCGTTGACGAGGAACACGAGCTCGCCTCCCGGTCGCAACAGCCGCGAGGCCTCCGGGATCCAGAGGTACGGGTCGGCCCAGATCGACGCGCCGTACTCGGAGACGACGAGATCGAACGACTCGTCCGGGAGCGGCACAGCCTCGGCGCTCGCCTCGACCAGCGGGAACTCGAGGCCGAACCTCACCTGCATCGCGTGCGCGGTCTCGAGCTGCGCCGGAGTGACGTCGACGCCCGTCACGCGCGCGCCCTTGCGGGCGAGCCAGGCGGAGAGGTACGCCGTCCCGCACCCCAGCTCGACGACATCCTTGCCGACCACCTCCGGCAGCGCGTGCACCTCGGCATCCGGAACCTGCCAGACACCCCAGGTGACCTCCTCCTGTGTCCAGGCTCGCTCGGCGTTGGTCGCGTATTCGGGCGCCAAGGCGGTCCAGGCTTCACGGTTCCGCTGCGCGTGCTCGCTCAGCGTCATGCCTTTCGCACCTTCCAGATCTGCTCCATCGGCCAGCGCCTTGCCCAGGCCGTCTCCTCGGCCGTTCGGTACGTCGACTCGGCCCCTTCGGGGGGCCGCACCTCGATCAGGTCTTCGACCAGGAAACCCGAGCGGCGGAAGAGCCGGATCCACTCGCCGAGCGGGATCATGAACTCGACCGACCCTTCCGGCGCCTCCCAGCTGCGCATTCCGAAGTAGGGCTGCTGCAGGCGCTCGGCGTACGTGTCCGCCTGCTCGTCGAAGCACAGCCAGTTCAGCGGGGTCGCGCCGCTGAACGCGAACAGGCCCCCCTTGCGAAGCACCCGGACGACCTCCGGCACGAACAGGTAAGGATCGGCGAAGGTCGGCGCACCCCAGTCGGCCATGACGAGGTCGAAGGAGTCGTCCTCGAGTGGGATCGCCTCGGCGCTCGCGTGCAGCAGCGGGAACTCGAGCCCGGCCGCCTCGTTCGCCGCGCGAGCCCGCTCGAGCCGCGCTTGCGAATTGTCGAGGCCGACCGGGCGGGCCCTGGCCTGGACGAGGGAGCGCGACCACTCGGCGGCCCCGCAGCCCAGCTCGAGCACGTCCTTGCCTTCGAGGGGGCCGAGCACCTGCAGCTCCGCTTCCGGAATCTGCCAGAGGCCCCAGGCCAGGCCGTGCTCGATGAAGCGGGCGTTCCGCTCGTCGTATCCGGCGCTCTGGCCGTCCCAGAATTCGCGGTTCTTGCGCGCGTGCTCGGTCAGCTCAGGCGTGTTCACGGCCGAACCAGAGCTCGAGCTCACGCTTCGCCGACTCCGGCGAGTCCGAGCCATGCACCAGGTTGTCGGGCATCGCCAGCGCGAGGTCGCCGCGGATCGTCCCGGGCGCGGACTCGGCCGGATTGGTCGAGCCCATCGTCGTGCGGACGACCGAGATCGCCGACTCGCCCTCGAGCGCCAGCGCGAGCGTCGGCGCCGAGGTGATGAACTCGACCAGCTCGCCGAAGAACGGCTTCTCGGCGTGCTCGGCGTAGTGCTCTTCGGCCAGCTTGCGGTCGACCTGGACGAGCCGCGCGTCGCGAAGCTCGAGCCCGCGCTGCTCGAAGCGCGCGAGGATCTCGCCGGCCAGCTTGCGCTGTACCGCGTCGGGCTTGATCAGCACCAGTGTCCGCTCGACCGCCATTCGGCGGGTGAGTCTAGGCGCTGCGTTCGCGGCGCGGCGGCGCGAGCGCCTGCGTCTGGCCGAGCGACTCGACGCCCATCGGCTCGACCGGCGTCTCGCAGTACGGGCAGACCTGCCAGAGCGCCTCGAGCGGCTGCTTGCAGTTGCGGCACGACTGCCGCAGGCGCGTGGTGCAGACCGGGCAGACGAGGAAGCCGACCTCGACCTCGGCCCGGCAGACAGGGCAGTGGAGGTCACGCCGCGCGAGCCGCTGCTCCATCGCCTTGATCTCGAGCTCGCGCTCGCGCACGTCCTCGAGGTACTCCGGCGGCCGGAACAGCATGTAGATCAGCGGGCCGACGAACGGTGGGATCAGCCCGAGTACGGTCGCCATCCCGACCAGCCACGGATCCTCGATCCGCCGGCGCGCGTCCTTGTAAACCCAGAAGGCCGTCGCGAGCCAGAAGACCGCGACGAAGAACGCGGTCAGGTTGCGGATCACGGTCCACGTGCTGTGGCTAAAGAAGTCGAAGAGTCCGTTTGCTTCAACTAGGCCCACGCGCGTCTCCTCAGAGAAGCAGCTTCCCGACCAGATACCCGGCGCCGAACGCGAGGCCGACGATCGTCAGGACGACGACGACGGCAACCGCGAACACGCTCAGGCGCTCGCCGAACTTCCCCATGGTACGCGCTGAAGTCGGACGGTGAGGTCGGCGAGCAAATAGAGCGAGCCGGTGACGAGCACGGCGCCCTGCTCGCCCGCCAGCTCGCGCCCGCGCTCGAGCGCCGCGGCCGGGTCGGCGACGGGCTCGACTCGCTCGAAGAAGGGCTTTGCGCGGGCCGCCAGCTCGTCCGCCGGCAGCGCCCGGGGGCTGCGCGAGGCGGTAGCTACGAGGGTGTCTCCCGCGCGCGAGAGCGGGGCCAGCATCGCCTCGGCGTCCTTGTCGGCGAGGATCGAGGCGACGACCACGTAGTCGTCTCGCGGGAGGCGCTCGACCAGCCACTCGACCCCGGCCGGATTGTGGGCGCCTGCGAAGACGTCGTCGCCGACCTCGTCGAAGCGCCCGGGCAGATGGGCCTCAACGTCGCCCTCCAGCGCCCGCCCGAGGAACGCCTCGGCCGCGGCCCGGCCGACGTCATCGCTGACCACGACCCGGCCGGCGCCTCGCGCACGTGCGCGTGACTCCCACTCAGGCTCGCCGAGCACCACGGTCGAGCCGGGCGCGACGACGGCCAGCTTTTCCTCGGCGATCGCCTCGCGCGTCTCGCCGAGCACGTCGGTGTGGTCGAGCGCCACGTTCGTCAGCGCGACCACCTCAGCCTCGAGGACGTTGGTCGCGTCGAGCCGTCCGCCGAGGCCGGCTTCGACCACCGCGGCCTCGACGTCCGCGGCTGCGAACTCGGCCAGCGCGGCTGCCGTCAGCACTTCGAACTGGGTCGCGCCCGCACGCTCGGCGACCGGCCGGATGCGGTCGAGCGCCTGCTCCAGATCGGCGTCCTCCCCGTCGACCTGGATCCGCTCGCTCCAGCCGGCCACGTGCGGCGAGGTGTACGCGCCGACGCTCAGCCCCTCGCGCAACAGGAAGGCGGCCGCCCGCCGGGTCGCGGTCGACTTGCCGTTCGTGCCGACCACGTGGATCGCTCGAAAGGCGCGCTGCGGCTCGCCGAGCTCGGCCAGGAGCGCGTGCATCCGCCCGAGGCCGAACTCCTCCGGCCACGGCGAGAGCGACTCGAGCCAGTCAGACGCCGAGGGCATCCAGCTCGCGGCGGTAGCGCTCGAGCTTCTCGCGCTCGGCGTCGACGACGTCGCCGGGCGCGTTGGCGACGAAGCGCTCATTGGCCAGCATCGATTCGGCCCTGGCGATCTCGCCGCGGAGCCGGGCGGCCTCGGCCTCGACGTTGCCGCCGTCGGCCTTGGCGCGGTCGGGCCTGACGACCGCGTCGAAGATCCGCTCCTGCTCGCCATCGAGCTGCGGCCGCACGCCCGCGCGCCGGAAGACCTCGGCCGCGGTCTGGATCGGCTCGAACTCGGCACCGGCGTCCTGCACGCCGAGCGACTCCGGCCAGGGCGCGACGATCAGCCTGCTTTCACGGTCGGGCAGGTTCGACCAGATCTCCTCCGTCACGTGCGGCAGCACCGGATGCAGCAGCTTCAGCAGCCGCTCGAGGTTGGCAAGCGCGGTCGCCTGCGCGTCCTCGTCGCCGTCGTAGAGCCGCTGCTTGATCGCCTCCGCGTACCAGTCGCAGAAGTCGTCGAAGGTGACGTGGTACAGCACGCTCGTCGCGGGCGAGAAGTCGAAGGCCGCGAAGTGCTCCTCGACCTGGGCCTGCGCCTGGTCGAGCCGCCAGGCGATCCAGCGCTCCTCCAGCGCCGCCGGGCGCTGCTCTGGCCTGGCCTCCCCCACGTTCGCGAGGATCAAGCGCGAGACGTTCCAGAGCTTGTTCGCAAGCTTGCGGCCCTCCTCGATCGCCCCTTCGGAGAAGCGCACGTCCTGCGAGGAGGTCAGCTTGAGCAGTCCGTAGCGCGTCGCGTCCGCGCCGTGGCGCTCGATCAGCTCGAGCGGGTCGAGGCCGGTACCGAGGCTCTTCGACATCCGCCGGCCGTCCGCCGCCAGCACCGTCGTGTGGATGATCACGTCGCTGAACGGGATCTCGCCGATCAGCTCCAGCCCGCTGAAGATCATCCGGTTCTCCCAGAGTCGGATGATCTCGCGCGCGGTCGTGTTCAGCGAGCCGGGGTACCAGGCCCCGAGCTCCGGCGTCTCCTCGGGCCAGCCGAGGATCGCGAACGGCCAGAGCGCCGACGAGAACCAAGTGTCGAGCACCTCCTCGCTGCGCGTCAGCTCGGTCGAGCCGCACTCGGCGCACGCCTCGGGCTCGGTCTCCTCGACGGTCTGGTGGCCGTTCGGGCACTCCCAGACCGGCAGCTGGTGCCCCCACCAGAGCTGGCGCGAGATGTTCCAGTCGGGCGCGTTCTCGAGCGAGTCGATCGCGAAGCGGTGCTGCGAGGGCGGGTGATAGCGGACACGCCCTTCCTTCAGTGCTGCGAGGGCCGGCTGCTTGAGCTCGTCCATCGCGCACCACCATTGCAGTGAGATCAGCGGCTCGATCCGGCTCTTGCAGCGCTCACAGAGAGCGATCGAGTGCCGGTACGCGTCGCGCTTGACGAGGAGCCCGCGCTCCTTTAGCCAGGCGAGGATCCGCTCCTCGGCCTCGTCCTGGGTGAGGCCGACGAGCTCGCCGGCGTCCTCGTTCATGCGGCCGTCCGGCCCGATCACGGTCAGCTCGGGCAGGTCGTGCGCGCGGCCGATCTCGAAGTCGAGCGGGTCGTGGCCGGGCGTGACCTTGAGCGCGCCCGTGCCGAACTCCGGGTCGACGCGCTCGTCCTCGATCACGGGCACGGCGCGCTCGACGAACGGCACCACGACGTCACGCCCGACCGCGCCGGCCCAACGCTCGTCGCCTGGCGAGACCGCCACCGCCACATCGGCCAGGATCGTCGCCGGCCGCGCGGTCGCGATCGTCACGCCGTCGTCCGGATCGTCCACGAACGGGTAGCGCACGTGGGTGAGCGCGTCGTCGACCTCCTCGTGAACGAGCTCAAGGTCGGAGAGCGAGGTCTGGTGGTGCGGGCACCAGTTGATGATCCGGTTCGCGCGGTAGATCCAGCCCTTGCGGGAGAGGTGTACGAACCAGCGCATCACCGCACGCACGTACAGGTCGTCCATCGTGAAGCGCTCGCGGCGGTAGTCCATCGAGGCGCCCATGCGTCGGAACTGGCCCATGATCGTGCCGCCGTATTCGCGCAGCCAGTCCCAGACGATCTCGACGAAGCGCTCGCGGCCGACCTCCTCGCGTGAGGTTCCTTGCTCGACGAGATGCTTCTCGACGGCGTTCTGCGTCGAGATCCCCGCGTGGTCGTAGCCGGTCAAGAACGCGGTCTCAAAGCCGCGCATCCGGTGCCAGCGGACGAGCGCATCTGCGAGCGAGATCTGCAGCGCATGGCCCGTGTGCAGCGCGCCGGTGACGTTCGGCGGCGGGTGCGCAACCACGAACGTCTCGCGCCCGGAGCCTGGCTCGGCGTTGTAGAGACCCTCGTCCTCCCAGGTGCGCTGCCAGCGCTCCTCGACGCCTTGGGGCTTGTAGAGCGGTTCCATTCGGGCAAGTTTACGAGCACATGGGTGAGTTCTTTCACGCTGTCCGGGTCTTCTTCGACCACCTCGCCGGGGTCGGCTGGACGGCGCTCGCGATCGCACTCGCGATCCACTTCGCCCGGCTGCTGACCCGCACCGTCGCCTGGCGGAACATCCTCGCCGCCTCGTATCCAGATCAGCGCTGGCGCTGGCTGCCCGTGGCGAAGGCTTACATCGGCGGCGTCGGGATCAACTCGATCGTGCCAGGCCGCGCCGGCGACGTGGTCAAGCTCTACCTCGTCCACCGCGAGCAGCCGGCGACCACCTACACCACGCTTGCCTCGACTCTCGTCACCGAGACGCTGCTCGACCTGGTGCTGGCGACCGCGATCTTCCTCTGGGCGCTGACACAGGGCGTGCTGCCGAGCCTGCACGTGTTGCCGAGCATCCCCGCCTTCGACTGGGGCTGGCTGTTCCGGGACCAACGCGCGACGGCGATCGCGGTTGCGGCCCTGACCCTCGGCGCGGTCTGGTTCTGGCACTGGGCCTCGCAGCACATCGAGAACTTCAAGCAGCACGTGGGACAGGGCTTCGCGATCCTGCATGACCGGGGGCGCTACGGCCGCGAGGTGGCGAGCTGGCAGCTGCTCAGCTGGGTGCTGCGGATCGCATCGCTCTACTGGTTCCTGCGCGCCTTCCACGTGGACGCATCGATCCATAACGCACTGCTCGCCCAGGTGGTCGACAGCTTCTCGACGCTGCTGCCGTTCTCACCCGGCGGCGCCGGCACCAAGCAGGGCCTGCTCGTCTACGTGCTCCACGGCGAGGCTTCGAGCTCGACGCTGCTCGCCTTCAGCGTCGGCCAGTACGTCGCCGTGACCGCCTTCAACGTCGCGATCGGCGCGATTGCGATCTTCAGCTCGCTTGGGACGCTGCGCCTGCGCAAGATCCTCGGCCAGGCCAAGGCCTCAGAGTCGGACGCGAAGCAGCCCAGCTAGGCGAGTCGACGCCGCATCACAGCCCCTCACGCGAACGCCGGGATGCGGGCCTATGATCGAAGCGTGGAAACAGCGCAAGGACTCATGAAGCCGAGACTTCGGGGCGTCTTTCACGAGCTTGGCTTCTATGCGGCTGTCGCCACCGGCGTCGTCGTGGTCGTCACGGCCGACCCGGGAAAGGCGCGCATGGCCGGCGTGATCTTCGCCAGCTGTGTCGCCCTCTGCTTCGGGGCCAGCGCTGTCTACCACCGACCGACCTGGCGCCCCCGGGCACGCGCTTGGCTTGCGCGGCTCGATCACGCCGGCGTCTACTTGCTGATCGCCGGCAGTTATGCGCCGTTCGGCCTGATCGTGTTGTCGAGGGGTTGGGCAATTCCGGTGCTCGCGATCGTCTGGGGCGGCGCGCTCGCCGCCATCCTCTTGAAGCTGTTCTGGGTCCAGGCGCCGAAGTGGTTGTCAGTCGCGATTGGGTTGACGCTCGGCTGGGTCGGAGCGGTTGCTTTTCCGCAACTGCTAAAGCTCTCCGCGGTCCCGATCTTGCTCATCGTCGCGAGCGGACTGTTCTTTACCTTCGGCGCGGTCGTCTATGCACTTCGGCGTCCCGACCCGCGCCCACAGCTCTTCGGTTATCACGAGCTCTTTCATGTGCTGACGGTGGCGGCGGTGGCGTGTGAGTACGCTGCAGTCGCCTTCTACGTGCTCCCGCGCGCGTAGGACCCGACGTTGGCCTGAATCCACCCGGTCACACCTAGTTCGGCTGCGACAGGTTTCCTCTTGCTACTACGCGGACTCTTCGGCGAGCTCTTGCGGCTCGTCGTCCGCTCCGGCGCTCGTCACGAGCGTCGGCTTGATGCCCTGCGTGATCGTCTCCTTGGTGATCGCGCACTTGACGACGTCCTTGCGCGATGGGAGCTCGAACATCACGTCGAGCAGCGCGCTCTCGATGATCGAACGCAGTCCGCGGGCACCGGTCTCGCGGGCGAGCGCCTTCTCGGCGATCTCCCAGAGCGCCTCCTCAGTGAAGACGAGCTCGATGTCGTCGTAGGCGAAGAAGCGCTGGAACTGCCGGGTGAGCGCGTTCTTGGGCTCGGTCAGGATCTGGACGAGGTCCTCGCGCTTGAGCTGATGCACCGTCGAGACGACCGGCAGCCGGCCGATGAATTCCGGGATCAGCCCGTAGGAGAGCAGGTCCTCCGGCATCACATGCGAGAGCATCTCGGATGCCTCGTAGGAGTTCTTCGAGCGGATCTCGGCGCCGAAGCCCATCGCGTGCTTGCCGATCCGCTTGCCGACGATCGACTCGAGGTCGGCGAACGCGCCGCCGCAGATGAAGAGGATGTTGGTCGTGTCGATCGAGAGGAACTCCTGGTGCGGGTGCTTGCGCCCACCTTGTGGCGGCACCGAGGCGACCGTGCCCTCGAGGATCTTCAGCAGCGCCTGCTGCACGCCCTCGCCCGAGACGTCGCGCGTGATCGACGGGTTGTCGGCCTTGCGCGCGATCTTGTCGACCTCGTCGATGTAGATGATCCCGGTCTCGGCCTTCTTGATGTCGAAGTCGGCGGCCTGGATCAGCTTCAGGAGGATGTTCTCGACGTCCTCGCCGACGTAGCCTGCCTCGGTCAGCGCCGTCGCGTCCGCGATCGCGAACGGGACGTTGAGGATCCGCGCCAGCGTCTGGGCGAGCAGCGTCTTGCCGCAGCCGGTCGGGCCCAGCAGGAGGATGTTCGACTTCTGTAGCTCGACGTCGTCCTCTTCGGCGGCCATCTGCACGCGCTTGTAGTGGTTGTAGACGGCTACCGCGAGCGTGCGTTTCGCCTCTTCCTGCGAGACGACGTAGTCGTTCAGGACGGCGTAGATGTCACGCGGCCGCGGCAGGTTGTCGAGGTCCAGCTGCGCGGGAGCGGTGAGCTCCTCGTCGATGATCTCGTTGCAGAGGTCGATGCACTCGTCGCAGATGTAGACCCCAGGGCCTGCGATGAGCTTTTTGACCTGCCGCTGACTCTTCCCGCAGAAACTGCAGAGCAGCTGCTCGTTGCCATCGGATGCGCGCGCCACCTCAGTCTCCTTTTACCTCGGATCGGCCTGAGAATCCAGGCCTACGCCCCATCCTTGGCGCCATCCTTGGCGGTGTCGCGATGGATGATCACGCTGTCGATGATGCCGTAGTCCTGCGCTTCTTGCGGCGTCATGAAGTAGTCGCGCTCCATGTCCTTCGAAACTTTGTCGATCTCCTGCCCTGTGTGCTCCGACATGATCTCCTCGAGTCGCCGCTTGAGGGCGATCGTCTCCCGGGCATGGATCTCGATGTCCGTCGCCTGCCCCTGGAAACCGCCCCAGACCTGGTGGATGAGGATCTTGGCGTTCGGCAGCGCCATCCGCTTTCCTTTCGCGCCGCCGGCGAGCAGGAGTGCGCCCATCGACATCGCGGTGCCGACGCAGATCGTCTGCACGTCGGGCTTGATGAACTGCATCGTGTCGTAGATCGCAAGCCCGTGGTAGACCGAGCCGCCCGGCGAGTTGATGTAGATCGAGAGGTCCTTGTCGGGGTCCTCGGACTCGAGGTGCAGCAGCTGCGCGATGATCAGGTTGGCGATCTGGTCGTCGATGGGCGTGCCGAGAAAGATGATTCGCTCGTTCAACAGGCGCGAATAGATGTCGAACGAGCGCTCGCCGCGCGACGTTTGCTCGATCACCATCGGGATCAATGGGCTCATGCTGGCTCCTTGCTGCCGGGGGTCCACAGTTTCGTCTCGGTCGGTTGCGATTCCTTGTCTGGGGTCCAGATCTCCTCGCGGGCGCGCGCAACCTCGAGCGGGATGCGCTTCGCCTCGGCCGCGACGCGGTCGAGCGCCTTGCGCAGGCGCAGGTCGGACCGCAGCAGCTCCTGGCGGCCCGAGTCGAACACCTGCTTGATCGCCTCGTCCGGGTCGTCGCCTGAAAGCTCGGCCTGCTCGCGGATCAGGTCCTCGATCTCCGAGTCGGTCACCTCGAGCTCGAGCTGGTCGGCGACCGCCTCGAGCACGAGCTCGCGGGCGACCGAGAGCGCGGCCTCCTCGGTCATCCGCTGCACGAGCTGCTCGGCCGTCTGGCCTGAAAGCTGGAAGTAGGCCTCGGCGCTGATGCCGCGGCTCTCGAGCGAGCGGCCGAGCCCGTTCAGGAGCTCGCGCGTCCGCGCCTCGACCAGCGGCCCGCCGACCTGGACGTTGGACGCCTGGACCAGCAGGTCGACCGCAGCGGCGCGGTACTGGGTCTCGGACTCCTCCTCGAGCACGTCGTGCATGCGCTGCTCGAGGTCGGCGCGCAGCTCGGCGAGCGTGTCGAACTCGCTCGCGGCGCGGGCCAGGTCGTCGTCCAGCGGCGGCAGCACCTTCTCCTTGATCTCCTTGACGGCGACCGTCGCCTTCGCGGTCGAGCCGTCGACCGACTCGAACTCGACCTCCTTCGTCTCGCCCGAGGAGGCGCCGGTCAGCGCGCGCTCGATCTCCTCGACGAGCCGGCCGGAGCCGAGCTCGACCACCAGGTCGCGCTGGCCCTCGCCGTTCTCGTCGAGTGCGTCGACGACCAGCACGTCGCCGGTGTGCGCGGGCCGGTCCTCGACGGGCGCGAGCTCGGCGACCGACTCGCGCAGCGCCTCGAGCTCCTGCTCGACGAGCTCCTGCGGCACCTCAGGCTCGGCGAACGGAACCTCGAGCTGCGACCAGTCGGCCGGCTCGGGCTTCGGCTGGACGGCGACCGTCGCGGTGAACTGGAAGTCGGAATCCTCGGAGCTCGGCAGCTCGTAGTCGTACTCCGGCGCCGCGACCGGGCGGATGTTCGTCGTCGCGGCGGCGTTCATGAACCAGCCGCCGATGTGGCTCTCGACCGCCTCGGTGAAGATGCGCTCGCGGCCGACCCGCGCCTCGAGCACCTGCGGCGGAACTTTGCCCTTGCGAAAGCCCGGCACCTTGACCGCCTCGGCGAGGTCGTGCGTCGCGTGCTCGACCGCGTGCTGAAGGTCGGCCTGCGGGACCTCGACGGTCAGCCGGACCTTGTTGTCGGGCAGCTCCTCGACCTGGGACGCCATCACCCGGTCCATTCAAGCAAAGGGACCGTGGCCGGCCGAGAAGAGGATCAGTAGTCGTCCGGCTCGCCGTCGCCGTATTCGAGGTGCTCGAGCCGAGTCATCAACCCCACGCCGCGGAAGTAGACCTTGTTCGAGCGGGGGTAGTAGGCGATGTCGTTCGGCTCGCGAGTGCCGTAGGCGAGGTACGTGACGCCGTCGTCTTTGGCCACGATCGAGTGCGCGACCCGCGACCCCGGCGGCCGTGCGAACACGTGCCCGGGGCGGAGCTCGTGCCGCTCCGGCTCGCCGCCGCGCACGGGCAGCAGCTCGAGCGTGCCGCTGCCCTCGAGCACGACGAACGCCTCGGACTCGAGCGAGTGGCAGTGCGGCGGGCAGCCGCGCTTGCCGACGGTGCGGCGGATCCAGTTGAGGCCGGAGCGCTCCGAACCGGCCGCAGCGGCGAGCACCTTGTCGCCGTCCTCGTCGAGCGGAACGTCCTCGAGCGCGACCACGTTCGCCGGCCGCTCGCCCGGCTCGGCGAACTCGAGCTCGCCGACCTCGGCCTCGACGTCCCAGGGGTCGTCCGTGCGGCCCTCGACCCACGGCCAGCCCAGCCGCACCGCCTTCGACCGCGGCAGCCAGCCGTACTCGACGGGATGGCGCGTCCCGAAGACGAGGTACTCGAGCCCATCGGGCCCGCCCTTGAACGTGTGCTCGTGGTGGTCGGCGACCTGCACGATCGTGTCGCCGGCCCTGACCTCGCAGACGGCCTCGTCCTGCCAGAGCAGGCCCGAGCCGGCGAGCACGTAGTAGATCTCCTCCGACAGCCCGTGCGAGTGCGGCGGCGTGGGGAGCCGATCTGGCTCGACGCGCACGCGGTTCACGCCGATCCCTTTCGCTCCGGCCGCATCGCCGAGCCGCTGCCACGTCGCGGCCATCGGCCCCTTCTCGTTGCGGCGGTCCTCGACCTCGTCCCAGTGCGCCAACACGCCGGGAAGTATCAGCGAAGCCGCAGGAACTCGTTTGCTCCGCTCACGGACAGGCCTGGCGTCGGGCCGCCGCCGATCACGTAAACGCGCCCACCGAACCCGAGCACTCCCAGCCCGTGCCTCGGCGTCGGCAGGTCGGGCAGGCGGCGCCAGCGGCGGGTGCGCACGTCGAATGCGTACACCGCGGCCGACGTCCCCGCGGGCGACTCGCTCCCCGCCGAGACGAGCAGCGGGCCCACCGAGGCCGAGTCGGTGCCGCCTCGCGTCTCGGGCACGCGCGGCAGCGAGACCCAGCGACGGCGCTTGGGGAGGTAGGCCTGAAAGGCGTCGAAGTTCGTCCCGGACTCACGCCCGGCCACGGCGTACACGCGGCCTCCGAGCGCGCTGACGCCGAGGTGCTCGCGTGGCCTCGGCCCCGGGATCCGCTTCCAGCGGCGAGCCCGGAGGTCGAACGCGAGCGACGTCTGCGCCAGGCCTCCTTCTGCGACGCCGCCGATCACGTAGAGCGTCCGGCCGACGATCGCAGCGCCCGCCGCGGCGCGCGGCTCAGGCAGGTCCGGCAGACGCCGCCAGCGACCGCCCGAGAAGACGGACGCGCGGGTCGGGGCGCCGTAGCCGCCGACGACGTAAAGCCGGTGCCCGTCGGCGGCGGCCATGGCGTGGTTCACGGCGGCGGGCAGGTCCGGCAGCCGCCGCCAGCGGTTGCGCGTCGGCGAGTAGGCATCCACGCGCTTGGAGCTGCGTCCGTCGGCGAGGAAACCGCCCGCAACGATGAGCTCGTTCCCGACGGTCGCCGCGGCGACCTCGCTTCGCGGCAAGGGCAGCGGCGCCCCACGCTTCCAGACGGCCGCCTCGCGCGCGTGGGCAGCCCCGAGCGCGAGCGTCCCGGCGCCGAGCAGCGCGATCAGCCGGAGAGCCATGGAGTGCGGGCGAGAGGACTTGAACCTCTAAGGAGCGTTAGCCCCAACGGGACCTAAACCCGCCGCGTCTACCAATTCCGCCACGCCCGCGCGCACGTGAAGGATAGAGACGGTTGGCGACTAACTACTTTCACCGGGCTCCGTCTCAACTCCGGCAATGAACGCAACGGTCATCGCACTCCCCACCGTCGAGTCGCTCAGCGAAGAGATCCGCGGCGTCGTCTACGAGCGCCAGACCCTGCGCGCCGTCGGCGCCGGCCGCGACGAGCTGGAGCGGAACCGCGCCGAGCTCGTCCGGCTGCAGCAGGCGCTCGTCGCCGCGCTGATCCGACGCCACCTCCCTGCCGCCGCGGCTTAGTCCCCGGAGCCGCGACGGGCTATCCTGTGCCCGCTGCGTGGTGGCGGTAGCTCAGTTGGTAGAGCCCCGGGTTGTGGTCCCGGTGGTCGCGGGTTCGAGTCCCGTCCGCCACCCCTCGCACCTGGCCCCGTAGCTCAGCGGAAGAGCGGCGGACTTCGAATCCGCGCGCGGAGGTTCGACTCCTCCCGG
>CAVQWS010000006.1:0-12207 GCA_963717725.1 uncultured Actinomycetes bacterium
TACTCCGCTCGGCGACCGGCTCGCAGGCTTCACGCTGAAGCTCCATCCCAAGACGACAGTCGACGGCGTCAGCGCGCGGCTACTCGCGGCCGGCCTCGGCCGGAAGATCTCGCCGACGACGTTCCTGGCCTTCAAGTCCGCACTGGCGCTCGGCGGGCTGGTGACTGGAGCCCTCTTCGGCGGCGCCGCTGCCGGGCCCGGTGGTGTGCTCTTCGCCGCGATCGCGCTGGGCGGGATCGGCTTCATCGCCCCCGACTTCGTGGTCTCCGGCAAGGCGCGCTCGCGCAAGGATCGGATCAGGGCCGAGCTGCCGGATGCGCTCGACCTGATGGCGGTCAGCGTCGAGGCCGGGATGGGCTTCGACGGAGCGATTTCGAAGCTAACCGAGCACATGCACGGCCCGCTCGCCGATGAGTTCGCCCTCACGCTGGGCGAGATCCGGATCGGCGAGTCGCGGCAGGACGCGCTGAAGAAGATGTCTGACCGCACGAACACGCCCGAGCTCGCGAGCTTCGTGCGCTCGATCATCCAGGCCGACCAGCTCGGCATCTCCCTCGGCCGGATCCTGCGCGTGCAGGCGACCGACAGCCGCCTCAAGCGTCAGGCCGCCGCCGAGGAGAAGGCGATGAAGGCGCCGATCAAGATGCTCTTCCCCACCGTGCTCTTCATTTTCCCGGCCATGTTCCTGGTCATCCTCGGGCCGGCGTTCCTCAACCTCTCCAAGATCTTCTAACCGGAATCGGAGGCGACGATGTCCGACACACCCGAGCACCAGGGGGCCGAGACCGAAAAGGGTTTCGGTACCGGTCTGCGCGCACAGCTGCAGCGCCGGCGGGAGGGTGACGATGGGACACAGGCCGCCGAGGCGCAGGGCCCCACGAACGTGGAGCTGCGCTTCGAGCTGACCGCACGGCCCGCCGGGGGCGAGACGACCGAGGCGATCGTCGGCCCGGACGTGCAGGCCCTCCGGGACGAGCTCGAGGCAACGCAGGCCCGCGAGGCCACACTGCGGGACCAGCTGCAGGAGCGCTCTCACGCCTACGACCAGAACGTCGGCTCCGAGAAGCAGCTCGCGCACCGCGCCGTGACCCTGGACGAGCGCGAGGCGAAGCTGGCCGAGTTCGAGGTCGAGCTGGAGGAGCGCGAGCGGCGCGTCCGCGACCAGCGCGACGTGATCGAGGCCGAGCACACGCGCGTCGCCAACCTCCAGGCCGAGCTCGCCTCCGAGCAGGCGCTCGCGGCCGAGCAGCAGGAGGCCGCCGGGAAGCGGCTTCGCGACCTGCAAGGCGCCGACCGTGAGCGTGAAAAGGCCTTGTCAGAGGTGGCGAAGGCGCAGTCCGCGCTCGCCGACCGCGAGACGAAGCTGAACCGCAAGGAGAGCGAGCTCGCCACCCGTGAGCAGGCCGGGACGGCCAGGCTCGACGGCCGCGAGCGCGGGCTCACCAAGCGCGAGAACGAGTGGCGCGCGCGCGACAAGGAGCTCTCCGAGCGCGAGCGCAGGCTCAGCCAGCGCGAGAGCGAGCTGAAGAAGGAAGCCGCGCGGATCGCCGCCCGCGACGAGGCGATCGGCGAACGCGAGGCCGAGATCCTGATGAGGCAAGAGAAGCTCCGCAACGACGCCGAGCGCTTCGAGCGCGAGCTGACCGACAAGGGCCGCCTCGCCCAGGAAGCAGTCACCCGCGGCGCGGAGCTCGACCGCCGCGAGCTCGACCTGACCGCCCGCGAGGCGGAGCTGAACCGGCTCCAGGCCTCGATCGCCCACACCGAGCGCGACGCCAACCGGGGCCGCGACCTCGAGGAGTGGAACGTCCGCCTCGAGGAGCGCGAGCGCGAGCTCGTCAAGCGCGAGGCCGAGGCGGCGAACTTCGAGACGATCTCTGAGTCGCACAAGAAGCGCACCGACAAGCGCGAGGCCCGGCTCTCGTCACTCGAGGACAATCTCCGCGCGAAGCTTCAGGAGCTCGACGACCGCGACGGCGAGCTCGACCTGCGCCAGGCCCAGCTCGAGGCCGACGTTCAGATCCGCGGCGACAAGCTCGAAGACCGCGAGGAGGCACTGGCCGAGCTGGAGGTGCGGCTGGCCAACAAGGAGCGTGAGCTCGCCGCCTACGTGGCGAACGCGCAGACCCAGATCCAGCGCCGCGAGTCCGACTGGTGGCAGAAGCAGCTCGGCTCCGAGACGGAGGAAGTCTCAGCCGCCTAAGCTCGGCGCCGTGTCTCGGCGCGTTGCGGTTCGCATAGGTCTGATCTGGCTGGCTTGGCTCGGCGCGCTGCTGACCGCGCTGGGGATCGGCCTGGCGGCCGGCGCCTACACCTGGGCGCCGGGCTGGCTCGAGCACAAGGGTCTCTGGCCGCTCTTCGCCTGGGACTTCAACTGGTACGACTTGATCGGCGACGCCGGCTATCCCGGCGGTCACGTCGACCGGCAGTACGCGTTCTTCCCGTTCTGGCCGCTGCTGCTGCACTGGGCCGGGCCGCACTGGCACATCGTGGTCGGTGGGGCCCTCGCCTGGCTGGCGAGCCTGGCCGCGTTCTTCGGGCTCTCGAAGGGCCTGCCGAGCTCGCCGCTCCGCAGCGCGCTTGCGCTCGCGTGCTGGCCGGGCTCGTTCGCGCTCGCGCTCGCGTACCCGGACGGGGTCGCGCTCGCGGCCGCGGCGTGGGCGGCCGCCTTCGCCCTGCGCGGGAGGCCGCTCGCGGCCGGCGGGCTCGGGGCGGTCGCGGCGCTTGCCCGGCCGAACGGCGTGCTGATCGCGCTCCCGCTGGCCTGGCTCGCGCGCGGCAAAGGCCCGCGTGGCTGGGTTGGCGCGGCGCTGCCGGTCGCGGCCGCGGTGGCCGTCGAGGCGTACTTCTGGTCCCGCAGCGACCACGCAACGGCCTTCTTCGACGCGCAGCGGCTGTGGGGTCGCGATGGCCCGCGCGGGCTCGGCGACTGGGCCGACCACGTCCGCCAGGTGGTCGAGAACCATGCGGTCGCGATCCCGCTGCTGGCCGTCGTGGCGGTGGTGGCCCTCGTGGTCGCCTGGCGCCGCTTCGGGCTCTGGGCGACAGCGGTCGGCACCTACGTCTGCGCCGTGCCCTTGCTGCTAGCCGCGACCAAGAGCCTCCAGGGCTTTGTCGACAGCGCGCGTGCGGTGCTCGTGCTGCCGCTGCTCGTCGTGCTCTGGCGGCTCGGCCCGCGCTACCGGCCGTGGGCGGCGTTCTCGACAGTGGTGGTGGCGCTGCTGCTGCTCTCGGGGACGATCCAGAGCTTCGGCCGCCAGAGCCTGTTCGCCTTCCCGATCTTCTGGGCGATCGCCGACGGCCCGCGCTGGCTGCGCTGGCCGCCGCTCGCGGTGCTCGGCTTTGCCGGGAACATCGTGCTTGTCCTGCTGCTGACACACTTCGCGCCCTAGTGCCCGAGCAGATCTTGGTCACCGGCGGAGCCGGGTTCATCGGCTTGCATCTCGTGGACGAGCTGCTGCGCGCGGGCCACGGCGTGCGCGTGCTCGACAGCCTCGTCGAGCAGGTGCACGGCGACTCCCAGCGGCCCGAGTACCTCGCCCGCGACGCGGAGCTGATCGCCGGCGATGTGCGCAACGCGGAGGTCGTGCGCGGCGCGCTCGAGGAGATCGACTCGGTCGTCCACCTGGCGGCGAGGGTGGGCGTCGGCCAGAGCATGTACGAGCCTGCCGAGTACGCCGCCGCCAACACGGCCGGGACCGGCGTGCTGCTGGAAGCGCTGCTCGACCACCCCGTCCGCAAGCTCGTCGTGGCCTCGTCGATGAGCATCTACGGCGAGGGCGCCTACGAGCCGGCCGCGGCGACGGAACGGACACGCGAGCAGCTCGAGCGTGGCGAGTGGGAGCCGCGGGGCCCGAACGGCGAGCGACTCGAGCCGGTGGCGACGCCCGAGACCAAGCAGCCGGCACTCGCCTCGGTGTACGCGCTGACCAAATACGACCAGGAGCGCATGTGCCTGCTCTACGGCGCGGCCTACGACGTGCCCGCGGTCGCGCTGCGCTTCTTCAACGTCTACGGCCCGCACCAGGCGCTGTCGAATCCCTACACCGGCGTGCTAGCGATCTTCGCCGCGCGCCTCCTGAACGACCATGCGCCGGTCGTCTACGAGGACGGCGCCCAGCGGCGCGACTTCGTCCACGTCGTCCGACGTCGCGCGCGCCTGCCGGCTCGCGCTCGAGCAGGACGGCGCCGACGGCCAGGCGGTCAACGTCGGCAGCGGCCAGAGCACCTCCGTGCTCGAGATCGCCGAGACGCTCGCGCGCCTGCTCGGCAAGCAGATCGAGCCCGAGCTGCCCGGCAAGTTCCGCGCCGGCGACATCCGGCACTGCTTCGCCGATGTCACACGCGCGCGCGAGGCGCTCGGCTTTGAGGCCGAGGTCCCATTCGAGCGGGGCATGGGTGAGCTGGCCGAGTGGCTCGAGGGCCAGGCCGCGACCGACCGCTTCGACGAGGCGGCGGCGGAGCTGGACCGGCGAGGGCTCACGGCCTAGTCGATACAGTCGAGGCATGGCCGCCGGAGCAACCGCCACCCTTCGCACCGGAGACCTGAGCCTTTCCTACGCGCCGCTCGGGTCGGTCGAGAACGTCGAGCGGCTGCCCTACTCGCTCCGGATCCTGCTCGAGAACGCGCTCCGCTTCGAGTCCGAGAGCGGCGTCGAGGCGGTCGCGCAGTGGCAGCCGCAGGACGAGCCGAACCGCGAGCTCGGCTTCCGCCCCTCGCGCGTGCTGCTGCAGGACTTCACGGGCGTTCCCGCGATCGTCGACGTCGCCGCGATGCGCAGCGCGATGGCCGACCTCGGCGGCGACCCGGCGAAGATCAACCCGCACATCCCGGCCGAGCTGGTGATCGACCACTCGGTGCAAGTCGACGCCTTCGCGACGCGGATGGCGATCTCGACCAACGTCGACCGCGACTACGAGCGCAACGGCGAGCGCTACGCCTTCCTGCGCTGGGGCCAGGGCGCCTTCGACAACCTGAAGGTCGTCCCGCCGAACACGGGCATTGTCCACCAGGTCAATCTCGAGTACCTCGCGCGCGTGATCGAGGAACGCGACGGCGTCGCCTTCCCGGACACGCTGGTCGGCACCGACTCGCACACGACGATGGTCAACGGCCTCGGCGTGCTCGGCTGGGGTGTCGGCGGAATCGAGGCCGAGGCCGCGCTGCTCGGCGAGGAGCTGTCGATGCTCGTGCCGCAGGTCGTCGGCGTGCGGCTCGACGGCCGCCTGCGCGAGGGCGCGACCGCGACTGACCTCGTGCTGACGATCACCGAGCTGCTGCGGAAGACCGGCGTCGTCGGCAAGTTCGTGGAGTACTTCGGCCCCGGGCTCGCGGGCCTCGCGCTGGCCGACCGCGCCACGATCGGGAACATGTCCCCCGAGTACGGCGCGACCTGCGGCTTCTTCCCGGTCGACGAGCTGACACTCGCCTACCTGAGACTGACCGGCCGGCCCGACGAGCGCGTTGCGCTGGTCGAGGCCTACTGCAAGGAGAACCTGCTCTGGCACGACGAGAGCGTCGAGCCGGAGTACTCCCAGGTGGTCGAGCTCGACCTCGCCTCGGTCGAGCCGAGCCTCGCCGGCCCGCGCCGCCCGCAGGACCGCGTGCCGCTGGCCGAGGCCAAGGACGCCTTCCTCGACTCGCTGGACGAGCTTCGGGCACGGCTACGGCAACGGCACGATCGACAAGAGCGTGGAGGACTCGTTCCCCGCCAGCGACCCCGGCTCGTTCCAGGAGGCCGGCCCGCACACGATCGAGCCCGACCTGGCCCAGGTCGCGACCGCGACACGCCCGCACCTGCACGTCGCCAAGGCCGAGCTGGACGGCGAGGAGATCGAGCTGCAGGACGGCTCGGTCGTGATCGCTGCGATCACGAGCTGCACGAACACCTCGAACCCGCAGGTGATGCTGGGCGCGGCGCTGCTGGCGAAGAAGGCGGTCGAGCGCGGCCTCCAGCGCAAACCGTGGGTCAAGTCCTCGCTCGCGCCGGGCTCACGCGTCGTGACCGACTACTACGACAAGGCCGGCCTGACCCCGTACCTCGAGCAGCTCGGCTTCAACACGGTCGGCTACGGCTGCACGACCTGCATCGGGAACTCAGGCCCGCTGCCGGAGTCGATCTCTGCGGCGGTCGAGGAGGGCGACCTCGTGGTCTGCTCGGTGCTCTCGGGCAACCGCAACTTCGAGGCGCGCATCCACCCCGAGGTGAAGGCGAATTACCTTGCTTCGCCCCCGCTCGTGGTCGCCTACGCGCTCGCCGGCCGCATGGACCTCGACCTCGAGACCGAGCCGATCGGCCAGGGCAGCGCCGGCGAGGACGTCTTCCTGCGCGACCTCTGGCCGACGAACGAGGAGATCGACCAGGCGGTCGGGGCGGCGGTCGACGGCGGCATGTTCCGCAAGCAGTACGCCGACGTCTTCACCGGCGACGAGCGCTGGCGGGCGCTGCCGATCCCCGAGGGCGATCTCTACGACTGGAGCGACGAGTCGACCTACATCCGCCGGCCGCCGTTCTTCGAGGGCATGCCGCGCGAGCCCGTGCCGCTGCCCGACGTTGAAGGCGCGCGCTGCCTGGTCTCGCTCGGCGACAGCGTCACCACCGACCACATCTCGCCCGCGGGCTCGATCAAGCCCGAGAGCCCGGCCGGCGAGTGGCTGATCGAGCACGGTGTCGAGCGGCGCTTCTTCAACTCGTACGGAGCGCGCCGCGGCAACCACGAGATCATGGTGCGCGGCACCTTCGCCAACGTGCGGCTGAAGAACCTGCTTGTTCCGGACAGCGAGGGCACGTGGACGGTGCACGTCCCGAGCGGCGAGGAGATGACGATCTACGCCGCGGCCGAGCGCTACGCGAAAGAGGGCACGCCGCTGATCGTGCTCGCCGGCAAGGAGTATGGCTCCGGCTCGTCACGCGACTGGGCCGCCAAGGGCCCCGACCTGCTCGGCGTGCGCGCCGCGATCGCCGAGAGCTACGAGCGGATCCACCGCTCGAACCTGCTGATGTGCGGGATCGTCCCGCTGCAGTTCATGGACGGCGAGAACCTCGAGACGCTCGGCCTGAGCGGCCGCGAGGAGTTCTCGATCATGGGCCTCGAAAACGGCGAGGCCTCGGAGGCGACCGTCACCGCGGACGGCAAGGAGTTCCGCGCCCGCGTCCGCCTGGAGACGCCGAAGGAGCGCGAGTACCTCCGCCACGGCGGGATCCTGCAGTACGTGCTGCGACGGTTCTTGGCAGAGAGCTAGCTGATCGCCGGAGTCCTGGCGAAAAGCACGCTCGCGCAGGCGACGTACTCTCGAGCCGCTGACCGGTCTAGTGATCTGGCGGCGGCGGAACGCGTGGCCCGCCGAAGGTGTAGAACGGACGGATGACGCGCGCACCCATCGTCGCTGTCGCTGTCGGGCTCGCTCTCGCGGCCGTCGCGGCGGGGTCTTCTCGCCCGCATCTGCAATCGGCGCCACGCGCCGTGCCGTGCAGCGAGATCATCTCGACCACGAAGTGGCCGTACCTCGCTAGCCGCGACCCGCTCTATCGCTACCGCTCGGTGCTGCGCGTTGTGTCAGTGCCACCGGCATACATCTCGCAGGTCGTTCATCTGCGCGACGGCACTTGGCCGTACTGGACGAAGGCCGGTCTTGTTGTTCGCGCCAGCCGTGGCCCGGTCACGGTGAGCGTCCCTCCTGCGTGGCGAAGGCGCGCAGCGATCACCTGGGGCGGCAACACGGGAACCGCGAGTTCGGTCCGGATAGCGCGCTGCAACTCCGACCCGAACCGCGGGAACGCGTACGCCGGCGGGTTCTACCTCCGTTCACGCTCAGCCTGTTTGCCTTTGGTCTTCCGGGCGGGCAGCCGCAGCACTACCGTCCGCTTCGGCCTCGGCCGTCGCTGCCCGTAACGCGCCGTCGGGTGACATTCCCGCACGCTGGCCCAAGCGAGCGTCCCGCGGCTGGCAGCTAGCGGTCCCCGTGGAAGACCGCTTCGACGTTGTTCCCGTCCGGGTCAATGACGAACGCTGCGTAATACCCGGCGTGGTAGTGCGGGCGAAGGCCCGGCGCGCCGTTGTCGCGGCCGCCGGCTTCGACAGCGGCGCGGTGGAACTTGTCAACGGTAGCTCGGTCGGCTGCGGCGAAGGCCACATGAACGGGAGCGGCCGGGGGTTCCCCTTCCCCGATCCAGAAATCTCCACCGCCCTCGATGGCGAACCCAGGCCCCTGCGAGCTTTCCACTAGCTTCACTCCGAACGGCTCGAGGGCCCGCTCGTAGAAGGTGCGGCTGCGCCTCAGGTCACGTACTCGCAGGGCCAAGTGGTCGATGAGGGGAAGCCTCACGGGCAGCGACACGCCCTTCATCTTAGAGCGCGATCTTCGGGGAACATTCCCGAACGCTGGGGCACGCGAGGGAAACGTCACCGCGCAGGCACGCGCTCGCCCCGGCGCCAGGGCGAGCCCGTGCTCGACGCGGGCTAGGCGCTCGCGCCGCTCGAGGACGACTGCTGGGGGCCGGGCCTTCCGGGCATGCCCGACTCGACGCTCACGACCTCGTACTGCTTGCTCACGTAGACCGTCACCGGCGAGCCGTTGGCCTTGACCATGTGGGCCTCATAGGCCGAGTTGCCGTCGGCGTCGGTCTCGACGCGGACGATCGTCCCGCCCGGCACCTTCGCCTTGGCGAGAGCCGTCACCTTGCTCAGCGCGTCACCGGTCAGCGGCGACTCGTCGCTCCGCTGCCGGCCCCACGGCTGCCCCCCGCTGGGGGCGGCGGCCGGGCCGCTCGCGGCGAACTGCGGTGTGCTCGCCGCCGACGAGCCGTTCGAGCTCGACCCGCTCGCCGCGCTCGCGATCCCGTAGGTCCCGGCGGTGATGCCGAACGCGAGGGCCGCAAGCACGACGATCCGCTCCGGCGTCCAGCGCTTGACGTTGCCGTTCATCGCTTCACCTCCTTTCGGTCGACTACGCGACCCAACTTCGCAACCGAAGCTGAACGTCGCCTGTGATCGCGCTGAAGAGTTCGTAAGAGCAGCTAGGGTGCCGAGAGATGAGCGCCGCCACGCTGCACACGAACCACGGGGCGATCGAGGTCGAGCTCTACGACGACGACGCGCCCAAGACCGTCGAGAACTTCCGCAAGCTCGCGGGTGACGGCTTCTACGACGGCGTCGTCTTCCACCGCGTGATCCCGGACTTCATGATCCAGGGCGGCGACCCGACCGGCACCGGCATGGGCGGCCCGGGCTACACCTTCGAGGACGAGTTCAACGACCACAAGATCGAGCGCGGCGCCCTCGCGATGGCCAACGCGGGGCCGAACACGAACGGCAGCCAGTTCTTCATCGTCACCACCGGCGCGGCTCCCTGGCTCGACGGCAAGCACACGATCTTCGGCAAGGTCACCGGCGGCATGGACGCGGTCGACTCGATCGAGAAGACCGACACCGACGCGAACGACAAGCCGCGCGAGCCGGCCCTGATCGAGCGCGTCGAGCTCGCCGAGTCTTAGGCCGCCCGCCGCTTCTTTCGCCACCAGCGGACGAGCTCGATCCCGCCGGTGACGGCGAACGCGATCGCGAACGCAAGCAGCAGGCCCTTCCAAGGCTGCGCCTCGAAGGTGTGACCGCCGACGTAGCCGAGCAGCGACGCGTAGAGCGCCCAGGTCGTGGCGGCGATCGCGTCGAACAGGACGAAGCGGCGCCACGGGTAGCCGAGGGTCCCGCAGCTGAGCGTCACCACGGTGCGGCCCGCTGGGATGAAGCGTGCGATCACGATCAGCTCACCGCCGCGCTCCTCGATCTGACGGTGAGCCCACGCGACTCGCTCCCTCGCCTTCTCGCCGTCGAAGAACCGCTTCTCGACCCGTGTCCCGTAGCGGTGGCCGATCCAGTACGAGGTGTTGTCGCCGGCGAAGGCGCCGGTCGCGGCGAAGAGGATCACGAGCGGCAGGCTGAGGTCTCCAGCCGCCGCGACGACCCCCGCCGTGATGACGGAGGTCTCGCTCGGCACGATCGGGATGAGCGCGTCTAGGAACGCGAGCACGAAGAGGATCGCGTACGCCCACCCTGAGGCATTCGAGACGAGGTCGGTGAAGTGCTGGAACACGAGCGCCGGACCCTATGGGTTTGAGTCCGGGGTCTCGCGGTACGAGTCCTATGACTTCGAGGAAAGGACTGGGATGTTCGGACGCACCAAGACGCAGGCCGTGAAGGACCATGCGGCCACGAGCAAGGACTTCGCGCTGGCGCTCTCGCGCGACAAGAAGTTCCGCAAGCAGCTGCTCTCGGCGATGGGCCATGGAGCCAAGGCGAAGCGCCGCGCCGCCAAGCGCGTGGGCTTCCTGGCCGCCGCGACGCGGCTCGCCAACGACAAGCAGCTCCGGCGCGAGCTCGACAGGATGACCAGGAACCTGCAGCAGGCTTGGGGCCGCGTCGAGCGGAAGCAGAAGCACAGCCACAAGCTCCGCAACACGATGCTCGTGCTCGGCGGCGGCGCGGCCGCGGCGGGCGCTGCGCTCAAGCTCCGCGGCAACCACGGCTCGCACGCTTCCGCGATCAGCACGATCGACGAATCAATCGAGGTCGCCGTGCCGGTCTCGACCGCGTACAACCAGTGGACGCAGTTCGAGGAGTTTCCGCTCTTCATGGAGGGCGTCGACGACGTCCGGCAGCACGGCGACACGCGCCTGCACTGGGTCGCGACGATCGGCGGACACACCGCCGAGTGGGACGCGAAGATCCTCGAACAGCACCCGGACGAGCAGATCAGCTGGATCAGCGAGGACGGCAAGAAGACGCGCGGCACGGTCAGCTTCGAGGCGCTCGGCGAGTCGAAGACGCTGATCCGCCTCTCGATGAGCTACCAGGCCGAGGGCCCACTCGAGCAGCTCGGCTCGGCCGCCGGCCTCGACGCCAAGCGCGTCGGCGGCGACCTGAAGCGGTTCAAGGAGCTGATCGAAAGCCGCGGCACCGAAAGCGGCGAGTGGCGCGGCGAGATCGAGGCCGGCAAGACCGAGAGCCGATGAGTCTCGGCGCTCCCGCCGGTCGTAGCTTCGACAGCGACCGGTGAGGGAGCGCGAGATGGCGAAGGTCAAGGCAGCGATCACGATGTCCGTCGACGGCTACGTTGCCGGGCCTAACGACGGGCCCGGCAACGGGCTCGGCGACGGCGGGGAGCGTCTGCACTACTGGGTGATGGGCGGCCCCTGGACGTACGACGACCCGGCTCGCGGCGAGGCGACAGGCGAAGACGCCGCCTGGCTCTCGCAGATGCTCGCGGCGATGGGCGCGGTCGTCGGCGGGCGTGCGACCTACGAAGCGTCACGGCACTGGGGCGACAAGAACCCCTGGGGTGTGCCGTTCTTCATCGTCACGCACCGCCCCGAAGACGAGCCCGAGGGCGGCGCCTTCACGTTCGTCGACGGCGTGCGGCCTGCGATCGAGCGCGCGATCGCAGCCGCGGGCGACAAGGACGTGCACGTGATGGGCGGCGCCGACGTCATCCGCCAGGCACTCGAGGCCGGCCTGGTCGACGAGCTGACGATCATTGTCGCGCCCGTCGTGCTTGGCGGCGGCAAGCGCCTGTTCGAGGGCTTTTCGGACCCGCTCAACTTCGACCACCTCGGCGCCCGGCAGTCCGAGCATGCGACGTTCATCGGCTACCAGGTCAAGCGTGAGCCGGCGCTCCGAGACTAACCTCGGTCAGGATGTCGCGGTTCGCCTTACCCGCGGCCAGTGATCCGCCGTGGGCGGCAGGGGCGCTCGCGCTCGCCGTCGCCGTTCTCGCGTTGGTAGCGGCGGGTTGCAACAGCAGAGGCGGGCATCCTGCAGCGACTGCGACTGCGACTGCGGAGGCGGCACGACGCTCGGCGCCGTGCACGCTCGGAAGCGCCCAGCGTCGTGCTATTGCACGCTCGCTCGCCGACATCCGGCGCCTGCGGCGCATCCAGTCGCCGCTGCAGACGTTCTCCGAGCACGGGGCGCCGAACGAAAACACGGTGACCGGAAAATTTCTGCTGGATCTCGGCTCCGCCAAGCTCCCGGTGAACGTGCGTTCGCACCTGATCCACCTTGCGAAGACAGCCGCCGATCTCTGCGGTGACTGCTCGCAGGGGCTCGAGGCGGCCGAGCCGTTCCTGGGGAACCGGGGAGAGGATCGCTGTGGCTAGCTTCAGCGCACCGACCAGAGCCGACGCCCGGACTCGAACCGGGGACCCCTTCATT
>CAVQWS010000007.1:0-14369 GCA_963717725.1 uncultured Actinomycetes bacterium
GTTAGAACGCCGGCCTGTCACGCCGGAGGTCGCGGGTTCGAGTCCCGTCGCTCCCGTAACTCCCGCGCCCACCTCGACCTGTAGTGCGAGGTCGGCTTTCGGCTTCACCTCAAACGGACGATGCCGGAGAGGGGACGTCGGACGGACACTCTCTTCAAGGATGGGTCAAGTACTGCGGCCTGACGCAGGGGGAGGAAAACATGACGAAGCGACTGCTCGCCGTCGCAGCACTCGTTTTGCTGGCGACAGCGGCGCTGGCCGGTGTGACCGGCGCCTCAAGCAACGGCTCGAAGGCTTCCTCGGGGAGTCAAGGAACGCTCGGTGTTCGGAACGGGGTGATCTACGGTTGTGTGGAAACCCACGGCAGTAAACAGACGCTCGGCGATCTGAAGCTCGCCAACTGCCACAAGGGCTTCAAGGCGATCGCCTGGAACATCCGGGGCCCGAAAGGCCCGAAGGGCGCGAGCGGAGTCGGAACCCCGGGGCCGCAGGGGCAGCAGGGGCCGCAGGGGCCGCAAGGCTCGCAGGGGGCCGCCGGCGCGAAGGGCGACAAGGGCGATCCTGGGTCTCCTGGACTCAGCGTTCCCGGCGTGGTCGTGACGCACGTCACCGGCCTTGACTCCAGCCACTGCGGCGGCAACTGGGCGAACGACAATTACAACCGGACGCTTCAGTTCATCCCGCAAGACAATGGGACGATCCAAGTCGTTCGTACCTACAACGGAACCTTCACGACCATCACGGGTGTCTCACAGCCCAATCCGGGCTCGTGCCCCGGCACGTTGCAGACGGGTGGCGTCACGGGCACGATCACAGGCTTCGACACTCTGATCGTGACGGGCGGCGTGTTCACCCCGAACGCGACCTGCCCCGATCCCTGCACCACACCGGTGATGCTCGCAACGTTCTTCCCGGCTGGTGGTGGTGGAACAGCGGGGACCGGGTCGGTCACCAACGGGTGGGAGTATCACTACGACACGGCTGCTAACGGCAACTGGGTCAACCGGTCAGGCGTGCGCGGCGGGGACATCGGCAACATCAACGGCTGAGGTAAACAGATGGGGGCGGGCTTGACCCGCCCCCATCATCCGGTGGCGTCGACCTCACCTCGATGGTCGGGAAACGTCGCCGGCCGGGAGGATGGGATGGTCGGTGGGATAGACGCCGACCGCGAATCCATAGACGGTCTCACCCGACCGCGGTAGCCCCTCGAAGTCCGCCACCAGCTCCGCCATCCGCTCCCAGAACTCCGACGCCTGCGACTCCGTGATGCGGGCGTGCCGAATGAAGCCCCAGAGTTTCCCGTTACGATACGCCTCGTCCGACTCCCCGGCGGCGACCTCGAAATCGTTGAAGTCGAGAGGTAGGTCGTCACCATCGGGGCTTCGCTCGACCCCGACGTAGAACATCCGGGCGGTGCGGCCGTAGAAGCGCTCTTCGATCGCGCGCACTCGACGAGTCCGCACCACCTGCACGAGTCCGACCTCGGCGAGGACCTTGACGTGGTGGGCGACCGTGCTCTTCGGCCGCTCGACCGCGATCGCCAGCTCGGTCACCGTGGCCGCCCGCTCGTGGAGCAGACCCAGGATCGTCGTCCGGAGGAAATGGCCCATCGCCTTCACCTGCGCGGGCGTGGTGAGGGCGATCCGGTCGGCGAGGTCGTAGTCCGGGCGAGGGGGGTTGCCGGCCACCTGCAAACAGACTAGCATTGCCGAATGTTCCAACTTATTGGATCAATCGTGAGGAGGATTGGAGATGGCAGACGTCGTGCTGTACCACCACGTCCAGGGGCTCACCGACGGAGTGCGGTCGTTCGCGGACGAGCTGCGCAACGCAGAGCACATCGTGCACACGCCCGACCTGTTCGACGGGCGCATCTTCGACACGATCGAAGAGGGCATGGCCTTCGCACGTGAAACGGGGTTCGGCGCCCTGGCCGAGCGCGGGGTCGCCGCCGCCCAGGAGATCGACCCCGAGGTCGTCTATGCCGGCTTTTCCTTCGGGGTGATGGTCGCGCAGCAGCTGGTTCAGACGCGACCCGGCGCCCGCGGTGCCCTGCTCATGTACTCGTGCCTCCCGGTCTCCGAGTTCGGCGACTCCTGGCCCGAGGGCGTCCCGGTGCAGGTGCACGGCAAGGAGGCCGACCCGTTCTTCGCCGAGGATCTCGAGGCCGCGCAGGCCCTGGTCGACTCGGCCAATCGGGCCGAGCTCTTCCTCTACCCCGGGGAGGAACACCTCTTCGCCGACTCCTCGGTCCCGGAGTACGACGCTGCCGCTGCGTCGTTGCTGACCGAGCGCGTGTTGGCGTTCCTCCACACACTTCCAGCTCGCGAGTAACAGCGGCATCCGGCCGAGGCCGGGCAGGGACTCGACAAGTAACGTCTCCCGCGATGCACCTCGTGGCTCGGATCCGAGCGGCGGTGGATCGCGCGGCGGCGCGTGTGATGCTCGTCGGCGTTGACCCCCGCGACGACGAGGACTTGCGCGCACGAAAAGCGCTGCTCGTCCTGATCTCGGTGTTGATCCTGCCGGTCTCGGCGGTGTGGGGCGCGCTGTATCTCGCGCTCGGATCGCCGGTCGGCGTGGTTCCGCTCGTCTACTTCGCCGTCCTGCTCGGTGCGATCGCCGTGTTCTCGCGCACGCGCGACTTCCCGCGGCTGCTTCTGGTGGCCCAGGTCGACATCCTGCTCGCGCCGACGCTGTCGATGATCCCGCTCGGCGGATTCGTCGAAGCCGGCGGTGTGGGCCTGTGGGGGATTCTCGCCCCGCTCGGAGCGCTCGTCTTCAGCGAGGTCCGATCGGCGGCCCGCTGGTACGTCGCCTGGGTCGTCGTGTTCCTCGGATCGGGGCTCCTGGGCGAGCTCATCGGCCCGATCTGGTCACCGCTGCCCGATTGGTTTACGAGCACGATGCTGGCCCTGAACATCGCGGTCGGCGGCGCCATCGTGTTCACGCTGCTCGCGGTGTTCGCCCGCGAGCGCCGCGACGCCCTGGCAGCACTGCGGGTGGAGCAGGAGAAGGCCGAAAACCTGCTGCTCAACATCCTGCCGCGCTCGATCGCGGACCGGCTGAAGGCCCAGACCCGGCCGATCGCGGACCAGTTCGAGTCGGCCTCGATCCTGTTCGCCGACGTCGTCGACTTCACGCCCTGGTCGGAGCGGCTTCCGCCCTCCGAGGTGGTCGGTTACCTCGATCACCTGTTCAGTCACTTCGACGCGCTCGCCGACCGACACGGGCTCGAGAAGATCAAGACGATCGGCGACTGCTACATGGTCGCCGCGGGCGTTCCCACGCCGCGCCCGGACCACGCTCGTGCGCTCGCCCTGATGGCGCTGGACATGCTCGAGGCGATGAGCTCGAACGACGAGCTCGGGCATCTTGGCCTCGAGCTTCGGGCCGGCATCAACTCCGGCCCGGTGGTGGCCGGCGTGATCGGCCGGAAGCGCTTCCTCTACGACCTCTGGGGCGACGCCGTGAACACGGCCAGTCGCATGGAGTCCTATGGCGCGCCGGGGCGCATCCAGATAACCCGGTCGACGTTCGAGCTGCTGTCCGACGAGTTCGAGTGCGAGCCGCGAGGGACGATCGAGGTCAAGGGGAAGGGCGAGATCGAGGCGTGGTACCTCATCGGCCCACGCGGCGACCACGGGCCGGCGAGAGTGCAAGTCGCGCACGACCAAGGCTAAGATCGCACCAGCAGGGGAGAGGAGAAACGATGGCCAAGAACGTTCGCGACGCGATGACCGAGAATCCCCACTCGATCGGCCATTCGGCGTCGGTGGTCGAGGCCGCGCGACTGATGCGAGAGCAGCACATCGGCTCGCTCCCGATCACGAACGACGAGAAGCTCGTCGGGATGATCACCGACCGAGACATCACCACAAGAGTGGTCGCCGAGGCCGCAGACGCCACGAAGACGTCGGTCGAGGACGTCTACTCTCAGGACCTCATCAGCGTCGAGCCCGACAGAGGCCTCGAAGAGGCGCTCCAGCTCATGGCCCGCCACCAGGTTCGGCGGCTGCCCGTCGTCGAGAACGGCAGGCTTGTCGGCATCGTTGCGCAGGCGGACATCGCGCTCAGCGAGAACGAGCAGAAGACCGGTGAGCTCGTCGAGGCGATCTCGAAGCCCTCGGACGGAGAGCGCACGTAGCGTCGCTCGGCTCGCCACGTTTGGCGGTGCTCAGAACGCGTTCGCGGCCGACTTCCACTCCCCGAGGCGCTGCGCGATGAGCTCTGCCCGCTCCTCCTCGCTCCCGCCGTCCAGCACCTCGAGGTCTGAAGGGTCGGCTCGAAGGTAGACGCCGGCGGTTCGGGCATTCAGGCCGGGGTCGCGATCCGAGCGTGTCGTCCAGTAGCCGGTGGCGCGGTCGACGGCCTCTAGCTTGATCTCGCCGGTGCCCTCGAGCTCCGGGGCATTCGGGTGTCGAGGGCGCTCGCCCTTCCAGAAGTAGAAGACGCCGGCCGGATCCCTGCGCTCCTTCGCAGCCTCGCTCCAGTAGCGGGCCGACAGGGTGCCGTCCTCCTGCCAGGACCGGCCGTTCACGTTCAGTCCGCCGTCGCGCTCCCGCGAGATGCGCAGGAGGCTCACCGCGGACGGTTCTTCCTCGCTCCGCGTGGTGAGTGAGAGCTGCCACCACAGCCCCTCGACCGGGCCGCGGCGACCCTCGGTCTCGATCGCCTTGCGGAGCTTCTCGTTGATCGCGCGAATCTCCGAGGCGCTGGTCGCAGGGTCGTAGCGGACCGCGGTCAGCCCGAGCAGGTCGGTCGGCAGCTTCGAACCGTCCGCGTGAAGGATGAACGTCCGCCGAATGCCGAGCGCGCCGCCGAACAGCCCGGCCTCGAAGACCACGTTGTCGCGCGGCGACGCCTCGCCGGACTGGGGCCCATCCGTCGTGGTCCAGTCGTCCTGGGCGAACACGAACGCGGCGAAATCGACCTCCTGGGAGAGCTCGACGAGCCGGTCGAGAGTCGACCGTCCCGGGTTGAACGTGGTCGTCCAGGGCTCGACGTCGGCGACCTCCTCGAGCCCGCGCGCGATCGCCTGGAGCAGCTTCGCCTGCTTGCCCGACGATCCGAGGAAGATTCGCGGCTTGTTCATGCGCGATTCATGCGTCCTCAGGCAGGCGTTTGCGGTGACGCCGTGCCGGACCGCGACTCCGCGAGCGTGACGCCGATCGCGGCCAGGGCGACCGCGACGAGGAAGCGGACGATCCAGCTCGCATCGACGATGTCGCCGAGCACCCCGCCGAGCAGGCTCGCGGCGATGCCGATCAGCGAGGTCGTCAGCAGGCCGATCTGCTGCCTGCCGGGGAGCACGAGGCGCGCGAGCCCGCCGACGATCAGGCCCGTCAGCACGAGGCCGAGCAGCTCGAACGCAAGGCCTACCAACGCGCCCGCCAGCAGCAGCACGAGGATGATCACCACGAGGATCGCGATCACTCCCATGGGCAGGAAGGTACCGGAGCGCTATGCCCCGACGAGCTCGGCGTCGCGCGCGGCCAGCGTGGTGTAGCGCCCGCCGGCGAGCAGCAGGTCTTCGTGCCTGCCCTGCTCGACCACACGGCCGTGGTCGAGCACGACGATCTGGTCGGCATCGCGGACGGTCGAGAGGCGGTGGGCGATCGCGATCGTCGTGCGGCCCTCGGAGAGCCGGTCGAGCGCCTCCTGCACCAGCCGCTCGGTCTCGGTGTCGAGGGACGAGGTTGCCTCGTCGAGCACGAGGATCGGCGGGTTGCGCAGGATCGTCCGTGCGATCGCGATGCGCTGCTTCTCGCCGCCCGAGAAGCGGTAGCCGCGCTCGCCGACGACCGTATCGTAGCCCTCGGGCAGAGCCGCGATCACGTGGTGGATCCGCGCGGCCTCGGCAGCGGCCTCGATCTCCTCGTCGGTGGCGTCCGGCTTGGCAAAGCGCAGGTTCTCGCGCACCGAGGCGTGGAAGAGGTACGTCTCCTGCGAGACGACGCCGACGAGGTCGCTGAGCGCGGCGAAGCTGAGATCGCGCACGTCGACGCCGTCGATCGTGATCTGCCCGCGCGAGACGTCGTACAGTCGCGCGGCGAGATAGCCGAGCGTGGTCTTCCCGGAGCCGGTCTCGCCGACGAGTGCGGTCGTCGACCCGTGCGGCACGGTGAACGAGACGTCCTGCAGCGTCCAGTCCTCGTCGTAGCGGAACCAGACGTTCTCGAAGGCGACGTCGCCGGCCTCGGCGACGCCAAGCGCGTCGGGCTTCTCCGCGATGTCCACCGGCTCGTCGAGGTACTCGAAGATCCGGTCGAAGAGCGCCAGCGAGGTCTGCACGTCGAGCCCGACCCCGAGCAGCGAGCCGACCGGGAAGAAGAGCCGCGTTTGCAGCGTCGTGAACGCGACCAGCACCGGGATCGTGATCGCGGTCGAGCCGCCCGCGAGCGCGAGCCCGCCGACCCAGTAGACCGCTGCCGGCATGATCGCGAAGCTCGTCTGGATCGAGGCCATCACCCAGCGGCCGGCCATCCGCTGGCGCACCTCGAGCTCGGCCAGCCGTAGCGAGTCGGACTCGAAGCGGTCGGCGAGCTCGTTGCCGCGGCCCATCGTCTTGCCGAGCAGGATCCCGGAGACCGAGAGCGACTCCTGGACGAGACTCGAGATGTCGGCCAGCGTCTCCTGCGTCGTCTTCGCGATCCGCCGCCGCTCGTTGCCGACGCGGCGGGTGAGCAGGACGAAGATCGGGATCAGCGCGAACGCGAACAGCGCGAGCTCCCAGCTGAGCAGGAGCATGCCGATCATCGTGGCGACGACCGTGGTCACGTTCGAGGCGATCGAGGTCGCGGTGTTGGTGACGACGCTCTGCACGCCGCCGATGTCGTTCGAGATCCGCGACTGCACCTCGCCCGTGCGCGTGCGCGTGAAGAACGCGAGCGACAGCTGCTGGAGATGGCGGAAGACGTTCGCGCGCAGGTCGTGCATCACGCGCTGTCCGACCTGGTTCGAGAGCAGCGTCTGGACGACGCCCAACGCACCGGTGACGATCGCGATCACGATGATCCCGCCGGCCGCGAGCGAGAGCTCGGTCGTGTCGTTCTGGCCGATCGCCTCCAGCACCCGCTTGAGCAGGAAGGCCGGCACCACGCCGAGGGCGGCGGAGACAACGATCAGCAGCAGCAGGCCGGAGAGGCGCTGCCGGTAGGGCTTGAAGAGCGGCCCGATCCGGCGCAGGTTCGCGCGCCGCTGCTCGGGATCGGCGGTGCGCTCGGGCGCCTCGCGGGAGGAGTGGAAGTACATGCCCATCGCGCTCAGGGTACGCCGCGAGGGGTGGCTAACGGCCGTACCGGATCAGACGAGCCCGGCGCGGCGGCCCTTGGCGACGGCTTCCACGCGGGAGCTGGCGTCGAGGCCGCGCAGCACGCGCTTGACGTGGTTGCGAACGGTCTCCTTCGAGATCGACATCCGCTCGGCCATCTCCGTGGTCGAATTGCCCGCTGCCAGCAGCGCGAGGGTCTCACGCTCGCGCGGGCTGAGCCGCGGTGGGCGCTCGGAGGCCGCTTCGATCTCGCCGAGCACTTGGACGAGCCCGAAGCTGCCGAGCATCGTGCCGGCCGAGTCCTTCAGCGGCACCGAGCTGACCGCGACCCTCACCAGTGCGCCGTCACGGCGCACGACCGACAGCTCGAGCTCGGTGTGCTCGGCGCCGTTCTGCTTCTGCGTGAAGGCGTCGCGGGCACGGTCGAGATCCTCGGGCGCGACCTTCGAGTTGATCTCGAGGCGGCCTCGGAGATCGCCGACCAGTTCGCGCGAGGCGGCGTTCTGCCAGCGGACGCGAAGGTCGTTGTCGACGATGTACGCCGGCACCGCGACCGCCTCGAGTAGCACGACGGCGCAGTCGGACAACGCCTCGAGCAACTCATGTGTCTGAGCCGGGGAGGACATACCTCAAGTGGACCCGTAGGGTCACCGGAGGTGCCAGACCCATATGGGTCAGCGTTTGCCAGGCAGCCCGCGCGCGAACGCCAGACCACGCGCGACCCATACGGCGAGCTCGTCTCCCTCGACGTCCTTCGAGTCAAGCCTGAGCCAGCCTTTCATCGGCCGCTCGCGCATCACCATCTCCTCGGCCGGGGTGGTCGCCACGAGCTCACCGGACGTGGCCGGGTCGACCCGGGCAAGGAGCCCGCCCTGCCCGCTCGCCGCGACGGCCATGTTGCCGTTCAGCAGGAAGGCCAGGCCGCCGAACATCTTCTTCTCCTCGAGACCGGCCTCGCCGGCGAGGAGCTCGCGGATTCGATCGGCCAGCGCTTCGTCGTAGGCCACGGCGCGATCCTAAGACGAGCGCGCGGCGGGCGCCGCAGGGCCCGCCGCGCGCGTTGCGGAGGAGCTAGCTCGTGGCCGGATGCTCGGCGCGGCGGTAGCTGTAGCCGCCGGACTGCTTCGTGGTCAGTCCGAGGAAGACCGCGGCGAGGCCGACGACCACGTGCGGCAGCCAGACGTTCGCGCCCTCGTCGGCGAAGCCGAAGAGCCACGGCGAAAGCGCGAGGAAGGCGCCGGCGCCGATGTCGAACAGATTGTGCACCGCCATCGGCACGACCTTCCAGACGCCCAGCTCGTAGTTCGTGAAGAGGCTGTAGGCGATCAGGCCGATGCCCAGCACGATCGGCACGACGGTCGCCGCCGTGTTCTCGTCGAAGCGGAAGATCCACGGGGCGGCGATCAGCGCGACGCCGACGATGTAGTCGAGCGGTGCGTGGAACTTAGTCGGGATGAAACGCATTGCGGCTCCTTTCAATTGCTGTGCAAGTGATTCGCACGAGGCACCGCGGAGGTTCAGTCGATCAGCTTCCGCTCCATCGCGTAGATCGCGATCCGCCAGAGGAGGAGGCCCCAGCCGACGAGCACGGCCGCCCGCAGCAGGTCGGTCGAGCTGAGGTTCATGAAGACGGCGTCACGCACGAGCTGGACGCACTGGTGCAGCGGGTTGAGCTCGCCGAGGATCTGCGCCCAGCGCGGCAGCGCGTCGAGCGGGAAGAAGGTCCCCGCGAGCAGAAAGAGCGGCGTCAGCACCGCGCTGACGACGTAGTTGAAGTTCTCGATCGACGACGCGAAGCCGGCGATCATGATCCCGAAGCAGCCCCAGCCGTAGCCGGCGAGCCAGCCGATGAAGGGCACGAGCAGCATTCCCCACGCCGGGTCGAGGCCGAAGAAGATCGCCACGATCATCGGCACGCAGCCGTAGACCCCCGCGCGGGTGGCGATCCACACGGCCTCGGCCGTGACGAGCTCCTCGGTGTCGACGGGAGCCGCGAGGATCGCGTCGTAGGTGCGCTGGAACTTGTACTTGACGAAGGTCCCGAACATCGCCGGGAAGGCAGCCGAGAACAGCACCGCCGTCGCCACGGTGCCGGTGCCGACGAACTGCACGTACGGGTAGCCGCCGACCGTGCTCACGATCGAGCCGAAGCCGAACCCGAACGCGAGCAGGTAGATCGTCGGCTCGACCGTCGACGAGAACGTGCTCGCCTTCCAGTAGGAGGAGTAGTTGACCAGCTCGCGCACGAGCACGCCCGTGAGCGCCGGGCGGTCGAGCCGGCCGATGCGTGCTGCGGGCGTGGTCGCCACGCCCGCAGCATGCCAATCGCTACTCGATCTCCTCGCCGGTCAGCAGCACGAAGACGTCCTCGAGGTTCGCCGGGCGGCGTTCGCCCTCGAACGAATGGCCGTCCCGGTCGACGCCGAGGATCGAGATGCTCGTCCCCGTCCGGCGCGTGCGCAGGCCCGCTTCGGCCGCCTCGGTCTGCACCTCGGCGAGCCGCGCCGGCGGGCCGTAGACCTCGATCACCTCGTGGCCCGCGTGCTGGAGCACGAGCTCGGCAGGCGGCCCGGAGGCGACGCCCTTGCCGTGGGACATGATCAGCACGGTGTCGGCGAGCCGCTGCGCCTCCTCGATGTAGTGCGTGGACATGAGGATCGTCGTGCCCTCGCTGCGCAGCGCGTCGATCAGCGCCCAGAGCTCCTGGCGAACCTGCGGGTCCAGGCCGACCGTCGGCTCGTCGAGCAGCACCAGCCGCGGCCGGTGGACGAGCGCACGGGCGATCAGCAGCCGCCGCCGCATCCCGCCGGAGAGCCTGTCGACCTTGTCGTGCCGCCGCGGGCCGAGGTTCGCCATCTGCACCGCCCGCTCGATCGCGTCGCGCCGCTCGGCGCGCGGGATCCGGTAGAGGTGCGAGAAGACGAGCAGGTTCTGCTCGACCGTCAGCGTCACGTCGAGGTTGTCGAGCTGCGGGACGACGCCGCACTCGGCGCGCGCGGCCTTCGAGTCTTCCGGCAGGCGGTGGCCGAGCACCTCGAGCTCGCCGCCGTCCGGGATCGCCTGCGCGGTCAGCAGGCGCATGGTGGTCGACTTCCCGGCGCCGTTCGGGCCGAGTAGGCCGACGCAGGTGCCGATCGGGACGTCGAGGTCGAGGCCGTCGACGGCCGTGATCGGGCCGTAGCGCTTGACGGCTCCGCGCAGGCGGATGGCGAGCTCCCCGTTCACGCCGGCAAGGATGCCAGCGCGCTCAGGGCGAGGGCATCGCCTCGTCCCAAAGGCGGAAGGCGCCGACGAAGGCGTTCTCGTTCGCGCCCAACCGCGCGTTCGGCGGCAGCTCCTTCAGGTGTTTCGCGTTCCCGCCGCCGAGGACGACGTAGTCGGGCTCCAGCGCCTTGCTCAGCAGTTCGACGGTCTCGGCCACCGCCTTGCGCCACTCCTTCTTGCCGAGCTTCTCGCGGCCGCGCTCGCCGACGTAGTCCTCGAAGGTCGCCTTGCGATACGGCAGGTGCCCGAGCTCGAGCGGCTCCACGGCGCGGCCGTCCACGAGCGTGGAGCCGAGCCCGGTGCCCAGGCCGAGGAAGAGCATCTTGCCGCTCTCGTAGCTGCCGAGTGCCTGCATCACCGCGTCGTTGACGACCTTCGTGGGCTTGCCTAAGGCCTGCTCGAAGTCGAACCCGGCCCAACCCGTGCCGAGGTTGACCGGCTCGACCTCGACCCGGCCGTTGCGCACGGGCACCGGGATTCCGATCGAGATCACGTCGTAGTTCCAGTCGCTTGTCAGCTCCCGCAGGCCGTCGACCATCTGCTGCGCGGTCAGCTCCGGTCCGGAGTCGAACCGGCGTTCCTCGCCGCCCGTCGAGAGCTTCGCCTTCACGTGCGAGCCGCCCACGTCGACGCCCAGCACTGTCCGGTCCCCGCTCACGCGGGCAGCATCTCAGAGGATGGCGCGCGGGTATGTCTTCGCGGCCACGACGGCCGTGACGACCAGGAACGAGATCATCACGGCGAAGTCGAGCCAGAGCCAGCCGCCGGCCGAGATTCCGAGCAGCAGGTCGCGCATCCCGTGCACCTCGTAGCTGAGCGGATTCGCGTGCGCGAGGACCCGTAGCCAGGCAGGCATGATCGCCAGCGGGTAGAGCGCGCTCGAGGCGAAGAAGAGCGGCATCACCACGAGCTGACCGATGCCCATGAAGCGCTCGCGCGTCTTCACCAGCGAGGCGAGGATCATCGACAGGCAGGCAAAGGCGGCCGTGCCGAGCAGCAGCAGCGCGACCGCGCCGACGACGCCCTGCACGCTCCAGTGGATCGAGATGCGGGCGATCGCGATCACGACCAGCAGCACGATCGCCTGCGCGAGCGCGCGGATCGCGGCGCCGGTCGCCTTGCCGAGCACGATCCCGAGCCGCGGCAGCGGCGTCGCGAGCAGGCGCTGCAACTGCCCGACGTCGCGCTCCCAGATCACGCCCAGGCCGAAGAAGATCGCCACGAACAATGCAGCCTGGGCCATCACGCCCGGCGCGAGGTAGGCGCGGTAGTCGCCAGAGCCGCCCGAGAGGGCGTGGTTGTGTTGCAGCGCAGTGCCGAAGATGAACAGCCAGAGCAGCGGCTGCACCGAGCGCGTGAAGATGTCGAGGTGGTCGTGCCGGAGCTTGTGCAGCTCGGCCCAGCCCATCGCGACCGTGCCGTCGAGCAGGCGCGCCGCCCGGACGGGCAGCGAGCGCAGCGCGGACTCAACCGAGCCGGCGTGAACGTCTGCGGCTTGCGCGGACATCTCTGAAGCTGCCTCCTTCCTCGAGCCTGCCGCCGGTGACCTCGGTGAAGACGTCCTCGAGCGCGGCCACGCCGTGGCGGCTGCGCAGCTCCTGCGGCGTGCCTATCGTGGCGATCGCGCCGAGGTCCATGACCGCGATCCGGTCGCACTGGCGCTCGGCCTCCTCCATCTGATGGGTCGTCACGAGCACGGTGGTGCCGGCCTCCTCGCGCAGGAGCTCGAGGCGCTCCCAGACGAGCCGGCGCGCGGTCGGGTCGAGCCCGACGGTCGGCTCGTCGAGGAAGAGCACGACCGGCTGTTTGAGCAGCGCCGTCGCGATCTCGAGCCGCCGCAGCATCCCGCCCGAGAGCGTGCGGCCGAGCCGGTCGAGGAAGGACGCGAGCTGCATCGCCTCGACCGCCTCTTCGATCCGCTCGCGCCGCTCGCGGCGGGGCACGCCGGTTGCGCGCCCGTAGAACTCGAGATTCTCATAGGCCGTCAGCGCACCGTCGATCGAGATCGCCTGCGGCACGTAGCCGATCGACTGCCGCACGGCCAGGCCGTCGCGGACGACGTCGTGGCCCGCGACGAACGCCGAGCCCTCGTTCGGGCGCAGCAGGGTGGTGAGCACGCGGATCGTCGTCGTCTTGCCGGCCCCGTTCGGGCCGAGCAGGCCGAAGACCTCGCCGGCGCCGACCTCGAACGAGATCCCGGCCACGGCCTCGATCGCGCCGAAGCGGACGACGAGGCCTTCCACCTCGACGACCCGCTCGAGCTCCTCGACGCGCGCGAGCGCGGTCAACGCGTGACCAGCTCCTGGCTGCGGGTGCGGAGTGCGAGCGCCGCCTTCTCGGTCAGCCGCACGAGCTGGACACGCTCGTCGGGATCGAGCGAGCCGAGCACGTCGGCAAAGAACTGCTGCCGCTGAGCCGACACGCCCGCGACCAGCTCGCGGCCTTCGCCGGTCAGCCCGACCAGGATCGCGCGGCGGTCGCCCTCCTCGCTGTGGCGCTCGGCGAGACCGAGGTCCTCGAGCCGGTCGACGAGCCGCGTGGCGGTGGTGTCGTCCACGCCGACGCGGTCGGCCAGCTCGCCGACGCGCAGGCTCTCGTGCTGGGCCAGCACCTCGAGCGCCCGCAGCTTGCTCGGCGTCAGCTTCTTCCCCAGCTCGGGGTGCAGCGACGAGTGCAGGCGGCGGCTGGCGAGGATCGAGCCGAGCTCGCGCCAGCAGGCCGAGAGCTCGGCGGCGAGTTGTCGGAGGGAGGGTGAGCTCATACCTGCAAGCTACAACAATTGCCCAATGCACGGAATCCTTACAGGAGGCTTACCGAGCGGCGGCACCAGCACTGCGACAATCCCATGCGTGAAGCTCGCGCTCGCGACACTCGCCGCTGCGCTGCTCGTGTCGAGCACGGCCTCGGCGTCGCCGTTCGTCAAGTTCGGCGTCGAGGACGACGCGTACCTCTCGCCCGGGCCGTCGCTCGAGCCGAACCTGCTGACGCTCGACCAGCTCGGCGTGGGGCTCGTGCGCTACTTCGTCAACTGGCGCCAGGTCGCGCCCACGAAGCCCCGTCATCCCGCCAACCCGGGCGACAAGGCGTACGACTGGACGGCCGCCGATGCCACCCTCGGTGCGCTGCACGCGCGCGGGATCACGGTGCTCGCGACGCTCGTGCGCACGCCGGCCTGGGCCAACGGCGGCCTCGCCCAGAGCGCCGCGCCGACGAGCAAGTACGCGCTGGCCGCGTTCGCGGTCGCAGTCGCGAGGCGCTATCCGTGGCTGCGTCTGTGGGAGATCTGGAACGAGCCGAACCTCCAGTCGTTCCTGAAGCCGAACTCGCCACAGCTTTACGTGCAGCGCCTGCTCAACCCGGCCTACGTCGAGCTGCACGCGCTCGACCCGGCGAACCGCGTTGCCGGCGGGGCCACCTCGCCGCGCTCGACGAGCACCGGCCTCTCGCCGGTCATCTTCATGCGCGGAATGTCCGCAGCGCACGCCCGGCTCGACGCCTACTCACACCATCCGTACGCGGTCACGCGGGGCGAGACGCCGTTCGGCTTCGCGCGCGGCGTGTGCCGCTACTGCACCGGCGTGCTGACGATGGCGAACCTGGAGAAGCTGATCCGCGAAGTGAAGCGCGACTTCGGGCCCAAGCGGATCTGGCTGACCGAATACGGCTACGAGACGAACCCTCCGGACGAGAACGGCGTCTCGTGGGTCTCGCAGGCGCGGTTCGTCGCGGAGGCGGCGGAGCGGGCGGCCGCGGCCCCGTACGTGGACCTGCTCGTCCAGTTCATGCTCCAGGACGAAGGCCGGCCGAACGGCTGGCAGAGCGGGCTGAT
>CAVQWS010000008.1:0-14429 GCA_963717725.1 uncultured Actinomycetes bacterium
CCCGTCGCTCCCGTAAAAGACCTGCAAATTAGAATATGTATTTGACATAACGACCGCCGGCTTCTCTGCGTCCCGTGCAGATCCCGCACGGGAATCAGCCTGAAATCGCCGCAGGGAGCCGACCGCAGCCGGTAATCCCCGGAGAAGATGACCGGCCAATGGGGCCGGAGGTCTTCGAGTGTTCGGTTGCACAAGAGGCGCCTTTGCAGGCACTTCCACCATCGCGGGCAACCGGTCGAGTTGCCATCCCCCGCCAATCCCGCGTTGTCGTATGCCCAGGAACTCGACCGGTGTGTCCTATGGCCAACTACTCGGCTTCCCCGGGGTGTGAGCCGGATTCTTCGGCAGCCCTTCCACGACGGGTGGTGGTGGTCATCTCCTCCAGTGCCACCTCCGGTGTTGACCGCGGCGATCACACCGGCGTGTCATCCGACGTCGGCCGATGCGTTGAACGCGGCGAACAGCTCCCTGCGGCTGTGAATCCCGACCTTCTCGAACACCGACTTGAGATGGTCCTGCACGGTGTGCCTGGAGATGAAGAGACGCTGGGTGACCGCTCGGGTGTCGAGGCCTGCGAGCACCGCCGCAACGACGTCACGCTCGCGCCGAGTGAGCGCATACGCACGAGACAAGAAATCGAACGTCTCCTTCGGCGTGGCGTCGCGCACGGTCACGGCGATCTGGCCCTCATCCTCGTGCTCGAGCCGCGCCGCCTCGATCATCACCCATCGCCCATCGAGCGCGCGCTCGAGTGCATGAGCTCCGGCTGCGGTCTTCGGTGATCGCGCTAGCGTCGCCACCGGATACACCGTCGCCGGCAACATGCCCCAAGCGGCAAACAAGCCAGCTGCCGGCAGGGTTTCGACCCATCGGCGAGCGGGAGCGGTGGCGCTGCGCTCGCTGAGGTCGGGCCTGAGCACGATCACGCCAGGCGCGCTTGGTTCGACGACGTCTCCGTCGATCCTGGCAGCGAGGCCACGTCGTAGCACTGCGCCGAGGCTGCGGCTGATAGTGCGCGAGCAATTCGAGGTCGTCGCGGTCGAATCTGCGATCGCCGTCGTCACGATATGCCTCGATCCAGCCCCAGCATCCGAGCGCGTCACGGCACGCAGCAACGGCGGTGTCGCCGATCCCGACCGGTCGCAGGACCTCCTCCCAGCGCGGCGAGCGCGCGAGATCTCCATCGGTCTCGGAGCTCAGGCTGCCAACAGAGTGGGCGCGTCGGGCGACTTCGTGCTTCGCGGCGAAATCATCACCCGAGTACTCGAGCTCGAGTGCGCGCCGAAGCTTCGGGCCGTAGTCGTGTTCGGCGATCCCGCTCAGCGGGAGAAGCGTGCTCGGATCGGCGAACGGCCAGCACCAGCGATCGAAGCCGATCACGCGCTGGAGGTCGGCGATCGCCTCGCGCTGGATCGACTCACAGTCGAAAGTCGACTCGCTCAGCCGCCCGATTCGCTCGCGACAGCGAGTCCTGTCCCGCTCGCGTGCCACCAGTCAAGGATACGGGGAACGGCGCCAAGATCCCAACTTGTTGGGATTGTGTAGTCGCCAGGGCGGCTCTGAAATCTCAGGTGATCCCGACGAAAGGATTCAGCATGAGGAACGCGAGCCGACTTCGCCTAGTACTCGTCCCACTCGTCGCCCTGCTCGTCGCAGCTGCCGCCACCACTGTTGCTGCTGCGGGCCCGCCGACACCCGTCAGCGGCACCGTGGGCAATACGTCCGCGACCTTCGAGAGCATACGGGCCGCAGGCGACAATCTGATCATCGAGGTCAGCGCCACAGCGTCGTACACGGGAGCGCTCGTCGGTACCTCGACGATTAACGGCACGCTGATCGCTCACGCGGACGGAAGCGCCAGCTACCACGACGTCGAGGTGTTCACCGGCACTCTGAACGGCGTTTCCGGAACGATCACGTTCAACTTGAACGGCTACAACGACTCCGACCTCGCCGTCCACGCCACTGCGACGATCCTCGATTCGACTGGCGGCCTGGCCGGGCTGCACGGCGTCCTGCACGAGGTGCAGACGGTCGTGCTTCCGAACGGGCCGGTCGGCACATACAGCGGCTCGATCGGCTGAGTGTCCCGCCATCAGCCTCGGTGGACAAAGGGTCGGCCAAGAGACGAGGAGGAATTGGTCAAGTCCTCGATGGAGCCACGGAGGTTGAGGAGCGTTCCAAAGGTCACCTCAGCGGATGCTGCGTCGTCGAATCACACGTCGTCGCAGGTCTGGAGGCCCGTCAATCCAACGGAAAGGGGAGAACATGCGGAGAATCCTCGTTGTCGCTGCGATCGCGGCGGCAGCACTTGCGGCGACCGGCGTCAGTAGCGCCGGTCGAGACCAGATCACGTTGACCTGTAGCGGCGAGCCGCTGGCTGTGACGGTCACGTCGACTACGAACGATCACTCTGTCGCGTGGGGCGTTGCAACGATTTCAGCCGGATCCCATCTCATTCCGGTCGCGTTCTCGTTCACCGTCACGGATCTGACGACGAACACACTGCTCGACACGTTCGTTCAGTCGAAGGGCAACGGGAACGGGATGCATAACTCTTCCCCCGTTACCTGCACGACGCCGCCCGAGACGGCTACTGCTGGCGAGCTCGGCATTCCGGGCCTTGATCCCGACGACATCATCCAGATCCAGTTCTCCGCTCAGGCGGTGTGGAAGTCGTAGGCGCTTTCGAGCGGGACGAGGGCCGCCTGTTTCCAGCGGGAGACGCAGGCGGCCCTCTGCGTTCCGGGCGGCATTGGCGCGGCCTACGCATCGATCCGGCGATCCGGGGCAGTCCGCGGGCGAGGCGGGCAGCTGAGCGGGCCGAGTCACCTCCTCGGCGGGATCGAGCGGTTGGGGCGCTCTCTTGACGGCATCGCCGCCTAGAGACGCCGAAACGGCCGGCCTAGGTCGTCCCGCGTCCGAGGCGCTCGCACTTCGATGGTCGGGAAATGCGGGCTCGAGTCCCGTCGCTCCCGTAACTCCCGCGCCCACCTCGACCTGTAGTGCGAGGCCGGCTTTCGGCTTCACCTCAAACGGACGATGCCGGAGAGTGGACGTCGGACGGACACTCTCTTCAAGGATGGGTCAAGTACTGCGGCCTGACGCAGGGGGAGGAAAACATGACGAAGCGACTGCTCGCCGTCGCAGCACTCGTTTTGCTGGCGACAGCGGCGCTGGCCGGTGTGACCGGCGCCTCAAGCAACGGCTCGAAGGCTTCCTCGGGGAGTCAAGGAAAGCTCGGCATCCGGAACGGGGTGATCTACGGCTGCGTGGAAACCCACGGCAGTAAACAGACGCTCGGCGATCTGAAGCTCGCCAACTGCCATAAGGGCTTCAAGGCGATCGCCTGGAACATCCGAGGCCCGAAGGGCGCGCGCGGCGTCGGCACGCCCGGCCCGCGGGGACCTCAGGGCTTGCAGGGTCCTCAGGGTTCCGCAGGCCCGGCAGGTCCGGCAGGGCCCCCAGGTCCGGCGGGTACTCCCGCTCGCGCGATGCTGCGCTTGACGGGCGACTTCGCGGGGACGAATGCGAGCGTTGCGACGTCCCTGGACGGCGTCACTTTCGGGCCGTACTCGAACGGCGGCGCATGGGGCGGCTCCGTGCGGTACAGCGGCGCCAACGGCACGACGCTGGCCGACATCACGCAACTCTCGTACACGGTCGACCACTCGTCAGCGAACGATTCGCCGATCGCAGTTCCGGAACTGCGGATCTTCCTGACCAACGACAACAACGATGTCATCTTCGACCCGACGGGGTGCGCGACGACCGTGCCGGCTGAGGACAGCTTCCATACGTTCGAGGTCGTCGGCTCCAACACCGTCCGCTACAACGACGACTCGTGCGACGGCGTTCCGCCCGATGATCAGCCGTGGGCGGACGTGGTTGCCGCGCACGGCACCGAAGTCATCAGCGGCATCTACGTGACGACCGGCTTCTCGGGCGGGGCGGATCTGACGGCGATCCTCCGCAGCCTGAGCGTCAACGGCCAAGCGTTCGTTTTCGGCCAGCCGTAGCGACCCTGCGGACCGGACCGCCTTCTCGCGGTCCGGTCCGCATCGCCAGCTCCCGAGGGCGTCGACACGGCTCACGTCCGCAGGCATAACTAAAGGAAAGCTCGGCGTTCGGAACGGAGTCATCTACGGGTGCATGGAGAAGCGCCCACCAGCCCAATCCCACTCCGTGCCCCGGCCCAGCGCAGACAGGTGGCGCAACGGGAACGTTCGCAGGCTTCGATGTCGTGGTCGTGACGGGCGGCGTGTTCACCCCCAAGGCGACCTGTCCCGATCCCTGCACCACAACCGCGATGCTCGCGACGTTCTTCCCGGGTTCGCGGTGGGAGCACTTCGGGGACCGGGGCGATCACCAAAGGGTGGGAATATCAGTACGACGCGGGTGCCGCCGACCTTTGGGTCAACCGCTCAGCGCCGCGCGGTGGGGACATCGGCAACATCACCGGCGGTTAGATGGAACAGATGGGGGCGGGCTTGACCCGCCCCATCTTCCGGTCGGGACCACCACACCTCGATGGTCGGGAAGCGGGGTTCGGGCCCGTCTCTCTCCGCAGACGCCATGGAGCCCGGCCGACGTACGAACTGCTGGCCGACGAGTTCGAGTGCTTGGCGCGAGGGGCGATCGAAGTCAAGGGAAAGGGCGAGATCGAGGCGTGGTACCTGATCGGCCCGCGCGGTGACCGCGAGCCCACCGCGGCGGGTTTGCCGTCAGACAGGCGTTCTCGGTGACGGTGTCCTACTCGTCGCTGGCCGGGAGGATCGGATGGTCGGTGGGATAGACGCCGACCGCGAATCCATAGACGGTCTCACCCGACCGCGGAAGCCCTTCGAACTCCGCCACGAGCTCCGCCATCCGCTCCCAGAACTCCGACGCCTGCGCCTCCGTGATCCGGGCGTGCCGAATGAAACCCCAAAGCTTCCCGTCACGGTACGCCTCGTCCGACTCCCCGGCGGCGACCTCGAAATCGTTGAAGTCGAGAGGTAGGTCGTCACCATCGGGGCTTCGCTCGACCCCGACGTAGAACATCCGGGCGGTGCGGCCGTAGAAGCGCTCTTCGATCGCGCGCACTCGACGAGTCCGCACCACCTGCACGAGTCCGGCCTCGGCGAGCACCTTGACGTGGTGGGCAACCGTGCTCTTCGGCCGCTCGACCGCGATCGCCAACTCAGTCACCGTCGCCGCCCGCTCGTGGAGCAGGCCCAGGATCGTCGTCCGGAGGGGATGGCCCATCGCCTTCACCTGCGCGGGCGTGGTGAGGGCGATCCGGTCGGCGAGCTCGTAGTCCGGGCGAGAGGGGTTGCCGGCCACCGGCAAACAGACTAGCATTGCCGAATGTTCCAACTTATTGGATCAATAGTGAGGAGGATTCGAGATGGCAGACGTCGTGCTGTACCACCACGTCCAGGGGCTTACCGACGGAGTGCGGTCGTTCGCGGACGAGCTGCGCAACGCAGAGCACACCGTGCACACGCCCGACCTGTTCGACGGGCGCATCTTCGACACGATCGACGAGGGCATGGCTTTCGCACGTGAAACGGGGTTCGGCGCCCTCGCAGAGCGCGGGGTCGCCACCGCCCAGGAGATCGACCCCGAGGCCGTCTACGCCGGCTTTTCCTTCGGGGTGATGGTCGCGCAGCAGCTCGCCCAGACGCGACCCGGCGCCAGGGGTGCCCTGCTCATGTACTCGTGCCTCCCGGTCTCCGAGTTCGGGGACTCATGGCCCGAGGGCGTCCCGGTGCAGGTGCACGGCAAGGAGGCCGACCCGTTCTTCGCCGAGGATCTTGAGGCCGCGCAGGCCCTGGTCGACTCGGCCGATCGAGCCGAGCTCTTCCTCTACCCCGGGGAGGAACACCTCTTCGCCGACTCCTCGCTCCCGGAGTACGACGCTGCCGCTGCGTCGTTGCTGACCGAGCGCGTGTTGGCGTTCCTCCAGAAACTTCCAGCTCGCGAGTAACAACGGCATCCGGCCGAGGCGGGCAGGGACTCGACAAGTAACGTCTCCCGCGATGCACCTCGTGGCTCGGATCCGAGCGGCGGTGGATCGCGCGGCGGCGCGTGTGATGCTCGTCGGCGCTGACCCCCGCGACGACGAGGACTTGCGCGCACGAAAGGCGCTGCTCGTCCTGATCTCGGTGTTGATCCTGCCGGTCTCGGCGATGTGGGGTGCGCTGTATCTCGCGCTCGGATCGCCGGTCGGTGTGGTTCCGCTCGTCTACTTCGCCGTCCTGCTCGGTGCGATCGCCGTGTTCTCGCGCACGCGCGACTTCCCGCGGCTGCTCCTGGTGGCCCAGGTCGACATCCTGCTCGCGCCGACGCTGTCGATGATCCCGCTCGGCGGATTCGTCGAAGCCGGCGGTGTGGGCCTGTGGGGGATTCTCGCCCCGCTCGGAGCGCTCGTCTTCAGCGAGGTCCGATCGGCGGCCCGCTGGTACGTCGCGTGGGTCGTCGTGTTCCTCGGATCGGGGCTCGCGGGCGAGCTTATCGGCCCGATCTGGTCACCGCTGCCCGATTGGTTTACGAGCACGATGCTGGCCCTGAACATCGTGGTCGGCGGCGCCATCGTGTTCACGCTGCTCGCGGTGTTCGCCCGCGAGCGCCGCGACGCGCTGGCAGCACTGCGGGTTGAGCAGGAGAAGGCCGAAAACCTGCTGCTCAACATCCTGCCGCGCTCGATCGCGGACCGGCTGAAGGCCCAGACCCGGCCGATCGCGGACCAGTTCGAGTCGGCCTCGATCCTGTTCGCCGACGTCGTCGACTTCACGCCATGGTCGGAGCGGCTTCCGCCCTCCGAGGTGGTCGGTTACCTCGATCACCTGTTCAGTCACTTCGACGCGCTCGCCGAGCGACACGGGCTCGAGAAGATCAAGACGATCGGCGACTGCTACATGGTCGCCGCGGGCGTTCCCACGCCGCGCCCGGACCACGCTCGTGCGCTCGCCCTGATGGCGCTGGACATGCTCGAGGCGATGAGCTCGAACGACGAGCTCGGGCATCTTGGCCTCGAGCTTCGGGCCGGCATCAACTCCGGCCCGGTGGTGGCCGGCGTGATCGGCCGGAAGCGCTTCCTCTACGACCTCTGGGGCGACGCCGTGAACACGGCCAGTCGCATGGAGTCCTATGGCGCGCCGGGGCGCATCCAGATAACCCGGTCGACGTTCGAGCTGCTGTCCGACGAGTTCGAGTGCGAGCCGCGAGGGACGATCGAGGTCAAGGGGAAGGGCGAGATCGAGGCGTGGTACCTCATCGGCCCACGCGGCGACCACGGGCCGGCGAGAGTGCAAGTCGCGCACGACCAGGGCTAAGATCGCACCAGCAGAGGAGAGGAGAAACGATGGCCAAGAACGTTCGCGACGCGATGACCGAGAATCCCCACTCGATCGGCCATTCGGCGTCGGTGGTCGAGGCCGCGCGACTGATGCGAGAGCAGGACATCGGCTCGCTCCCGATCACCGACGACGAGAAGCTCGTCGGGGTGATCACCGACCGAGACATCACGACGAGAGTGGTCGCCGAGGCCGCAGACGCCACGAAGACATCGGTCGGGGACGTCTACTCACAGGACCTCATCAGCGTCGAGCCCGACAGAGGCCTCGAAGAGGCGCTCCAGCTCATGGCCCGCCACCAGGTTCGGCGGCTGCCCGTCGTCGAGAACGGCAGGCTCGTCGGCATCGTTGCGCAGGCCGACATCGCGCTCAGCGAGAACGAGCAGAAGACGGGTGAGCTCGTCGAGGCGATCTCGAAGCCCTCGGACGGAGAGCGCACGTAGCGTCGCCCGGCTCGCAACGCTTGGCGGTGCTCAGAACGCGTTCGCGGCCGACTTCCATTCCCCGAGGCGCTGCGCGATGAGCTCGGCCCGCTCCTCCTCGCTGCCGCCGTCCAGCACCTCGAGGTCTGAAGGGTCGGCTCGAAGGTAGACGCCGGCGGTTCGGGCATTCAGCCCCGGGTCGCGATCCGAGCGCGTCGTCCAGTAGCCGGTGGCGCGGTCGACGGCCTCGAGCTTGATCTCGCCGGTGCCCTCGAGCTCCGGGGCATTCGGGTGTCGAGGGCGCTCGCCCTTCCAGAAGTAGAAGACCCCGGCCGGATCCCTACGCTCCTTCGCAGCCTCGCTCCAGTAGCGGGCCGACAGGGTGCCGTCCTCCTGCCAGGACCGGCCGTTCACGTTCAATCCGCCGTCGTGCTCCCGCGAGATGCGCAGAAGGCTCACCGCGGACGGTTCTTCCTCGCTCCGCGTGGTGAGTGAGAGCTGCCACCACACCCCCTCGACCGGGCCGCGGCGACCCTCGGTCTCGATCGCTTTGCGGAGCTTCTCGTTGATCGCGCGAATCTCCGAGGCGCTGGTCGCAGGGTCGTAGCGGACCGCGGTCAGCCCGAGCAGGTCGGTCGGCAGCTTCGAACCGTCCGCGTGAAGGATGAACGTCCGCCGAATGCCGAGCGCGCCGCCGAACAGCCCGGCCTCGAAGACCACGTTGTCGCGCGGCGACGCCTCGCCGGACCGGGGCCCATCCGTCGTGGTCCAGTCGTCCTGGGCGAACACGAACGCGGCGAAATCGACCTCCTGGGAGAGCTCGACGAGCCGGTCGAGAGTCGACCGTCCCGGGTTGAACGTGGTCGTCCAGGGCTCGACGTCGGCGACCTCCTCGAGCCCGCCCGCGATCGCCTGGAGCAGCTTCGCCTGCTTGCCCGACGATCCGAGGAAGATTCGCGGCTTGTTCATGCGCGATTCATGCGTCCTCAGGCAGGCGTTTGCGGTGACGCCGTGCCGGACCGCGACTCCGCGAGCGTGACGCCGATCGCGGCCAGGGCGACCGCGACGAGGAAGCGGACGATCCAGCTCGCATCGACGATGTCGCCGAGCACCCCGCCGAGCAGGCTCGCGGCGATGCCGATCAGCGAGGTCGTCAGCAGGCCGATCTGCTGCCTGCCGGGGAGCACGAGGCGCGCGAGCCCGCCGACGATCAGGCCCGTCAGCACGAGGCCGAGCAGCTCGAACGCAAGGCCTACCAACGCGCCCGCCAGCAGCAGCACGAGGATGATCACCACGAGGATCGCGATCACTCCCATGGGCAGGAAGGTACCGGAGCGCTATGCCCCGACGAGCTCGGCGTCGCGCGCGGCCAGCGTGGTGTAGCGCCCGCCGGCGAGCAGCAGGTCTTCGTGCCTGCCCTGCTCGACCACACGGCCGTGGTCGAGCACGACGATCTGGTCGGCATCGCGGACGGTCGAGAGGCGGTGGGCGATCGCGATCGTCGTGCGGCCCTCGGAGAGCCGGTCGAGCGCCTCCTGCACCAGCCGCTCGGTCTCGGTGTCGAGGGACGAGGTTGCCTCGTCGAGCACGAGGATCGGCGGGTTGCGCAGGATCGTCCGTGCGATCGCGATGCGCTGCTTCTCGCCGCCCGAGAAGCGGTAGCCGCGCTCGCCGACGACCGTATCGTAGCCCTCGGGCAGAGCCGCGATCACGTGGTGGATCCGCGCGGCCTCGGCAGCGGCCTCGATCTCCTCGTCGGTGGCGTCCGGCTTGGCAAAGCGCAGGTTCTCGCGCACCGAGGCGTGGAAGAGGTACGTCTCCTGCGAGACGACGCCGACGAGGTCGCTGAGCGCGGCAAAGCTGAGATCGCGCACGTCGACGCCGTCGATCGTGATCTGCCCGCGCGAGACGTCGTACAGTCGCGCGGCGAGATAGCCGAGCGTGGTCTTCCCGGAGCCGGTCTCGCCGACGAGTGCGGTCGTCGACCCGTGCGGCACGGTGAACGAGACGTCCTGCAGCGTCCAGTCCTCGTCGTAGCGGAACCAGACGTTCTCGAAGGCGACGTCGCCGGCCTCGGCGACGCCAAGCGCGTCGGGCTTCTCCGCGATGTCCACCGGCTCGTCGAGGTACTCGAAGATCCGGTCGAAGAGCGCCAGCGAGGTCTGCACGTCGAGCCCGACCCCGAGCAGCGAGCCGACCGGGAAGAAGAGCCGCGTTTGCAGCGTCGTGAACGCGACCAGCACCGGGATCGTGATCGCGGTCGAGCCGCCCGCGAGCGCGAGCCCGCCGACCCAGTAGACCGCTGCCGGCATGATCGCGAAGCTCGTCTGGATCGAGGCCATCACCCAGCGGCCGGCCATCCGCTGGCGCACCTCGAGCTCGGCCAGCCGGAGCGAGTCGGACTCGAAGCGGTCGGCGAGCTCGTTGCCGCGGCCCATCGTCTTGCCGAGCAGGATCCCGGAGACCGAGAGCGACTCCTGGACGAGACTCGAGATGTCGGCCAGCGTCTCCTGCGTCGTCTTCGCGATCCGCCGCCGCTCGTTGCCGACGCGGCGGGTGAGCAGGACGAAGATCGGGATCAGCGCGAACGCGAACAGCGCGAGCTCCCAGCTGAGCAGGAGCATGCCGATCATCGTGGCGACGACCGTGGTCACGTTCGAGGCGATCGAGGTCGCGGTGTTGGTGACGACGCTCTGCACGCCGCCGATGTCGTTCGAGATCCGCGACTGCACCTCGCCCGTGCGCGTGCGCGTGAAGAACGCGAGCGACAGCTGCTGGAGATGGCGGAAGACGTTCGCGCGCAGGTCGTGCATCACGCGCTGTCCGACCTGGTTCGAGAGCAGCGTCTGGACGACGCCCAACGCACCGGTGACGATCGCGATCACGATGATCCCGCCGGCCGCGAGCGAGAGCTCGGTCGTGTCGTTCTGGCCGATCGCCTCCAGCACCCGCTTGAGCAGGAAGGCCGGCACCACGCCGAGGGCGGCGGAGACAACGATCAGCAGCAGCAGGCCGGAGAGGCGCTGCCGGTAGGGCTTGAAGAGCGGCCCGATCCGGCGCAGGTTCGCGCGCCGCTGCTCGGGATCGGCGGTGCGCTCGGGCGCCTCGCGGGAGGAGTGGAAGTACATGCCCATCGCGCTCAGGGTACGCCGCGAGGGGTGGCTAACGGCCGTACCGGATCAGACGAGCCCGGCGCGGCGGCCCTTGGCGACGGCTTCCACGCGGGAGCTGGCGTCGAGGCCGCGCAGCACGCGCTTGACGTGGTTGCGAACGGTCTCCTTCGAGATCGACATCCGCTCGGCCATCTCCGTGGTCGAATTGCCCGCTGCCAGCAGCGCGAGGGTCTCACGCTCGCGCGGGCTGAGCCGCGGTGGGCGCTCGGAGGCCGCTTCGATCTCGCCGAGCACTTGGACGAGCCCGAAGCTGCCGAGCATCGTGCCGGCCGAGTCCTTCAGCGGCACCGAGCTGACCGCGACCCTCACCAGTGCGCCGTCACGGCGCACGACCGACAGCTCGAGCTCGGTGTGCTCGGCGCCGTTCTGCTTCTGCGTGAAGGCGTCGCGGGCGCGGTCGAGATCCTCGGGCGCGACCTTCGAGTTGATCTCGAGGCGGCCTCGGAGATCGCCGACCAGTTCGCGCGAGGCGGCGTTCTGCCAGCGGACGCGAAGGTCGTTGTCGACGATGTACGCCGGCACCGCGACCGCCTCGAGTAGCACGACGGCGCAGTCGGACAACGCCTCGAGCAACTCATGTGTCTGAGCCGGGGAGGACATACCTCAAGTGGACCCGTAGGGTCACCGGAGGTGCCAGACCCATATGGGTCAGCGTTTGCCAGGCAGCCCGCGCGCGAACGCCAGACCACGCGCGACCCATACGGCGAGCTCGTCTCCCTCGACGTCCTTCGAGTCAAGCCTGAGCCAGCCTTTCATCGGCCGCTCGCGCATCACCATCTCCTCGGCCGGGGTGGTCGCCACGAGCTCACCGGACGTGGCCGGGTCGACCCGGGCAAGGAGCCCGCCCTGCCCGCTCGCCGCGACGGCCATGTTGCCGTTCAGCAGGAAGGCCAGGCCGCCGAACATCTTCTTCTCCTCGAGACCGGCCTCGCCGGCGAGGAGCTCGCGGATTCGATTGGCCAGCGCTTCGTCGTAGGCCACGGCGCGATCCTAAGACGAGCGCGCGGCGGGCGCCGCAGGGCCCGCCGCGCGCGTTGCGGAGAAGCTAGCCCGTGGCCGGGTGCTCGGTGCGGCCGTAGCTGTAGCCGCCGGACTGCTTCGTGGTCAGTCCGAGGAAGACCGCGGCGAGGCCGACGACCACGTGCGGCAGCCAGACGTTCGCGCCCTCGTCGGCGAAGCCGAAGAGCCACGGCGAAAGCGCGAGGAAGGCGCCGGCGCCGATATCGAACAGATTGTGCACCGCCATCGGCACGACCTTCCAGACGCCCAGCTCGTAGTTCGTGAAGAGGCTGTAGGCGATCAGGCCGATGCCCAGCACGATCGGCACGACGGTCGCCGCCGTGTTCTCGTCGAAGCGGAAGATCCACGGGGCGACGATCAGCGCGACGCCGACGATGTAGTCGAGCGGTGCGTGGAACTTAGTCGGGATGAAACGCATTGCGGCTCCTTTCAATTGCTGTGCAAGTGATTCGCACGAGGCACCGCGGAGGTTCAGTCGATCAGCTTCCGCTCCATCGCGTAGATCGCGATCCGCCAGAGGAGGAGGCCCCAGCCGACGAGCACGGCCGCCCGCAGCAAGTCGGTCGAGCTGAGGTTCATGAAGACGGCGTCACGCACGAGCTGGACGCACTGGTGCAGCGGGTTGAGCTCGCCGAGGATCTGCGCCCAGCGCGGCAGCGCGTCGAGCGGGAAGAAGGTCCCCGCGAGCAGAAAGAGCGGCGTCAGCACCGCGCTGACGACGTAGTTGAAGTTCTCGATCGACGACGCGAAGCCGGCGATCATGATCCCGAAGCAGCCCCAGCCGTAGCCGGCGAGCCAGCCGATGAAGGGCACGAGCAGCATTCCCCACGCCGGGTCGAGGCCGAAGAAGATCGCCACGATCATCGGCACGCAGCCGTAGACCCCCGCGCGGGTGGCGATCCACACGGCCTCGGCCGTGACGAGCTCCTCGGTGTCGACGGGAGCCGCAAGGATCGCGTCGTAGGTGCGCTGGAACTTGTACTTGACGAAGGTCCCGAACATCGCCGGGAAGGCAGCCGAGAACAGCACCGCCGTCGCCACGGTGCCGGTGCCGACGAACTGCACGTACGGGTAGCCGCCGACCGTGCTCACGATCGAGCCGAAGCCGAACCCGAACGCGAGCAGGTAGATCGTCGGCTCGACCGTCGACGAGAACGTGCTCGCCTTCCAGTAGGAGGAGTAGTTGACCAGCTCGCGCACGAGCACGCCCGTGAGCGCCGGGCGGTCGAGCCGGCCGATGCGTGCTGCGGGCGTGGTCGCCACGCCCGCAGCATGCCAATCGCTACTCGATCTCCTCGCCGGTCAGCAGCACGAAGACGTCCTCGAGGTTCGCCGGGCGGCGTTCGCCCTCGAACGAATGGCCGTCCCGGTCGACGCCGAGGATCGAGATGCTCGTCCCCGTCCGGCGCGTGCGCAGGCCCGCCTCGGCCGCCTCGGATTGCACCTCGGCGAGCCGCGCCGGCGGGCCGTAAACCTCGATCACCTCATGGCCCGCGTGCTGGAGCACGAGCTCGGCAGGCGGCCCGGAGGCGACGCCCTTGCCGTGGGACATGATCAGCACGGTGTCGGCGAGCCGCTGCGCCTCCTCGATGTAGTGCGTGGACATGAGGATCGTCGTGCCCTCGCTGCGCAGCGCGTCGATCAGCGCCCAGAGCTCCTGGCGAACCTGCGGGTCCAGGCCGACCGTCGGCTCGTCGAGCAGCACCAGCCGCGGCCGGTGGACGAGCGCACGGGCGATCAGCAGCCGCCGCCGCATCCCGCCGGAGAGCCTGTCGACCTTGTCGTGCCGCCGCGGGCCGAGGTTCGCCATCTGCACCGCCCGCTCGATCGCGTCGCGCCGCTCGGCGCGCGGGATCCGGTAGAGGTGCGAGAAGACGAGCAGGTTCTGCTCGACCGTCAGCGTCACGTCGAGGTTGTCGAGCTGCGGGACGACGCCGCACTCGGCGCGCGCGGCCTTCGAGTCTTCCGGCAGGCGGTGGCCGAGCACCTCGAGCTCGCCGCCGTCCGGGATCGCCTGCGCGGTCAGCAGGCGCATGGTGGTCGACTTCCCGGCGCCGTTCGGGCCGAGGAGGCCGACGCAGGTGCCGATCGGGACCTCGAGGTCGAGGCCGTCGACGGCCGTGATCGGGCCGTAGCGCTTGACTGCTCCGCGCAGGCGGATGGCGAGCTCTCCGTTCACGCCGGCAAGGATGCCAACGCGCTCAAGGCGAGGGCATCGCCTCGTCCCAGAGGCGGAAGGCGCCGACGAAGGCGTTCTCGTTCGCGCCCAGCCGCGCATTCGGCGGCAGCTCCTTCAGGTGTTTCGCGTTCCCGCCGCCGAGGACGACGTAGTCGGGCTCCAGCGCCTTGCTCAGGAGGTCGACGGTCTCGGCCACCGCCTTGCGCCACTCCTTCTTTCCGAGCTTCTCGCGGCCGCGCTCGCCGACGTAGTCCTCGAAGGTCGCCTTGCGATACGGCAGGTGCCCGAGCTCGAG
>CAVQWS010000009.1:0-25589 GCA_963717725.1 uncultured Actinomycetes bacterium
CCGACCGGAGCCGCGGGCTCGCGGTCTGGCATGACCATTTCATCGGCGTGCATGGCGGCGCGGTGGTGCTCGAGGTGCGCGATGAGCAGGAGGAGAAGCGGCTGGCCGAGCCTGGCCCGCTCGAAGGCTGGGCTGTCAGCTCGCACCCGCTCACGTTCTCGTTGACCGGCGTCGGGTTCTCTGCACAGACTGCGCTCACGCTCGAGAGCTACCGCGACGTGAGCCTCGAGCAGCTCGCGGCGGCCGAGCCCGACGATCCCCGCTACTGGTGGAGGCGATCCGAATGACGGTTGTGGAGACAGCGCAGCGTAGGCGAGCGGCGTCATTGGACGAGCTCGAGGCGAAGGGCCGGATGGTCGTCGGAGTCGACGGGAACACCGTGTGCCTGCTGCTCGACGGCGGCGAGGTACGCGCCGTCGACAATCGCTGCCCGCACATGGGCTTCCCGCTCCATCGCGGCTCGGTCGCGGACGGGATCCTCACGTGCCACTGGCATCACGCGCGCTTCGACCTCTGCAGCGGCGGCACTTTCGACCAGTGGGCCGACGAGCTGCGCCGCTTCCCGGTCGAGGTCGATGACGGCGAGATCTACGTGGACGTCACGCCGCGGCGCGACCCGGTCGAGCACCAGCGCAAGCGCCTGCACGTGGGGCTCGAGCGCGACCTCGCCTTGGTGGTTGCGAAGGCGGCGATCGTGCTCGCGGAGGCCGATCCGAGCGGAGCCGACGCGTTCCGCGAAGGGCTCGACTTCGGCGTCGCGCGGCGAGGTGGCGGCTGGTTCCGCGGCCTGACGACACTTTCGTGCCTGATGAACCTCGTGCCACGGCTCGATGCCGACGAGCGCGCTGCGGCGCTCTACCACGGTCTCTCGGACGTGGCCAACGACTCGGCCGGGATGGAGCCGCGCTTCCCACTCGAGCCGCTGCCCGGCGGCGAGGTCGAGCCGGCGCGGCTCGCACGCTGGTTCCGCGGCTTCGTCGAGGTGCGCGACGCCGAGGGCGCCGAGCGCGCCCTCGTCTCGGCGGTTCGCTCCGGTGCCTCGGAGGCGGAGCTCGCCGACATGCTTTTCGCGGCCGCGACTGACCACCGCTACCTCGACGGTGGGCACACGCTCGACTTCGTGAACAAGGGGCTCGAGGCGCTGGACGCAGGCGGCTGGGAGCGGGCCGAGGCAGTGCTCGCGTCGCTGCCCGCGCAGCTCGCCTTCGCCGAGCGGATGGAGGAGGCGAACGCGTGGCGGAACCCGATTGACCTCGTCTCGATGCTCGAGGACGCGTTCGAGCGGCTACCCGAGGCGCTCGCCGCGCCGCGCGGCGGCTGGGACGGTCGCGCCGAGCTGGTCGAGACGCTGCTCGCCGACGATCCCGCCGGGATCCTCGAGGCGCTGCTCGCCGCGCTGCGCGAGGGCGCGACCGAGGTCGAGCTCGCCTCGGCGGTCGCCTTTGCGGCCGCGACGCGGATCGCCCGCTTCCCGACGTCGAACGAGTTCGGCGACTGGGACACGGCGCTGCATACCTTCACCTTCGCGAACGCCGTCGAGCAGGGCCTGCGGCGATCGGCCTCGCCGGAGCTCGTGCGTGGCGTGCTCGACACGGCGATGAGCGTCTACCTCGACCGCTTCCTGAACGTGCCGGCGACGCGGCTGCCGGAGCCGCAGGGTGGTGACCCTAAAGCTCTGCTTGGCGAGCTACGCGACCTGCTCGACCGCCAACAGCAGGTCGACGAGGCCGGGCAGCTCGTCGCGTCGTACCTCGGCGCGGACGGCGACCCGGACCGCCTCGTCGCGGCGCTCGGCGCGTGCCTGCTCCGCGAGGATCGCAACTTCCACACGACCCAGTGCGTCGAGGCCGGCGTCCGCCAGCACGAGCTCCTGGCGGGCACGGACGAGGCGGGGCTGCCGCTCATCGCCGCGGCGCGCTACCTCGCGGCGCATGCCTCGACCGCGCGCTCCCAGCGCCAGACGTACGAGATCGCTCGCCGCCTGCACCGAGGCGAGCGGATCTACGAGGACGAGGAGGGCCTTCCGCCCGCGGCCTGATCGGCGGATGATTGTGGGGTGCGCCAGTTCCCCAGCGGCACCGTCACCTTCCTCTTCACCGACATCGAGGGCTCGACGAAGCTGCTCCACGAGCTCGGCGACGACTACGCCGACGCGCTGAGCGAGCACCGGCGCGCGCTTCGCGCTGCGTTCGAGGCGAATAGCGGCGTCGAGGTCGACACCCAGGGCGACGCGTTCTTCGTCGCGTTCTCGCGTGCGCGTGACGCTCTGGCGGCTGCGCGTGAGGGTCAGGAGGCGCTCGATGACGGGCCGGTCCGCGTACGCATGGGCGTGCACACGGGCGAGCCGCTCGTGACCGACGAGGGCTACGTCGGGATCGACGTCCACCGCGCGGCGCGGATCGCGGCGGTCGGGCACGGCGGCCAGGTGCTCGTCTCGCAGTCGACGCGGGAGCTGGCGGGCCCCGACGGCCTGCGAGACCTGGGCGAGCACCGGCTCAAGGATTTGACGGCGTCCGAGCGGCTCTACCAGCTCGGCGACGGCGAGTTCCCGCCGCTCAAATCGCTCAACCAGTCGAACCTACCGGTGCAGCCGACGCCGTTCGTCGGTCGCGAGAAGGAGCTCGGCGAGATGCTCGCGCTCCTTCGCGCACCCTCGACTCGCTTGCTGACGCTTACCGGTGGGGGCGGCTCGGGGAAGACGAGGCTCGCCGTGCAGGCCGCCGCCGAGGTCGTGGATGATTTCGAGCACGGCGTTTGGTGGGTGCCGCTGCAGGCAGTGCGCGAGCCGGCGCGCGTTGGCGCGGCGATCGGCTCGACGCTTGGCGCGCGCGAGGAGCTCGCCGGCCACATCGGCTCGAAGCAGATGCTGCTCGTACTCGACAACTTCGAGCAGGTGGTGGAGGCGGCGCCGGAGCTCGGCGAGCTGCTTGCCGCGTGCCTGGGCCTGCGCTTGCTCGTCACCAGCCGCGAGCTCCTGCGGCTGGCGGCCGAGCGCGAGTACTCGGTGCCCCCGCTCGTCGAACAGGAATCGGTCGGGTTCTTCCTCTCGCGTGCGCGAGCGGCCAGGCCCGGCTTCGAGCCCGACGAGCACGTGCTGCCGATCTGCCGCCGCCTCGACCATCTGCCGCTCGCGCTCGAGCTCGCAGCCGCCCGGGTCAAGGCGCTCTCGACCTCGCAGATCCTGGAGCGGCTGGAGCACGCCCTGCCCCTGCTCACGGGCGGCGCCCGCGACCTGCCCGAGCGCCAGCGCACCTTGCGCGGCGCGATCGCCTGGAGCTACGAGCTACTCCCGGCCGCGGAGCAGGAGGCCTTCCGGGGGCTGGGGATCTTCTCCGGCGGCTGGACCCTCGAAGCAGCGGAGCAGGTGGCCGGCGCGGACATCGACGCGCTGCAGTCGCTGGTCGAGAAAAGCCTGGTGCGCTTCGACGAGGAGCGCTACTCCCTCCTGGAAACGATTCGCGAGTTCGCCCACGAACGGCTGGACGAGGCCGGCGAGCTCGACGAACCGCGCCGGCGGCACTTCGACTTCTATCTGGCTCTGGCGAAGGCCGAGGACACCTCGGCTGAAGCGGGCTACGGAACCAGGTCGCGACGCCTCTCGCGCGACCAGGAAAACCTCCGCGCCGCGGTCGAGCGGGCCGTGACGGCGGGCGACCGCGTGGGTGCGACGGAGCTGATGATCCTGCTCGAGAACTTTTGGGTCACCACCGACCCGTTCGAGGGCGCCAGGCGCTTCGGCGAGCTGCTGTCCGCGCCGGGCGAGCTTCCGAAGCGGCTGCGGGCACGAGCGCTTCGCTGCTACGCGGGCTCGCTCTGGCTGTCCGGCGAGCACGAGCGCTCGCACCGCAGGAGCGAGGAGAGCCTTGCCCTCTTCCGGGAACTCGAGGACGACGAGGGCATCGCCGTCCTCCTGCACCGGCTCGGCATCAGCACGCTCTCATACCTCAAGGACCGGGAAAGGGCCCGCGAGCTGCTCGAAGAGAGTCTCGAGCGATTCCGCCGAGCCGGCTTGAAACGCGGCGAGTCCGAAGTCCTCGGCGGTCTGGGCTACGTGTCCTGGGACGAGGGAGAGCGGGAGGTCGCGCTTGAACAGTTCACGCGCTCGACCGAACAAGCCGCCGAGGTCGGGTTCACGTGGTGGGAGGTCGCGATGCTCTCCGCGATCGCGGAGGTCTTGATCGAGCTGGACCGGCTCGACAAGGCCGAGCCCGCGGCTCGGCGGGGTCTGGAGCTGGCACGCGTGATCGGCGACCGGCAGTCATCGGTGTTCGGCCTTGTGCTCCTGGCCTACATCGCGGCGCGTCGCGGCGACCACGCGCACGCGCACCTGCTCTGGGGCGCCGTCGAGGCGGAGGCAGACCGCGCGCCCATCGGCCAGTGGGAGACCGAGCGCGAGGACTACCGGATCAAGGTCTTGCTCGCCGAAGGCGAGGAGCTCGAGCGGGCGCGTCAACGGGGCCGCGGCCGTTCACTCGACGACGCTATCGAGGAGGCCCTGGGCGCCGGGCCTTGAAACGCTTGCTCGCCGCGAGGCCGCCGGCGCTGACGAGGAGCAGCGCGCCGAGGGCGGCGAGGACGAGCAGCGGGATCGGCAGCGAGTTCGCCTTCGTCGTGCCGAGGTTGTCGATCGCGCGGCGGTAGTACGACTGCGCGGGGACGCCCTGGACGGCCCGGTTCTTACCGGCGTTGGAGTTGTCGCTCCCCGAGCTCGAGCCGCCGCCACTCGCGCTGCCGTTGCCGTTGCCGTTGCCCGAGTCACCGCGGAGCGTGGCGCTCAGCGCGGCCGAGATCGCGTCCGTGATGTTCGAGTAGTCGCGCAGGTCCTCCGGCACGTGCTTCAGCGCCTGCTGGTAGCAGGCCGCCTTGTACTGCTTGTCGATCGTGCCGTTGTCGAGCCAGTCGTCGATCACGCGCTCCCAGCACGGCTTGCCTGCTGCCGCGGCAGAGGAGGGCCGTACGGTCGCTGCTGCAACCCCCGCCACGAGGACGAGCAGGGCGAGCGTGATGGCGGCTGGACGGATGCGCATGCCTTGAAGAGCCTGGGGCCGATCCGAAGTCTGCGGGCCCACCTTGAGCGCGCGGTGATCTGCGGGTAAGCGTTTTGTAAACGCCTAATTCTACCTGTCCTGATGTTAGCCTCCCGCGCTGATGCTCAGGGCGCTGGATCGCTGGGCGGCTCGGCTGCTGCTCGGTGCCGGCGGGACCCTGGCGGCGGTCTCGGCGCTCTTCTCGGCGGGGTCGTCGGGCGGGCGGCTGGTGTGGATCGGCGTCGCCGCGCTGGCGGTCGCGACGGCGGTGGTCGTCGGCGCCCTAGCAGGCCTGCCGCGGCCCTCATTCTCCCGCGAGGCGGTGGTCGCGCTCGGCTTCTTCGCGGCGTTCGTCGCCTGGAACGGGGTCTCCGTGATCTGGTCGATCGAGGGCGACCGTTCATGGGCGTACTTCAACCGCGGGCTCGTCTACCTCGCGTTCGCCGTGGTCGGGCTCTGGCTCGGCCCGTGGGTGCGGGGGTGGGCGTATGTGCTGGCCGGTGTGCTCGCGCTGCCGCTCGGCTGGGCACTGCTCGGGAAGGCGATTCCGGCGCTCGGCTCGTCCGGGCGCGTGGCGCGGCTGAGCTCGCCGATCGGGTACTGGAACGCGCTCGGCCTGCTGTTCGCGATGGCGCTGCCGCTCGCCCTGTGGCTGGCGGCGCGGCGGGAGCACCGGCACTGGCTGCGCGCGGCCGGCGTGGTCTACCTCTACGCGCTGGTCGTCGGGTTGCTGCTGACCTATTCGCGGGGCGGCGTGCTCGCGGCGGGGGCGGCCGTCGTGTTGTGGCTCGTGCTCGGCTCGCCGCGGGTCGAGAGCGCCGCGGCGCTGCTGCTCGGCGGAGGCGCCGGCCTCGGGGTCGCGGTCTGGGCGTTCTCGCGTCCGGGGCTCTCCTCGGACGGGCAGCCGCATTCGGTGCGCGTCCACGACGGGACCTGGTTCGCGGCCGTCTTCGTGCTTGCGAGCGTCGCCGTGGCGGCCCTGGCCTACCTCGGCTCGCTTGCCGAGGAGCGGTGGCCGTTGTCAGACGCGCGCCGCCGGCTGGTCGGGCGCGTCGCGCTCGGCGTGCTCGCGGTCGGGGTCACGGTGGGTGTGATTGCGCTCGTCGTGGAGACCAAGCCGGAAGGCTGGTTCAGCGAGTTCACCTCGCAGCCGACCGACGCCTCGCTGCAGGGCGGCCCGCAGCACCTGGCCAACGTGAGCTCGTCCAGCCGCTGGCTCTGGTGGCAGGAGGCCTGGGATGCCTGGGACGCTCAGCCGTGGCGCGGGACCGGGGCGGGGACGTTCGAGCTGACCCACCGGTTGCTGCGCACGAACAGCATCGTCGTCACCGAGCCGCACAACGTGCCCCTCCAGTTTCTGAGCGAGACCGGCGTCGTCGGCTTCTTCTTCGCCTTCGCGTCGATCGCGGCTGCGGGAGTCGGCGTCGCGCGTCGCGTGCGCGTGCGAGAGCCCGCCGTCGTCGCGCTGGCCGTGCTGGCCGCGGCGTACGTGCTGCACTCGCTGGTCGACTTCGACTGGGACTTCGTCGCCGTCACCGGGCCGTTCCTGCTCTCGGCCGGCGCGCTGCTCGGCGGGTCGGCTGTGCGGGACGAGCCGCGGATCGCCTGGGCGCCGCTGCCGGTAGTGGCGGCGATCGCGGTCGCGCTTTCGCTGCTGACGCCGTGGTTCGCGGAGCGCTCGACCGACTCGGCGCGCTCCGCGCTGGCGGACAGGCGGCCGCTCGTCGCCTACCGCGACGCGCGCGACGCCCGCTCGCTCAACCCGCTCGCGCTCGACCCGCTGCTCACGCAGGCCCAGGCTCTCGAGCAGCTCGGCGACGTCCAGGGCGCTCGGCAGCGGTACATCGACGCGGTCGAGCTGCAGCCGCTGAACTGGCGCGCGTGGTTGGAGCTCGGCAGCTTCGAGGAGGGCCAGCAGGACTTCGGCCGCGCGATCCCGGCACTCGAGCGCGCGGTCGAGCTGGACCCGCTCAACTCGCTCACCACCGGCGAGCTGGCGCGGGCTAAGTCGCTCGAGCCCTGAGCCAGATCTGCGTCCAGAAGGGCGCGAGCAGGCGGTAGGTGAGCGGCTCGGCGAGATGTGCTGCCGTGTCGGCGGGCGAGTTCGAGAACAAGCGCTTGCGGTTGTTGTGGAAGCGGCGGACCTCGGTGAAGTCCGCCTCGCGCAGCAGCCGCTTCAGGCGTCGCGGGCTGTATCCGAGCTCGCTCGTCCCGTAGGTCTCCGAGGCCCTGCGGCCCTGGAAGCGCTGCTTCCAGTTCGGCTCGGCGAGGAGGATCCGGCCGCCCGGCTTGAGCGCGCGTTGCGCGGCTGCGAGCACCAGCTCGGGTCGCTCGCTGTGGTGGAGCGCGTCGTAGATCAGGCAGGCGTCGAAGCGGCGGCCGAGGTCGAGCTGTTCGTAGTCGCCCGCCTCGAAGACGACGTCGAGTCCTTCGCGTGCGGCCTCCTCGCGAGCGATCGCGATCATCTCCGGCGAGATGTCGTAGCCCTCGGCGTGGATGCCGTGGCGCGCGGCGAAGCGGGTCATCCAGCCGGAGCCGCAGCCGAGCTCGACCAGGCTCATGCCGACGTGCAGGTCGAGCAGCTGCAGGACGTAGCCGAAGTCGATCAGGAAGCGCGCGGACTCGCGCGGGTTGTGGCCGAACGGCTTGGAGCGGATCCAGGCGCGGCCCTCCTCGCCGGCCCGGGTCGGGTAGTCGATCTCGGCCTGCTTGCGCGGGTCGTCGGCGGGCACGCGCCGATGATAGGACGGCTCGGGCTAGCCGCCGACCACGACGGCGAGCTTCGCGCCGTGGAGGTCGCCTTTGCGAAGGCCGTCGAGCGGCGAGACGATCGCGATCCCGAGGTCGCGGGCCAGGCGGCGCGCCTCGCGCACGCGGCCGGTGCGGTACATCACCACGCTGTGCCCGTAGCTCCCGCGCGGTGCGTTCCCGACCCGGCCGACGATGTAGGCGCGCGCACGCACGCGCGAGGCCTCGGAAGCGGCCGCGCCCGAGACGCCGTTGCCGTTCAGGATCGTGACCGAGACGCGGTGGCGCGGGAGCAGCGGCAGCATCGGCTCCGGCTTGGGCTTCGTCACGGCCGTCGGTGCCTTCGCGGCCTCGACGATCGCCCGGTGTGCCATTGGCTTCGCGACGAGCGCGATGCCGACGACCACGAGACCGAGGAGCTCGAGCACTGCGAGCGCGGCGGCGACGACGGCGATCGTGCGCCACGGGTGATGGCGCTCGGGACCGGTCGGGCCTGGATGCGGAAGGACGTGCTCCACGGCGGATCGTTCGATTCGCCGCCAGACGCACGGCTCCTGCTACCCCGAGATCGACTCCCAGGTCAGGCGCAGGCCCTCCTCGAGCGGCACCTCGGGCCCCCAGCCGAGCTCCCGCTCGGAACGTGAGATGTCGAGCACGCTCCGCTGGAGCTCGCCGAGCCGCTCCGGCGCATGCTCCGCCTCGAGCGCCGACCCCGCCACGCGCCGGCAGGCCTCGTAGAGCTCGACCACCGAGGTCTCGTTCCCGGTGCCGACGTTGAACACGCCGCCGTCCTGTCCTGCCGCGGCCAGCGTCGCGCGCGCCACGTCGCCGGCATAGACGTAGTCGCGCGTCTGCCGGCCGTCGCCGAAGATGCGTGGCGCCCGGCCCTCGGCCAGCGCGCCGAGGAAGATCGCGACCACGCCCGCCTCGCCGTGCGGGTCCTGCCGCGGCCCGTAGACGTTGCCGTAACGCAACGAGACGTGCCGCGTCCCGTAGAGCCGGTTGTACGCCGCCAGGTACTCCTCGCCGGCGAGCTTCGAGACGCCGTAGGGCGCGAGCGGCCGGCGCTCGGCCTCTTCGGTCGCAGGCCCGTCGCACTCACCGTAGATCGCGCCGCCCGTCGAGCTGAAGACGACCTGCGTCTCGTGCGTCCGCGCGGCCTCGAGCACCTCGAGCGTGCCGAGCACGTTCACGGAGGCGTCGTGCTCCGGCCGCTCGACCGACACGCGCACGTCGACCTGGGCGGCGAGGTGGAAACAGACCTCCGGCCGCGCCTCTTCGAAGACCTCGGCGAGCCCTGCGCGCACGTCGCGCTCGACGAACTGCGCGCCCTCGGGCACGTTCTCGCGCTTCCCGTTCGAGAGGTCGTCCACGACCGTCACGTCATCGCCGCGCGCCAGCAGCGCCTCGACGACGTGCGAGCCGATGAACCCAGCGCCCCCGGTAACGAGCCCCCTCACCGCCTCGTATCCTACGGCTCCACCCAGCAATGTCCGTTCGTCCCTCGCCCGCCATCACGCTGCGCCAGAGCTCACCCTCGCCCTTGCCCAGGCAACCAGCCTGGGCCGCGGACGAGTGCGACCTCTGGCTTGGTGCTGACGACCGAGTGACCGAACGACATCACTGGGAGGAGCCGTGTCGGCAGTGTTTGTGACGTTCGAAGGGCTCGACGGCTCCGGCAAGTCGACGCAGGCCAACCTGCTCGCCGAGGCTCTCGCGGGCGATGGCCGCGACGTCGTCGCCACGCGCGAGCCGGGCGGGACCGAGCTCGGCGAGCGGGTGCGCGAGCTGCTGCTGGCCGAGGGCGAGGTCTCGCCCTGGGCCGAGGCGGCGCTATTCGCGGCGGCGCGCGCGCAGCTCGTCGAGGAAGTGATCGCGCCGGCTCTCGAGCGGGGCGCCGACGTGATCTGCGACCGCTACCTCGACTCGTCGCTCGCCTACCAGGGGATCGCGCGCGGGCTCGGGCTCGACCGCGTGCTCGAGCTGAACCTGCAGGCGGTCGGCGGCGTCCTGCCCGACCGCACGTTCCTGTTGCTGGTCGACCCGGTCGAGTCCGCGCGTCGCGTTGGCTCCGACGGCGACCGCATCGAGCGCGAGGACGACGACTTCCGTGCGCGCGTCGATGCCGCCTACCGCCAGCTGGCCGAGGTCTTCCCGGAGAGAATCCAGACGATCGACGGCACGCGCCCGCCGCGCGAGATCGCCGAGGAGGTGCTCCACGAGCTTCGACAACGTTCCTGAGCAGGAGGAGGCGAAGCGGCTCCTGCACGCGGCCCTCGGGGAGGAACCCGCGCACGCGTACCTCTTCCACGGCCCGGCCGGGGTCGCCAAGCGGGCGACCGCCGTCGCATTCGCGTCGGAGCTGCTCGGCGGCGACCCGCGCGTCGAGCGGCGCTCGCACCCGGACCTGTACGTGCTCGAGCCGCTCGGCGACCAGATCCGGATCGACGCCGTGCGCGAGATGCGGCGCGACCTGCACATGCGCCCGTTCGAGGCGCAGCGGCGGGTCTACCTCATCTTCGGCGCTCATCTGCTGAACGACGAGGCGGCCGACGCGTTGCTGAAGGACCTCGAGGAGCCGCCCGAGTACGCGGTGATCGTGCTCGTCGCGGACGAGGTCGGGCCGCTGCCGGAGACGATCCGCTCGCGCTGCCAGGCGATCCCGTTCCGGCGGCTCTCCGAGCGGGCGGTACGCGCCGAGGTGCTGGCGCGGGCGCCGGAGCTCTCCGAGCAGGAGGCGACCTCGATCGCCCGCGTGGCGAGCGGCCGCCTCGACCGCGCCGAGCGCCTGCTCGATCCTGCCTCCGCGAAGCGCCGCACCGCGCTGCTAGAGACGGCGCGCTCCGTCTACGCGCCCGAGTTCGACGCCTCGGCGGCGGCGAAGAAGCTGGTCGAAGCCACACGCGAGCGTGCGGCCGAGGCCAAGGAGCGCGAGGAAGCCGCGCTCGAGGGGCTCGACCTGACTGCCCGCGAGGCCGAGCAGCGCGTCAAGCGAGCCGCGCGCGGGGCCGAACGCGAAGAGCTGCTCGCGTCGCTCGAGGAGCTCGCGTCGTGGTACCGCGACCTCGTCGCCGCGGCGGCGGGGGCTGAGAAGGCGCTCGTCCACGTCGACCGCGCGGAGGAGCTGCACGAGGACGGGACGCTCGAGCGGCTCGAAGGCGCCGAGCGCGCAGCCGAGCTCGTGCGCGAGACGTGGCGCCGGTTCGAGGAGTTCCAGCTCTCACCCGCCCTGGCGTTGGAGGCGCTCTTCGTCCAGCTGCGACGCGCCTTCGCGGGCTCGATCAGCGTGGCCGCATGAGGACGACCGAGCTCGGCCGCACCGGGATGGAGATCACCCGCGTCGGCCTCGGCGCCTGGGCGATCGGCGGCGCAGGGTACGACTGGGGCTGGGGCGACCAGGACGACGACGACTCGATCGCGGCGATCCACCGGGCGCTCGAGCTCAGCGTCAACTGGATCGACACCGCCGCCGAGTACGGCTTCGGTCACTCCGAGCAGGTCGTCGGCCGCGCGATCGCCGGGCTCGAGCAGCGGCCGTTCATATTCACCAAGGGCGGCCAGCCCGAAGGCCCGAACCGGACGACGGTCCAGAGCCTGAGGCGCGACTCGCTCAGGCGGGAGATCGAGGGCAGCCTCTCGCGCCTCGGGCTCGACGCGGTCGACCTCTACCAGATCCACTGGCCGATCCCGGAGGACGAGCTCGAGGAGGGCTGGTCGACGCTTGTCGAGCTCAAGGAGGAGGGCCTCGCGCGCCACATCGGCGTCTCGAACTTCTCGGTCGAGCAGCTTCGCCGCGCCCAGGCGATCGCGCCCGTCGAGACCTTGCAGCCGCAGTACTCGCTGCTCGACCGCGAGGCCGAGCCGGAGGTCCTGCCCTTCTGCGAGGAGGAGGGGATCGGCGTGATCGTCTACTCGCCGATGGCCTCCGGCCTGCTGACCGGAAAGATGACCCGCGAGCGGATCGAGAGCCTGCCCGACAACGACTGGCGCCGGCGCAGCGAGCGCTTCCGGGAGCCGCAGCTCTCGCAGAACCTCGAGCTGGTCGAGCGCCTGAAGCGCGTGGCCGAGCGGCACGGCGTCGCGCCCGGAGCCGTGGCAGTCGCGTGGACGTTGCGCAACCCGGCCGTCGACGGCGCGATCACGGGCTTCCGGCGGCCCGACCAGGTCGAGCCGATCGTGGCGGCCGCCGACCTCGAGCTCAGCGACGACGAAGCCGCAGAGCTCTAGCGGAACCCCGCAGGCCGGCGCGGTGTAGTTGCCGTGATGAAGCTCGCGCTAGTCGGCGTGGCACTCGCGGCGCTCGCCTCGCCGCACGTCGTCGCGCGGATCGAGACCGGCTCGTCGCCCGGCGGCGCGACCGCGGCCTACGGCGCGGTGTGGGTGGCGAACGACGGCTCGGGGACGCTCGCGCGGATCGACCCGAAGACGAACCGGGTCACGCGCCGGCTCAAGCTCCGGCCGGGGCTCTTCTCGGTCACGCACGGATTCGGCGCGCTCTGGGCCGTGAACTACAAGACCGGCACGCTCGCGCGCGTCGACCCGCGCTCGGGCCGCGTGCGGAGTGTACGGGTCGGTGGCGTCCCGTTCGACGTCGCCGCCGCCTTCGGCCGCGTGTGGGTGACGGCCTGGGAGGCGGGAAAGCTCGTCGAGGTCGACCCGCGCTCGCTGCGGGTGGTCCGCCGCATCACGATCGGGCCGCGGCCGACCGGCCTGCACGTCTCCGGCGGCCGCCTCTGGGTCGGCTTCGGGCGCGCGGCGACCGAGATCGCGCGGCTCGACCCGACCAGCGGCAAGATCGAGCGCGTCGAGGTCGGCGTGCGAGCGCCGTCCTGGTTCGTCGCCGGCGCTCGCGGCCTCTGGATCCAGGCGGCCGACAACGTCCTCGTCCACGTCGAGAACGGCCACGTCGTCGACCGGCTCACGTTCGGTCGCACGCTCGCGCAGGGCGCGGTCGCCCCCGACGGGACGCTGTGGATCCCGGACAAGGAGCAGAGCCTCGTCTACCGGGTCGATCCGAAGACGGCGCGCGTACTCGGCTCGTTCCCCGCCGGGCCGGGAGCCTTTCTCGCCCTGCGCGCGTACGGCTCGATGTGGGTGACGAGCTACGCGGGCGCGGACGTCTGGCGCTACGCGGCCATGCGGGCGCGGCCGCGGTCGCCCTCGAGCGCGTCGAGCGCCGAGTAGCAGACCCAGTTCACGAGCCAGACGATCACGACGACGCCGACGTACGTCCAGAAGCCGTCGATCGAGAAGTTCGGCGCGATCCACTCGGCCAGCGCGACCATCGCGATGTTGATCAGCAGGTAGAAGAGCCCGAGCGTGAAGATGATCAACGGCAGCGTCAGGATGGCCAGAATCGGCTTGATCACAGCGTTTGCGATCCCGAGCACGAGTGCGCCGATGAAGTAGGCCCAGAAGCCGTGGATCGAGACGCTGTCCCAGATCGCGTTGGCGACCCAGAGCGCCAGGGCGTTGATGCCGACCGCGAGCGCGATGCGCAAGAGGATCATCTCGGCGCGAGTCTAACGCGCTTCGGGTCCTGCTACGCCGCGGACGGCCTGCTCTGGAGCAGCCCGCTCTACCAGGGGACGATCTCCGGCGCGTTCAAGAACGCGCTCGACTGGCTGCACGTCCTCGGCCGCCGCGAGCCGCCGTACCTGCACGACAAGGTGATCGGCCTGATCAGCGCGGCCGGCGGCACGCAGGGGCTGCAGGCGATCAACACGATGGAGTTCTCGGCGCGTGCGTTGCGGGGCTGGGCCGGCCGTACGTCGTCCCGATTCCGGCCTCCTGGCAGGTCTTCGGCGACGAGGTCGATCACGACGAGACGGTCGAGAGCCAGCTCGAGCGGCTCGGGCGAGGTCGGGTCACGGAGCGCTTCGCCGACCCGGCGCTGCACCATCAGGCCGAGTGCGCCGAGGCGGCCGAGCGGGTGGTCGCCCCCGCCTAGGCGCGGCTAGACTTCGCCCGCCCCGCCGACGTAGCTCAGCTGGTAGAGCACTTCACTCGTAATGAAGGGGTCCCCGGTTCGAGTCCGGGCGTCGGCTTTCTCGATTTGCAGGGATTTTCCGCTCGGATGGGCGGCATCAGTCCCAGTCTTCGCGGTTGAGGGGTCTACCTGAGGTCCATTGGACTGACTCCACTTGACACCGTCGTGGTCAACTGCACTAACGGCTAGGCGGCCCGATGCAATCGGGGGATTCCGTTTTCCTTGCGTGCACGCCAGTGTGAGGTGGCTGGATCGCGCCGACAGGAGGTCTGGGGCACAGGCTAGGCCCTCGGTGACGGCCAAGACGAATTACCACCGACAGGCGGAGGGGTTTACGATGGGAAAGGAGCTCAAGCGGCGTCTCCCTGTTCGCGCTCGTGGCGGGGTCCGCGCCGCGACGGTGACGGCACTCCTGTTCGTCGCAGCAGTCACCGCGCTTGTGCCCGCCGGCGCTGGAGCGGCCGATGGAGCAGGCGCCAGGATCTACTGGGGCAACGAGAGCGGCGCGGTCCGATTCGCGAACGTCGACGGCTCGGGGGGAACCACCTTGTTCGGGGGCGAGGGTGCCCCCTGTGGGGTCGCGCTTGATCCCGCAGCCGGCAAGGTCTACTGGACGAACTTCAACTCGGGAGAGGTCCGGGCTGCGAACCTGGACGGGTCCGGCACCGCCTCGACCCTCTTTGCCGAAGGCCGCTTGTGCGGTGTCGCAGTCGACCACGCCGCCGGGAAGATCTACTGGGCGAACTTCGACGCAAGCACAATCCGCGTCGCGAACCTCGACGGGCTGGGCGTCGCCGCAACACTTTTTGCGGAGCCGCCGGGAAGCGGCCCGAGTGGGCTCGTGATCGACCGCGCCGCCGGCAAGATCTACTGGACGAACCAGTTCACTAACCAGGTGCGCACCGCGAATCTGGATGGCTCGGGCACCGCCTCGACGCTATTCGGTGGCGCCGACGCGGGCAACCAGCCGGTCGGGTTGGCGATCGATTCGGCGGCCGGAAAGGTGTATTGGGCGGCTCTTGGCTCCAGTCAGATTAGGGTCGGGAACCTCGACGGCTCGGGAGTGCCTTCGACGCTCTTCGCTGGCGAGGGGGGCCCGGCCGGGGTCGCGCTCGACGCGACGGCCGGAAAGCTCTACTGGGCCACCTTCTACGGTGGAGCGATCCGCACTGGAAACTTGGACGGTTCCGGGTCCCCGGCAACCGTGCTCTCGGGTGAGGGCTTGCCAAACTTGCCCGCATTGCTTCAAGCGCCTCAGCCGAACGGTGAGGCTCCTGCGATCTCCGGAGGCGCCAGCCTGGGCGATGCGCTGAGCTGCAGCCCTGGCGGCTGGAAGTCTGATCTCGACGGCGCCTCCCTGTTCCGGTCGCCGCGCACGTTCGCGTACGCGTGGCAGCTCGACGGCAGCGAGATCCCCGGTGCTACGACCTCGAGCTTCACGTACACCGAGCCGGGCGACTACACGTGCCGCGTGACGGCCGCCAACGAAACGGGCTCGTCGTCCCAGACCAGCGCCGCGTTCACGGTGACGCTCCTCGACGTCGTGAAGTACTACGACAAGAACACGAACGGTCAGCTCGACCCGAGCGAAAGCCCGATCGCCGGCTGGAAGGTTCAGGTCGGAAGCACCGGGTACTCGACGCCGAAGAGTCTGAAGGTGGCTCCGGGCGTCTATCAGGTCACCGAAGCGAGCCCGACGCAGACCAACTGGCGACGCACCACTGCCGCTTCCGTTCAGGTGTCGGCCGCCGCCGGCGACCGGACAACCGTCCGGTTCGGGAACGTCTGCGTCGGCGCCGGGGGCGCTCTGGGAAAGGGCTTCTGGAGGAACAAGAACGGTCAGGCCCTGTTCGGACCGGACGACCTCGCGTCGATGGTCAGCCTCAACCTGCGCAATGCGAACGGCTCGACCTTCGACCCGAGTAGCTACAGCGCCTTCAATAGCTGGCTCCAGGGGTCGTCTTCCACGAACATGGCCTACAACCTCTCGGCGCAGCTCGCAGCGATGAGGCTGAACGTCCTGAATGGCAAGGTCGGCGGCAGCTCGCTGATCTCCGCACCGGGTACCGTCGCTGCAAACCCTGCCGGGTTCGCGACGGTGAACGACCTGATTAACGAGGCGAACACCGAGCTCGGTTTGCACGGGCTGACGACGAGCGGCAGTCCGTTCCGGGCCTACGAGACCGCGCTGAGGGCCGCCCTGACGAACGCGAACGACAACAAGACGTTCGTTCAGCCGGCGCCCTGCTCTTTCAGCTTCGGGTAGACGCCAGGTCAAGACTGAGCAGGCCCACCCCGATCTCCTCGGGGTAGGCCTGCTTGGCCGCGTCTGCTTCCACCAGAATGCGGTATTTCGACACTGGGACGTGCGGTACGGCCGCCGGCTCGTCGGCCAACTGTGGCTCTACCAAGACAACTCGATGCTTCTCGAGCTGTCGACGACGTGTGCACTCCGCGAGGCATTCCAGATCGCCGACGATGGGGACTTTCCCTGCACGTAGGCCACTTACCACCCCGACAGCAGACCCAGCCAAAGGGCCGAGTTCACTCGTAATGAAGGGGTCCCCGGTTCGAGTCCGGGCGTCGGCTCTGGTCGGTGCGCTGAAGCTAGCCACAGCGATCCTCTCCCCGGTTCCCCAGGAACGGCTCGGCCGCCTCGAGCCCCTGCGAGCAGTCACCGCAGAGATCGGCGGCTGTCTTCGCAAGGTGGATCAGGTGCGAACGCACGTTCACCGGGAGCTTGGCGGAGCCGAGATCCAGCAGAAATTTTCCGGTCACCGTGTTTTCGTTCGGCGCCCCGTGCTCGGAGAACGTCTGCAGCGGCGACTGGATGCGCCGCAGGCGCCGGATGTCGGCGAGCGAGCGTGCAATAGCACGACGCTGGGCGCTTCCGAGCGTGCACGGCGCCGAGCGTCGTGCCGCCTCCGCAGTCGCAGTCGCAGTCGCTGCAGGATGCCCGCCTCTGCTGTTGCAACCCGCCGCTACCAACGCGAGAACGGCGACGGCGAGCGCGAGCGCCCCTGCCGCCCACGGCGGATCACTGGCCGCGGGTAAGGCGAACCGCGACATCCTGACCGAGGTTAGTCTCGGAGCGCCGGCTCACGCTTGACCTGGTAGCCGATGAACGTCGCATGCTCGGACTGCCGGGCGCCGAGGTGGTCGAAGTTGAGCGGGTCCGAAAAGCCCTCGAACAGGCGCTTGCCGCCGCCAAGCACGACGGGCGCGACAATGATCGTCAGCTCGTCGACCAGGCCGGCCTCGAGTGCCTGGCGGATGACGTCGGCGCCGCCCATCACGTGCACGTCCTTGTCGCCCGCGGCTGCGATCGCGCGCTCGATCGCAGGCCGCACGCCGTCGACGAACGTGAAGGCGCCGCCCTCGGGCTCGTCTTCGGGGCGGTGCGTGACGATGAAGAACGGCACACCCCAGGGGTTCTTGTCGCCCCAGTGCCGTGACGCTTCGTAGGTCGCACGCCCGCCGACGACCGCGCCCATCGCCGCGAGCATCTGCGAGAGCCAGGCGGCGTCTTCGCCTGTCGCCTCGCCGCGAGCCGGGTCGTCGTACGTCCAGGGGCCGCCCATCACCCAGTAGTGCAGACGCTCCCCGCCGTCGCCGAGCCCGTTGCCGGGCCCGTCGTTAGGCCCGGCAACGTAGCCGTCGACGGACATCGTGATCGCTGCCTTGACCTTCGCCATCTCGCGCTCCCTCACCGGTCGCTGTCGAAGCTACGACCGGCGGGAGCGCCGAGACTCATCGGCTCTCGGTCTTGCCGGCCTCGATCTCGCCGCGCCACTCGCCGCTTTCGGTGCCGCGGCTTTCGATCAGCTCCTTGAACCGCTTCAGGTCGCCGCCGACGCGCTTGGCGTCGAGGCCGGCGGCCGAGCCGAGCTGCTCGAGTGGGCCCTCGGCCTGGTAGCTCATCGAGAGGCGGATCAGCGTCTTCGACTCGCCGAGCGCCTCGAAGCTGACCGTGCCGCGCGTCTTCTTGCCGTCCTCGCTGATCCAGCTGATCTGCTCGTCCGGGTGCTGTTCGAGGATCTTCGCGTCCCACTCGGCGGTGTGTCCGCCGATCGTCGCGACCCAGTGCAGGCGCGTGTCGCCGTGCTGCCGGACGTCGTCGACGCCCTCCATGAAGAGCGGAAACTCCTCGAACTGCGTCCACTGGTTGTACGCGGTCGAGACCGGCACGGCGACCTCGATTGATTCGTCGATCGTGCTGATCGCGGAAGCGTGCGAGCCGTGGTTGCCGCGGAGCTTGAGCGCAGCGCCCGCCGCGGCCGCGCCGCCGCCGAGCACGAGCATCGTGTTGCGGAGCTTGTGGCTGTGCTTCTGCTTCCGCTCGACGCGGCCCCAAGCCTGCTGCAGGTTCCTGGTCATCCTGTCGAGCTCGCGCCGGAGCTGCTTGTCGTTGGCGAGCCGCGTCGCGGCGGCCAGGAAGCCCACGCGCTTGGCGGCGCGGCGCTTCGCCTTGGCTCCATGGCCCATCGCCGAGAGCAGCTGCTTGCGGAACTTCTTGTCGCGCGAGAGCGCCAGCGCGAAGTCCTTGCTCGTGGCCGCATGGTCCTTCACGGCCTGCGTCTTGGTGCGTCCGAACATCCCAGTCCTTTCCTCGAAGTCATAGGACTCGTACCGCGAGACCCCGGACTCAAACCCATAGGGTCCGGCGCTCGTGTTCCAGCACTTCACCGACCTCGTCTCGAATGCCTCAGGGTGGGCGTACGCGATCCTCTTCGTGCTCGCGTTCCTAGACGCGCTCATCCCGATCGTGCCGAGCGAGACCTCCGTCATCACGGCGGGGGTCGTCGCGGCGGCTGGAGACCTCAGCCTGCCGCTCGTGATCCTCTTCGCCGCGACCGGCGCCTTCGCCGGCGACAACACCTCGTACTGGATCGGCCACCGCTACGGGACACGGGTCGAGAAGCGGTTCTTCGACGGCGAGAAGGCGAGGGAGCGAGTCGCGTGGGCTCACCGTCAGATCGAGGAGCGCGGCGGTGAGCTGATCGTGATCGCACGCTTCATCCCAGCGGGCCGCACCGTGGTGACGCTCAGCTGCGGGACCCTCGGCTACCCGTGGCGCCGCTTCGTCCTGTTCGACGCGATCGCCGCCACGACCTGGGCGCTCTACGCGTCGCTGCTCGGCTACGTCGGCGGTCACACCTTCGAGGCGCAGCCTTGGAAGGGCCTGCTGCTTGCGTTCGCGATCGCGTTCGCCGTCACCGGCGGGATCGAGCTCGTCCGCTGGTGGCGAAAGAAGCGGCGGGCGGCCTAAGACTCGGCGAGCTCGACGCGCTCGATCAGGGCCGGCTCGCGCGGCTTGTCGTTCGCGTCGGTGTCGGTCTTCTCGATCGAGTCGACCGCGTCCATGCCGCCGGTGACCTTGCCGAAGATCGTGTGCTTGCCGTCGAGCCAGGGAGCCGCGCCGGTGGTGACGATGAAGAACTGGCTGCCGTTCGTGTTCGGCCCCGCGTTGGCCATCGCGAGGGCGCCGCGCTCGATCTTGTGGTCGTTGAACTCGTCCTCGAAGGTGTAGCCCGGGCCGCCCATACCGGTGCCGGTCGGGTCGCCGCCCTGGATCATGAAGTCCGGGATCACGCGGTGGAAGACGACGCCGTCGTAGAAGCCGTCACCCGCGAGCTTGCGGAAGTTCTCGACGGTCTTGGGCGCGTCGTCGTCGTAGAGCTCGACCTCGATCGCCCCGTGGTTCGTGTGCAGCGTGGCGGCGCTCATCTCTCGGCACCCTAGCTGCTCTTACGAACTCTTCAGCGCGATCACAGGCGACGTTCAGCTTCGGTTGCGAAGTTGGGTCGCGTAGTCGACCGAAAGGAGGTGAAGCGATGAACGGCAACGTCAAGCGCTGGACGCCGGAGCGGATCGTCGTGCTTGCGGCCCTCGCGTTCGGCATCACCGCCGGGACCTACGGGATCGCGAGCGCGGCGAGCGGGTCGAGCTCGAACGGCTCGTCGGCGGCGAGCACACCGCAGTTCGCCGCGAGCGGCCCGGCCGCCGCCCCCAGCGGGGGGCAGCCGTGGGGCCGGCAGCGGAGCGACGAGTCGCCGCTGACCGGTGACGCGCTGAGCAAGGTGACGGCTCTCGCCAAGGCGAAGGTGCCGGGCGGGACGATCGTCCGCGTCGAGACCGACGCCGACGGCAACTCGGCCTATGAGGCCCACATGGTCAAGGCCAACGGCTCGCCGGTGACGGTCTACGTGAGCAAGCAGTACGAGGTCGTGAGCGTCGAGTCGGGCATGCCCGGAAGGCCCGGCCCCCAGCAGTCGTCCTCGAGCGGCGCGAGCGCCTAGCCCGCGTCGAGCACGGGCTCGCCCTGGCGCCGGGGCGAGCGCGTGCCTGCGCGGTGACGTTTCCCTCGCGTGCCCCAGCGTTCGGGAATGTTCCCCGAAGATCGCGCTCTAAGATGAAGGGCGTGTCGCTGCCCGTGAGGCTTCCCCTCATCGACCACTTGGCCCTGCGAGTACGTGACCTGAGGCGCAGCCGCACCTTCTACGAGCGGGCCCTCGAGCCGTTCGGAGTGAAGCTAGTGGAAAGCTCGCAGGGGCCTGGGTTCGCCATCGAGGGCGGTGGAGATTTCTGGATCGGGGAAGGGGAACCCCCGGCCGCTCCCGTTCATGTGGCCTTCGCCGCAGCCGACCGAGCTACCGTTGACAAGTTCCACCGCGCCGCTGTCGAAGCCGGCGGCCGCGACAACGGCGCGCCGGGCCTTCGCCCGCACTACCACGCCGGGTATTACGCAGCGTTCGTCATTGACCCGGACGGGAACAACGTCGAAGCGGTCTTCCACGGGGACCGCTAGCTGCCAGCCGCGGGACGCTCGCTTGGGCCAGCGTGCGGGAATGTCACCCGACGGCGCGTTACGGGCAGCGACGGCCGAGGCCGAAGCGGACGGTAGTGCTGCGGCTGCCCGCCCGGAAGACCAAAGGCAAACAGGCTGAGCGTGAACGGAGGTAGAACCCGCCGGCGTACGCGTTCCCGCGGTTCGGGTCGGAGTTGCAGCGCGCTATCCGGACCGAACTCGCGGTTCCCGTGTTGCCGCCCCAGGTGATCGCTGCGCGCCTTCGCCACGCAGGAGGGACGCTCACCGTGACCGGGCCACGGCTGGCGCGAACAACAAGACCGGCCTTCGTCCAGTACGGCCAAGTGCCGTCGCGCAGATGAACGACCTGCGAGATGTATGCCGGTGGCACTGACACAACGCGCAGCACCGAGCGGTAGCGATAGAGCGGGTCGCGGCTAGCGAGGTACGGCCACTTCGTGGTCGAGATGATCTCGCTGCACGGCACGGCGCGTGGCGCCGATTGCAGATGCGGGCGAGAAGACCCCGCCGCGACGGCCGCGAGAGCGAGCCCGACAGCGACAGCGACGATGGGTGCGCGCGTCATCCGTCCGTTCTACACCTTCGGCGGGCCACGCGTTCCGCCGCCGCCAGATCACTAGACCGGTCAGCGGCTCGAGAGTACGTCGCCTGCGCGAGCGTGCTTTTCGCCAGGACTCCGGCGATCAGCTAGCTCTCTGCCAAGAACCGTCGCAGCACGTACTGCAGGATTCCGCCGTGGCGGAGGTACTCGCGCTCCTTCGGCGTCTCCAGGCGGACGCGGGCGCGGAACTCCTTGCCGTCCGCGGTGACGGTCGCCTCCGAGGCCTCGCCGTTTTCGAGGCCCATGATCGAGAACTCCTCGCGGCCGCTCAGGCCGAGCGTCTCGAGGTTCTCGCCGTCCATGAACTGCAGCGGGACGATCCCGCACATCAGCAGGTTCGAGCGGTGGATCCGCTCGTAGCTCTCGGCGATCGCGGCGCGCACGCCGAGCAGGTCGGGGCCCTTGGCGGCCCAGTCGCGTGACGAGCCGGAGCCATACTCCTTGCCGGCGAGCACGATCAGCGGCGTGCCCTCTTTCGCGTAGCGCTCGGCCGCGGCGTAGATCGTCATCTCCTCGCCGCTCGGGACGTGCACCGTCCACGTGCCCTCGCGGTCCGGAACAAGCAGGTTCTTCAGCCGCACGTTGGCGAAGGTGCCGCGCACCATGATCTCGTGGTTGCCGCGGCGCGCTCCGTACGAGTTGAAGAAGCGCCGCTCGACACCGTGCTCGATCAGCCACTCGCCGGCCGGGCTCTCGGGCTTGATCGAGCCCGCGGGCGAGATGTGGTCGGTGGTGACGCTGTCGCCGAGCGAGACCAGGCAGCGCGCGCCTTCAACGTCGGGCAGCGGCACGGGCTCGCGCGGCATGCCCTCGAAGAACGGCGGCCGGCGGATGTAGGTCGACTCGTCGCTCCAGTCGTAGAGATCGCCCTCGGGGATCGGCAGCGCCCGCCAGCGCTCGTCGCCGGTGAAGACGTCGGCGTACTGCTTGCGGAACATGCCGCCGTCGACCGCCGCCCCGACCGCCTGGTCGATCTCCTCGTTCGTCGGCCAGAGGTCGCGCAGGAAGACGTCCTCGCCGGCGCTGCCCTGGCCGATCGGCTCGGTCTCGAGGTCGAGGTCCATGCGGCCGGCGAGCGCGTAGGCGACCACGAGCGGGGGCGAAGCAAGGTAATTCGCCTTCACCTCGGGGTGGATGCGCGCCTCGAAGTTGCGGTTGCCCGAGAGCACCGAGCAGACCACGAGGTCGCCCTCCTCGACCGCCGCAGAGATCGACTCCGGCAGCGGGCCTGAGTTCCCGATGCAGGTCGTGCAGCCGTAGCCGACCGTGTTGAAGCCGAGCTGCTCGAGGTACGGGGTCAGGCCGGCCTTGTCGTAGTAGTCGGTCACGACGCGTGAGCCCGGCGCGAGCGAGGACTTGACCCACGGTTTGCGCTGCAGGCCGCGCTCGACCGCCTTCTTCGCCAGCAGCGCCGCGCCCAGCATCACCTGCGGGTTCGAGGTGTTCGTGCAGCTCGTGATCGCAGCGATCACGACCGAGCCGTCCTGCAGCTCGATCTCCTCGCCGTCCAGCTCGGCCTTGGCGACGTGCAGGTGCGGGCGTGTCGCGGTCGCGACCTGGGCCAGGTCGGGCTCGATCGTGTGCGGGCCGGCCTCCTGGAACGAGCCGGGGTCGCTGGCGGGGAACGAGTCCTCCACGCTCTTGTCGATCGTGCCGTTGCCGTAGCCGTGCCCGAAGCTGTCCAGCGAGTCGAGGAAGGCGTCCTTGGCCTCGGCCAGCGGCACGCGGTCCTGCGGGCGGCGCGGGCCGGCGAGGCTCGGCTCGACCGAGGCGAGGTCGAGCTCGACCACATGGGAGTACTCCGGCTCGACGCTCTCGTCGTGCCAGAGCAGGTTCTCCTTGCAGTAGGCCTCGACCAGCGCAACGCGCTCGTCGGGCCGGCCGGTCAGTCTCAGGTAGGCGAGTGTCAGCTCGTCGACCGGGAAGAAGCCGCAGGTCGCGCCGTACTCGGGGGACATGTTCCCGATCGTGGCGCGGTCGGCCAGCGCGAGGCCCGCGAGCCCGGGGCCGAAGTACTCCACGAACTTGCCGACGACGCCGGTCTTCCGCAGCAGCTCGGTGATCGTCAGCACGAGGTCAGTCGCGGTCGCGCCCTCGCGCAGGCGGCCGTCGAGCCGCACGCCGACGACCTGCGGCACGAGCATCGACAGCTCCTCGCCGAGCAGCGCGGCCTCGGCCTCGATTCCGCCGACACCCCAGCCGAGCACGCCGAGGCCGTTGACCATCGTCGTGTGCGAGTCGGTGCCGACCAGCGTGTCCGGGAAGGCGACGCCGTCGCGTTCCTCGATCACGCGCGCGAGGTACTCGAGATTGACCTGGTGGACAATGCCCGTGTTCGGCGGGACGACCTTCAGGTTGTCGAAGGCGCCCTGGCCCCAGCGCAGGAAGGCGTAGCGCTCGCCGTTGCGCTCGTAGTCGCGGTCGACGTTGGTCGAAATCGCCATCCTCGTGGCGAAGGCGTCGACTTGCACCGAGTGGTCGATCACCAGCTCGGCCGGGATGTGCGGGTTGATCTTCGCCGGGTCGCCGCCGAGGTCGGCCATCGCGCTGCGCATCGCGGCGACGTCGACGATCGCGGGAACGCCCGTGAAGTCCTGCAGCAGCACGCGCGAGGGGCGGAAGCCGAGCTCGCGGTTCGGCTCGTCCTGCGGCTGCCACTGCGCGACCGCCTCGACGCCGCTCTCGGACTCGAAACGGAGCGCGTTCTCGAGCAGGATCCGGAGCGAGTAGGGCAGCCGCTCGACGTTCTCGACCGAACCGAGCGGCGCGTAGGAAAGGCTCAGGTCTCCGGTGCGAAGGGTGGCGGTTGCTCCGGCGGCCATGCCTCGACTGTATCGACTAGGCCGTGAGCCCTCGCCGGTCCAGCTCGGCCGCCGCCTCGTCGAAGCGGTCGGTCGCCGCCTGGCCTTCGAGCCACTCGGCCAGCTCGGCCAGGCCCTGCTCGAACGGGACTTCGGCCTCGAAGCCGAGTACCCCGCGCGCGCGTGTGACATCGGCGAAGCAGTGCCGGATGTCGCCGGCGCGGAACTTGCCGGGCAGCTCGGGCTCGATCTGCTTGCCGAGCAGGCGCGCAAGCGTCTCGGCGATCTCGAGCACCGAGGTGCCCTGGCCGCTGCCGACGTTGACCGCCTGGCCGTCCGCGCCGTCCTGCTCGAGCGCCAGCCGGCAGGCGCGCGCGACGTCCGAGACGTGGACAAAGTCGCGCCGCTGGGCGCCGTCCTCGTAGACGACCGGCGCATGGTCGTTCAGGAGGCGCGCGGCGAAGATCGCTAGCACGCCCGTGTAGGGATTCGACAGCGCCTGGCGCGGGCCGTAGACGTTGAAGAAGCGCAGCGCCACCGCCGGCACGTCGTAGGCCGCGCCGTAGAGCAGGCACATGCGCTCCTGGTCGTATTTGGTCAGCGCGTACACCGAGGCGAGTGCCGGCTGCTTGGTCTCGGGCGTCGGCACCGGCTCGAGCCGCTCGCCGTTCGGGCCGCTCGGTTCCCACTCGCCACGCTCGAGCTGCTCGCGCGTTCGCTCAATCGCCGGCACCGGCTCGTAGGCGCCCTCGCCGTAGATGCTCATCGACGAGGCCACGACGAGCTTGCGGACCGGGTGGTCGAGCAGCGCCTCCAGCAGCACGCCGGTCCCGGCCGTGTTGGCGGCGGCGGGCTCGTACATGCTCTGGCCGACTCCCACTCTCGCCGCCAGGTGGACGACCGAGTCGGTGTCCTCGAGCGCGCCGCGCACGACCTCCGCGTTGCGCACATCGCCGGCGATCAGCTCCGCGTCGCGGGCGAGGTACTCGGGCCGCTGGGAGTCGCCGCGCACCTGCTCGACGAGGCTGTCGAGCACGCGCACGCCGTGGCCCGCGCGCAGCAGCCCGTCCACGAGATGCAAGCCGATGAACCCGGCTCCGCCGGTGACCAAGATCTGCTCGGGCACTAGGGCGCGAAGTGTGTCAGCAGCAGGACAAGCACGATGTTCCCGGCAAAGCCGAGCACCGCGAGCGGCGGCCAGCGCAGCCAGCGCGGGCCGTCGGCGATCGCCCAGAAGATCGGGAAGGCGAACAGGCTCTGGCGGCCGAAGCTCTGGATCGTCCCCGAGAGCAGCAGCAGCGCCACCACCACTGTCGAGAACGCCGCCCACGGCCGGTAGCGCGGGCCGAGCCGCCAGAGCACGACGAGCAGCGGCAGCACGAGCACCGCACGCGCGCTGTCGACAAAGCCCTGGAGGCTCTTGGTCGCGGCTAACAGCAAGGGCACGGCGCAGACGTAGGTGCCGACCGCTGTCGCCCAGAGCCCGAAGCGGCGCCAGGCGACCACGAGGGCGACCACCGCCACGATGGCCAGGAGCGGGATCGCGACCGCATGGTTCTCGACCACCTGGCGGACGTGGTCGGCCCAGTCGCCG